>PLYO01000048.1 GCA_003151825.1 Ignavibacteriota bacterium
ATCGAGGCGGGACTTCGGAATATGCGGAACATAAAATTATTTCTGGACGACGAGGACGACGGCATCGGCACGCTCAAAGGCACGCCGGAGTGGGAGGCGGTAAGGGAGATGGTGGAGGGTTTGTCTGAACCGGGATGACGCGGATTGGGCCGGATTACGCGGATGGATTTCGTAGGGACGTGCTGCGCACGTCCTTCTTGCTGATAACGAAAACGTTCGTTGCATGACAACAGGACGTGCGCAGCACGTCCCTGCGATATTCCTATCTTGCTCATCTCTAAAATCTCTTAAAATCTTGGTTTAGACAATTTCGAATGATTTTTCTCGCTCGACCGTGTTATGACATTATGATAAAATCTATCGTTTTTTGCCTCGCGCTTTTCTTCGTCGTTAATGAGTCGGTTCATGCGCAGGTCAGCATCACGCTCGACAGCACCACGAAATTTCAGACCATTGAGGGCTGGGGATGCGGCGGCGATCTTTTCAGCATGATGAATTATGGCCTCGATCCCTCGATCCAGGACTCATTTAATTTCCAAACGCTGAATTATCTCATCGACGATCTCGGTCTTACCGGCTCGCGGATATGGGAAGTTGGGCCGCGCATCGACGGAACACCCACCGACGATGGCAATTGCGATTCCGTAGATTGGTCAAAATTTCAGGTTGGCGTGGAAGATCCGACAATTGCAAAATACATGGTCTATTTCAAAAACCGCGTGAATGCGGAGGGATACCAGACTAACTTCTATTCCAGTCCCGGCTACCCGACCCATGCCTCCGATGCAAAACCGTGGGTCATGTACGATCCCGGTGAACGCGCCGAGCAAATTTGGGCGAACTCGCTTTGGTGGAAAAAAAATTACGGCATCGACATTAATTACGATGTGATCTATAACGAACCGTCGGGCTCCGTAACTTCTTCTGTCCTCGCTGACGATATTAAGGCACTCGCGCCTCGGGCGCTGGCCCACGGCTTAGTGACGAAGACGCAATACGCCGAGGCCGTTGCGCCGGAAACCGATTGGGGATTTATTACACCGGAGCAAAGCGATGCCGCGCTATGGCCGCTTGTTGGTCGCATTTCGTACCACACTTATGGCACTGCCGACCCATACCGTTCTTACCTCCACTATTTTGCGGATTCGCTTGGCATTACAACCGCTCAAACGGAAATGTATAATCCTACCATCGACGATATTTTTAATGATCTTCTTTTAGGCGGTACATCCTATTGGGAGGTTGCGTATAGCGGTTCCTTGACGCTGACGAACACGGCTGGCAACACGGGGTTTACACCCTCCGGTACGTATTTCCGCATGAGGCAAGTGATTCATTATGTCAGGCCGGGAATGGTGCGTATCGCTGCTACATCAAGTGATTCCAACATGCACGTTATGTCCTTCGTGAAAAATGGAAAAGTAACCACTGTATTCGAAAACCTGGGCGCGGATACCACGCTTACATTGACAGGATTGCCGCCGGGCCAGTATGGTATATCTCAATGTCCATCAGGTGCAAGTGCATACGCAGAGCTTGGAATTAAAACGGTTGGCGCGAATGGCACATTAAGTTTTAATTCCGGAGTTGCCGGATACGCTTCGTCCGTCTATCCATATTCCGGTCCGAATCATGCGCCCGATATTACGAGCTGGGTTGCAACGCCGGGATATGTCGTTGCCGATACAACTACGACCACGCTTTCCGTTGTTGCCAACGATGCAGAACTCGTCCCATTGACGTATAATTGGTCTATCGCCTCGCAGCCTGCTGGAGGAACTGCCGTCATTGTAAATCCAACCAAAACCACGACACTCGTAACCGGACTTTCCGATGCTGGCACGTACATTTTTCAGATCAATGTATCCGATGGAATTAATGTTTCTTCAAAGAAAGTCTATTTGATCGTGTATGCTTCTAATCCTCCGCCGGTGTTGTGGCAGGCCGGATTTCGAATTGCACAACCATATGGACTTGTGTTCACAAACTTCCCGGATACGACGCATGCAAATATCGAGCTGCCAATTTCGTCGGTCACCACACAAGTCGGCATTGGCGATCTTGCCAACGATGCCTTTGACGGACGAGGGAAATGGACAATTGTAAGTCAACCGCCCGGTGGTGTTGCGATCGTGGATACAACATACTATATCTATATCAGTATTCGTGGCACCGTGACTGGGATGACCGTTCCCGGCGATTACGTTTTTCAGTGTAACGTAACCAATCCCGGCCATCCCGATCTTACATGTCGAGTGATCTGCACGGTGCATCCTGCAAGTTCGGGCCCGATTATCAATTCTATTTCCGCAACGCCTCCAAGTCCTACGCTCCCGGCAGATTCGACGATGCTTTCAGCAAACACGACCGACACCAGCGGCCAGGAAATGCGCTATTGGTGGGAAGTAAAGTCTGTTCCGGCGGGCGCGAATCCTATCTTTGCTCATCAGGGACTTGCGGCATCGAACGTGAGTGGATTAACCGTTCCTGGAGTTTATAGTTTCACATTGCGTACATTTGATGACATTCACGAGACGACGAAAGATTTTTCTCTGCAAGTCAGTAAAGGTTCCGGCATTTCCGATACTATGCTGACCGTGACTCCACCAACGTGGGATGCTGGTTTGCTAACCGCTGGACTTGCCGATACTGCTTTGTTCACCATTACAAACAAATCCTCGGCTGGAGTAACAATTTCAGGGAATGTAGGAAATCCTTCAGACACAGCTTTTTCTGTCATATCAGGATTGGGGCCGTACTCACTTGGCGAAGGTGGGACATCTCTATTCCGAATCCGCTATATATCGGATGGCAAGTCGCACAAGTCGGAGCTGACCGTTACAGGCCCTCGCCCACAGGATAAGGTTGTATTTGCGTTATCGTCGGACTCTGCAAGCGGCAATGCAGGTGTTCCGAGCACAAATTATTCAGAAGATGTTTTGCTGTATCCGAATCCTGTTTCCGATGAAGTGAATGTTCAATGTCTGGGACAAGGGAGTAATCTATTGCGTTTGAGTTTAGTAAACACTTTGGGCCAGGTAGTTCGAATGATGAATGCTCCAGAGGAAAATGCCGGTGAAATGACTCTTTCGCTTCAATCGTTACCTTCTGGAATTTATTTTCTGACGATACAAATCGACGATCAAATCATTACGAAAAAAATAGTTAAGCAATAGAATCAGATACCGGAGAATGTCTAAAGCAAATCTTGCCACCTTACCCTCGTTAGACATCTCCGCGCTCGAATCCACGCTGAAACACCGCGTCTCGGGCGAAGTCCGTTTCGATGCGGGTTCGCGCGCGCTATATGCCACGGACGCATCGAATTACCGACAGGTACCGATTGGTGTTGTAATTCCACGCACGATTGACGATGTCGTTGCCACGGTAGCAACAGCGACAGAGTTTGCCGCGCCCATTCTAAGTCGCGGAGCGGGAACGAGCATAGCTGGCCAGTGCTGTAACATCGCTATTGTGATGGATTTCTCGAAATATCTGAATAAGATCATTGAGATCGATCCAGAAAAAAGAATTGCGCGTGTTCAGCCCGGTGCTGTGCTCGATGATCTTCGAAGTGCTGCGGAGAAACACGGCCTTACGTTCGGTCCCGATCCTGCCACACATAAATGGTGTACGATGGGCGGCATGATAGGGAATAATTCCTGCGGTATGCATTCCATTATGGCTGGGCGAACGGTGGATAATCTTCACTCACTTGAGGTATTGCTTTATGATGGTACACGCATGAATGCTGGGCGTTCCAATCCGTCCGATGTGTCCCATGGGTCCAACCGCGAAATGGAAATATATCGGCGTTTGCAAGAAATTTCTACTGTATATGCCGATGAGATTCGAAAGACGTTCCCCCAAATCCCCCGCCGCGTTTCGGGATATAGTATAGATCAACTTTTGCCGGAGAATGGATTTAACGTAGCGCGATCGCTCGTTGGCTCGGAGGGAACCCTCGTTACGATATTGGAAGCAACCGTCCAGCTTATTCCGTCACCGCAAGCGCGTGTTTTGCTCGTCGCGGGATTCGACGATCTTTTTATTGCCGGCGATAACGTTCCACTCGTTCTCGAATATAAGCCAATTGGGCTCGAAGGGTTTGATGAACGATTTCTTCTTGCGGTGAAAGCGAAAGGCATACAGTCCAGGAAATTTCCAGATTTCCCGAATGGCAAAGGGTGGCTCATTGCCGAGTTTGGTGCGAATACGAAAGAGGATGCTCGCAGTATTGCGGAGGAATGTTCACGTGCGTTGAAGGGCGCTGCGGTCGATTCACATATTTATGAAGGCAACGATCAGCGAGCTATTTGGGCAGTGCGTGATTCGGCTTTGGGCGCGATTTCCCGCGTGCCGGGACAACCCGACAATTGGGAGGGATGGGAGGATTCTGCTGTGCCGCCGAATAAGATCGGCGCGTATCTGAGAGACTTTCAGAAGCTGCTTACCGCGCATGGATATAGCGCGGCCATGTATGGCCACATTGGCGATGGCTGTATGCACAACCGTATTAATTGGGATCCAAAAAGCAAAGAGGGGATTGCACAGTGGATGAAATTTGTCGATGATGCCGCCGATCTCGTTTTGACTTATGGCGGCTCGCTTTCCGGCGAGCATGGCGATGGTCAGGCGCGCGGCGAGCTGCTGCCAAAAATGTTCGGGCCGAAGATCATGCAGGCGTTTGAAGAATTTAAAACGATTTGGGACCCGGATTGGAAAATGAATCCCGGCAAGCTCATTCGGCCCTATCGCATCGATGAGAATTTGCGCTATGGGGCGGACTACACCACTCTCCTTACCAAGGAGAGGGGCAGGGGAGAGGTCACATTCAATACCTACTTTGCATTTCCAGATGATGAGGGAAGTTTTTCTCGTGCGACCGAACGCTGTGTTGGCGCGGGAGTTTGCCGAAAAGAGGATGGCATAATGTGCCCGAGTTACATCGCAACGCATGATGAGAAGGATGTCACTCGCGGCAGAGCTCACGCGCTGTTCGAGATGATGCGGGGAGATCATCTCAAGGGTGGTTGGAAGAGCGAGGAAGTCCGCGAATCGCTCGATTTATGTCTGGCATGTAAAGCGTGCAAAGCGGAGTGCCCCGTGCGCGTGGATATGGCAACGTACAAATCGGAATTTCTCGCGCATTATTACGAAGGCCGCCTGCGCCCGCGCGCGGCTTATACGATGGGAATGATTTACCGTGTGGCACGGATGGCCTCGCTTGCGCCATCGCTTGTAAATTGGTTTACTCATTCATCAATTACGAGCGCAATCGCAAAAACAATTGCCGGCATCCATCCCAAACGTGAGATTCCCAAATTTGCAAAGACAACATTTAAGAAATGGTTTTTCCGTCGCACTACGACACCACCCCCCAGCCCCCTCCTCTTGTCAGAGGAGGGGGAGTTTAAACAAGTTATACTCTGGGCTGATACATTCAACGATTATTTCCGGCCCGAAACAGCGAAAGCCGCCCTGCGCGTGCTTGAAGATGCCGGGTACTCTGTAAAAGTTTATAAGCAGCCGATGTGCTGCGGTCGCCCGCTCTACGATTGGGGGATGCTAAAACAAGCGCGGAAGCACTTGGAGGACATACTGAGCGTGGTCAGCGACGATGTTGCTGCCGGGATTCCTATTGTCGTGCTCGAACCAAGCTGCGCCTCCGTTTTCCGGGACGAACTGCGAAATCTCATGCCTGAGCGACAAGATGCGAAACGACTCACGGATAATACATACCTTCTATCGGAATTTCTTGAAAAGTTTGCAAACTCCCTCTCCTCTGATAAGAGGAGGGGGCAAGCATCGCCTACGATGCGCGGGGGTGGTGTCCCCGAGCGTAGCGCTCTCGTCCAATTCCATTGCCATCATAGCTCGATTCTGGGTAAAGATGCCGAAGAATCAATCCTGAAAAAGAATGGTGTTAATGCGGAGATTCTCGATGCCGGTTGCTGTGGCATGGCCGGAGCATTTGGCTTCGAAAAAGAACATTATGATGTCTCCATGAAAATCGGAAAAAGGAAGCTTTTCCCAAAAATACGAGAGATGCCTAAAGATCGTCTCATCATCGCAGATGGCTTTAGCTGCCGCGAGCAAATCGAGCAAACATTGGGGGTTAAGACCTTTCACCTTGCGGAAATTCTATCAAATTCCGAATGTTTATAATAGTTTTTTTCAAAAAATCATAAATTTTTTTTGTAACCCGAGCGACCTTGTGCGTTCTTGTCTATGGACGAGGATTCGTCGATGGCTCGCGATCGAGGAATCGGCCAAAGTTGGTACTCCCATAAGAACGGCGCGGTTACTCTCGTTCAATACGGATGAGATCGCGCTGGCGGACGAGCATCGTTTGTGTAGATGAGCGAACATCCACGCGGAGCGAAGACTCTTCCGCTTTGAATGCAGGATAAGGGGTTGCCCCGTTCGGTGTGATAGCCGGGCGGGGCAACTTTTTCAATGACGAATGACAAATGGTAGAAAAATTTGTCATTCGTCATTTGTCATTGATAATTAGTGGACTCGAGGGGACTCGAACCCCTTACCTGTAGAATGCAAATCTACCGCTCTACCAGATGAGCTACGAGCCCGATGTGAATTTAGAATTAAGAATTGAGAATTAAGAATGGGGATCATTTTCACGAGTAGATTTTATGATAGAGCTTAGGATTTTACATAGCTCTTCACAATCCTTAAGGAAAGAGTTCGCAAGGCGCGTCTCAATTTTCTTCGATTCACGAAGAAGAGCGAGCCAGTAGAGCGTCTCACGAGCTTCTTTATAAGCAATTGCCATTTTTGCAATGAACTCTTTTCGTGAAACGGCTGGATCGGCTTCGGCTACATTCGCTCCAATTCCGGTTCCAGAACGCAGAATTTGGTCTGAAAGAACAAAAGACCGTTTTTCATGAAGTTGATCCGCAAGCTTGATGATCCTAAGCCCGAAGGCAAAGCTTTTCTCGCGGATTACGCTATCCTTCATTGCAGCTATTTTCCTCGAATTCTTAATTCTCAATTCATCATTCTAAATTGAGAAAGTGGGCCTAAGTGGAGTTGAACCACTGACCTCCCGCTTATCAGGCGGACGCTCTAACCAACTGAGCTATAGGCCCGGTTGGGAAGGATGAACGATGAAGGATGAAGGATGAAAAAGGACGATTTAAGATTCCGATTTCATACTTCATACTTCATACTTCATACTTTCCCATATAGGCGCGGTTTAACGGGATGGATAGTTTTCGCGTTCCCTGCTCATGTTGCCTATAAAACGCGCTTGTGTGCGTAAACTCTTATTTCAAGTACGCTGTTATTCGAACCGTGCGGAGACTAACGAGCGTTAGTTACATCGGATTTTTCTTGTCGATCTAACAAAGGAGATACACGTCAATGGCCATCATGATTACGACCGAATGCATCAACTGCGGTGCATGCGAGCCGGAATGCCCAAACAATGCAATCTACGAAGGCGGAGCGAACTGGACGCTCGGCGGACAAAATTTTGGAGCTACCGATCCCGCGCCAAGCGGCGGAGTCGGGTTTTTCTCGTCGGACTATTTTTATATCGTGCCCGATAAGTGCACCGAATGCGTGACGTTCCATGATGAGCCGCAGTGCGCCGCCGTATGCCCCGTCGATTGCTGCATTCCCGATCCGAATTGGGTCGAGCCACGCGAGCAGCTCGAAGCCAAGGTCAAATGGCTCGATGAGGTCGATCCGGGGAGGAAAAGATAGGAAGAGCGTTCGCCCTTTTATTATCGTCATTGCGAGGAGAATTCGGCGACCAGGGGGAGCCGAATTCGACGAAGCAATCCGTTGTTAATACAACGAAACTTCAATGACGTTCAAGACCTTCGCCGTGTGCATTCTGACTAACAAGAATAACACGGTTTTATACACCGGAGTAACGAGCGATCTCAAGCGGCGCGTATCTGACCATAAGATGAAACTAATTCCTGGCTTCACGAAACAGTACAACGTCGATAGGCTCGTTTATTTTGAATGGTTCGAGGATGCACCAAACGCCATTGAGCGAGAGAAGCAAATCAAAGCCGGCTCACGGTCGAAGAAGATCGCTTTGATTAATTCCTTCAATCCTGAGTGGAATGATTTGTTCGAATCTCTTCTTGAATAAGAGCCGTTGAATCGCGAACGGATTGCTTCGTCGGGATTGACTCCCTTCGGTCGCCAATCCCTCCTCGCAATGACAACTTAAAATTCCAAGTGATTATGACCATCGGCCCCTATACTCTCACTCCCATCGAAACCGGCCGATTCGCCTTAGATGGCGGCGCGATGTTCGGCGTGGTTCCCAAAAATTTGTGGAACCGCACGAATCCTGCTGACGACCAAAATCGGATCGATATGGCGCTCCGCGCATTGCTGATTCAAGGCAGTGGAATGAACATCCTTGTCGATACGGGAATGGGGGATAAGTATGACGAGAAGGCTCGCGCGATTTACAAACTCGATCATTCTAAGTTTACGCTGCTTGCATCGCTTGCGGAAAAAGGATTGAAACCGGAAGACATCACGCATGTCATTCAGACTCATTTGCATTTCGATCACTGCGGAGGGATGGTATCTCAAACCGCGAGTGGGGAATTCGTTCCAACGTTCCCGAATGCGAAGGTTTTCGTCCAAAAGGAGAATCTAAAGTGGGCGAGAAATCCGACGGATAAAGACCGCGCGAGTTATCTAAAGCAGGATTGGGAAGCAATCGTGACGAACAGGATGCTCGAAGAATTAGACGGCCCTGGTGAGCTTTTTCCTGGTATTCATTTGCGGATATTCAACGGCCACACACGTGCGCAACAACTGCCGCTTATTTCCGACGGCTCGAATCATCTTTTCTTTTGCGCCGATCTTTTTCCGACGAAAGCCCATATTAATTTACCCTGGATTATGGGCTACGATAATTTCCCGCTCACGACACTCGAAGAAAAGCGGGCATTGCTATCGGAGGCTTTCGAAAATAGCTGGAAGATTTTCTTTGAGCATGATCCGAATAGCGCGATTGCCGGTCTCGAATCGACTTCAAGGGGTTTTCGGGCGTTTGAAAGTTAAAAATCCTGCTATATTTCAATGCAAACGCGAACGTAGTAGTTTATTTCTAATATAAACTATCCTTGATTTAAAAAGCCCTTCTTCGGAAAGGCTTTTTCATTTCCCGGTGTTCTTATCACTTAATCATTTATCATCTCGCATACGGAAACAGACGTTTTGGTTCTCGGCTCCGGCTCCGCCGGCCTATTTTTCGCCCTAACGGTCGCGGAGCATACCGGCTTGCGCGTGCTCATCGTTACCAAAAAAGAACGCTCGGAATCGAATACAAATTACGCACAAGGCGGCATTGCGAGCGTGGAGAGCGATAAAGATTCGCTCGAAGCGCATTTTCACGATACGATCATTGCCGGCGCGGGGTTATGCCACGAGGATGCCGTCCGCGTTCTTGTAAAGGAAGGGCAGGAGCGTGTGAAGGACCTGATCGACCTCGGCGCGCGCTTCACAAAAAGCCGTTCGGGGAAGCTGCATCTCGGGCGTGAGGGTGGCCATTCGGCGAACCGCATCGTCCACGCCAGGGATTTTACCGGGCGGGAACTTGAACGGGCATTGCTCCACGCCGTGCAGACGCACCCAAAGATAACGATTCTCGAAAATCATTTTGCCGTGGAACTTTTGACGGATCATCAACGAAAGCATGGGAGCGTTCCCCAAAAGGACAGAAAGGACGTAAGCGACCAAAGGCTTTCTTGTTATGGTGCGTATATTTTACATGAGGCGACTGGGCGAGTGGCAATTTGCAGCGCGGCTGCCGCAGTGATGATTGCCACGGGCGGCGCGGGGCAGGTTTATCTTCATACTACGAATCCGCTCATCGCTACGGGCGATGGCGTTGCCATGGCGTTTCGCGCGGGCGCGAAGATCGGCAATATGGAATTTATCCAATTCCACCCTACGACGCTTTATGTGCCCGAGGCGAATTCCTTTCTCATCAGCGAGGCAGTTCGCGGAGCGGGTGGAATTTTAATCAATCGCGCCGGCGAGCGATTTATGAAACAATACGACGCGGCACGAATGGAGCTTGCCCCACGCGACATAGTGGCGCGCGCAATTGACGCGGAGCTTAAGCGGCGCGGCGACAGCCACGTTTTTCTCGACGTTTCACATCTTCCGGCGCGCTCCATTCGGCATGAATTTCCGAGTATTTACAAACGCTGCAACGAATTGGGCATCGACATTACGAAAGAGCCAATACCGGTCGTGCCGGCGGCGCATTATAGCTGCGGAGGGGTTGTCGCTTCGCTCGATGGCACGACCAATATTGATCGCCTCTACGTTGCCGGCGAAGCTTCGATGACGGGCGTGCATGGCGCGAACCGGTTGGCGAGCAATTCGCTCCTTGAATCGCTCGTTTGGTCGCGCCGCGCGGCGATGCACTTGATACATCGCTTGCATGGGAAAAAGCCGTCAACGAACAAGGTATCACTTATGGAATGGGATGAGTCCGGCACGGAGAATGCCGAGGAATGGATTTATATTTCCCACGACCGGCGTGAAGTGCAGGAACTTATGTGGGATTACGCCGGTATCGTGCGCAGCAATTATCGCCTCGAACGAGCCACGCGGCGACTCAAGCTTATTCGAAAGGAAATCGAAGACTATTATCGCCGCACGAAAGTAACGGTGCCGCTGCTCGAACTTCGAAATATCGCGGAAGTTGCATTGCTCATCGTTCGATCGGCCCTGCGCAGAAAAGAGAGCCGAGGACTGCATTATACGACCGATTATCCGAAGAGGGATGATCTGCATTGGTTGCGAGATACAATCCTATGATTGATTTTCCGCAAGTATACAATACGTCATTGCGAGGAGCGTTCAGCACCGGAGGGAGCTGAACGCGACGAAGCAATCTCAGGCATTACCACCACTGCGGCAAGATTGCTTTGCTTCGTGCCTCGCAACCGTCCCTCCGGGACTTCCTCGCAATGACATTTGTTATACTATGATGAAGGTTCTTCCAACATCTCAAAACTTTTTAGGATTACCAAGGAAATCGAGCGAGCACACATCGAGCAAAATCGTCGTGCTCTCCGTGCCGTATGAGAAGACCGTAAGCTACGGCGGAGGCACGGCCAAAGGCCCGGAAGCCATTCTCAAAGCCTCGCATTACGTTGAATTTCTTGACGATGAGTTCTTTCGTGAACTTTGTTTCGAGCAAGGGATTGTTACGCTTCCGCCGATAAATTTTGGAAAACGGACGGGCAAAAACATGCTCGATTATTTGCAGGGAGCGATCTCGAAAGAAATCGAGAATGGCAAATTTGTCGTGACCTTAGGAGGTGAGCATACCATTTCCACCGCGCCCATCATGGCGCACTTTGCTCATTATCCGAAAATGTCTGTCTTGCACTTCGATGCACATTCCGATTTACGAATGAAATATTCCGGCACACCGTATAGTCATGCCTGCTTTATGGCGCGCGTTGCGGACACCGGATTTCCGATGAAGCGTGTTGTTCAAGTCGGGATTCGCGCGCAGGAGAAAGCCGAATTCGAACACGCGAAAAAGCTTGGCATTCAAACGTTCTACGCTACTAGAATTCGAAAAGGCGAGCATGGGCAGAACTGGCAGAATGCAGTCGTTAAAGCTTTGCCGACGAACGAAGTTTATATCACATTCGATGTCGATTATTTCGATCCCGCCATCATGCCCTCGACCGGAACGCCAGAACCCGATGGATTCTTCTGGAACGAAACAATGGAAATCTTTCGCGAGCTAAATCGGCAAAAGAAAAAGATTATAGGATTCGATGTGGTGGAGTTGAGTCCCGATCCGAAAGCTCGTCATGCCACGTATCTTGCGGCAAAGTTAGTATATCGGATGCTGAATTTTGCATTTGCATAAAGTTTGGAAATCTATCTCATTATTGTCATTCCCGCGAAAGCGGGAATCCATATTTGGCCCACACAGAATCTTGAGATCTGGATTCCCGCATTCGCGGGAATGACAAGTAAAATAAACCACTTATTCGATTATTATATCGAATCCCGCCAATAAACTCAAAACATCAGGCGAAGAGAATCGCGCGCCTTTCACTTTGTTCAGTATAGGATCGATGTAATAGCCTGTGGCAAAACGGAAATCAGCTTTCGTGAGGTTTGTATTGCGGAAGACGCAATGCTCGAATGTCGCGTTCGTGAAATCCGCAGACGAGAGATCGGCATCCGAGAAATCCACGTTTTGAAGTGTGCATCGAGTGAATGTAACTTTCAGCATTTTCAACTCGGCAAAAGACGAATGCCTAATGAGGCACTCTGAAAAATTCACAGACAGCATCGCACGTTTGGCGGTAAAAAAATTGATTCCCTCGATTTTCGATTCAATGAATTTCGCCTGAATAACAGCGCCTTGAAACTTTACCGAGCTTAATTGGCACCGCTCGAAGATGCAGTCTATGAACTTCTTCCCGGAAAGATCGAGAGCAATTGCCGTCTCATCTTGAAAAGCAACGCCCTCGAATTCCGTATCGGAGAGGAAAATGGAAAGCGGTTCGGCTTCCTCTCGAATCATATCGCTACGCCTCCACTAAATTCGCCGGCCGCTCGGCCTTCACTTTTTCCCAATGATGGCACGCAGCAAAATGCCCCGGCTCATGTTCAATAAGCGCAGGTTCGTCTTTGTAGCATACTTCCGTCGCCCAGGCGCAGCGTGTGTTAAAATTGCAGCCGATAGGGAAGTTGACGGGTGATGGAACGGTTCCCTCGATCGTCATGAGCCGATCGGTTTCGACATTGAGTTTCGGAATCGAGCCGAGCAGTCCTACGGTGTAGGGATGGATCGGATTATGAAAAATCTCATCGACTTTCGAATATTCTACGATATGCGAAGCATACATCACAGCGACTTTATCCGCTGTTTCCGCGATCACGCCGAGATCGTGCGTGATAAGGATGACGCCCATGCCGAGTTCATGCTGCAACCGATTGATGAGTTCCAGGATTTGCGCTTGCACGGTCACATCGAGCGCGGTTGTCGGCTCGTCGGCGATGAGAATATCGGGATTGCACGAAAGCGCGATGGCGATCATCACGCGCTGGCGCATTCCGCCGGAAAGTTGGTGCGGATATTCGCCGTATCGCTGCTCCGGCGCGGGAATACCAACGAGCCGTAGCATCTCAATGGCCTTTTCGCGCGCTTCTGCTTTCGTCACCTTTTGGTGCAGCAAAATCGATTCCTCGATCTGATTGCCGACGGTAAAGACGGGATTGAGCGAAGTCATCGGCTCCTGAAAAATCATTCCTATCTTATTGCCGCGAATTTTTCGCATTTCTTCTTCCGGGAGCTTGAGCAAGTCCTTCCCATCGAAGAATACTTCGCCGCCGACCGTCTTGCCGGGCGGATCGGGAATGAGCCGCATGATCGAAAGCGCCGTCACGGACTTGCCGCAACCGGATTCGCCGACGACGCCTAAGGTCTCGCGCCGATCGACCGTGTAGCTCACGTCATCGACCGATTTGGCGACGCCGTCGTCGGTAAAAAAATAGGTTTTGAGATGTTTAACTTCGAGAAGGGGCATAGAAAATGGTTGAATTCAAGCTTCATTAGAAGTTCAGACAAACGGATAGAGCATGTATTTCGTCCCCATCTTATTTTCAAAATTAATGAGCAAGCGCGCCAACCCCTTGTAACTTACCCCACCGTTCGTGTGTCCTAACACTTAGGAGAAGAATGCTCCAGCCCGGCATCATGCCACAGGGACAGCGCAAAACATTAGACGATAACGAATTAGGGCTTATTGAGGCTTTCACGAAGGGTGAAATGGCCGGGTTTAAGCACGTCTATACGCTGTACCGGCAGCAGGTCTTCAGCTATTGCCTTTATTACATGGGCGACCGCGTGCTGGCCGAGGACGCATTTCAGGAGGTGTTTATCCGGGTTTATACCCATTGCGAGCAACTGCGCGAAGCAAAGGCGCTCAAAAGCTGGGTGTTGCTTATCACGCGCTCGGTTTGCCTGAATTTGCTCCGAAGCTCGAAGTTCACCCCGGAATTTATTTCGATCGGGAGCGGCGAGGAAATGGAGAGCCTCGGCGGAACGCTGGACACGCCCCCAGAACCGCTCGACTATGCCATCGCCGATGACATGCTGCGTGTTGCGCTCGCCAAGATATCCCCGATCTACCGCGAAGCGTTTTTACTCTGCGAGTTCGAGGGCTACAACTACGACGAGATTGCACGGATTACAGATACGACCGAGATGAATGTGAAAGTCCGCATTACACGGGCTAAAAAGCAATTGCGCGCGCTGCTTGCTCCGCAATATCAATATGAAGCGAGCCGGACTCGCGGAAGAAGCGCCTCAAAAGCAAAAGAGAAGAAGAAAAATTACCATGCCGCCAACCGGCCTATGATACCAGATATAGATGATGTATCTTTCGGCCCGGTGGACAATAACTTATCGCTCGGGGAGGCATTCGCACAATGAAAAATTACGACATGACGACTCCAATAGAAGATAGCGTTATTGCCTATTTCGATGGGCGATTGAATGACGCGGAGGGGGCGGAGCTATTGCACCGCGTTTCCGTCAGTCCTGAGATTCGCCAGGTTTTTCAGGAGCATGAGGCTATGCGGCAACTGGCGAATCGCGCTGTCCGGAATGTCGCCGTGCCACCCGCGCTCGAAGAGGCGCTATTCCAGCGAATAGCCGGGATGGATCGGGAACGAATACTTCCACCGGTGTTCTGGAGCGTCCGACGAATTTCCGCGCTTGCGGGAGTTACGGCTATTTTGCTAGCCGGGATTGTCGGATCGCTCGAATTCCGAAATGGGGGAGCGCGGAGTTTAGCTGGGAATCCATCCACCGCCATGATGGCGAATCCGCCATTGGGTTACACGGCCAATGTTGCTCCTGAGATGCCACCCTTTCAAGCGGCTGCGGTAACCAAAGCTCGTCAAATATCCAATGCGACCCATACGACTCATGTGACCAATGTGTCCCATGGGTCATTTAGCGATGCCCCGCCAGCAAATTTGTTGTCGCCCGACGACCAATCTATTGAATTGCTTCCCGCTTCGCGGAGCGCGGCGGTTGCCGAAATTACTGTGCCAACAGCCGGACATGTGACCTTAGAATCGCTCAGGGAACTTGCAGTGCTCGATCAGCCCTATCAATTCGAAGTTGGTATTTCCGCGCAATGGAGCAGCTTCAGCGTGCCAGCGGTTGTGCCTACCGAGCCGCTCTTTTCGGATTTTTCGCTTCGAGTGGGCTATAACCTCGATGTGAATGACCAGCTCGGCGTCACGCTTACAAGGGGGACGATGTCGGGGCTTGCGCTCATCTCCACTTCCGGCGCTGGCTTTACAGATGTCAACGGCCAGTTTAAAATGCAGCAGCGCTATGCCGGTGAACTATTTTATCAGCGCCGCGAGGCGGTCGATCATGGGTTATTCTTCGTTAGCGGCGGCATAGGCGGTGGCTTTTATTCGCTGGGTACGCTCGTGAGCGCGGAGGCCGGCGTCGAGGTGCCATTTGGCGATCGGCTCATGGGCGGAGTATCGCTGGTGATAAGCCGGATGCACCAGAATCAGCCTCAGCAAAATTCGAACGAACCCGTGATTTTTGATGGATACAATATTTATAATTCTATTGCGGGCCGTATCGAATATTCGATGGCTTATAGATTTTGAACATTCGGTCTGTTTCTAAACAAAGAAGGTGGGAGATGATGATGATGATGCTTACAATGAAGAATAAAAACGCGGGGTGGTTGCGGAATGGGCTATTATGTTTACCCATGTTCGTTTCGGTTTCGATGTTCGGGTGCTCGATGACGGACGCGCCCCAAACGCCGCTCGCGCCCGAACGAGATGTGAGGAACTATTACACCCTCGTTGCCTCGCCGGGAGCGTACTATGATTACGCGGTCACTTCGACCGCTCCGTACCATCCTCCTTCAGGAGCGCTCGGAATGAACATGCAAGGCCTTGCCGATACCATTGGCACCATGCCACTTTATTCCTGCCTGTGGACTTACCAAAATTATGGCACTCCCACCACTTGGTATTACGGACTGACGGATAAACAGGCCATTAATTTCGGCACTGAATCTTGGGCGGGTAATTATACGGATAGCTGGGTCGATCTTCAATCGCCACTTCAGGATTCCGCAACGTGGAGCTTTACTTCGCAGGGCGAGCAGATTACCGCGAAGATCACACAATATGGTGCTTCTGCGCAAGTGGGTGTGAAGACCTATGATGATGTCTTGATGGTTCAATTCACTGGAGCCGGCGGTACAACGGGCACGGAGTGGTTCGCGCGCGGGGTCGGACTTATTTTTTCAAACGTGACGCGGCCCAATTTGGGGATGGTTGAAAATCAGTTGCAGAGCTTTCAAAAATAACATTCGTCCTGTTTCACAGAGTGGCGATGTATTTTGGTTTGAGGGGTATTCAATTGAATACCCTTTTTTTGTGTTGTATGATTTTCGCAATTTACTATGCTTGTTGATTATTACGACATCGAATCGCTCTTGACCGAAGACCAGCGGATGGTTCGGGACACTGTTCGCTCTTTCGTGGAAACGGAAGTGCTGCCCATCATCGAGTCGCACAATCAGGCGATGACGTTCCCGATGGAGCTAATTCCTAAAATCGGTGCGCTCGGTTTGCTCGGCTCGACCTTGCCGGAAAAATACGGCTGTGCCGGACTCGACAGTATCGCCTACGGCCTTATTATGCAGGAGTTAGAGCGCGGCGATTCGGCTATCAGGTCGTTCGCCAGCGTTCAAGGTGCGCTCGCAATGTACCCGATATTTGCGTTCGGCTCCGAGGAGCAGCGGATGAAATGGCTGCCGAAACTCGCAACGGGCGAGGCCATCGGATGCTTCGGATTGACGGAACCGGATTTCGGTTCGAATCCCGGTGGGATGGTTACGAAAGCCAAATCGGTAAGCGGCGGATTTGTGCTGAATGGCGCGAAAATGTGGATCACGAATGGGACGATTGCAGATGTCGCAGTAGTATGGGCCAAGCTCGATGGCGACGAGTCGAAAAGCGTCAGAGGCTTTCTCGTTGAGCGAGGGATGAAAGGCTTTACCGCGCCGGAAATGAAAGGAAAATATTCGTTACGTGCCAGCGTGACGAGTGAGCTTGTTTTTCAGGATGTCGAACTTCCAAAAGAGAATTTACTTCCCGACGTTAAAGGACTGAAAGGGCCACTTAGCTGCCTGACGCAAGCGCGATATGGAATTTCCTGGGGCGCGATCGGCGCGGCGATGGCCTGTTATGAAAGCTCGGTGAATTACGCAAAGAGCCGCATGCAATTTGGCAAACCTATTGGTGGATTCCAACTCGTGCAGGCAAAACTCGTCGAGATGTTGACTGAAATAACGAAGGCGCAGTTGTTGGCATATCGTCTTGGTACGCTCAAGAATGAAGGCAAGATGAGACCGGAGCAAGTCTCTCTTGCTAAACGTAATAATGTTCAAATGGCGCTTGAAATAGCGCGGTCGGCCCGCGATCTTCACGGCGCGAACGGCATCCTTGGAGAGTATCCGATCATGCGCCACAGCATGAACTTGGAATCGGTCAATACTTACGAAGGGACGCATGATATTCATACGCTGGTGCTTGGGCAGGATATTACGGGGATAGCGGCTTATGGAGGATAGATAATGCCGGAGATTAGCAGGTTTTATGGGATAATAATTCGAATGTTTTTCGACGATCATTCGCCGCCGCACTTTCATGCTTACTACGGTAAAAACGAAGCAAAATTCAGCATAGAAACTCTTCAATTACTTGAGGGACATTTGCCAAAGAATGCAATTAGACTCGTAAAAAGCTGGGCGACAAAACATAAGGTTGAACTAATGAAGAATTGGGAACGAAGCCGCAAGCCGAGTCCGTTAGATAAAATTGAACCGTTGCAATAAAATGATTAAAATTACGAAAGCCGAGCCACTTCCAAAGATGCACGTCCGATTGACGTTCGACGATGGCGTCGTCAAGATCATCGACGTGGGTGCCCTCGTCAAGGGTTCAGTATTCGAGCCGTCGTTTCGCGATCCAAGATTCTTCAAAGCAGTAAAACGCTATCGCGATGGCCGCGGCATCTATTGGCCGAATGAATTCGATCTCTGCCCTGATTCGCTACGGTATCACATGGAGGGTAAGATTGTGAAGCAAGGTCACCTTCAGCCTTCGTAAGTCAGCTTATGGTAATTCCAAGCAGCGCCTTTTGATTCGCCTCCACCGTCCGCTCCAGATCATCCTCGCTATGCGCCGTTGAAACAAACATCGCTTCGAATTGTGACGGCGCGAGATAAATACCTTCATCGAGCATTGCGCGGAAGTATTTGGCGAATGCAATGCGGCGTTCAGCGCCCAACGTGGATTTCATCAGCAATAATTGAACTTCTACCCATTCAACTTCCGTTTCCTCACACCTCAACTAACCCCATCCTATGATCACCGGCATCCACACCCTAATTTATTCCAACGATGCGAAGAAAGACCGCGCATTCTTCCGCGATGTACTCGGCTTCAAAGGCGTCGATGCTGGGGAAGGTTGGCTTATCTTTGCGCTGCCGCCGGCGGAGCTTGGCGTTCATCCTGCCGATGCCGAAGAATCGCACGAGATGTATCTGATGTGCGATGATGTCGAAAAGACCATTGAAGAATTGAAGGCAAAAGGCATACAATGCAGCGATGTTCACAATGCCGGCTGGGGATTGCTTACCTCAATTACTTTGCCAAGCGGAGGCAAGCTTGGAATGTATCAGCCTCGGCATAAGATGGCAATAGATGCTCATAGAACAAGATATAGTATACATTAACATTTAGAAGAAAATCATTGTGGAACAGAGACTTAGCGTAATTACCTTCGGCGTAAAAAGCCTTGAAGAATCCCTTAAGTTTTATCGGGATGGGTTAGGATGGGAAGCTCAGACTGAAAATGAAGGCATCGTCTTCTTTCAGCTTAATGGGTTGATATTTGCGATATTCCCAAAAGAGGAACTGGCGAAAGATGCAATGGTTGATTCCGATGGAAATGGCTTTCCTGGATTTACGGTTGCGTATTGCACTCGAAGCGAGGAGGATGTGGATGAGATCATGGCAAAAGCCCAAAGCATTGGCGCAAGAATCATGAAGCGAGCTGAAAAAGTGTTTTGGGGTGGTTACTCGAGTTATTTTGCCGATCCGGACGGGTATCTATGGGAAGTGGCTTTCAATCCATTCTGGAAATTGGATGTAAGTGGGAATGTAAGTTTGCGTTAAAATTTGAGCCGCCTGAATCTTCTTACCATCCTCGTTGTTCCGACAAATGACGTATTTCGGCCCGCTTCTGGAACACCGGAGACGGGCTTTTTAATTAGGAATTTACGCTGAAAACGCCAATTTGGAATTTGTATGGCATTCCGGTGTTAGAGGCGCGGGAAATTACATTCTCCAAAAATTGATCATTAACGGTTAACTGACTTTTGAATCCACTCATTGTAGAATCCTTCGCGGACATGGTCCGCGAAAAAGGTATCGATCGGGACATTCTTATGTCCGTGATCGAGGAGACCTTCGCCATGATGATCCGTAAGAAATACGGCATGGACGCGAAGTTCGACCTCGTCATGAACATGGACAAGGGTGACATCGAAATCTATCTTGAAAAAACGGTGGTGGAAAAAGTGGAAAACACCGCGATCGAGATTACGCCTGCCGAAGCGCTCCAAAAATCTGGCGAAGCACTCGATCCGGGCGACGAATACGTCGAGATTATCAACATGGGGAAAGATTTTGGCCGGCGGCTGATCGTTACGGCCAAACAAAACCTGAATCAGCGCATTCGCGACATCGAAAAGGATAATCTATTCAATGAGTATTCCCAGCTTATTGGCGAAATTATCGTAGGAGAAGTGTATCAGATTCGTCAGGGCGATCTTTTCGTGATTCATAATCGGCGCGAGTTGCTGCTCCCGAAAATGGAGCAGATTCAGCGCGAACGCTGGCGCAAAGGCGATAACATTCGCGCGATTGTGAAGGACGTTCGGCGCGGCGGCCCGACGGCGACGCCCGTAGTCATTCTTTCTCGTACCGATCCAAGATTCCTCGAGCGATTGATGGAAATTGAAATTCCGGAAATTTACGATGGAATCATCCTTATCAAAGGAGTGGCACGTGAGCCGGGTGAGCGGGCGAAAGTGGCTGTCGAAACGACGGACGACCGCGTCGATCCTGTTGGCGCGTGCGTAGGGATGAAAGGCGTGCGCATTCATTCGATTGTGCGCGAACTGGCCAACGAGAATATCGATATTATTCCGTGGTCGCCGGACCCAGTTCAATTTTTAGGTCGTGCGCTTTCGCCGGCGAAGCTGATCGAAGTAGAATTAAACGAAGAGGCAAAGACCGCGACGGTGCTCGTGAGCGACGATCAGGTATCGCTTGCCATTGGCAAGCAAGGGCAGAACGTTCGGCTTGCGTCGAAGCTTACTGGCTATCAGATCAATCTTGTCAAGGAGGCGCGTGATGAGGAAGATATTGAACTCATCGACTTCCGCGATGAGATCGGAGCTGAACTATACAGCGAGCTTATCCGCGCGCGCATCGATACCGCGAAGGAGTTTCTCGCCGCGCCGCGCGAGACGCTCTTGCGTATTCCCGGCATGACGCCACAGCGTTTAGAGGATATACGCCGAATTCTGGAACGGGAATTCGCGCAGGCGGATGAACTGCTTGAAAGTTCAGCCGAGAAAGCCGGCGTTTCGCTGACGACCCTGCGTTCCGGCCAAACGGCCGATCGTAGTGAGGGCACGGAAGGCGATGATATAGTGCAAGAAATGGAATCAACCACGGACGGTCAGGCCGCCACTGAGGCGGCGGACGCAACCGTAGAAGAAAGTGTGAACAATGGATAAGACAGTACGCAGATGATCCGGCATCGAAATCGCCGGTCAGTCGCGGGGCTATTAGCGGGTGGTATGCCATTAAAGGATGGCACTCCGAGACCGCGTGGCTTATTCGCATCGGTCGAGATGAGTTAGCTCATTCCTGAGGGCAAAAACTGCCCGCGATGAATGGCTAACGTCCTCGGCCATTCATCGCAGAGCGCGATATACGCTTGTGTGCGTAAATTCGTGCTTTGCTCGACAGGAGAGTAATGACAGAAACTGGAACACCGACTACCCCGACAGGGGCTTCCCTTGAAGGGCCGAAAAAAGTAACGGTTCGAACGCTTGCGACCGAGATTAACGTCTCGCACGATACGCTGATCGAATTCCTCCAAAAAAAGGGATTCACTTCGGTGAAGTCGATCATGTCGAAGATCGAGCCGGAAGCGCTCGATGCCGTCATGAAGCAATTCGGCAAAGAGAAGGACGTTGCCCAAAAGCGCCAGAAAAAAGTTGCCGCCTTCAAAGAAAAGCGCGCGAAAACTCAGGAGGAATTCGATCATGTGGAACATCGCGCTCCCGAGCACCCAGCGAAAGAAGAGCATCCGGTCGAAGTCGCAGCTCCTGTTGCGCCCGTCGTTCAGCCTGTTGCTTCTAAGCCGGATACCGTGGTTTCGGAGCCTGACCATAGTGGCGTTTCCGTTACCCCAAGTGAATTCGAGTCTCCAGCCGCTGCAGCGGAGGAGGTTGCAACGCCAGCTTCGGAAGCTTCCGAGCGTGTGCCTCATCCGGAACTAATCGCGGAAACTCCTGCCTCCGAAAGTGAACGGGAGCCGAAACATGGCCTGCGGCGAAAAGTCAAGCGGAAAACCGTTATTGCGACGGGTGAACCGGTCGATTTCCGTGTTGCGCTGCCGGGGCTGAAGATCAAAGGCAAGATTGATCTTGCCCCACTGTCCGCGCCGACCGACGCTGGCCCGCGAGGCGGAGGCAAACTTCGCACCCGAATTCAGGGTCTCGTAGCAAAGCACGAGCGCGGCGCAAAGCCCAAGGAAGGCGAGCTGGAACTTAAGCCACGTCGCGGAAAAGACAAGAATGTCGATGTGCGCGATGTAAAAGACGCTGTTCGCCGCACACTGGCCGGGATCGAGGAGACGAGTACCACGTCACGGCGTGCGAAAGCACGGCGGCTCAGGCGTAGCGAGCGAGCGGAAGAAACCGAGCGCCGCTCAGCGGAGGCCACGGAGCGCGAACGTGTCATCATTCGCGCCACGGAATTTCTCACCGCGAACGAACTCGCCAATTTGATGAATGTCTCGGTTGGTGAAGTTATATCAAAGTGTATCGCGCTTGGGCTCATGGTCTCGATCAATCAGAGGCTTGAAAAAGATACTATCACGCTTGTTGCGGACGAATTTGGATTTGCTGTCGAATTCTTGGAAGAATTCACGACGGAAATACTCCAGGATGTGCCCGATGACGAAGCGACGCTGAAACCTCGCGCGCCTGTTGTGACTATCATGGGACACGTCGATCATGGCAAAACTTCACTGCTCGACTATATTCGGAAAACCAATGTCGTGGCGGGAGAATCGGGCGGCATCACGCAGCATATTGGCGCTTATGAAGTGACGGCACCGGGCCGACGGCCCATCACATTTCTGGATACACCGGGCCACGAGGCATTCACGGCCATGCGCGCGCGCGGCGCGCAGGTAACAGATATTGCCGTTGTTGTCATCGCGGCGGATGACAGCGTCATGCCGCAGACCTGGGAAGCCATCGCGCACGCGCAGGCCGCGAGTGTGCCGATTATCTTTGCACTGAACAAAATTGACCGTCCCGAAGCGAATGCCGACCGCTTACGCCAGCAACTTGCCGATAGAAATATCCTGGTAGAAGACTGGGGTGGGAAATATGGCGCCGTGGAAGTTTCCGCGAAGACCGGCAAGAATATAGATGGCTTGCTCGATCGCATCGCGCTCGAAGCAGAGATTCTCGACTTAAAAGCCAATCCCGATCGCGGCGCGCGTGGCGTGATTATCGAAGCGGAAGTCGATCGTGGGCGCGGCATTCAGGCGACGGTGCTCGTGCAAAAAGGCACGCTGCGCCTTGGAGATCCATTTCTCGCGGGCGTTTATTCGGGCCGCGTGCGAGCTATGTTCGATGAGCGTGGAAACAAAGTGGAAGTCGCCGGGCCAGCCGCGCCCGTGCAAATTTTGGGATTCGATGGCATACCCGCCGCCGGCGATCAGTTTATCGTGCTCGCATCGGACTCCGAAGCAAAGGGCATTTCGTCTCGCCGTCAGCAATTAAAACGTGAGCAGGACTTCAAACAGATACGCTTCATCACGCTCGATGAAATCAGCGCGCAGATCAAACAGGGCGGCGTACAGCATCTCCGGCTTATTTTGAAGGGCGATGTCGATGGCTCGGTCGAGGCCTTGGCCGATTCGCTGCTCCGGCTTTCGACAGAGGAAGTCAAAGTCGAAATGGTTCACCGTGCCGTCGGAGCGATTACGGAAAACGACGTCCAGCTTGCAGCGGCTTCGGGTGCTATCGTGCTTGGTTTTCATGTGCATCCAAATTTAGCGGCGCGGAAATTAGCCGCGAGCGAGCATGTCGAAGTTCGGCTCTACAGCGTCATCTACGATTGCATTAACGAAGTCCGCGACGCGCTCGAAGGCTTGCTTGCGCCGGAAGAAAAAGAAGAAGTTACGGCCACCGTCGAAGTGCGCGACATCTTCAAGGTTCCCAAAGCGGGCACCATTGCAGGAAGTTATGTCGTCGATGGAAAAATTGCGCGAAATAACAAAGTGCGGCTTCTGCGCAATGGCATCGAGGTGTATTCCGGCGGCATTTCGTCGCTAAGGCGGTTTAAGGACGATGTCCGCGATGTGGATTCCGGCTACGAATGCGGCATCGGACTCGAAAACTTCAACGACGTGAAGGCCGGCGATGTCATCGAGGCCTTCAAGATTGTGGAAATTAAGCGGAAGCTTGGGGCTGCGGCAGCAGCAGCTGTTCGGTAGTGAATTCCACAAATACATAAATGGAGAAGCACGATTACCGCGATTCGTTGCAAGCCCTCTTCAATGAGCTGCGCCGCGAGCAGGGTACCACACTTTTCCAAATCGCATCGAAAACAGAAATGAGCGAGCAAATCCTCACGGGTGTGCTCCGCAAGGAGCGCAATTTATCGGCGCAGTCCCTCCAGCGGCTGCTCGTCCGCTTAGGTTATGAGATGCAATTCGAGAAGATTACTTCTCCAGCATCTTCGCCATCGGCTCCCAATAAAAGTTAATCTAAGATAGAAATTATGCGAAATCTTCTTCTTGTGAACATTGCGAAGGTTTGCGTGGTTGAGGATGCGATTCTTCGCTGCGCAACATTTCGCTTCGCTCCATGTTGCTATGCTCAGAATGACTTACATTTTTAGCAGCACTTCTCATGGCCCATGTCGAACTTCGCAATCTCGAAAAACGCTACGATAACGACGCCCATGCCGTCAAGGGTGTGACGCTATCGGCGCGGGATGGCGAGTTCGTTGTGCTCGTCGGGCCATCGGGCTGCGGAAAGACGACGACGCTCCGCATGGTCGCGGGCTTGGAAGAGATTACCTCCGGCGATCTCTTCATCGATGGCGAGCGCATGAACGACCGCGAGCCGAAAGACCGCGATGTGGCGATGGTCTTTCAAAATTACGCGCTCTATCCGCACATGACCGTCTTCGAGAACATGGCCTTCCCGCTCAAGATGCGAAAGGTTCCGAAGGCGCAAATCAAAATACAAGTGGAAGATGCGGCAAAGCTGCTCGGAATGGACAAGCATTTAAAAAAGAAGCCAAAGGAACTATCCGGCGGCGAACGCCAGCGTGTAGCCGTGGGGCGCGCCATTGTGCGAAAACCGAAAGTATTTCTGTTCGACGAACCTCTCTCGAATCTCGATGCCGCGCTCCGCACGCAAATGCGCGCGGAACTTAAACGCTTGCAGCGCAGTCTCGGAGCGACGATGCTCTACGTTACCCACGATCAGGTCGAGGCCATGACCATGGGCGATAAGATCGCCGTGATGAATAAAGGCGAGCTTGAACAATTCGGAACGCCGTCGGAAATTTACGAGCGTCCGGCAACCGTATTTGTCGCGCGCTTTCTCGGCTCGCCGGCAATGAACGTGCTCCCGGGAGGAATTATCCATGAGCCCGGCGAGTCTTATTTCGTCTCGGATATGTTGAAGATAAAACTCAACGGCCATTTCGAGGCTGGAAATGTTCACTTAGGTATTCGCCCAGAAGCCATTGTTTTGGAATGGGAATCTAAGGGCACGGACTCTATATCAGGTAAGTTAATTCTAATCGAACCGATTGGAAGCGTGACGCATTATTATATCGAGTGCGAGGATGCTTTTGGCGGGACGTTCGTAGCGAGCGTTCCGCACGGTCCGGTGACTTTGGCCGGTGCAACGCTTTCACTCGGAGACTCCGTTACGTTTCGAATCCCGAGTGAATCGATCCATCTGTTCGATCGCCAATCTGGAAAAAGAATGGATTAATTCTTGACATGAAATGTTGTCTATCTGTTCAAGGATTGTTTACTCTCCTCGACAATTATAGAGACTAACAATAATCATACTAATCATTCAAATCACAAAAATCATAGTTCGAACAATTTATGCAAATTCAAAATCCACTTATTACCAACGGTCATGAAAAAAATCGCATCTCTCTCTTTGTCGATGGCGAGAATGCATATTATGCACAGCGTTCGCTCGGGTGGTTTTTCGATCCTCGCAAGCTGCTCGATTTTTTTACACAAGGCTCTGCCATTGGCGACGCGTTTTGGTATGCCTCGCAAAAAATGCCGCCCGATCCGCGCGAAACGAGTTTTTATGGTTATCTGAATCACTCGGGTTACACGGTTCGCGTAAAGACGATCAAAGCGTTCCGCGATGAGACCTCCGGCGAGCTTACGCGCAAGGCCAATCTCGATCTTGAACTCGCGATCGACCTCTTCACCACCATCGCCCAATACGATACCGCCGTGCTCGTAACGGGCGACGGCGATTTCGAACGAGCGGTGGAACTCTTGCGCAGCTATGGAAAGCGTGTCATCGTTGCCTCGACGCAGGACACCGTTGCGCGGGAACTCCGCAATGCGGTTGGGAAGCATTTTTTCGATCTCGCCACTATCCGCTCGCACATCGAGCGATTCACCTCCCAGCCGGTTGAAACCGCCATTATCGATGAAGCATTGCTGGTAGGATAATCAAGCCTGATGCAAATAAAATACGATTGTAATAAAAAATGGCGCCCTGCTTATTGTAAGCTGGGCGCCACTTTGTATGGGTCTCTCACCAAAAGGACCTCAACCACGAATCTTGGATGAGCACATTCACGCTGTGGCTTATCACAAGGACGGAACATCAGCATTGACATCCCGACGGACCTGGGACCAACCCAGGCAGACCTCGTAGTAAAAAAATTATTCTATTCAATACAAATTAGCGATGAGAAAGAGTTCATCAAATTAGTCTACAAATTCCCCCTCAGTTCCTGCTCTCGCTCGATGGATTCGAAGAGCGCTTTGAAATTACCTTTGCCAAACGAGCGCGCGCCTCGGCGCTGAATGATTTCGAAGAAAAGGGTAGGGCGGTCCTCGGCGGGCTTGGAGAAGATTTGGAGCATGTAGCCATCGTCATCGCGATCGACAAGAATTCCCAGCCGTTCCAACTCCTCGATAGGCTCATTGATTTTGCCAACGCGGTCTTGTAATTCACTATAATAGGAACTCGGAACTCGAAGAAATTCAACACCTTGCGCGGCAAGCTTCGTGACGGATTCGATGATATTTCCAGTTGCCATCGCGATATGCTGAACGCCCGGGCCGTTATACCACTCGATATATTCTTCGATCTGCGATTTCTTTTTTCCGGTTGCAGGCTCGTTGATTGGAAATTTTATTTTTTCCGAGCCGGATGCCACAACCTTTGACATCAGCGCAGAGTATTCGGTTGAAATATCCTTGTCGTCGAAGGAGACGAAAAGATGGAACCCCATCACTTCTTCGTACCATCGTACCCACTCGTTCATCTGATTCCATCCCACATTACCGACGACATGATCGATAGCCGCCAAGCCAACCGGACGAGCAACGGCGTCTTCTTTAGTGACACTTTTAAATCCTGGCGCAAATCCACGGTAGTTCTTCCGCTCGATAAAGCTATGGAGTGTGTCGCCATACGTTCGGATTGCGGCGGTACGGTAAATTCCATTTTCATCGGATATTTCGCGCGGCTCGCGCACGCCCGTGGCGCCGCGTTTGGTGGTCTCCGCGTAGGCGCGCTCTACGTCATCGACTTCGAGCGAAATGTCGAGTACGCCATCGCCATGCTGACGAAGATGATCTTGCGCGGGATGATCTGGAATGAGCGGGGTGGTCAACACAAAACGAATTTTGCCTTGTTCGAGCAAGTAGCTGGCGCGATCGCGGACGCCGGTTTCGAGTCCGGCATAGGCCGTAATCTTAAATCCCATCGCCGAACGATAATAATACGCCGATTGCTTGGCGTTGCCGACGATAAACTCGAGATGATCGATCGCGCGAATGGGAAAAAAGTCTTTCTCAGGGGGCTTTGCCGATTTTTCGGGGGCCGTTAGAATGTCCTGTGCCATAAGTGTTGTTCTACTTGTTTGTACGGTGAACAATGGCGCGCGTGATTCCATTTCAGAGAGCATTTTTTATCGCTATCGTGTATTTCCTCTTCACCGGAGGATCGCTGTACGCGCAAAGCCTTTCGCTTCCCGCGACACCGGCGCTCGCCCGCGATCAAAGCCCCGAAGCCGAACTCGAACGCGATCTGGCCGGCATTTTTAACGATCCGCGTTTCTCGAATGCGACCTGGGGCGTGGCTGTGCAGTCGCTTGCAACGGGAGAATATCTTTTCCGCATGAACGATGCGAAGAGCCTATTGCCGGCTTCGAATTTCAAACTCTTCACTGCCGCCGAAGCGCTTTCGCTGCTCGGAACCGATTTTAGATATACGACCGATCTCCTCACCACTGGACGGATTCTTTCCGATGGCACGCTGCGGGGCGATCTCATCATTCGTGGATCGGGGGATCCAACTTTTGGTTCCGCGCTCTTCTCACCTGATTCAATGGGGCCTTCCATTCTCGATCAGTGGGCCGATTCGCTGAAGCGGCACGGTGTGCGACGCATCGAGGGAACGGTTGTTGGAGATGATTCGTACTTCACGCCCGACTATTATCCCGTGGGATGGACCGTCGAGGACTTGCCATATTATTTTGCCATGCCGACCTCGGCGCTTATTTATAATGAGGATCAGGTTTCCGTCACCGTTACTCCCGGCGTGGGCACAGGGTCTGCAATCGAATACGAAATTAATCCCAATACCGATTACGTCTCCATCGATAATTTGGGAGCAACCAAAGCCGATTCTATTAGGAAGAAGCGCCGCCACCAACCGGATTCTGTTATTGCCACAGGTACTTCCACCATCGACATTACGCGAGAAATGGATGGGAATGAAATCACGATAAAAGGAGAGATTCCGCATCATGGCACGGCAATCACACAGCAGCTTTCTATTCAAGACCCAACCCTTTTTGCGGCGGCCCTCCTCACCGAGACCCTCGGAGAACATGGCATTGAAGTTTCAGGCGAGGCACGGACCTCGCGTGAATCTACAAAGCCTTATCCATTTCTGAAAGCGCGCGTGCTTGCCAGTTACACCAGTCCACCGCTTTCGGAAATCGTTCGCGCGATGGATAAGGAATCGGATAATCTATTTGCCGAAGAATTGTTCCGAACGGTTGCAAAAGAGATTGGCGGAAAAGGGGATTGGATAACCGGTGCTGTGATGATGAAACGATATCTTGCATCCATTGAAATAGATACTTCGCGCATTGCCATTGCAGATGGTTCCGGGCTTTCTCGCATGGATCTTGTCAGCGCGGATGATATTGTGAAGCTTCTGCGCGCAATGCACGACAAGCCGAAGTTATTCGACACATTTTTCGCATCGCTTCCGATCATGGGTGTGGATGGAACGGTGGCCTCGCGTCTGAAGGGGACAGCGGCAGATGGAAATGTTCACGCCAAGACAGGATTTCTAACGGGCGACCGCTCCATTTCCGGCTACCTTACGACCCGAGACGGAGAGCTGCTCGCATTTTCGATTATTGGAAATAATTTCACCGTTCCCGTGCGAGAGGCGAATAATATTCAGGACCTCGCGCTGCTCCGGCTTGTCAATTTTTCTCGAAAATAGACCGTGATGAATGAGATTATTGGGATGTATGGGATTTTCCCCATGTTACATAAGCTCAACCTCATCGTAACGGACACTTAACTATGAATCGAATACTCCGCGCTATCCTGCCACTTGTGCTATTGCTCGTATTATTTGCGCCCATTTCGGGCTTCGCGCAGCTTCCGCCGTGGACGCGCTTTACGCTCGATAACGGGCTGGATGTCTTGGTCGTCGAGAACCATTTGACGCCGATCGTTACCATCGAGATCGCCGTGAAAAACGGCTCCTTTACCGAGCCGCCGGAGTATAATGGCCTCTCGCATCTTTACGAGCACATGTTCTTCACCTCGAACGCGCGCGATACGACCGAAGACGATTTCCTGGACCGTGTCGATAATCTTGGCATTGTCTATAATGGACGTACCGAAGAAGAGGTGGTCGAATACTATTTCACACTGCCGAAAGAGAATCTCGATTCCGGTCTTGACTTCATGGCTTGGGCCATTACTTCGCCGCTCTTCAAACCGGACGAACTGCATAAACAAAAGGAGGTTGTGCTCGGAGAATTCGACCGAAACGAGGCCAGTCCGTTTTTTAAGTTTAACCGTAAAGAGGATAGCGCGCTGTGGGGTGGATGGGAGTCGCGCAAAGAGCCGCTCGGCGAGCGGCCTGCAATTCTTTCCGCGACACACGAAAAAATGCTTTTCATCAAAGGTAAATATTACCTTCCGAACAATTCCATCCTGATTATCACAGGCGATGTTAAGGCAGAGGACGTCAAAAAGCTCGCACCGAAGTATTTTCTTCGATGGCAGCGAGGAGATGATCCGTTTGCAACCAATCCTCCGCAGCGCGTACCGCCGCTCGACCATCCCCTTTTTGTGCAAGACACGATTGACGATCCCCACGCCTACGCGAAAGTCTATTGGCATGGCCCATCGATCGGATTAGACGATAAAGGAACGTATGTCGCCGATGTCTTTAGCAGCATTATCTCTCAGCCGGAGCATGAGTTTAGTAAATCCTTAGAAGAAAGCGGCCTTGCGCAGAGCATATCGTTCTGGTATTACACGCAGCGTTATGTCGGCCCGATCAGAACCGATATCACGACCACGCCGGAAAATCTCGATCGGACGATGAAAGTATTTTGGCAGCAAGTTGCAAAATTCGCCGATACCAATTACTTCAGCGACGAGGAACTTGCAACGGCGAAGAATGTGCTTCGCTCTCAGACGCTGTACAGAAGCGAAAAGCTGAGCGATTTTACGCACGATCTTGCCTTTTGGTGGGCCTCCGCCGGTCTGGACTACTACGGAACCTATCTCGATGACTTGAGCAAAGTCACGAAGCAGGACGTTGCAAATTACGTGCGCCGCTACATTCAGAACAAGCCTTACGTGCTCGGCATGGCAATGAGCAAATCCGCTTTTATGGCAAACCCTCCGATTCCGGAGATGCTTGGAAATCCGAGTTTACAATCGCGGCCTTAAGAAGCAATACTACCATTGTTCTCGCATGAATATTGGATGCGGCAGGCGCTCGTCGAAGCCGAAAAAGCCTTTGGATTAGACGAAGTTCCCATTGGCTGCGTGATCGTCCGCGACGAGCGAATCATCGCCAAAGGGCACAATCTCACCGAGCAGCTAAAGGACGCCACGGCCCACGCTGAGATGATGGCGATCACTGCCGCAAGCGCAGCGCTCGAATCCCGTTATCTCACCGACACAACACTCTACGTTACCATCGAGCCGTGCCCGATGTGCGCGGGCGCCATTGTCCTGGCCCGCATTCCGCAACTCGTCTTTGGAGCATACGATCCAAAGGCCGGCGCATGTGGAACGCTCTATAACATACCCGAAGATGCTCGGCTCAATCACCGGGTGCAAATCATTCCCGGCGTGCTCGACGCCGAATGTGCGTCGCTCGTGAGTGAATATTTTCGAAAAAGAAGAATTAAAACGGTCGCTGCATCCTAAAGATTACCCGCGGATCGGCCTTGATGTCCGTGCGCCAGGTAGCGCCCACCTGAATGCCATTTGTCCAGCCGAGACCGATACCAACATTATAGAGAATGGATGAAACGCCGCTAAACCCGAAGCCCTGAAGGATCGACTCGCCATCGGCGGCCATACCTATTTTCGCAAAATCATTGTAAATCACAAGATTGAAATCGGGCGAGTGAAAAAACGAAGATAGGATATTGAGATTAAGTCGAAGTTCCGTGTTAAGCAGCAGCATCCGGTTCCCAACAATGCTTTTGTTGTAAAATGCGGGCAGGGAGCCTGAGCCGCCAAGAAATTCCATTTTCTGGGCAATCATATCGCTGGTTGTGGCTTCGAAACGAAAGCGTGTATCGAAATTCAGGCCAGGAAAAAGGGGATGGAATTCGCGGGCATCGAGCAGATACCTATTAAAACCGAAATCGGAGCCGGGCATGTGGCCGAGTTCCACCTGAACGAGATTGCTGCGGCCTTTCAGCTGCTCGATTTCCACGCTATCGCCAAAGATATTCGTTACGGTGACGACCCGTGTATGCACATGCTCATATTGCCCGGTGATGGCCAGCGAGTGTATTTCGCCTTCCGTGATCGGAAGGTTCGGCCGCAGCGCTTTATTCCCCCCAAACCGGCCATAAAAAACATTTTGCGAAAGCGAGTCGTAATGGTCGCTGCGCCAATCGAAGCGCAGTTCCGAATTCCGGATCGGACGGAACGCAAGATATGCGTCCCATCCCGCGAGCTTGTAGTAATCGCGAAAATCCTCGCGTGCAAAAAAAGCATCGAGCGCATTTTCAAGACGTCCCTCGCGCCAGGCGTCATCGGTCGAGGTGATATTGTGGAACGCTCCGCCAATTGCGATTGTGGGAGGCGAATAAAAATGGCGCGTGAGTGTAGTATCCTGCTCGGCTCGCTTTACATTGCCGAGCGGTAGCCGAAACTCGCCGCTAAGCCGGTATTCCCACCGCTTCGATGCGAAGCCATATCCAAAACCGCCATCCACGCCAAGTTCATCATGCTGACCGAGATCAACTTGTCCCGGAGTTCCTAAACCGAGAAAATATCCCGTGACGCGATTGAAATCCATCATCGAAAAATTTTCGAGATAGGGGGTTTGCCGTCCGCCGGAAATTTCCGGGATGCTAAAGACATGCGGCTTGCGATGTTTCGTGACGAGACCGTGATTCAGATCGAATTCGAGCGTATCGTTGAAAGCCGCGCTGTCGGTTTTCGGCGTATCGACCGTAGGCGCGGGGAACGCGCTCGCTCTGGGCGATAATCGAGTTAAGAGCGTATCGTCAGGACGCGCGAAAATAATGGTGGAATGAAAGACAAGCAGTAGCGCGCTAATGGTTGAAATCATAAAGAGCACCAAAAATTAAAGTTCTCGCCGGTTCAACGAGTGCCGGCAACGTTATGTTTCCATCGATACACTGCTTTCGTGCATCGCTTGAGACCACGCGAGCGCCTTGCGCTCGCAGGGAATGCGAATAAACAAAAGCATCATTGCATTCAGGATTGAGAAGATAAAGCACGTCCAATATAATCCGAAAATGAGCGGCAGAGAAAATAGTTCGAGCGCAACGGCGACGTAAATCGGATGCGCAAAAAAACGAAACGGCCCCTTCGTTACAAGCTGCTCACCAGGTATAACGACGATGCGCGCAGTCCAGCGCGTTCCCATCGTGTGCCGTGCCCAAAGTCTCAGCAATTGCGCAGCGGTAAGCAACAATAATGGAACTAAAAGGATTGGTGCAAGCGGAGCGCCGCGCGAAAGAAATTCAATCAAAAGACTTGCAAAAAAAGCCACATGCATTGCAACGATAGCCGGATAATGCGCCGCGCCGAACTCGCGCCCGTCGCGCTCGATCAATTTTCGGAAATTGCGTTTTGCGGAACGAAGTTCGGCTAATCGCTCCATCACGAAAAAAAGGAGAAGAATCCAGAAGAACAGAGTATGACTCATTCCCATTTTAGCAACACTAATTCCGAACTAAATCCCGGACCGAGCGCGGAGACAAGCCCGTAAGCTCCGGATTCTCCATGTGTTTCGCGGAGCAGACGATCTAAAATAAAGAAGACCGTGGCGCTCGACATGTTTCCATATCCGCGCAGCACGGCAAGTGAATGATCCAGCTCACCATGCGAGAGCGAAAGCGCTTCCGCGTAAGCATCCATCACCTTTGCGCCGCCGGGATGGGCGGCGTAGTGGCGAATGTCTTCGATTGCAATTCCGTGCGACGCGAGAAGCTCTTCGATGTTTTCCCTGACGAGGGACGTGACGATGGATGGAATGTTTTTTGAAAGCACAATTTTAAGTCCTTCGCTGCTAATGCGCCAGCCCATGACATCGAGTGTGTTGGGATACGTCGTCGAAAGACTGCCTGCAATCGATGGTTGTGAAAGATCGCATTGTATGCGCGGCACTTCATCGCCGGCAACAAGGCACGCTGCCGCGCCATCGCCAAAAAGCGCGGCGGCGATGATGTTGCTTTTCGAGCGATCATTCCGTTGAAACGCAAGGCTGCAAAGCTCGACGCTTACAACAAGCGCACGGTGTTTTGGAAACGCGCGCACATATTCGCTCGCGCGCGCAATACCCGCCACGCCCGCCGCGCAGCCAAGTCCCCATATTGGAATACGTTTAATGTGTTTATTCAGGGAAATGCGATTAAAGAGACGAGCGTCGATCGATGGGGTGGAAATTCCCGTTGTGGAAACAAAGAAAATCGCATCGAAATCTTCGGTGTCAATACCGCACTGTTCGGCCAATTTCGTGACCACTTCTTCCGCGAGCGTAATAGATGTTTCGATATAGCGGTCGTTTGTTTCCGTAAAATCGTGTGGTTGGAGAAACCACTCGATCTCCGTTGCAAAATGCCGACGGTCGATTAAGGCATTATCGAAGACAGGCAGCAAACGCTCCGCGTTACTTCCGAACAGCTGGGTCGCAACGCGCTTCGCGTCCTTTTGTTCGAGGATGTTCGGCGGTGTGGCAGTGGTGATTCCGGCTATATAAGGCATAAAGTCTTGGATGGTTTCGAGCGAGTTAGTATTAAAGACACGAAAAGAAGTCCAAATTCATTCCAACGGCCAACTTCTCCGGCGTGTGCGGCAAAATTTTATATGGATAAAGAGGCCGGGTCCGATGCTCCGAAGAGCGAGCGAAGTTTTCCGAACACTTTGCGCGCCTCGGGAATTCGGAATAGGGCATATCCGCCGGCAGTCAGGAATGCCATCGATGCGGCCGCGATCAGCAGCCGAAGAAGGGGAGCGAGTGATGGCGGTATTTGGCTAACTATGAAATACGTAATTAGTATGCTCATCGTAACAATAGCGAGTATCGCCATCGAGCGCCATGGACGCAGGCTCTGGCCGATCCATCGAGTCGTCAGAATGCTCTCCGTCGCGCAGGCACCGGCATTGGCGCATTGTGTCCCAATCATGGCTCCAAGTCCGCCAAAGCTCAGGATGAGAAAATAATTTACAATGAGATTGAGCAATCCCCAGCTTAATCTATTCACGAAGACAACGCGCTCTTTTCCGATAGCGACGAGAGACGTTATATGCATCCCGCCTCCAAAAATAATGACTGTAATCGTTTGGATGACAAGACTGGCAAAAAGAATCGGCTGCGCGCCCGCGAATCTATGTCCATAGACGACCTCGATTACGAGCGGAGAAAATGTAATCATAAACGCAAAGATCGGTCCGGTGCTTACCGTTTGATAGCCGGAAATCTCACGCCGGGCATTGAGCAGGCGCGGATAATGGAATCGCGCGGGTTTCCCGACTTGCTGCGGCAAAGGATGTTGTTCGTCTTCATGGGCCAGTTCGCTGAATACACTGACGAGCGTTCCCCCAAGTCCAAATAAGAAGACATATTCCGTCATAAGCGCCAGCTGCGATGCAGCAGCATACAGGCCAATATCCCGCGCGTTCTCGCCGAGCAGGGCGCGCATCATCAGAATGTCAGGCTGCCGTCCCAATACGGTGCTGAGCACGTCCGATCCCCACGTCGTGACGCCATAAAGCATGAACGGCAATAGAACAAACATGCGGACGCGGCTCGGCTTGCTTACAAAACCTGCGAGACTCGTGCGAAGATGCGCGAATTCTATTCGCAGTCCTCGGCTCGATGCTCGTTCGACATGACGGTTCACCCAATAAAGGAGCAGCGCTCCGTTCACAACCGCAGCGATGGTAAAAAGTGCGACGGCCCATTCGAGCGAGAGATTCCCGGAAACGAGGAAGATCAATCCCGCAGAAAGCAGCGCGAAACGTGTAATGAGACTTGCGTAAAACACCCACTTGACTTGCAAAAGACCGATCAGCGTAAACGTCGAAAAGGCAACGACGGCCTGAGCAAAAAGATAGACAACGAAGTACGGCCATAATTCCCGGATGCCGCCGAGCGCAGCCGCAAGGCCAGAAAAGTAATTCGGAAGAACAACCAACACGAGGAGAAGGAGACCCACCAGCATAAGATTGACGAACACTCGGAAGGCGAGCAGTTCAATCAAAAAGTGCCGAATGCCTTCGATCTTCGTATTACCGAACGATTGTTCACCGCGCAAAATCCGAGGAAGATAACGAAGCAGGACACCATCGACCGCAAATGCCCCGACGATTGCAAGCGTGGTGCCGATGGAGATATAGACCGCGTAGCTGCCGCCTAACTCGGGACCAAATTTCCGAACGACGAGGATAGCATAGAGATAGATACCCCCATATTCGACGATTTTATAAAGATGGTTCCATGCGAAGCCTCGCGTTATACGATGCGTGGTCATGCGTTTACCTTTCCGCGTGAGGCCGTTGTCCGTGTTCTATGCTCGTGACAAAAAGAGATGGCGTCGAATGCATCTCGTGCAAATCGCTGCCAGCTAAAATGCTCGGCGCGGGTCTGTGCTTGCGTCAGCAGGTGGGCGTGTTTCTCCGGGCTAAGCGTTATGGCGCGAACAAGCTCTGTAGATAACGCCATGGAATCGTTCTCGGGAAATACAAAACCTCCATCGCCAATCACTTCCGGGATTGCACCTGACGAGGAGCCAATGACGATCTTGCCGGCGGCCATTGCTTCGACCAACACGCGGCCAAATTGCTCGGCCCACATGGCTTTGCGGCGGCTTGGAAGCACGAGAATATCGAGCGTGTGCATATAATCAGGTACTTCACGATGTGGAACAGATGGAATGTGACGCAAGTCCAAAGCGATCCCTCGATCGCGCGCCAGTTGCAGCATCGGTTGTTCCCATTCGCCACTTCCAACCAAAAGAAGTTTTGTTTTCAGCCGAGGATGATCTGATTTCAATTTTGTATACGCCTCGATCAGCAAATCGACGCCCTTCATTTCGAGCATCCGTCCGACATATCCGACGACAATGTCGTCACGAGAAATACCGAGCGAATCACGAATTTTTTTCACGCGGTCTGGTCGAGGAGTCTGATACGCGGAAGTATCGACTCCGTAGCCGACCGTTCGAATAGGATTTTCAAATCCGGCTCTGCGCAGCACCTCGATGCCATCCGTATTCGCAGTTAGCGCATAATGCATGTGCGAAAGCGTTCGCCGCGCGACGTTACGATAAAAAAAGGAAGGACGATAATCGAATTGCGTAAGGGAAAGATTATTCCATGTAAAAAATACGACAGGAATGCGCGGCGCGAAAAGGGATTTGGCCAAAAGAATCTCCGCCGCGAAAACGGAGAACGGCTCCTCCATCAAAAAAAGCACATCAGGGCGCGAGAGTTGAAAGGCTCGGCGAAGACCGGAAATATAAAACCCACGATTTTCATAACCCCGCCAGGCGGTTTTGCCAATGACCGTCGCATAAGGAGACTTTGCGCTAACGCCATCGCATGGCATTGGGCGCCCATTCATTCGCCACGCATCGACGGTGAGAAGCGTGAGTTCCATGCCGTTAAGGGAACCCAATTCATCCGCGCACCGGCGATAGACGGAGCTTGCAAACATCGAATTGACGATCAGCGTCCGCATGGGCTTCGAGCGTTGGAATTAGAGCTTGATTTTTTGCTTCTCGACAGACGGGAATGCAGAAGAGCCGGTCGTATGGGGCTGGATGGGTACTAACCATTCGGCACGGTTGTCACGCCGCATCGCACGGAGCACATTGACAAGGCGATAATGGGCTTGCGGGCGCGAACGTACATCGGAAGCGAACCTTTGGAATGCTATGTAACTAAAACCAGCGCCAAGACCGAGGAGAAGTCCCAGAACCGTATAAAGCGATCGGTTTGGCGACGACGGGCCAGCTGGGAGTTGAGCGGCATCGAGCACCTGAAGAGAAGGAAGATCGCGTTGCTCCGAGATTCTCTCTTGTTCGAGTTCCTCCCGCAAATAGCCTGTGACTTGCTCGAGTACCTTGACTTCACGCAGACATCCGGCGAGTTCTCGCGAGAGCGCCGGCGCATTTTTTAGAGCAAGGATATATTCTCCCGCCCCACCGCTATCGTATTTATTCAGTTCCTGCTGTGCTGCTTCGAGTTCCGCGCCAAGGGCCTGAATACGGGGAGCATTCGGGCCTAACTCATGTGCCTCGACGTTCCGCTCCATTTCAAGTTGTTCCTTTTGGCTGGTAAGCTTCGCGGCCGCCGAGACGGTCGCCGCAAGCTGTTCCGGAAGCGCTATGGCTTCATGCGACTCCTGAAACTGTTCGAGACGCGCATACGCGCTGTCGAGTTCGACCCTTTTGTTATTGTATTCTTGCTCGACAAAGATTCGCGTATTCTTCGCGCTCGTCATCAAGCGATCTCGGTTAAAGCGGTCGAGCGCCTCGACAAATTTATTCGCAACATAAGCCGACATTCGTTTTGCCGAGTCCCGCACCGTACCGGACGCAAAGCTTGATGCATTGAGCGTAACCGTGACGGTCAGCACGCCCGTGCGCAACGCCTCGCTCAGGACGCTGCCACGGAGAGCATCGGTGATCGACTTGAAGCTTGTATCCCTGCGGTGAAAATATGTGTGGATCTCGGGGTCCGCCGCAACATCCTCCGCGATCGATCGGGACTCGACAATCGTCTTGAAGATATCCAGCGTGGGGTTGCCACCCACTTCTCCTTTCAGTAAATCCAATGCCGACGCTGAATTTGCGAGAAAGGCAAGCATCCCGCCCGCGCCCTCGTGTTCTGGCGGCATCACGGTTGCCGTAGCAACGAAAGTCTGAGGACGAGTAAAGGAAAAAAGGAGCAGCGCAATGGCGCCGCACATCCCGAACAGCGCTATTCGACGCCAATGCTGCGCTACATTCGTAAGAAAGTCCATTCGCGCGGGAGCCTCGGCAATGGCCGCATCATCGTGAGGGCCATATTCCTTAGCTCCAGTTTGGGGATGATTCATGGGAGTGCTTTCTTTCTCGCTCATTGAAAGTTATAATCCGCTCTTTAGCACGACGATTATTCCGACGAAAATAGTAATGAACTGAGCGGTCAGCGCGGTGATTGCGCCGACATCCTTCCAAAAATGGGGTTCCTCTTGCGGAACAATAATCATATCGCCCGGCGCGATGATGTACGTTGTTTCAGAGGCGGGATCGATGAAGGAACCGGTCTTCGAATCGACGACCCGGACGGCGCCGCGATCAGCCGTGCTCGAAAAGCCACCTGCTTTTGCAATATAGTCCCGCCAGGAGCCTCTTTCTATATACTCCACGTTTCCCTGCATATTCACGGCGCCGGATACGGTGACATAGCCCATCGCGCGAGGAATCGAGATAGAATCCTCTTCCCGTAGGATTAGATTTTGCGATTCATCGCCCGCCATCAGAGCTTTGAAGTTCACTACCATAACCGAGGGATAAATGCGGGCGGAATAATAATCGTATTGTTCGTCCGTCAGTCCATCCTTCCGGAGCTGCGCCATGGATTGAAGACGCCTGAATTCCGCATCGCTAAGGATCGAGCCGATCCCTGTGCGCCGAATGAGCAGCGCCTCGTCTAAGGAAGCCGTTGGGAGCACGCCGCCGGCGCGATCGATAATATCCTTGAGCCGAGTGGTTCCCGGAGCAATAGGATATTGGCCGGGAAACGGCACTTCGCCGCCAATGCCGACGAGACGGGGAACGTGATATTGTGAAAAAGCGCGAACAAAAATTTGATCGCCCTCATGAAGAGCGGGATTATCGCCGCGAGCATAATCTTCCCAGAGCCACTCGGCATGGACAGGATCGGAATCCGGGAAACGAGCGATTTCTATGGAGTCGCGGTCCGCCGCAGGTAAGAAGCCGCGGCAAAGGGTCAGTGCGGTCGAAAGCGAATCACCCTCGACAAATTCTAATCGCTGTGGCGAAGAAACGCTCCCGGTCACAAGAACATAACGCTTTGTGGGCAGCACCACAATCACATCCCCAGCCTCGATGGGTGGGTTTGCAGAAAGATCGCCCACGGCGTAGTACCGAACGAGATCGGCGCGAACTCGAAGCTGCCCGCTAAGGGTTCGAATTTGAATGTTTCTGAGTGAAGAACTCGTCTTGAATCCGCCGGAGCGGTCAATCACTTCGCTCACCCGTTCGAGGGCCGTCGCGGTTTGAATTCCCGGAGAAAGCACTTCGCCGAGTACGCTCACCTTTACGGTACGAAGCCTACGAAGCGATAGCGACACGTCCGGCGATTTATAGTCCCGCGCCAAGGCGAGGCGAACTTTCTTTTCGGCCGCAGTGATCGAAAGTCCTGCTACTTCAACGTTTCCGACGCCCGCGATGATAAGCCCACCCTCAGGCGTCACCATAAGGTCCTGGTCGAGGCCGTGAATGGCATAGACATCGAGATGGATGCCATCGCCGGGACCGAGCAGATACGTAGCCGGATCGACCGGCTGCTCCAGCGCCTGCGCGTCCATTCCGGCGAGGCTGGCCTTACGACCGGCCATGAGCCGTTCCGTCATGGTATCCGCGACGCCAAGCTGGTTTTGGAACGAGGTGTAAAGCTCATTCGAGGTAAGTTGCGCGCGCGCGGAGGGCTGAAATGCGCCCAATTCCAATATAATCGTGGCGAGAGCAAAAGCGAGCTTTATTCTTTTTAGTAAAATGGCAGTCAAATTTCGTTCGTAAAATGCAGAGATAACGATAGAGAACCGTAGGAGTGTCAAAAATAGAACCTCAGGCGTCTGGAGGTGGTCACTTAAAGGGTTGAGCCTCTCATTCGGTTCCGAAAAGCCTATTCCGAAACAGGGCAATTTTGAATGACTAATTTAGCGCAACAGCATTTGTGCTTCATGAACTGTGGCGTTTCTGAGCAAATTTCGCCATTTGTTGCCACCAAAGCGGCTAATGACCTGCCATATAGTACACTACAACAGGCCACAATAGATTTTCAAGGAACTCCGGTGATCGATGTCCCCCAAGCTAAGGGTATACCCGCCCAGGACTTTTCGATCGCCCCCAGTGCGCCATTTGATTTCATTGTGCAGGGATCAGTCATGCCTGTACTGGCAGCGGACTGCGTACACTCTCAACGCTCGCAGCCAGTCTCTACGCATAAAAGGCAAAAATGTTTCACAGTATTATAAGATTTTTGTATTTATCATCTAAATTGCTCAAATCAGTCCAAAGTCGCCAATTTTGACGTTGTGGTCGGTGCTTCCAGCACGACTTAATGCGAAACCGATAGCTTCACCGCCCTCCCCATGATCGCATTCGAGACGTGCGCATAATATATCCCGCTCGGAAGGTTTGAGCAATCTAAGCTGAGGCACAGGCCAAGCTCCGCATCCGGCGTGGCGTTGTATAGCGTGGCCACGACTTCGCCCTCCTGGTTCACCACCTCGACTATTGCCGGTACGCCGCCCGGCAAATCGGCCACGCATATTCTCGTAGTGGAATTTGCAGGATTCGGATGCACTGTTACATCGAGACCGGTGGTATCCGACACTAAGCCCGGATGGCCATCGGCCATTTTCATATTACCACATTCCGCATAGACTGTATCAGTCGGAGCCCCATAGGCATCGCCTGAAGTATTGTAAGTGGAAACTTTGAAGATGGGATAACAATCAAAAAAACAGATGTCCGTACTCGTTGCGTCCGCCGCAAGGCCCTGAATCAAGGTATAAGTGGATCCGTCGTCGTCGGACTGATAAACATGTATCCCTTCCGGAGCATTGAGGTATTCAACATCCCCGTATTCTTGAGGAGTCCAGCTAAGTGTGACATGAAAGGAATTGCCAATTAATGAGCCGTCGTCAGGTCCTGCGCAATCCTCCCCGATTTGCCCATTGCTTAGGTTCTTCACCTGCGCTGGTCGCATGAGAATGGAACGATCCCCCAGGGTATACTGATAAATATCTTCGATGGAACTATCCTCAACAGTGTAGAAGAGGCTCTTGATGTTATTCTTAAAATCAGAGACGCCGCTGTATGAATAAGAGGGAGACGTTACTTGAAAAATTGACAAAGGCTCGCCGATATCGTCGTTATTCTTATTATCGAAGTCTGGATCTCTAAAACCTGGATCATCATACTTGTCATAGACATTGCAGAGAAAGCAAGCAACCTGTTGTTGAGCCCCTATGGTAGCATAATCGGACCTGAATGTCCAAGCTTCAAAATCCTGGACATCACCTACATCAATAATATCTCCATAATTCGCTCGCGTGTACCATCTTACAACTTGTGAATGAAATTGCGCCCAGCCCTCGTCAATGTTGTACGCATCCGTCGTAAACTCACTTAAGAGTGAGCTATCCATTAGCAGCCAATTGCAATAATGACCGAATTCATGATCTGGATAAGCCGCCGAATAAGCAATTGGATTAAACTGAATGTACGGCGGTATAGATGGAGAGAAATCAGCATCTGCTCCTGCCAACGCGGAAATTATAGTTGTAATTTGAGGCGGGGTTACGCCCGGTCGCAAAATATCATATTCACGCGCCATTTCCATATTCCTTAGAATCGGGCCATCGACTGAGTTCAATTTAATTGTATCTCCTGTTTCGTAGATAAGATTAGTATTATTGCATGGAATACAGATTCCATACGTTTCACGAAACGTGTGCCAGGGTGGGCATGTCGTTCCCGAGCCATTAATTGTGTACGTGCTGACTTCATCTCCTGGATCACTTGCGAGCCGTGCTGCATCGTTCGAGGCTGTTACGAGAAGTTCCGCGTTCGCATAATTGGCCCATGTCGTATCCGTGATGCGAAAATCGAAACTAAAGTTACCATCGGCATCGCATTTACATGAATGTATGCCCGGATCAGTAAGCCCGTAGCCAGAAGGAGTACATCCAGCTACCGGATGCGTAAAAGTAGTTATATTTAATGAATCCGACGAACACCCCTGAATAGCACCCGCAAAGGGCAAAGGATGAAAAAGTAAAACAACCGTTACGCCGTAAACTCCTCTCATAATGGTTGTATCGTGTCCGATTATTGCGGAGTCCGCTTGTGATTGGGCAATATCATGGTAATCAACTACGCCTTTAATAATGATATGAGCTCCCGCTCCCAAAATTCCCAGAGCGGTCATCGTTCCAGTATCGTTTGCATTATTTCCAAGATTGAGAACCCTAAATCTTGTCGGTGAACTTTCTACTTCGAGATGTGTGTAGGCATAATTTATCATTCCCTCTGGAGCAGAAATCGCTTTAAACATTGCCTCGACGAGCGAACCGCCATATCCAATAAGCTTAAGCGGAATGGAATACGTATATTCAGAACCGGAATCGACGGCAATGGTCGAATCCGAACCGCTGCCGCCAGTGGGCGGCGCAATGTTTCCGGTGCATCCCATACTAAAAACACCCGCTCCGGTCACGTTCGCGTGAAACCGTATTAACATGTGGATGGTATCGCCTACATGCGGTATCGGGCTTGACACCACGGCAGTTGAATCAACGCTGAATGTTGAAGGCGGGAGAGTATCATAAAACTGAGCTTTGCTTAAACCGGGATTTATTAAGCAAGCGAAAACACAAAAAAGTGCGAACTTGATTTTGAAATGATGATTCATGGTGGTAATGGTTTTTAATTGAAAAATAATACGCTATTGCAGCGTTTTAAGAATGCAAATTTGATATAAGTCCACATATCCCGGAGGCTCAGTAGCCAGTTCGCCGCAGCTATAAACGATACTGGCATCATCCGGCGACCATTCAGGAAAAATACCTACCCATTTCCCCTGGTTGGTTGGATTTGTTTCTAATACTCTCCTGGAACCTGTGCCTCGGTCAACAATTCCTATTTCACTCGGAAAATTCACAGGATCGTTGGGATCGAAAGCATAAAAAGGATAATTGCTGTATAGAATTTTAGTTCCACTATGGCTGTACCGCACCCACAGTGCGGGATTTACGGTTGCAGTATCGAACGTGACAGGAAGTGTATCAAGTGTGTGATCTGCGAGATCGTATTCGATGAAGAGCGGCGGACGAAAATCCGAGGTCGATCCAAGAAGCAGCATTTTCCCATCCGGGCTGACATCGAAACCGTTAACCATTTCAGATATTCCTAAGTCCGAGATATACTTGAGTAGTAGAATATTCGTGTCCGCCTTGCGGTCGAAAAGATAATAGCCCGCAGCGATATTCATGCCCCCATAAGTATAAAAAATTATCGTATCATCTTCACCACGATAATAGACAGCATTCGAGATAGAATAGGCAGAGTCGAGAACTTTATAAGAACCTGTCTGAATTTCATACTCCTGAAGTTGACCACCCCCGTATGTTCCTCCTACTGATATTAAGTGAGAACTGCTTGAATCTACGGCCAAACAATACGGGACATATTTCTGGGAATCAAATATAACATCTTCTATTGTATCCAGATTAGAATCGAGTTCGAAAAATCTGTCTGGCCCAAAAGTTGCACCACAATAAATACGGTTCCCAATCCACGCCGCACATGGGTAACTCCCATCATAGGTATACTGAGCAACCGAATCCCAGAATGTAAAAGGTAATTGTACTACATTAGTATCCGTCTCGAATTCAGGGAATGTGAGGCTATCGAATCCATTATTCTTAGTCTTATAAATTGGATAAAACCCTTGTGGATAATATGGAGGATACCCCCCCGAATAAACAGAGAAGAATTGATTCCCAAGTGTGTCTGCAAATAGAATACTGTCAATTCCTGAAACCAAGAATGGAAAAGGATACGGGATTACATCGCCAAAATAGTACATCTCATAATAGTATGGAAGAGCGCCATTCGTAAACGTCATCTTCGATACGCTGTCCACATCATACGAAAGTTCCGTACCGTTAGTGTCGCGAACATGCATCTTCCACTGCTGCGCCATTATGGGCGTTGCACAAAAGAGAAAAAGCAATAATATAGCGAGTTTTTTCATTTAATCACCACCATTTGCTTCGTTTGGGTTTCACCGTTAAAGCGTACTTCGTAAAAATACGCTCCGCTCGTCACGGGTGCGCCGCGATCATTGAGGCCGTCCCAAGAAATCTGGTTTTGCCCCGCTGGGCAACTCGGCAATCCGATTTGCCGGATTACATACCCCTTGCTATCGTAAATCGAAATGCTTACGGTTCCCCCCGTTGCGATGGAGAACTCGATATTCGTTCCCGCCCGCGATGGATTCGGAAAATTTGGCGATACTTGTAAGCCGGGTGCAACCGGAGCAGCCTGCATTACGCCCGAAGTGACCGAGTCGAAGGTAATTTTTTGAATCGAAGCGAGAGGAATCGCCACGCGCTGGCCATTTTTGAGATTTACAACAAGGCTATCGTCCACACCCTGCCCGTGGGCGCGGCCCGTGGCGGCTAAGAGCAGCATGGCTGCAAAAAAAGCGGTTCGTTTCAGCATAATTTCCTCACATTAGAAAAATTAAACCCAAAACTTAATCAGTGAACATCGGAACGCCGCATAAGTTGCAGGGAAATATTTATGCGCGCTACCGAGCACAGGCTTTCCCATCGTGATTTCCCATGCCATCGGGCAGTGCAATTTATAATTCACCGATTGCCAGCTTAGAGGATCGAAATATCTGTCGAAGGGACCATGCGATCCATCCAGCTCAAAGCTGCTCCATTCTACACCTGGTTTCATAGCAGCATCGGAGGGAATATAGGCCTTCACCATGGTATCTCCCATAAAGATGGGGTATGAATAAGGAATTGCTCTTATTCGAGCCATGACAGTATCGATAGGAACATAATTTGAAAATGAGAGAAGAAAATAGTGGTTACCAAAATAGCCCGTGTCCGTTTGCCACGGCGCTTCCTTCTTCATGGTGAAGCTCCCGAATTCGCTATCGAGCGATGCAAAACCCGTGCGTATTGCCGGGTAATCCGTATCGATTGCTTCCCATGTCTCGAAAATCGAATCGCTCTGCGTTCGACCGATTCGAGTAATGCTAAGAAGAAAAGCTGCGGAAAGAAGGAGTGTTTTGATCGAGTTTGACATGTTCGTAATGAGTTTTGATTAAAAATTTGCCGCTATCGCAGCGTTCTTAAAAAGCACAAAGAACCTATTCCTACATATCCCGCCGGTTCATAGTCGAGGATTCCCGCCGTATAGACGATTTGCGTATCGTCGGGCGACCATTCGGGATAGACGCAGACCCAAGGAAACGTGGTCACAGGGTTCACGTATAGAACTTGTTTCTGAAGCGTAACGCGATCGATGATCCCGACCTCGCTACTGTCGTTAGAGGGTCCGTAAGGGTAGTTACTATAAAGTATTTTCGTGCCGTCGTGGCTATACCGGAGCCAGAGCAGCCAGCGGCAATATGACGTATTGAATGGAACGCGCAACGTGTCGGACGCGTGAGTCGTGAGATCGTATTCAACAATGCGCGGCATCCGGTAATAGTCAACGGATGGAATGAGAAGCTTTTTCCCGTCCGGACTGATGTCGAAGCCGTTGACTACCTCTCCGGGGCCGAGATCCGAAAAGTGATGTAGAAGAAATGTTTTTTGCCCGGTGGCTCGGTCAAACAAATAATACCCTGCATCCGCCGGGTTCGTGTTTGTGTCCGAATAGCTTCCGTAAGTATAATAAATAATATTCTCTGTTCCCGGGACATAAACCCCACAGGAATTATTTCCTCCAGAATCGAGCACTTCGAGATTACCGGTAGAAAGTTGGTACTCAAAAAGCCGTCCTATAGGAAAACCGGAAGAGGAACTAGGTCCGAATAGCAACCGCTTCCCTGAGCTGTCTATACTCATCGTTAATGGCTCAAAGACCGAGATCTCCGAATCTTTGATTATTTCCAGAGAATCATTGATATCAATGGATAACAGGGGCCATGCAGAGCAGTAAATACGGTTCCCTGTCCACACGGCGCACGTCGGGGCAGCGAGTTCGCTATCCCTGAAAGTGTTATTAAAATACTCAACATTGGGCGAGACCACGTTACCATTAATGGAATCATTGACAATCGGGGGTGGCTGTGGCGCGGGCGCGAATGTGAGGCTATCGATGTGATTCAGAGAATAAATATCCGAACCAGTCGTGCCAAATAAAAACCAATAATTCTTATTTGGGTAATAGTGATAAAAGACGAAGAGCGATTCGCCATACGTGGAGTCGTATGCAACCTTCAAGCTATCGATATTTTCTATCGAGTATTCCTGCATGGATGAATCATAAAACACGCGGAGGAAACTCGTCGCCCATCCCGTCGTGTCATGCGTGAAGTGCATCGTGGCAATTTGGCTCACGTCATACGTAAACACCGTGCTATCCGTTTTGTAGATGAGCATTCGTTGCGCGTGTGAGGCGTGCGCGCAAAAAATGAAAAGCAATATGACAGAAACTTTTTTCATTTAATCACCACCATTTGCTTCGTTTGGGTTTCACCGTTAAAGCGCACTTCGTAAAAATATGCGCCGCTCGGCACGGGCGCGTTGCGATTGTCAAGGCCATCCCATGTTATTTGGTTTTGTCCCGCTGTGCAATTCAGCAAATCAATGAGCCGGATTAAATTCCCCTTGCTATCGTAAATCGAAATGCTTACGCTTCCTGTCGTATGGATAGAGAAAACGCGGCTCAATTCTACGTTTGTATCGCTTCGATCAGGAAAGTCTTTATGGAGCATGAAGCTCCCAAATTGATCTTCAACATTACCAAAAATGGAGCGAATACTATCGTAGGACGTATCGATTACCTCCCACGAAACAGTAAGATCGGAATCGACGCTCACGGAATCAAGCGGGAGAATGCTTCCATAAGCGAATTTAACCCTGAAAGGTCCGTTCAAAAAAAGCTTACCGTACGTCGGTGAAGTCGAACACGTATCGACCAGCACCGAGTCCGGATTATGCCATGAATTTCCCCAGACCGTCTCAACGTGGGAAAACATCGGGCTTTGGGCACGGCAAACATCATTGAGGACGAAAACAGCAAAGATGGGAACAGCGAAACAACGTATTGCGATCATATTTATGGTTCGAAAACAATTCTAAAAATCTGGTTAGCACACTTAATCGAGTACACCCCTGCGGGTAGCCCTGTTAAATCGATCATAAAAGAGCCCGTTAAGCCGGGCAGGTCGTAATGCCGTGCGAGCTCCCCTAAAACGTTGAATACGTCCACGGCAGATGCCATCATATCCTTCATGGTTATGCTGATCGTCGAGTGTACCGGGTTCGGTAGAAACCTAATAGCCTGCGACCCATTCGTGCTTGGAACGTTAACACCACCGCTGCCCGTAACACCATAAGGTCCACCACTGTAGAAATTGCTTATGCTGTCGTTAGTGAGCGTTGAAGTAACGGAGAAGACATTGGCATACGAATCAAAATACATCAAATACTCTCCGGCGAGCGGGCTCGGATTCGTTCGGTTTGGGTCAGACTTGGCCAGAACAAAATTACCCCACTGTTGCTGGATGCTATCGAACATAGCCCTAAGGGAATGAAAGCTCGTATCTAGTTGGGTCCATCGCATCAGTATATTCGAATCCACCGGGTAAGCGGGTAACATGAAAACATCACTGTCGAATTGTATTACGAAGTCCCTCTTTGCGTAAAGGCTGTCCCATATATCGCAGGGTGCGCCTAATAGCGAGCATGTGTCAATGAAGCAAGAATCGGATTTCTGCCAGTAATTTCCAGCTCCCATCGGGCACACCCGGTTGAGATATTCTTCCGAAAGGGCAAGGCATGATGAATCCGCCTCCTGCGCCCCGGCGCGGCCCGTGGCGGCTAAGAGC
>PLYO01000012.1 GCA_003151825.1 Ignavibacteriota bacterium
CAGTGCTCGCTCCACATCACCGAGAAGACGCCGAGTTCCGTATAACTCGGGATGCGCCCGCCGAGTATGGAAACGATCCGGTCGAATTCTTCCGATAGCAGACCTAATTCGATTGCAATGCGCCGAGCGTCGTCGAGGGTCGTAGTCGTAATGGTTTGTTGCATGGTATGACCCCTGTAAACAAATTACGAATCCAAAAGTGACAGCCGCCTCGTCCCATTTCCCCACAAGCGAAAAGGCTTCTCAGAATATGCAGAGCTAATGCATAAAATCATCTCCTTTCCCAAAGACAATTGGTGCCTTTTCTCTTTTTTGAATTGTCATTTCATGAACCGTGCTGTTTTTAAACCGTTTTCGATAGTTGTCTCAACGAAATAGGTGCTCAAAATGTGTTTTCGCGGTTAATTTTCATTTGACTTTTCATGAACTTATGCATAATCTTTCATGCCGAAAACCCATACCCCTTTCATAATTCATACTTCATAATTCATACTTGCCCGATAGAGCCTGCCCTGAGCTTGTCGAATGGGTGCCTATCACAGCACACACTAAGATACGACAAAAAATGTCCGAACCATGATTTCTGAGATTTTTAGATTACGGAGATGCCTCACTCTCATCTCCGTACTCTTTTAATCTAATCACCCCAAGCTTGTCCGGAGCTTGCCGAAGGATCAGGGTTCAGACATTCCCACCCCCCTCCTCCGAGCGCCCTCGAAGATTTCCGCAAGCTCGGGCCAGATAGCAAGAGGAAGAATGTCGGGTGAGAATTGTGACGCGCAGATGGGGCGTTCAAGCTTTTGCGTCGTTTTTATTTATATATTCTTGTAACCATTGCTCGGTAAGCAGAGTTGAATGGAAACTCTCCGCGAAGGAGAGAGTTGCGATCAATACAAATATCATTTTGAAATATCTACACGTTGCAATCATCGAGGACTACGAAGAGTGCCTCGTCGCCTTCACCTCGGACGGACTACGAAAGCAAGTCGCTAAATGGCTCGCCAAAAAATCACTGCTCGTACCGACCGACGAAGAATGGGCGGTTCTTATTTTAGCCTTAGAGGATAGACCGGTTCCGACAGCAAGCCCGCTGCTCACGTCCATATCCTATTACAAAACGAAGTCCCGGTTAGAGGATTAACCCCTTTCGGTTAGTGAGACGGCTTGGTTAACGCCAAAAATCATTTTTCGATGCGGCCTGTCCGCAAACCGGCAACCGTGCTGTCATTCCGGCGTTCGCGGGAATGACACTCTACAAACGGGCCGCGCCAAGCATCGGTTGTAACCTTGTTTATACCCCGGCTTCTATTCCCACCTCAGCGCAATCGCGGGATCGACTTCAGCGGCGCGGCGCGATGGAAAGAGCGAGCAGAGCATCGTCAGCGCCATCGAGCCAATGCCGACGGAGACGAAATCCTGCCAGCGCAGTTCGACCGGCAGTGCGGGAATGATATAGACGGTGGAGTCGAGCGGGAAAAAGCCAAACTGCTGCTGCGCGACCACTACGATTAACCCAATGGCACATCCGGAAACAGTGCCAATTACGCCGATCAGCGTTCCCTGCAACCAATAAATCTTGCGAATGCTACGGATGGGACTTCCGAGCGCGCGCAAAAGGCCGATGTCCCGCTGCTTTTCGAAAACGGTCAGCGTCAGCGAGCTGAAAATGCTGAACGCCGCCACGCCAACAATGAGAAATAAAATAATGTATGCCACCCACCGCTCGATCTGCATCACGGAATAAAGTTCCGTATGTAAATCGTACCACGACTGCACGTTATAGTTCGCCCCAATCAAATTTCTAACCTTATCCCTTACGTCATTGGCGTCCCTCACGTCCTTTATCCGCACGTCAATAGTTGTTGCGTCACCCTGCGGAATGTCAAACAAGTCGCGCGCCGTTTCCGGGCTGGCGTAGGCGTTCATCGCGTCGTAGTCGCGGTTGCTTGCGGAAAAAATCCCGCGCACGAAAAGCGTTCTCATGCGGGGCGTAACCGGCTCGGTGAGAATGCGCTCCAATCCCGATGGACTATACACTTCCAGGCTATCGCCCAATTGAATCGCCAGCTCATCCGCCAAAAGCTGGCCGACCACAATGCTATTGGAATCGAGCTGGAGCTTTCCGGCTACCATGCTATGCCCAATCCCCGACACCGCGCGGACGTCGGAGGCCGAAATGCCCGTCAGGTCAATAACTTTCGGGAGTGTGTAGTGGACGAGCACCGCCTTGCCATGAACCGCCGCCGCGACAGCCTGCACATCAGGAACGGCGCGGACGATGCGGATAAGGCTGTCCGCATTGGTGATGAATGACCCTCCGGCGGTGTTATTAGTAGTATCGGTCAGGGCGGAAATGCGGACATGGGGATCGAAACTGACGTAAATGTTCGTCACCACGGACGAAAATCCGTTGAAGACCGAAAGCACGATCACCAGCGCTCCCGTTCCGACCGCAAGGCCGACAATCGAAAGAATGCTGATGATCGTAATGAAATTTTCGCGCCGTTTCGAGAACGCATAGCGGCGCGCGAGAAATAATTCGTAAGGCATGAAAAGAACCTGGATTACGCGGATTGGTGCGGATTCTCTGGATGGATTTTATGGATTCGAGCATATTGCGCGCGCGAATTCATTCCTGAATCGGTCTGTTTTTTCATAATCGTGATTTTTATGATGTTACTCAACCGTCGTTTCCTTTTCACCGTTGCATTTTTTATCGTGCCGTTCGGAGCCATGGCGCAGACGGTAACCGTTCAGGATTTAATGCCGCTCGCCGTGGGTCAATACGTCCAGTATAATCAGTACGATACGACCACCGCCGGCGCGGCGCCGACCAAGAATTATTCGTATTATGAGGCCTTACAAAGCGGCCTCTCGTTTCAGGGGGCGACCGGCGTCTCGGTTGTGCGCGATACGCTTGGCGCAGGCAATCCCTCCGGCGCTCATGATTTACATTATAGTTTTACCTCCGCCGGCGATCTTCAAGTTTTTGCCGATACCGCGCTCCTTGCGGATATACTTCCCTCTTCGCTAACGGCAGGAATTACGAAGCCGTCGAATAGGTGGGTTGATAGATATAAGATGTCCACCGGAACCAATGCCGTGTATCAAATCGATACGATTAATACCACGTACACGAGTTCCGGGCAAACCGCAACCGTTACGATAACTTTGTCGGGTAAATACGATGGCATGGAAAGCGTCACCGTGTCAGGTATAAGCTACCCCACTGCCTACCGCTTCGAATTTATCGCGAATATTGCGATCACAGACCTCGGGATCCCGCTCGGGACACTGACGCTTACCGAGTCGGACTGGCTCGTCAAGGGAATCGGCATCGTTAAGACATCCCTGCCACTCGATAGCACAAAACTCGCGATTGTTGGCACCGTGGTTTCTGCGGGCGGGAGGGACAAAGAAATGACCGCGTACGGCGTTGCCGGAGCTGCCAGTGTTTCGGCGCCGCAAACGTCCAGTCCCGGCATTCGCATTTATCCCAATCCCGCATCGGACGAGGCCACAATCTCTTTTAACCACCCCGCAAAAACTATTTTGCTTTACAATCCCGCAGGGCAAATGGTCCGCTCGTTTGATATTGCGACGCATACCGGCGCGGCGCTGATATGGGTGCAGGATATGCCGAACGGCATGTATCTCGCCCGCGTAAAGTTCGCGGATGGGTCGTCGCAATCGTCCGAAATGGTGATTCAGCATTGAACTCGTCGTAGGGACGTGCTGCGCACGTCCTTTTGAAAACAGCAAAAGTGTTCGCCAGAGTCAGGATGTGCGCAGCGCGTCCCTACCTTGCGGGACGAACCATCCCCCGTTTCTGTTTGCATAGAATATGCCAGAAGCCACCCCTCCCTCTTCGGTTCGCATACTGTTCATTGGCGATGTCGTCGGCACGGGCGCGCTCGCGATGGTCGTGAAGATGCTGCCGACGCTCGCGGCGAAATATGCGTCCGATTTTATTATCGTCAACGGCGAGAATGTCGCCGAAGGTAAATCGCTCACCAAAAAGCAAGCGGCAGAAATTTTTAACGCCGGCGCGAAAGTCATCACCACTGGGAACCATGTGTGGGATCGCTGGGATGCGCGCGGGCTGATGGCCGAAGACCGGCGCATTCTTCGTCCCGCGAATTATCCGCGCGAAAATGCCGGCGCGGGCTACGCCGTCGGCGAAACGAAGAACGGCATCGCAATCGGAGTGGTGAATCTGCAAGGCCGCACGTACATGCAGACGATCGACTGCCCCTTTCATGTCTCCGATTGGGCCTTGGATAAAGTCGGAGAGCGCGCGAATATCATCATCGTCGATATGCACGCCGAAGCAACGGCGGAAAAGCAAACGATGGGCCGCTATCTCGACGGCAAAGTGAGCGCCGTGCTGGGAACCCATACGCATGTGCAAACCGCCGACGCGCAAATCCTTCCCGGTGGCACCGCCTATATTTCCGACGTTGGCATGAGCGGCCCTTATGAAAGCGTGATCGGAATGAAAATCGACGTGGCCGTCAAACGCTTCCTTAATCAAACGCCCTATAAATACGAAATCGCGACCGGCGGCATTCGCATCGCGGGCGTAAGCCTTACTATCGACGTCGCAACGGGCGCGGCGCTCGAAATCGAGCCGTTTCTCTTTCCCGGCTTTGAACGGACACGTCCCGTCGCAGCGGCTCCGGAAATAGAAGAAATCGAAAGCGATGCGCTCGTGGCCGCGACCGAGGTAACAGGAGAAGTTTCGAATGGCTGAAGCATGCATCCTCGACGGAAGAAAAATCGCGGAAGAAATCCGCGAGGAAGTGCGTATCGAAGCGCGGGAATTTTTTGAAAAATATGACGTGCGGCCAAGAATCGTCTTCGTGCTCGTGGGAGAAAATCCGGCGAGTGAAGTGTATGTGCGAAACAAAGGCATCGCCGCCGAAGCTGCCGGTTTTTCACATGAGACGATTCAACTTTCCGCGAACGTCGAAGAAATAGCTTTGCTCGATCTCATTCAAAAAATCAACCAAGACCCACCCACGCATGGCCTGCTCATACAATTTCCGCTACCGAAACACATCAGCGAGGAACGCGTGATCGAACTGATCGCTCCGGAAAAAGACGTGGATGGATTTCATCCGTTGAACGCGGGACGGCTCTCGATCGGCAAGGGCGATTACTTCGCGCCGTGTACGCCATCGGGAGTGATCGAACTTTTGGCGCGTTCGGGCATCGAGGTTTCCGGCAAACATGCGGTGATCGTCGGACGCTCGAATTTAGTTGGCAAACCGCTTGCGTTATTGCTCGCGCAAAAAAATTCGAAGGCGAATGCCATCGCAACCATCGCGCACACGGGCGCCGGCGCGCGGCTGGGCGAAATCACGCGGCAAGCGGATATTCTTATCGCCGCCATGGGCGCACCAATGGCTATTACAGCCGATATGGTGCGCGATGGAGCCGTCGTTGTCGATGTGGGAATTAATCGCATGGAAGACAAAACCCGTCAATCCGGCTATCGTCTTGTAGGCGATGTGGATTTCGAAAATGTAAAAAAGAAAGCCAGCGCAATCACGCCGGTTCCCGGCGGCATCGGGCCGATGACGATTGCGATGCTGCTGAAAAATACTTTGACGGCAGCGAAACGACAATGTAGTGCAAACTTCAGTTTGCGACCCTTATGAACAATATCGGCATCATCGTCCACGACAACCCCGCGCTTGTGCGCGAGGCGCTCTCGCGCGTGCTGGCAAAGCTTTCCAGGAGTTTTTCCGGCACGAGCGTTCTGCTCACCAAGAAAGCAGCGTTGCTGGAACGTCCGGCGTTTTGCGCGGTGGCACCTTCGCTCATCGCTTTAGCGAAAGCAAGCGACGTCATCGTTTCCATTGGCGGCGATGGGACAATGCTGCTCGCGGCCCGCGCGATCGCGCGCGCGAACCCCGCCGCGCAGCTTATCGGCGTCAATACCGGCAAGCTTGGATTTCTTTCGGAGCACCCGCCGGAGGAAATCGACGCGCTCTTCGACGATCTCGCTACGGGCTCGCTGGTGATCGAAGATCGGCTGATGCTGAACGCGCGTGTGCGCAGCGAATCCGGCGCGCCGATCCTTGTCAAGCAAGATAATCTCGACCAAACGCGCGAATCGACAACGATGACGGAAATCACGCTCGATGCGCTGAATGAAGTGGTGATCGATAATTATGGCTCGACACGTATGCTCTCGCTGGAGGTGTTCGTGGGAACCGCACTCGTTGGCGTTATTCGCGCCGATGGCATGATGGTCTCGACGCCAACCGGCTCGACGGGTTACGCCATAAGCGCCGGTGGACCCATCGTCGTGCCAATGAGTCCCGTCATGCTTCTTACGGCCATTGCGCCGCATTCGCTGAACGTCCGCCCCATTATTGTGCCGCAGGACGCGGTCGTGCGTTTGCGATCGACGGAAGAAACGCATCAGGTGCTCGTCGTGGCTGATGGGCAAGAACAGATTGTCGTCGAGGCGCCCGCCGAAGTGACGGTCAGCGCCGCGCCAAACCGCCTGCACCTGCTTCGCCGAAAAGAACGCTCTTACTTCGATCTTCTGCGCACCAAATTATTTTGGAGCGCGGACCGAAGAGACGCGGGGAAACGGTGAGGCCTGTTTGATATTCCTGTCATTCTGAGCGAAGCCGGACGGAGCGACAGCGGAGTCCGGCGTAGCGAAGAATCTTTTTTGTCATCAACGAGATCCTTCGCTTCGTTCGTCCTCCCTCCGGTCGGACGAACTGCGCTCAGGATGACAATTCTTCAATCTTGGACTAAAGTGAGCCGCAATATTCTCACGCAAGTTCCACGATCAACACCCCCACCAACGCGAGCAGCCCACCGCCGAGAAACTGACCGGTCAGAAGCATTCGGCCCAGATAGATCGCCATCACCGTCGTAATAATGGGCTGAAGGTTTTGAAAAACCGCGACGCGCGTGGCTTCGAGCTTCCCTAACGCGACGTACCACAAAATATAATTCAGAACAGACGAGATGAGCGCGAGATATGCCACTTCAGTCCATGAAATCGAGGACATCGCCGAAATTCCCGCCGCGCTCGATGAAAGCAAGCCGAATGGAAGATACAATATCGTTCCCATAATCATATTCACAGCCGTCACATAGACCGCTCCATATTTCAGTACTAAGGGACGCCCGAGCATGGTGAAAAGCGACCAGGCCATCACAGCAATAAAAATAAGAATGTTCCCCGTCGTATGCTCGGGGCGAAGTTCCACGCCTCGTTCGAACATGATGATTCCCACGCCGGCAAACGCGATGGCAATGCCAATCCCCTTTTTTGCAGAAGGCCGCTCGCTGTGCAGAATGGCTGTAAAAAGAAAAACCATGGCGGGCGTCATCGCATAAAGCAGCGCGCTATTGGCTGGCGTCGTATATTTGATGCCATGCAAAAAGAGCAGTTGGTTCAACGGAACATTGAGCAGGCCGAGCAGCACCATGCGCCCCACGTCCGCGCGCGCAATCCGGTGAAAAATATTCCATCGCTTTTCGGTCGCAAAAAGAATCATTAAGAACACAAGCGAGGCTCCCACCGAGCGCAGCAGCAATAACTGCCCCGGCGCGACATGCTCCGAAGCGTCCTGCGCGACGATATGCGTCGTGCTGCCGATGATCTGCTGGAGTAAAAGATAAAAATAAACCACTTGTTTAACCCAAAAATGTTTTTAAAGCCGCAGCGAGGCTTGCGGCATCGTGTTCGAAATGATATTCGCGGAGCGCAAGGGATTGCTCCCGCTCGCGGAGCATGGGATTTCCCGAATTTGCGAGAGCTTTTTGCATTCCATCCCGAATAGATTGCACATCTCGCTCATCGACGAATGTAATCCACTCTTCATCTCGAAAAAGATCGAGCACTTGTTCCATGCGGCTCGAAACCACGGGAAGGCCGCACATCATATATTCAAAAAGCTTGCTCGGCAGCGCCAGTTCGTAGCTTCTCGAAACCGGCTCGACAAGCGACACGCCAGCGTCACAGGCCTTTACACATCTCAACGCTTCATTGGATGGTAGTGGACCGGCAAAATGGACGACCGGAGCGACATTTAACATCTGTGCAAGCGCAGCAAGCTTTGGGCGCATAGCTCCATCTCCAATCAAGAGAAGATGACCTCTCACCTGCCCCTCTCCTTCGTAAGGAGCGGGGTTCATCGCTTCGATCAATTGCTCCAATCCTCTGCCCGGCTGCAGCCCTCCGAGATAAACGATGGTCTTTGCATCCTTTGGAATTCGGAAGCGATCGAGAAGGGTACGATCCGGCATAAGTTCCGTCTCGCGCCACGGCAGATTACGAACCAGCACAGGCCGAGGCAAGAAGCTGTGTACTCTACAGATGGCGTCGGCATCGTTCGGAGCCGTTACAATAATAAGATTCGTCCGCATCAGCCCGCGCCGTTCCAGCGTTCGCCACACGAATTTCAGAACCGGACGCCGCGCAACCGATGGCAACTCGGTGTATAATTCTCGCGCGTCATAGATGAGAACCTGCGCGCTGCCCTTGCGTTTCATCCACGCGGCGGCGGATAAAGAATAGAGATCGCAGGCCATCACCACATCCGTCCGTTTCTTACGCACTTCTTTTTGAATGTGCTGGTGATACTCCCAAAATTTTCGCGGGCCGCGCGTATATGAAGTTTGCAACGCGATGACCTCGACGCTGCATCCCTGCAATTTAAAATATTGAGAAAAATTTTGCACCCGGCGGTCGCGCGTGGCATCGCCAAAAAAAAGCAAGAGGATCGAGCGCGGCGTCACCCGTGATAACTTTTATGCAGCGTGGATCGCAAGACGCCGCGCGAATCGAACTTCTCCTTGAAGTGAATGAGGCTGAGCGCCGGCGTCATCGGGTTTTCGTCGCTCGTGTCCTGCGAAACTCCGATATCGACAAAGTGATAGCCTTCCTCTTTTGCCCATCGCGTCACGTTGTCCATGAGGAGATAAATCGGTTTGAGGGAATCGAAGGCATAGCGGAGCATGTGATAGAAGATGAGCGCAACGCGATCGTTCGCAAGAAAAAGCAGCGAACCGGCAACGGGCTCCTCGCCAACACGAACGAGAAAAAGCTTCATAAAATCGGGAAGTAATTCCTGCAAGCGAAATAAATCTTCGAGTGTGTGCGTGGGCGTGGCGTGATATTTCGCTTTATTTTCGAGGAGGATCGGATAAAATTCCAAGAGCATCTCGCGGAGGGATTCCGGCTGCGATTCTTCAATCCAGACCGAGGGATTTTCCCGCGTGACCCGCCGGATATGCTTGCGCGCCGCCGATTGAAAACGATCGAATGGCGTACCCGGATGGCGCAAGTCGATCGCGTGTGAAATATAATGCCGCTGATACGCATAGCCACGATAGAGCAGCGCGAACTCCAGATTTTGCGTAAGCAACGGCTGATAAATAACCGGCGCTGAAGTAAGATAGACCTCTTCGATGCCCTGTGCGCGGATATAACGCTCGAATGCGGCCACAATATCGAGCGCAGTCTGGGCGCTGATGTCTTCGGTAACAAACGATCCATAGCTCGCGCCGAGCGGGGATTCGAACACGCGCGCATGATCGGTCATGCTCGCGCCATCGCGCAGACCTCCCGGAAGCACGGCGACAAGCCGAGGACCTTCAAAAAATAAAAGATGGTGAAAATCGAAACGGCCCTCGGGATGATACCGGAGGAATTGCTGCCGGTGAAATGCCGTGCCGTTCATCGAGCGCTCGATGAACACATCCCACTGCGTTTCATGCGCCACTCGCTCATAACGAACGACCCGGATGGGCGCGTCATTCACATCGGTGCGCGAAATCGCGGGCGAACCCTTGTTCGGGGCAATATCTATCATGCAATGCCCGTTAACACATAAAGGGCACGAAAATTTCGCGGAATATGTTTGATAGTAGCTCAGTCCGAGATCGGCGGTGAGATTCATGTCATTCTGAGCGAAGCCAGACGTAGCGGAGCGTAGTCCGGCGTAGCGAAGAATCTCTTGCTCGCCAACGAGATCCTTCGCTACGTTCGTCCTCCCTTCGGTCGGACAAACTACGCTCAGGATGACATAAGAATGAACGCACTTCGTATTTCAACACATCTTTCATGACCGTCAAACACTCTTCCCTTTTTCTTATTCTTGCGGCCCTCTTCGCCATCGCTCTTAGCGGCTGCCTTACCGCAGATACCAAAGAAGTCCATATCACCATCAACGACGATGGCAAAAGCGGTTCGGGCCGAATTATTTTCAGCGGCATTGCGAGCACGCCCGGAGATTCCGTGAGCGCCGTCAACGAGGATTTCAACTCGCTCGTCGCCGAGTATTATCAGGGCCGCAAGATCGAGATGGAAAACAAGGGCTGGAAAAACGTGCGCAAAAAGCTTTACGTAGCCGATGGCAAACTGATGGGCGAAATCGACTTCGATTTCGACGATCTCGCTACGGTCGGAATTTACCGCTATCTCGATTCCGGGCCATACATGTATTACACCGTCTCGGAGGGTTTTCTCACGAGCGGCCAATATGAATCGAGTAATGGGATGTATCTGGGAGAAAAATTTCCGGTGATATTCTGGGATTCGACGCAGCAAAATCTATTTTACCGCATGGCGCTTTCGACGCCGCAGGAATCAAAAAAGCCGTTGCTCGTCAATTATCAGCAATGGGAAGTAAAGCAGCATTGATCATTGGTAATTTATCCCTTCATGTCATTCTGAGCGTAGTAAATTTTCGCGGAGCGAAAATTTACGTAGCGAAGAATCTCTTGCTCTACATAAAGATCCTTCGACTCCGTTCGACTGCGCTGTCGCTCCGTCGAACTCCGCTCAGGATGACAATAGACCACACAACCATGTGGAAACCTTCCTCGCTATTTGTATTCTCCTTGCTTCTACTTTTTTGTTGCGAGGGTCAAAGCTTCGCACAATCCCTCCAACTCACGGGAACCATCCGCGAGCGCGGTTCCCAGGAAACCATTCCCGGCGCATCGCTGCATATCTTAGGCACGTCTCGCGGCGCACGGTCGAATGCCGATGGCCGCTACCATCTCGAATTGGCTCACGGCACGGCGTATGCCATTCGCGTAACCGCGCTGGGCTACCGTCCCGATACGCTGCACGTTCAGCTTGCAAAAGATAGTTCCGAAGACTTTATGCTTACCGCCGCGCCGCTGCTCGGCCCGCCAATTACGATTTCCGCCGAGGCCAGCCGCAAGGAGGCGCGGCGCATCATGCACAAAGTCATCGACTCGAAAGATGCGTGGCAATCGCAAATCCATGATTATCGCTTCGAAGTCTATTCGCGCGCGACGCTGCGCGTGAAAAAAGATACCGCGAGCCACGTTGCCGCAGTGCTGGAGTCCGTCGCCGATGGGTATTGGCAGATGGAAAACGGATATGCCGAGCGCATCACCGCGCGTAAAGAAACCGCCGACATTCCGGCGGACGTCAACCGCGTCGCGCTTTTGGGCATCGAGAATTTTTACAACGACCGGATGGATTTCGGCGATTACAGCGTCGTCAGTCCCGTGGCGCACGATGCATTCGACCGCTACGATTACGATCTCGTCGGCGAAGGCGAGTTGAACGGCCAGCCTGTCTGGAAAATATCAGTCGAGCCGCTTGGGAATCTTAATCCGGCGTTTCTGGGCACGCTTTGGATCGATAAGACCGATTATACTATCGCGTATCTCGATCTCCAGCCCAACGACGCGATCGCGTTTGGCCCTGTGAAAGACATCGACATCCGGCAAACATTCGCCTTCGTCGATAATAAATTCTGGCTGCCGTCGGAACTAAATTTCGATTGCGCCATCAAGCTCGCGGTGCCAATTGTGCCCAATTTCGGAATCAGCCAGTCCGCTACGCTGCAAAATTATATCATCAATGGCGGCATTCCCGATTCCATCTTCGCCGCGCCTCGGCACACGGTTGCGGAAAGCGCCGATAGCGCCGATTCGGTGCGATGGAGTGGATTGCGCACCATCCCGCTCGCGCGCGACGAGGATACGGCGTACCGCAAGTTCGACAGCCTCGCAAAAATCCCGCAGGAAGAAGAGGAATCCTTTTCGCCCGTTGGCTTGCTCCTCCAACTGATCCCGGGAACCGACTTCTTTCAATTCAATCGTATTGACGGGCCGGAATTCGAACTTGGACATACGTGGACAGTATTTGAGAAAAACCCGCTCTCCTTCGGCGGCGATGTCGATTACGACCTCGGAGACCATGACTGGGAGTATTCCGCAGGGATTACTCAGGCGCTGACCACAAAAAAGCGAACGCAAGTATCCGCAACCATTTCACTCGATGGCGATGTCGAAATGAGCGGAGGCGAACACGACGTCGAAGTGACATCTTCGATCGGCGGAAGAATTTACGATGAGCACGTCGCGCTAAGCACCGAATACGACCAGTTGGTAAATACGCTCACATCGCTTTTGTTACACAGCGATTATCCGGATTATTACGAGGCGCGCGGATTCGACATCAATTATTCTCTGACGCCGAACCGCCGATTTTCCGTCACGCTCGAATTCAGAAACGAAGTCGATCATAGCCTTGCGAATGTAACCAATTATAGCTTTTTCTTTCGCAACGATACGTTCCCAGCCAATCCCGCGATAAACGAAGGGCTGCTGCATGAGCTATCGCTACAGTCCAAAGAAAATTTCCCGCTCGGATTCTGGAATGGTTCCATTCGCGAGGGATTTGCCTATTCCAATCCTTCCATTGGCAGCGCGTTTCATTATCTGACGTATGCGGGGAACCTTACACTCGAAGGCAAAGCAGGCGGATGGGGAAAATCGTGGCTTTCGGCATCGTGGAACGGGCTTTTGAGCGGCGCGCTGCCCGCGCAATCGCTCTTCTTTTTCGAAGCGCGGGATGCCGTGATTGCGCCACGCGATGTCTTCCGAACGCTTTCGCCATTCGAATTCGAAGGCGATAACACCTGGAGCGTTATGTTCGAGCAAAATTTCTACGATCTCCCCACGCGCGCGCTTGGCATCAAGATGCCGCTCGATTTGCACTGGTTTGGCTTTGCCAATCTTGCAGGAGCGACGCTAACGAGCGCCACGCGCGCGATACTCCCCGCTCCCGTCCAAACGCTTGACAGCAAACCCTTCGCCGAAGCCGGATTTGGCATTGGCAATATCCTGAACGTCCTCCGCTTCGACGCCGCCTGGCGCCTCGACTACAAAACCGAGCACAATTTCTATGTGACGGGTACGCTGGCGATTAGTTTTTGAGGACACGGATATGGGAATAGAAACAATTCCCAAAACCCCGGAGGGGTGGCATGTTAATAGCCAGGGGTGAAGCGAAGCGGAACCCCTGGTATGCGATTTTTTTTTGAGCCCGAGTCCCGGAGGGACGACATCAATGAGGGTAAACTACAAACCTGCAAAGGCGCTCTTGCTATCCCGAATCAATTTAGATGGGATTTTTGCAGCTACTAATTTTGATTCATTCGCTTCATTCTTAAAGTAGTTTGCAATCGTCAAGCTTTTTCCGTCACTGTCTTTAGACTTTTCAGCCTCAGATCGATAATTCTGATAAATCCACTTGATGCTATCATTCACTAAATTTGCGACCTGTTTATTCCAGGATGGACGCTCAGGAAAATCGATCTCGGAGAGTTTAAAACCTGCTCGTTTAATAAGATCACAGATTAGACCGAACAAAGGAAGATCAATATACCCACGAAGTTTATTTTCATACGTTGCTGAAGTTGGAAGATTCTTGGAAATTAATTTTTCGAGCAAGAATAATGAATAGACCTCAGAGACGGGTGTTTGAGAAATCTTTGTGTATGCACTGCCATCGAAAAGTTCACTTGCCTTACCACGGGCCTTCCATGCCCCCAAGTCTCTATCACCGAGACGAGAAGAGGCAATGAGTTGAATCATTTTTTTTAACTTTGGACCCTGCATCATTCCATTCGTTTTTAAAGTCCGAGAACGGTGGCTCCATTCATTTTTCCTTCTCTCATAAAAGTAATCTTTCGTTCGAAAGTATCTGAATAGATCGAGATTAAAATCATCATTGGCAACTAAGTCCCAAGACTTAATAGGATTTTGTTGGTTGCTACGAATCGAAATTTGATTAATGATATTCTTACGTTTCTCGCGAAGATGCCCAACGTCTTTTCCAACAACAGTAGGAATCTTAATTATCCGAACCATGACCCTTGCATCCTGAGAGGGATTTTTAACGGAACGGATACTATGGAGTGTTTGGGAGCCATTAACAACGCGTGGATTCTCAACCATTAGTTCCGTTGAGGATTCATGACGATAATCTTCGCAAAGCATTGTTATCCCATTATTGCTGTATGCGAATTCTCTTGGCGCATCACGGAAAGTATTTCTGATTGCCTTATTGACTGTAGAATTCCCAAGATCAAGTCTTACGTTCCGAGCGAAAAGAAGATCATGTGGATCCTCTTGCATGTATTCGATAAAGTCAATTAATTTTGCGAATGCAATAGCTGTCCGAACCTCAGTTTCGGCTGGGTCTGGAGAGATGACATTTCCTACATCATGCAACGTGAGTTGAGGAGTTCGCGGCATCGCGCCATCCTTATCATCCAAAACACTTGCTGCAATTTCTTCAAAATGAAATAATTTCACAGGAAGATGTTTTAAGCTTGTCGCTTGCGCTACATTCCTCTTGCAGTTTGTAAGGAAAATTAGACTCGCTTCACCCTCATCAAAACGTTCAAACAAAAGACGATATTTAGTTCGGAGTTCAGCCTTCTTCACTCGGCTTTCGAGAAAATCGGCTCTATCTTCTTTATGCAAGAACGGAGTGCAAAAGTTACTAACTTCATCATAATAATTCCCGGTTGCAGTTTTCCCGTATTGCTTCGTGAATTTAGAATTGATGATATAATGATGAACCGAACGGCCATCGTCGGTTCTAAAAAACATATCCACCTTTCCGTCCCCGCTGCCATCGGAAAAGAACATGTCACGAGGGGTCGAATAGTACATTTGAGCAAACCATTGCACGAATGCTATGTGATGGGGTCTGCTTTCCCCCTTTGCAACTTTGTTAACCTGGGTAACGACAAATTCAAAAAGTTCTTTTTCAGTCATGATTATGTAAGTTAAGTAAGATACAAAAATACGACAATTTAGCGCAGTACCACCCCTCCGGGGTTAAAAATAATAAAAAAATCGCTTACCAGGGGTTCCGCTTCGCTTCACCCCTGGCTATTGACATGCCACCCCTCCGGAGTTTTAGCTCAATCTTACCACCGGTGCTGCACCGTGTACGTCACTTTTTGCTCGCCGCGCGCTTTGACGGGGACGTGAAAGACGATGGAGTTTGCGTTTTGCTTTTCGTAGTCCATCGAGTGCTCGATGATTTCCCAGTCGGTGCCGAGATTTTCCACTGCATCGATGGTCACGTCTTCGTCCTTGTGATTTTTGAGCGTAATTTCAACGGTCTCTTCGCTTTCGCGTTCGCCAAGCGTGCGGCTGGAAGTAACCTGCCGGTCGCCAACAAGATCGAAGGCATTCCCGACATGGAGCGTAAGTTTTTCATCGCGCGGGGTGTGCTCGATACGGTCTTCGCCGATGAATTCGAGCGTGCCGTCGTTATCGCGTTTCATTACGCGGATGACGCCCATCGGCAGCGGAATTCCGAGGTGATTCGTCTCCGAATTCTGAAAGCTTATCGTTACCGCAACATCTTTTCCGCCTTCATACGTATAATGCTTCTCTGATCCAACGCCATTTGCCGTTAACAGCGAAATTTGTTTTACCTCATTATTATTGATCGTCGTTTGCCGACCGAGATCATAGACGTGGTACTCGAACATGCCGTGCTCTTCGAATTGTGGCTTTGCTCGCATTGACAATCCGCCATTCATATTATCATACATTGGTTGCTGAGCCGGGGCAGCGCGGTGCAACGCGCCGGCAACAAGTTTCAGCTTCGCATCCGGGAATGATGCTCCGCTATTGTTTTCGATGCTGACCCATCCGCTGAGATCGAGCGACTTTTCATCGTCGCTAAGTGCGGCGATATACTCGGCGTGCCATTTCATTCCGCTGGTTTGATAGAGCACTTCGAGCGGCTCATTCGTCAATGCTTTGGTAGATTTCAATTGCCATATCAGCGTAGGTTTCGTGTAAAGCTCGTTCGTGATCGATGACATGCTGAGTGTATAACCGCCAAGGCCGGAAATAGAAATAATTCCGGAGTCCGTCATGAGCATGAGCTTCCCGGCATCGTTGGCAAGAACGGTTCCCACAATCCGCTTCCCGGAAGTCGAAACGAGCGTAATGGATTTGTCAATGTATTTTTGGAGCAGCTTATCCTGGCTGACGAGATCGTATTCGTAATTTTGTTCGAGCACACCGAGATCGTTCGGATGCTCGAGATCGGTAATTTTCACCGTCGTCGGATCGATCTTCGACGGCACATCGACCATTCGGACTTCGCTCGTCCCATCTTTAATGTTAAATCGGCGCATGTCGCGCACCACGCCAAGATCGTTATTATAAACGGTGATGGCAACCGACCGGCCATCGTCCGTGCCGTCTTTTGGTTGAGCGTGAAGGGATGAGATTAATAGCGTGAAGAAAAGAACGAGCCAGAGTTTTTTCATAGAGTGAGATAATAGTGATGAATCCGGGACGGACGGATAGACCAAATGTTACGGCGTAGCTGCAAACTCCGCGGGCCAGGTTTAGGTCACAAATTTTTCCCTGTATTGCTTTTTAATTCAAATATCGTTATTTTTGTACAAATGAAAGGCGGAAAGCGCGTGGAGGCATCCTATCTGGCGCCGACTTGCTCCAAATTCGACATCTTCATTTTTTTTCAGATTAAGGGAAGATTATTGCATAATTTGTGGTTAAGAGGAGTTTTGAGGCCATTTCCGGTCATCCCGGAGACGGCCCATGTAAAGCTTATCGATCCTGCGACCTGTTGCGATTTCTTCGGACTTTTGCGCTCCGGGCAAGCATTCCTGCCCCTGGCCCGGCGAGCAAACGGTTCTCTTCGCCCGCAAGGGGAGCCATGCGTCATGCCTCGACGCTCGGCACGTCGGACGGCGAAGGTCACAAAATTTTACCCATGTTTTTAGCCATTCGGACGGTTACCTTTTGTCATTTCGCGGGTCTTCCTTATGAAGGGTCACGCTTCGCCTCGGCGAATGTAGCCCCGCAAGTAACGATTTCGAACGAATTTTAAAGCACAACGTAACGTAATGTCACAAGGAGGCACCCGCAGGAACGGCCACGACCCGATGAGCAATCATGCTCTGAACGGTCATGCTACGAACGGTCATGCTACGAACGGCCACTCGAATGGCCACGCGCGGAACGGCAATACCGCTCCGGTTCGCAGGCCGCGCGTACTCTTTCTTTCCTATCGCTTTCCGTATCCGCTCATCGGCGGCGACCGCATCAAAGCGTATTACCTCGTGCAGCATCTTTCCACGATTGCGGATGTCGATCTTATCGCGCTCGATGAAGCCCGAAGCGCCACGCCCGGCAATGTGCCGGAACTCGAAGCCTATGCAAATCTCGAGTTACTCCCGTTCGACAAGCAGCGAGCGATGTTTCGCGTGGCGAAGTCGCTCGCAAGCAATCTCCCCATTGAATTCGCTTATTATGACGATCCCTCGATGCAACATGCGGTCGATCGGGCGCTGGAATTGAATGAATACGATCTGATTATTTGCTTTTTTCTTCGCACGGCAAAGTTCGTACAGCACCATACGCGGACTCCGAAGCTGCTCGTCGCTGAAGATGCTCGCGTGATTTTGGAAGAGCGGGCGTCCAGCAAATTTTCTCCCTTCCGTGGTTTGGGAGACCAGCTTCAGTACATCATCCGAAAAATAGATGCGATACGCCTGAGGGCTTATGAGCCACGCGTCATGGCGCAGGGTTTTGCGCGCGTTACCTTCGTCTCCAAAGTGGATGAGCGGCGGATGCTGGCTGCCAATCCCGCGCTGCCGACGGCCTTGCTCTCCAATGGCGTGGCGCTGAAAGAATTTGATTTCTACACCGGCGAACGCGAGGACAAACTTATTTTCTTTGGATACTTAGGGACGTATCACAACATTCAGATGGCCCGGCGGCTGCTTAAGAATATCTATCCAAAGATTCGAGAGGTGTCGCCGCGCACCAAGCTTGTCATGGTCGGCAAATCGCCGGACGCGCAGCTACGCAGACTCATCGAACATACTCCCGGCGCCGAACTTCATGCGGACGTGGAAGACGTCCGCCCGTATCTTCACAGCGCAAAAGTGTTCGTTCATGCTCAGACTGTGGGAGCGGGTATTCAAAACAAGCTGCTCGAAGCCATGGCCGCCGGCACACCGATTGTGACTACGCCTGTTGGGGCAAGCGGCATCGAGGGCTTGGAAGATAACGTCCATGCGCTCATTCGTTCGAGCGATCAGGAGATTATCGAGGCGACGCTCTCGCTCCTCAAAAATGACGATAGGGCGCTGCGCCTCGCGCTCAACGCCCGCGAGCTTGTGCGGGCCGGATATACGTGGGATCGTGTGTTTCGCTCCTTCAATGCGATTATTCGTGAGTGCGTGCCAAATTTTTTCAATGGAACTCACTTGGAAGAAGAGTCCTCCAAATTAAATCCCGACACGATCCGCGAACGGGTACGGACGTAAAGCTATTCTTCAAGCAATGGAGACGATGATTGCCCCATCGGCTACGCTGGATGAGCCGGATGCCACGTCTGCCAACGGTCATGGCTCTATCGCGGACGGAGCACGCATATCCCGAAGAAGCTCCCAAGCCATGCTCGTTCGCCTTTTGCAGTTCATTGCGGACTTGGTGCTGCTGAACGCAACATTTCATCTCATGCTCTTTGTGCGCTTCGGCGCATTTTTTCCTCAGCGGACGGTACAACTCGGCGGCGCGCCGTGGGCCATCTATCCCCATCTCGAAATTTTTCTGAACTTCTTTTGGATTTTCATTGCCTTATCGCTTCGGGTCTATCGTCCTTTGCGAACCTATGAACGAAATGCGCCGGAACAGACCTTGCGCCTCGACCAAATTCGCGTTGTCGCGCGAGCGGGAATCTTCTTGGCTGGAACGCTGCTCCTTTTTATCGTTGCGCAGGGCGGCTATAATTTCTATTCGCGTCTATTTATCGCTTATTTCCTCACGTCTATTCCTATTGTGCTCGTCGCCATGCGCATCATCGCGCAATCGGCTGCGGCGACGGTTCGGCATCAAACATCTCCAACGAAATCAATCGTCGTCATTGGCGCAGGCCATGTTGGAGAACGCTTTTACGAGACCGTTCGCGCCAACTCCGGTTATGGTTACCGTGTGCTCGGTTTCTTAGACGACAACACGTCGGAAAGCCATGTTCGCCCCATGATCTTAGGCACGCTCCGTGATTTGGATCGCGTGTTACGCCGGGAAGCCGTCGATGAAGTCATTATTGCGCTGCCCCATGCGCGGGAAGAAACGATCGCGGAACTTGTGGCTGAATGCGAAAACCGCTGCATTCGCGTCGCGCTGCTTCCAGGCGATACGCTTGCGGTAGGCTCGCGGAGTGTCGAGCAAATCGGCGAGTTTTCGCTCGTTCGCATGCGCGAAGCTCCGCTCGATGAGTGGATAAGCCGCGTCTGGAAACGGTCGTTTGATCTCATCTTTAGTGGTGCCGTGCTCGTCCTCGTATTTCCGATTGTGTTTTTGGTGAGCGCACTCCTCATCAAACTCGGTTCCCGAGGACCTATCTTGTTTAAGCAAGAACGGACTGGCGAAGATGGACGCACCTTTATCTGCTATAAATTTCGAACGATGCACGAAGATGCGGATGACGCTCCCTCATGGCAGGCAACGCGAAACGACCCACGGATGACAAGTTTTGGTCGCATCCTCCGCCGCACAAGCATGGACGAATTGCCGCAATTTTGGAATGTGCTCAAAGGTGAAATGTCCGTTGTCGGCCCCCGCCCGCACCCGCTGAAGCTCACCGAGGACTACCGGAAGATCATCGCGAAATATATGGTGCGGCACTTTGTGCGGCCCGGTCTTACCGGATGGGCACAGATCAATGGCTATCGTGGTGAAACAAAAAATCCCGAAGCCATGCGGCGCCGCGTCGAGCACGATCTCTATTACATCGAGAACTGGTCCTTCCTGTTCGATCTTACAATTGTGGCCCGCACGATCGTATGCGTTTTGCGCGGCGATAAGAACGCATACTGAGCGTTCGGGGAATTTCTATCCCGCTATCTTTGTCCTTTCGATTCTAAGAAGAATTAGAAATTGGAAGAGACACGCGAATTATTGACTGCCGAGGAAGCGAGTGAGAAGTTGCTCTCGTTTGGCGCGCCGCCGCCACGCCTGACCAAAGCGGAAGCAGAGCGGCGAAAAACGGAGAACGATCTCGTCCTTCAGCTGAAGCCGCATTCGCTCTGGTATTATTCCTGGCGCCGGATGCGGCGCAATCGCCTTGCGATGGCGGGACTCATTATCACGGTCGTTCTTATTGTTGTCGCAGTCCTTGCCAGCACGCTCGCGCCCTTCGATCCGAATATGCAAGTGCTCGAATATTCCACGAAGCCCATTGGATTTCAGGGCAATGTGCTGCTGACAAAGAGCGAAGTCGATCCAACGCAAACAATTCCCATCCCCATTGGCGAATACCGCATTCAGGGCGACCGCGTAATTTATACTACTGACGAGGGCCGGGATAAATCCATCCCCATTTCACGCCTCGCGGGAACTTCGGAATCCGATTGGCACAAAACTCCCACTTATTATTTCGGCACCGACCGCTATGGCCGCGATGTACTTTCGCGATTGATGTATGGCGCGCGCGTTTCTCTCACGGTTGCCTTTTTCGCGGAAATGTGCAGCCTTGTAATAGGAGTTCTGCTCGGTTCGCTTGCTGGATTTTATAGAAGATGGATTGATGATGGCATAATGTGGTTCACCAATGTGGTGTGGTCGATTCCGTCGCTGCTGCTCATCATCGCGCTATCGATCGCGCTGGGTTTGGGAATGTGGCAAACGATCATCGCTATCGGCATCACCGAATGGGTCGATATGGCGCGTATCGTGCGCGGGCAATTTTTTGCGTTACGCGAAACGGAGTATGTCGAAGCCACAAAAGCGCTCGGCCTTTCGAACAAGCGAACGATCTTCCGTCATATCCTTCCCAATTCGCTTGGGCCGATTATCGTCATTGCAACCGCCGGATTTGCGAATGCGATTATTTACGAAGCTTCGCTTTCGTTCCTTGGATTAGGCGTCCAACCGCCCGCTTCGACATGGGGCCAAATGATCCACGATGGCTACGGCTACATTGCCGCCGGCTCCAATTGGGGTTTGACGCTTTTCCCTGCACTCGCTATCATGCTCGCCGTGTTCGCATTCAATCTCTTTGGCGATGGATTGCGCGATGCGTTCGATCCGAAGTTGAAGAGATAATTGTCTGAACTATGATTTATGTGATTCTTATGATTAAATATGATTGGTTTTTAAAATGACTCTAATCATGCTCCAATCACACGAATCACATAAATCATAGTTCAGACAATCACTCCCGAAAATCCAGCACCTGCGTTTCGCCCTTGTAGTGCATAGTCAAAATGCCACTTCCTTTTTTCGATTCGAGATGGGGAGACTGGAAGAGCCAATCTCTTTCCTGCGGTCGAGATCGCATTTTTTCCGTCACAGCGAATTGATGGTCCCAATCCGTTTGCTTCACCTCTGTGATCACATCCTGTAATGTATGCTCTCGCATACTTGAGCAATAGATAATATAACCAGATCCGTGATCCGGCATTCGCCAGCGTGTTCCGAAAGGAATCTTGTTACTTTCGAATCGACCCATCGTTTTAATTCCAATTAATGTCGAGTCAAATTGCAATACCGTCCAATGTGGAGCTGCATAATGATGAATCGAGTCGCCGAAGTAACCATGTCGCGGAGGATCATCGAGAATAATTTGCTCTTGCCATAGAATTCGAGCGCTGTCTGGAATAAATAAATCAACGTGTGAATATTTTACACTATCTGGCAGATTGTAGAACACTTCAAGCCAGTTCTTGTCCTGATAAATATGCTCATACGGCGATCCGCCTTCCCATTTATCCTCGTTGGTGTAACCTTTCTTCACCGCACTAATGCGTTCGAGCTGGAAGCTGGGATATTCTGGAAAAAACATTCCCAATTCTTCCGCGCTTACATAAGGATTGAGTCCCGTGATGATATTATGGTGCTTATCCGAATCAAACACCAGCGACCACGATTGCTGTTGTATCGGCTGCACAATCCCTCCCTGCATCGAACCTAAACAATAGTCCTTCGTCATGTAATCGTATTTATAAACGGGCGCGTGGAATTCAGAATCATGCGAGGAATCGGTTGAACTCCATTTATCCATATATCGAAGCATCGCTCGACCCCGTTTGAGTGAAAATTGTTCATAAGGTTCCGAGCGATCGGATGCGATCTGGCGGATGATTTTGGGACATTCGAAACTCGTCATCGCGGCAAATGCAATATCGGGATGTAATGCAGCCAGCGTATCTAATCTGGCTTGACCACCGCTCTCACCAAAGAAATAATTCCCATACGTTTCGATCTCTGCCGCATGTGGATCGATCGCACATTCATCGCTCACGCGGGAGTGCGCGCCGCAGTAACTTCCGTTCAGATAATCGGCGGCATACGCGGCAAGTTCGTATTCCAGCATCATCTCGAATCGGTGCTTCATGTGCTTATCTTTGGTGTATTCGGCAAGCAGCGCAAGCGGCGTGATGTAATAATATCCATAGCGTGGCGAATCCCATTCTTCCTGCCCATTGCGGACGGTCTCGTCGATCCAATGATCGAGATATTCTTTCGATTCGTCGTAAATTTCTTTCGACGACTTTCCCATGAACCAATTCGTATCCGGCAGATCGGGCCACGCCTGCGCCATCAAAAAAAGCGAGCCATAATACATCAGGAAATGGTTTTCCGTATCGCCGCGATAGGGTGTGCAGTGCTTCCAGCATTGTCTGATTCGCGCTTTGTATTGCGGACGTAGCACATCAGCAGTTGCATAATAAAGCCCCGCACAGCCATACATCCAGAACATGTCGCCATACGCGCGTGAGAGGAGCGTATCGAGCTGCTTATAGGCGCTATCGACGCCAATATTCTGATGAATACGAGCGGTAACCATTGCAAAATCATTCCGAAGTGGAATGGAGGCGACATGATCGAGGATGGCGCGTTTGGTAGATGGAGGTTGCGCGAAGAGTTGAAGCGGCAACAGAAGAAAAAGAAGAATGTGTAGCGTCCGGCCTTTAGGTCGGACGGATTTCCCGACCGAACCTGAAGGTTCGGTTCTACACTTCGCGTATTTCATGGGGTGACAAGAAAGGATTTTAGCGTCCAGATCTGACAATAAATTAACCTTCGAAGCGGTTCACTAGAGTATTTCTCGTAGTTGAAAATCTTAACTCCTTCATCAGAAGAGTCAAAACTCAGAAGGTCTCCTTTTCCAAGTGAGCCATCGATCGACACCATCGCGAGATCAGCATCAGGTTCGAAAAGGGATAGTCTATCTCTCCAATTCTGAAGAATATCAATCGTTTCATTGTACCACTTCGGTATGCCGGAACTATCAAGATTTACCATTTCACAATACGAAGAAATTTTCTTAATCCAATTGTTTCCTCCTTCACTGATCTGCCAAGCACCATGCGCAGTAGCAATGTAGATTTCGTTGGGATTTTTTTGGTTGACGGCCACATCCATTGCTTCGGAGATACGCCAATCGGTGATCTGCTTCCAGTGCTCGCCGTAATCGGTGGAACGGAGAATGCCGAGGCCGGTGGCTTCGTAAAGGATACGTCCATTCGAGGACTGCACCATGTCCATCGAGTAGCATTTGATATTATCCCATCCAAAATGGTTCCATGTTTTCCCGGTGTCATCCGATTGATAGAGTCCGGAACCATTGGAGCTTCCGCCCATCGAAGTACCGGCGCTATCATTCCCTATCGCGCAGGCATAGATGCGGAGATGCTGGGCATAGATGTCAGTAAAATGGACACAAAGGATCCAAAAGACGAAAACCGCGAGAAGGTGACGCGGGTCTTTTAAATCCTTTGAAAAGCGACGAGTCTTAAACCACTGCATATTTTGCGATTATCGTTCCACGGTCGTTTATTTTTTCGATGCTAATTAATTTCAAATTAACGTCTAATTCATCTTCTACAACAAAATTCCCACCTTTGCCGAAGATTTTAGGTTCCAGCGTCAGCCACAATTCATCCACCAATCCAGCCCTGAAAAACGATGTAGCAATGTGTGGTCCGCCAACGACAAGCATTTGGTCATACCCCTTAGAATGGAATCGCTCCGTCAGCGCAGCCGGAAATTCATCCGAAAATTCCAGCTGGCCCGCAACTTCATATTGCTTATACTTCGCAGGGTTCTTCGTCATAATGACGAGTAGGCTGTTCGGCGATGGCTTGATGGGGTCAAAATCGAACGTGCTGCTTCCCATTATGATAAGCGGACTTTCGTTCCAGATTTTCCTGAAATATTTTTGATCTTCGGGCGACGACCATCGCATGACGTGCGGATCGCCCCACTTCGTAATTTTTCCGTCGAGCGTGGTTACAAAAACAACGATGGTTTTCATATTACATTCCATTTGGTATTAGAACACTTGACTCACGAAAACGAAGCTCGCCCATAAATCCGCCGAGGCGAGGCCGGATTATCAACTGATCGTCCTTTACTTGTGCGCCTAAAAAATGCTTTACCACGAGCGTGATCCATTGCGCCCATGCCCAAACGAGAATGCCTGTTGGCGGCAGCGGCGGCGTGGGGCGATCGCCATAAAACTCGAACCAACTCGCGCCAGCGCCAGCCCGATCGACGAGCCATCCAATGGCGCGCTGACCGCGTTCCACGTCTCCCGCTTCCAAGCAGGCCGCAGCCATGTACATTGTTGCCAATGGCCACGGGCCGGGGGAATCCGGCTCGGATAAAACATTGTATCTCCCATAGCCGCCATCTTCCCAGGATTGCGACCAAAGGGGCTCCATAGACGCAAGGGTGTTCGTTGCAATATCGGAGCGCGGATCGATAACGCCCAAGGCAATTGGGAAGCATTCGGAAATATCCGGTTCCCACGGCTTTGGGTCTTTTGAAGCAAGCGGCATTCCTTGTGGTACGAATAGCTTTTGGAAGTCTTCGCTGATGTTCGCAAGCGATAATTCAGTCTGAACGGAGCCATCCATCAATCGCCGCTTGATAATGCGGCCATCTTCGATCATCGAATGGGTTGGATGTTCGAGAAAGCTTTGACGCATTCGTTTGCCCGCAGCATTCCAACGCTCTTTATCGTCCTCACGAGAAAATACTTTTGCAATATAAGCAGCGTCGCGCAGGCCGAGAATGCCGAACGTTTGATGAGCAACATCGAAACCCGGAAGGATTCCGACCGCCGCATTGCGTTCCCAAATATCGCGCGAAGCCATAAGCATTCCGGTCTCTTCATGGAGAAATTCTGGACGCAGTAAATAATTCGCTATGGCAGCGATGCGGTCATAATGTTCTTCAATAAATTCCCGGTCACCCGTCCAATCGAGATAGGTGCGGCAGGCTTTCAGGATTTCGCCATTGTTATTTAGCTCCGCGTCTTGCCCGCCTCGGAAGCGGCTCGATTCCATCGCCATGCCTTCCGGAATGGTCATCCGCGTGAGCATGTTTTCGAGCACGCTTTGCGCGGCTTCGAATTGGCCCGAATAGACAAGCGCCTCTGCCACATTCGAAGCATCGCCGGACCATTCATAGCCATATTGCCAAATACTTGCATCGAAGCGCCCGCTTTCCGCGACTGCGGCGCGCAAGCCCATAGCGGAAGCGGTAAAAATGCGCTCGATTTCGTGGTGTAACTGGCTCGGATGCGGCGAAGTCCAACGTGCGTGCGCCTCGGCCCAATAGGCGCTTTCGTTTTCCATGAGTTGGCTTAGCGGAACGCTCGGCATATCCTCGCCGAGGGAATAGATGATCGCCATGCGATAGGCTGCGCCATCGCGATACATGGGAACCGTAAGCGTTCGCTCATGAAAAATTCCTGGTGCGTGCGTGCTGATGAGGATTGCATCATATCCACGCGCGGCAAGTCCGTAATTGCTTCCCAAGAATTCCGAAAACAATGCCGGATTGCCATAGAGAGAAAGTTCCAATTCCACGGATGCTATTTCCTGCTGCGACTCGAACGTGATTTCGCGGATCAGCACCGGCAGATTGGCCGAAGTCCAAAAGTGATCGACGACGTAAGCGTCGCCCGCTTGCCACAGCGCGGTCACGCCAGGGATGGAATCGGGATACCACACCACCTGCGTCGTTTCGCCTGGCTGATAACGAACGCCGTCCAAGATAAGCGTGGGCATCGTTTTTTCGAGGCCGTATTCGGGATGGAACAGATGCGTGGACCACTTGCGCCCGAAATGTTCGGGATCGGAAATAAGAATTCCCAGCGGCGTCGCGCCCGGATGCCGGCTCCATTGAATCGCGGCTTGAATGCTTCCCGAACCAAGAAAAAAATAATCGGTATCGGGCAGCGTGGTTTCGAAATCGGGATGGAGCGATTGCGGCATGGTTATATTTTTAGAAATGTCATTGCGAGGAGAATCGAACGACCGAAGGGAGTTCGATTCGACGAAGCAATCCCTTGACTTAACAATGAGAAATTGCTTCGTCGCATTCGGCTCCCTTCGGTCGCCGAACGCTCCTCGCAATGACCTTCTTAACTACCAATTTGCATCAGAACAAGATAGAGCACTACTATCGCTCCAACGCCGAGCCAGCAAAGGCCGAATCCGATTGCGTCCTTCTTTGTGAGTTTCCAAAATTCCCAGTTCGAGCCGGGGAACATTTTGTCTCGTTCGACGAGCGATGGATCCTCCAAGCGCTTGCGGACTTCGATGGCATCGAGTTCCTGATCTGCAACGGCGGGTGTGTGAACGCGCGCGTAAAACTCCTGCAAGACGCCTTCACTGTTCGGCTTCGTGAATAAACTTACGATAAATAAAACCAGGAACGGAACAATAATATCGAACAGAAACGAGATCGCCGAAAGACCGGCTTTGGAGAAGGTTGTGAGATCGATCCCCGTCAATCCAATGATCCATATCTGAAAACGGAACATGCCGCTGCCTTGCAATTGCGATTTTGGATCGGATTCGTTCGCATGGACTACATTCTCGAAATAAATTCCCACCGGCTCTTCGCGATTTACTTTCGTAATTGGTTCGCCAACGAACATGGCGGAACCGTTTTTCACATCATCGAGCTTGGCTGGGATTATTTTTTTCTGCTCGATCCCGTGGGTCTCAACCGTTAAGGACGGCAAGGACCGTAAGGACGAAATCGTAGGCACCACATTGGGAACCACCACAGTAATCATGATCGAGAGAATCATCTGAACGATGACGGCTTTCGTCGTGAGCCTGCGCCAGAAATACACGAGCCAGATCGAGGGGCCGATAATCGTTCCAATGGAGAGCACATATTTGAAAACGACAAATATGTCATCGACCATATAAGCAAACCCAATTCCAGCCATCAGTACGACGAAAATCACAATTCGCCCGGCAAAAATTTGTGTCCTCTCGGTTGTTTGGGTTCTGAGCGGCAATAAAATATTTTTCGTAAACGCCGCCGACCATTCGAGACTCGATGACGCTTTCGAAGCCATGTTTGCCGCCAGCACGCTGGCGATCATCAGGCCAACAAAACCCACGCCGAGCAAATCCTGCGTCATCGTGCCCCAAATATAGGTTGCGTCAGATAGTTTGCCCGAATAGAGCGCAACTGCAATGAGGCCGGTCAGCGCCCATCCTACCATCACGAGCCGCTTCACAAACGCCCCGGTAATCATTCCCACGCGCGCAGAACTATCGTCCTTCGCCGCGCCACCAAGCGTGAAGCTTCGCGGCGCGAGACCAATAAGATTGACTAAGACCATCGTCGCGACAAACCACCAGGTGTATTCGCTGCCCGCGCCGCTCCCGAACAGATGGAACATGTCGTCCGAGATGCGCGCGTGAAGTCCCGAAAATCCGCCGAGCTTCGTCAGGCCGACGGGAATCAGTATCGTCGAAAGAAAAATAATCATGATGCCCTGCATCACATCCGTAAATGCGGCCGCGAAGAGACCTCCCATGATAACATACGCAGCGGTAACACATCCATAAATCAAATAAAAAGTTACAAGATCGAGATAGGAAACCGTCCCGGAAATTTGTCCCAAGCGTTCCTTCTCATGCAAAAGGGAAAGCCGTGGCTTGAGCGAATCCGCAAGCGAGCCATGGGAGGCAACAAGATCCATTGCGCGCATTTCCTGAAACCGAGCGACGCTTTGCTTTTCTTGCATCGTGTAGGCTGCGGGCGGCTTGAGCATCACAGCTTGCAACGTCTTGCCGGTAATAAGATAGCCAATCGAGGAACCATAGATCGAAGCAAGCAGAAGATAAACCGCAAACAGTCCGCCGAGAAATTTCGATTCGAAGCGGTGCTCGTAAATATCGCCCGGCGCAAGATAGCGCGCGCGCCGCTGAAGCACTGACGTGAACCAATAAAACGGCGTGATGAAAAGAACGAGATTTTGAAACCACACGCCTTGCAATCCCTGCCGGTAGATTTCTCGCGTCACGCCGGCGGCCTGATCGGCGGAAACCATATTGCCGAAATTCAGGAAACTCATTATGCCGCAGCCAAAGCTACGGTTAGCCTGAAAGAAATCTTTCGTCGAGCGGCTCGCGCGCCGCTCAGTCCAGCGCCCGATGACGACGAGCGCGGCGAGATAGAGCGCGATGATCGCCCAGTCGATAAGATGGAGGCCGAGGAAACTCACGGTGAGATAATGTATTGCGCCGGGAATATATTCCCGGCGATAGAAACGATTATTGCTTGAATTTGCTTCAATTTCTTTTTAAATCCCGCTATTAGGACATATTCTCATGCCACAACCGACCGAACTTCGCGTTTTTATTTCCAGCACCTTCCGCGATTTGCAGGAAGAGCGCGAGCATTTAATCAAGAAAATATTTCCCGAAGTGCGCGCCTTGTGCCGCGAGCGCGGCGTCACCTTCACGGAAGTCGATCTACGATGGGGTGTCACCGAGGAGGACGTGACCTCGGGCCGTGTCATTCGCACCTGTCTCGAAGAGATCGACCGGACGCGGCCCTATTTCATCGGCATCACCGGGGATCGCTATGGCTTCGTGCCGCAGGCGAGCGAGATCGCTGCCGATCCCGAATTGATCCATCGGTTCCCATGGATACCGGAAGCGATTACCGAAGGCGCGAGCCTAACTGATCTCGAATTCCGCTACGGCGCGCTGAATAACTTGGTTAATGCAGCCGGTGCTCCGCGGGCTATCTTTTTTTCTCGCCAGCGACTCGATGGCCGCGACACGGCATCGCCAGATCGAATGAAATTGGCTTCGCTCGAGCGTCGTGCGCGAGCATGCGGCTTCCGAGTATTGGGGTATCAGGATGAGGATAAGCTCGGTGAGTTAGTGCGAGCGGAACTCATCGAAATTATCGACCGCGATTTTGCGGACGCTAAACCTCCGACGCCACTGGAATCAGAACGGATGAAGCACGAGGCTTTCGCCGCCTCGCGCCGCCATGCGTACCTTCCAAATAAGGAATATCTTGATCGGCTCGATAGCTTTGCAAAAAGCGAAGAACCGCCGATCATCATTTATGCGGAGTCTGGCGCTGGAAAGAGTTCCCTTGTGGCATATTGGGCTGCGGAACTTCGCAAGCGAAACCCGGAAACGGCCGTCATCGAGCATTACATAGGCATTGGCGCCGGCGCAACGGATCACTTCGGAGTCATGCGGCATATTATGGAGGAGATTAAAACCCGCTATGACCGCACGGAAGAAATCCCCGGGACGCCGGAAGAGATCGAGCGGCAATTCACCAACTGGCTTGGATTTACGCTGCAAAATCCGGTGGTGATTATCATTGATGGAGCCAACCAACTTTCGGGCGTTGCGGCGAAGCTCGAATGGGTCCCGCGCTTTTGGCCAAAGAATATTCGCTTTATTATCACGGCCACAACCGAAGAGACGCTTGCCGATCTTAAACAGCGCGGATGGCAGGAGATGATAATTCGGCTGCTCGAACCAGACGAGCGTAAAGCAATTATCGTCGGATTTTTACGAGAGTATGGCAAGGCGCTGCCCGCTGCTCAAATCGAGCGCATAGCGAGCGATCCCAAGTGTGCACATCCGCTCTTTCTTCGAACGCTTCTGGAAGAGCTTCGCATTTTCGGTAGTCATTCTCGCTTGCCCGAGCGTGTTACGCGGTGCCTTGGGACTGGAAGCACCGACGAATTATTCCAGGTCGTCCTCGAACGAATGGAGGAAGATTTCAGCGCAGAACAAGTGCGCGATGTAATGTCGCTTATCTGGGCCGCACGAACGGGACTTGCCGAAAGCGAACTTGTCGATGTGACGGGCATTTCACGTTTGGATATTTCGATGATTGCGATGTCGCTCGATTATCACTTGCTTCGCCGCGAGGGATTGCTTACTTTCTTCCACGATTTCCTCCGCCGCGCCGTTGAATCGCGCTATTTGGATGGCGACGAACCGAAGCGCCTGCGCCATCTCGCGCTCGCCGATTATTTCGAGAAGATTGTGATGGATTTGGTGGAGAAAGAATTAGCGGAATCAGCGGAAATTCCCCCTCCTTTTCAAGGAGGGGGTCAGGGGGTGGTCGCATGATACCATTACGATTGGCCCGCGAACTCACCTACCAGCTCGATAAAGCCGGTGAGCACGAGCGGCTGGCGCGCGCGCTTGCGAACGTGCCGGTCTTTTTGGTACTCAATAAGGGCGAGGGTCAATCGGATTATCTCATACTCTGGCAGAAGCTGTCAGCCAAAGCAGTCGAGTCGGAACCCTATTTCAGAACATCACTCGCCGGACTTCGCAGCAGCGGATCAAGCCTTCTTCCCGATGCGCTGTCGGCTGCGGGGGGATTTTTCGTAACGCGGTGCGCCGACGAGACCGCGACCGAATTCTGCACGGAGCTGCTTGTCTGGGCCGAGGCGCGGAACGACGAAACTCGAGCGATGAAGATGCATCGCGGGATCGGGATCGTACTGGACCGAACGAGAGACTACGATGCAGCGATGACACATTTTGCCGAGTCGCTCCGCCTCGCCGAATCGCTTGGGGACAAGAGCGGGATCGCGCTCGCCATCGGCAGCATGGGACTTGCCCACGAGGAGCAGCACCGCTATGCCGAGGCGATGGAGTGCTATGAACGACAACTCACAATGGCCCAGGCGCTTGGGGACAAGAGCCAGATTGCTGACGCGACCATCAACATGGGAAGTGTTCACAGCTATCAGGGCCGCAATGTCGAGGCGATGGAGTGCTTTGAACGAGGCCTGGCAATTGCGGAGTCGATTGGCCATAAGAAATGGATGTCGAATGCCCTCATCTGCATGGGAAACCTTCATTTTGAGCAGGGCCGCCATGTCGAGGCGATGGTGTGCTTTGAACGAACTCTCGCGATGGACGAGGCGCTTGGGGACAAGCGCGGGGTGGCGGGCGCCATTAACTGCATGGGATTTGTTCACCTCTCTCAGGGCCGCTATGCCGAGGCGATGGAGTGCTTTGAACGATCTCTCGCGATGGACAAGACGCTTGGGGACAAGCGCGGGATGGCGAACATCATTACCTGCATGGGAATTGTTCACCACTCTCAGGGCCGCTATACCGAGGCGAAGGAGTGCTTTGGACGATCTCTCGCGATGGGCGAGGCGATTGGGGACAAGCACGGGATGGCGGCGGCCGTCGGCAACATGGGAGATGTTCACCTGAATCAGGGCCGCTATGCCGAGGCGCTGCAGAAGTATCGGGAGGCATTGGATGGGCATCGGGCCATTGGGGTCCTGAATGGCATGACGTACTGGCACGACGGCATTGCACGCACTCTGCTGGAAACGGCAGATAGCCTTTCCCCGGACGAACGCATCGTCTCCCTCCGCGAAGCGCGCGAGAATGCCCAAGAGTGCGTCCGCATCAGCGAGGAGATCGGCAACCCGGATATGCTCTTTTTGGGTCGCATCACGCTTGCCCGACTGGATGCGGCAGAGGGGAATGCTGCGCTTGCAACCGAAAAGCTCGAAACCATGCTCGCCGAAGCGACGGACGAAGAGCACATCGCCGATCTGCATTATTGGCTCTGGAAAATAAATTCGGGAATGGGAACCCGATCTCCGGAACCCATTCTGAAAATGTACGAAGCGCTCTATGCTCGCATCCCGAAATTCGAATTCCTGAAGCGCATCGCGGAACTAAAGGGCGAGCGGGTTCCCATGAGCGCGGACGATTTAGAAATTCCCCCTCCTTTTCAAGGAGGGGGCCAGGGGGTGGTTGCATGATACCACTCCGTTTAGCCCGCGAACTCACCTACCAGCTCGATCAAGCCCACGAGCACGAGCGGCTGGCGAAGGCGCTGGCGTGCGTGCCGGTGTTTTTGGTGCTATGGAAAGGCGAGGGCGAATCAGACATACTGGCGCTTTGGCAACACCTTGCGGCCGAAGGGCATGAACCGGAGAAATATTATCCCGCTTCGCTCGATGCGCTTCGAATGAAAAATTTGAACGTTTTGCCTAATGCACTCCAAAAAATTGCTACTATATTCGAGGTGCGAGGAAACTGGGATGTCCGGAAAGCATTGCTCACCGAATTTCTTGACTGGGCGGAAGCGCAAAAAGACGAGAAGCGCATGATGCGCGCACACCGCTCCATCGGATCGCTTCTCTATCAACGAGGCGATCAGGAACATGCTATGATGCATCTCTCGGAATCACTCCGCATTGCGGAATCGCTCGGCGATAAACGCGGAATGTCGAGATGCATCGGCCACATGGGAAATATTCATTTAAATCTGGGCCGGTATGCCGAGGCTGCGGAGTGTTATGAGCGACAGCGGGTGATCTGCGAAGCCTTAGGCGACAAACACGGAATGGCGAGGGCCATTGGAGGCATGGGACTCGTTCACCATGCGCCGGGCAGAAACACCGAGGCTGCGGAGTGTTTCGAGCGGCAGCGCGCGGTGTGCGAAGCATTAGGAGACAAGCGCGGAATGTCGGGGGCCATCGGCAACATGGGACTTATTCACCGAAATCAGGGCCGATACGCTGAGGCTACAGATTGCTATGAGCGGCAGCGCGCGATCTGCGAAGCCTTGGGCGATAAGCATGGAATCTCGAAAGCCTCCAGCAATCTGGGACTCGTTCACAAGGACGAGAGCCGGTATGCGGAGGCCACGGAGTGTTTCGAACAGGCTCGCGAGATAAGCGAAGCCTTAGGCGACAAGAGCACGATGTCGTACGCCATCGGCAACATGGGACTCGTTCACCATCTTCAGGGCAGATACTCCGAGGCTGCCGAGCAGCTGGAGCAGCAGCGCGACCTATGCGAAGCCGTGGGCAACAAAAGCGGACGATCGATTGCTATCGGCAACATGGGAAGCCTTCTCCTCGATCTCGGCGCGCTCGAAGATGCGATGCGAAAATTTCAGGAGGCGCTGGAAGGTCATCGCGAGATCGGATTTCGATATGGCATGACGTACTGGCATGATGGTATTGCAAAGACCCTGCTTGCAATGACGAAACGATCAGAAGCGGACGTTCGCAGCACGTCGCTACAGGATGCCCGGAAGAATGCGGAGGACTGCATTCGCATTAGCGAGGAAATTGGTAAACCGGATACCATCTTCCTGGGCCGCGTCACCCTCGCCCGCATTGACGCCGCCGAAGGCAACGTCGCGCTGGCAACCGAAAAGCTCGAAGCCATGCTCGCCGAAGCGACCGACGAAGAGCAGATAGCCGATCTGCATTATTGGCTCTGGAAAATTACCACCTCCCAGCCCCCTCCTATCTCGCTTCGCTCGCAGGAGGGGGAACACAAAACGGAAGCGCTTGCTCGTTACATTTCGCTATACTCGCGCATTCCGAAATTCCAATTCGTCAAGCGTATTACGGAACTAAAGGGCGAACGGGTTCCCACGAGCGCGGAAGATTTGGAGGAGAGAGCTCACGACCGGGATTGAACCGGTGACCTCGTCCTTACCAAGGACGTGCTCTACCAACTGAGCTACGTGAGCCAATGTTCAATGACGAATGACAAATGACAAATGAAGTCAATACATTCCGTTCAGGAATTTAATTTGTCATTCGTCATTTGTCATTGAACACCGTGGGCAGAGAAGGATTCGNNGTGGGCAGAGAAGGATTCGAACCTTCGTAGACGTTACATCAACAGATTTACAGTCTGTCCTCGTTGGCCACTTGAGTATCTGCCCGAGGACAATTACGAATTACGAATTACGAATGAAAGCGTCTCTAATCATTCGTAATTCGTAATTCGTAATTGTCAAAAGAGCCGGCGGACGGACTTGAACCGACGACCTGCTGATTACAAATCAGCTGCTCTACCAACTGAGCTACGCCGGCCAGCTCGAACTATCAAAATTCTTAAAATGCGAGTCGAAAAGGGGAAAACGGTGCTTCTGGTTCCGGGAAATAAAAAATAAACGGGAAATGCCTAATGTCATTGCGAGGAGCGTTTTGGCGACCGAAGGGAGTCAAAACGCGACGAAGCAATCTCTTGCTCTCAGCGAAGAGATTGCTTCGTCAGAATCACTCCGCTTCGCTCCGTGATTCTTCCTCGCAATGACTGATTCTGTTATCAAGGTATCCGCAGCCTGAGTCCCGCGATGAGCAGCGAACTACGCAGATGATTAATGCGCTTAATGGCCGATACCCCCACGCCAAACTCACCCGCAATAGCGGCAAGCGTGTCGCCGCGCTTTACGCGATAGGTGAGCGGATGCGCGCCATGCTGCGGCTGAGTGCGATCCCCTTGCGAAGGCGTGATGTTTGTCGTATAGATCTTAATCTTCGAGCCAGCTTGTAGCTTGTCGGATGCAAGGCCGCCGTTCCAGTCCGATAGATCGTTGGGTGTTGTCCCGAATTGCCGCGCGATAGCGGTGAGCGTCTCGCCGGGAAGCACCGTATGGTACGTTGGCGTGCCCGAAGGGCTTGCAGCGTCATGATCCTTGGATGGCACGGCGTCCACGTCCGTAGAGGCATATACTTTGAGCGATTCGCCGGTCTTGACGCCGTGGCGCGCGCGCGGATTCCACTTGTGCATCTGGCGCAAGGTCACGCCGAATTCATCCGCGATTTTCGCCATCGTTTCTCCGCGCCGAACGCGATAGTCAACCCAGTGCTTTCCAGCTTTCGGCTTCGGAGCCGCCGAAGCAACCGGCTTCGCATCCGCGTGGCTTTTCGCCGCCAATACCGGCGTTGCTTCATAAATAGTGAGCGTCTGGCCTTTGTGAAGACGCGAGTGCCGAGTGAGCGCATTCCACTTCCGAATCTGAGAAACGGTAACTCCGTACGTACCCGCGATGGCATTCAGTGTCTCGCCATGCCGAACGCGGTGCTTGATGAGATGCGGCTTGGAATCGTCAGCCTTCACTACTGCCGTGCTATTATCGCTTGCGGTGGAAGCCTTCGCCAACGAACTATCGGAGACGCCCGTTTGCGGAGCCATAACGGTCATTGGCACGCGCAGCCGCTCGCCGCGTTTCACCCGCTCTCCGGCGCTCATGTCGTTGTAATCGGCAAGCTGGCTGGACGGGATGCCATAGAGCCGCGCGATGGATTTCATCGTCTCCCCGCGAGTAACGGTATGAACAAGCCACGGACGCCGTTCCGATGCTGGAATCGCCGAGAGACGGTCGTAAAAGTCTGTGGAAGTCCCAGATGGCAGACGCAGGCAATATCCATCCGGGCTGCACAGCTCCACGGGCGGAGTCGAAGGCTGAAGCAATTCCGGGTTCAGCTCCTTGACTTCGAGTTCGCTCACACCGGCCGCTTTGGCCAGCGCGTTCAGATCGACAGGCTCATGCACATGAACAGTATCGAATTTCAGCGGAGCGTCATAGACGATATTGTTGAACCCGTATCGCGCGGGATCCATCGCGATGAGCGTAGTGGCAATATAAAGCGGCACATAATTTTGGGTTTCCTTCGGCAGGAACGGACGAATTTCCCAGAAATTCTTCGAACCCCCCGCTTCGGCCATCGCTTCGCGGACGCGATTGATGCCGGAATTATACGCCGCGAGCGCAAGATGCCAATCCCCAAGATCGTTATAGAGATCGTGCAAATGCCGCGCGGCCGCGCGCGTTTCCGTGATGGGATCGCGCCGCATATCGTACCACCAATTGTTCTGGAGGCCGTACCGCTCGCCGGTTTCGTCGATAAATTGCCACAGCCCGACGGCTTTCGCCCAGCTTACGGCAGTCGGGCTAAGACCGCTTTCGATCATCGAGAGATGAACCATCTCTTCCGGCACGCCTTCCTCGCGCATGATTTTTTTCATCATGGGGAAATAACGTCCCGTCCGAGCCAGCCATTTTTCCATGAACGGCCGACCGTTGCCTTCCGTGAAATACGCGATCGTCTGCTCGACCGAAGTATTCATCGTGAGCGGGATTTGTGTCTTCGATAAGTCGATGCGCGGCAGCGGCACGTTATTGACGCTCATCTTCGCCATTTCATCGTTGAACTTCTCGCGAAACGCAAAGATGGATGCGTTCGACGGCAGCGAATCGATCCGCGCGACGTACTTCTCGTAATCGCCGATCACGTTTTTCGATACATCCTGGAAGTCCTTGTTCGAATCGACGCCGGGATAGGTGATGAGCCGGTCCAAAATATCGATCGCGCCTTCAAAATGCTTCACAGACTCCGTCTTCTCGTTCTTTTGCTGCGCTACTAACGCGCGAAGCCATTCCTGGCGGGCGGCATCGACTCTCTCCTGCAAGAGATGAGGGTCGATGCTGCCTTCCCGGACTTGCTCGTCGAGCACGGCAAAAGGATCGGTTTGGGGCGTAGCGACTGGGGCAACGGTCGCCGTCTCATGGGTGGTATTTGGCGCGCTTCCACAGCCCGCCGCAGTAAATCCTGCAAAGGTGAGTGTTAGCGCAAGTGCCCATAATACCCCGCGTTCAGGCATTCTATTGCTAGGTAATCGGTGATTGGTTGTTTTATGATTGGTCATGCTATTCTATATCTCCTTCTAAAGTGCATTAAGAATCAAGCTTTATACAATCCTTAATACGAGTGAAAAGCTCCCGTTTGTTTCCGAATGAATTAGAAAACACTATTGTCAAGTTAGTCCGGCGCGCCCGGAAATAGGCCACCGTCCATTCTGTGAAGCACATCGCGGAGGGCATACCGCGCATGGCATCAGTTTATGGAAACACATTCCACGAGGAAAAATTCCATAATTTCACACTTTTCCCCACTGCTTTTCTTATGGAAAGAATTCTTATCATGTAAGACCTGAAACCATTTCCCACTTTTCGCCCTTTATACCCACGAATCAGTTAAGAATGGAGAATTAAGAATTAAGAATGAGGGAAGGATTCTCGAAATTCTTACTTCGTCATTTGGAATTGCTATGGCATTAATAGACGAGTACGAGCAAGAACAAATTTCGCCGATCCGCATTTCGCGGAATGGATCGGTCACGCGCTTTTTGGAGGACGAAGCATCGCCCACGATGCGCGGCGCGTACGAAACGAACGGCGCGCTCGAAGCGAATGCCGCGGGAACGTTAACGCCGCGCGCGCGTCCGATGCCCAAACGCCTTTCGGAAGAAGCGCGTGAAACCGTGGAAGCCGAACGGCAGGCGCGCATCGCGGCCTCGGAAGAAGCCCCCAAACCGCGCGCGCGAAAACCCAGAAAAGAAAAAGTTCCTACCGAGCCGGACATCGAGCAAATGGCACTGCCGCTCAAGCCGCCACGAGCAAAAACGGACTCGCTCGTCAAACAGCGGCAAGTGCTTGGGTTGTGCTGCATCGTAGCCGCAGTGCTCGTTCTGCTTGCGATTATAAGTTATTCTCCCGACGACGCCTCGCGCGCGGAAACACGCATCGGCGATCTGCCATCGCTTTTCCTTCCGCACGGCGACACTCCCGACCCTGTCCGCGAAGCCGTCCGCGCCAGCGCCGATCAGGCGAAAAACTGGCTCGGCCTTATTGGCGCAATGCTCGCCAATTTTCTCATCAATAAAACGATCGGCTATGCGGCCATTCTTTATCCGATCTTTTTTGGCGCGTGGTCGCTCGCGTTTTTCCGTTTCACTTACAGGCAGCGGCGTCGGCTGACGCTCGCAACGACGTTCTTTCTTCTGACGGCCATTCTCTTCAGCGCAACGATGGGAACGGCCTCGAATTTCCTTACCCTGCCGCGCGAGTGGTCGGGTTCGGTGGGACAATTTCTTGGCATTGCCTTCACACGCGCGATCGGCGGCGCAGGGGCGTTTATTATCTATACGGCGGCACTCGTCGTCATGCTCATCTTCTCGATCGATCTCGATATCGAGAAAACATTCCATCGCTTGAAAGCATGGTGGGATGCTTTGGTGATGTGGTCGCGGCGGCGCATCATTGAATTCTGGGAAAAGCGCGAAGCGCGACAGGCTGCTAAGGAAGAACGCCGAGCTGCCGAGGAAGCGGATGCGGCAATAAACAGCCAAATGACGGAAGAGACCCAAATGAGGGAAACGGTAGCCCAAACCGTAACCGAAGCAAAAGCCGAAGAATTAAAGTCATCCGAGGAAGTTCCCGCAATTAGCCCCATCAGTCCAACGCCCGTGGCAGTTGCCGCCATTGCCGAGGAACCATTGCCGCCCGCTGCTCAAGCGGAAACGCCGTTTATCGTTAAAGCTACCGAATATCAACCTTTGCTTAAGGTGCGGCCCGCGAAACAGCATGAGGGCGCGGCCATTCCGCGCCTGACGCGAAATCCTCAGGAGCGGCTTGGCTCGCAGTCCAGACATTTTAGCCGCCTGACCAATGGCGCGCTTGGCCACGAGGAAGAAACGATCGTCCAGGCAAATGAAAATCCGGAGATTGTGGCTGAGACAATCGTTCCGACAGCGCCTTCCGTAGAGGATGAATCAGCCGAACTACCCAATATCGACTCCTCCGAAGAACTCATCGAGCCGCTCAAACGAAAAGCGAGGGAACCAAAACTGACGGCGTCGTCCGTGCCGGTCATGCTTGGCGATGAAAAGACGCTTTCGAACGAGGCGCTGCCGCATTCGATTTCGGATGAAATACTCATCCCCCTGCCGCTCGCGGATAAGACCTCTCCCCCAACCCCTCTCCTTGGTAAGGAGAGAGGGGTTGATGAAGATTTGTTTTTCGAAGAAGGCGAAAAACCCGTCATCCCGGAGAATCCGTATCTCGAAATACTTTCGAAATACCGTAATCCGCCCCTCGATATTCTCACGCCCGCCGATCCGAAAGATGCGCTCGACGCCAACGACGAAGAGCTTGCGAAAAAAGGACGCTTGCTTCGCGATAAGCTTGCAACATTCGGAGTCGAGATCGAGAATATCACGGTCACGCCGGGGCCAGTCGTGACGCTGTATGAGTTCACGCCGGCGGAAGGCGTGAAAGTCTCGCGCGTGGAAAATCTGACGGACGATATTGCGCTTGCCATGAAAGCGCGCGGCATTCGTATTATCGCGCCGATTCCGGGTCGCGGAACCATTGGCGTGGAAATTCCGAACGATACCGCGAAGATCGTCCGCATTCGTTCCCTCCTCGAAAGCGATAGCTTCCGCAACACGAAGATGAATCTTCCGCTTGCGCTCGGCATGACGATCTCCGGCGATGTGTATGTGGACGATCTGAACAAGATGCCGCATTTGCTCATCGCCGGCGCAACGGGTTCCGGAAAATCCGTTGGCGTGAATGGTATTCTTGCGAGCCTCATCTATGCAAAATCGCCGCGCGATGTGAAATTCGTGATCGTCGATCCGAAAAAAATCGAGCTGTCGCTGTATAAAAAGTTACGCAAGCATTATCTCATCGTCTCGCCCGAAGCCGGCGAGGACATCGTGACCACCCCCGCCTTCGCGGTGCTTGCGCTCAAAGCCGTAGAACTCGAAATGGAACGGCGTTACGACAAACTTGCGAAAGCCGCCGTGCGCTCGCTGGCCGATTACAATATCAAGGTCGCGCAAGGCAAGCTTCGCTCTACGCAAGAGGAGCAGCATTATCATTTGCCGTATATCGTCGTCATTATCGACGAACTTGCCGATTTGATGATTACCGCCGCGCGCGAAATCGAGGAACCAATATGCCGCATCGCGCAAATGGCTCGTGCTGTCGGCATCCACATGATTCTTGCGACGCAGCGGCCATCGGTCGATGTCATTACGGGCGTCATCAAAGCGAATTTCCCGGCGCGCATGGCGTATCAGGTTGCGACGCGCGTCGATTCGAGAACTATTCTCGACGTGATGGGCGCGGAGCAGCTCATGGGCAATGGTGACATGCTCTATCAGCCAAGCGGCACGCCAAAACCCATTCGCTTGCAATCTCCATTTATTTCGACGGAAGAAGTCGAAGCCATGATCGACGCTGTTGCCGCGCAGGATGGCGATAAACTCAGTTTCTCGCGCCCGTGGACGCTGCCCTCGTTGCGTCAGGATGATGACGATGATGTAGAAATCGACGATGGCGATGACCACGACGAGCTATTCGAAGAAGCGGCGAAAATTGTCGTCAGGCATCAGCAGGGGAGTGTGTCGCTCCTTCAGCGCCGTCTAAAAATCGGTTACTCCCGTGCGGCGCGTGTGATGGATGAACTCGAAGTCGCCGCGATCGTCGGATCGTTCGATGGTTCGAAAGGCAGACAGGTACTATGCGAGACCGAAGCGGAGTTGGAAGTGGTGCTGGAGGGACTTCGATGAGTAATCCATCCCAAATCGATAATCTAAAGACCATCCTGGAAGGATCAAGGGATCTTTTTCAGGAAATGACCTACAAAATGCCGGAGCGGATTTCGGAGAAGGGGTTTCGCTGGCTCACGCTTTACACACTGTCGCTCGGAATCTTACCGGGATATGCTACAGCGGTGATTGAGAGTATGCGGGCGAAATATTGGCAGCCGAGCTTTCAAATAATTGGTCCGCTAACAATTGCTCTGGCTTCTCTCGTTGCCGTCCTATTTTTCGTCCAAGCATTAGTGAAAATGCTTTCTGTCGTTCACATTGCCGAGAAGGACATTGTTGACTTTCGTGATCCGTTGCAAAATGTTTGGAATGACGCAACCCTTCATGAGGAGCCGGTACTCTATGAAACGGCCGCGCAATACATCGAGGCCTCGGATGCGAACATAGAACGATCGATGAAACGAACGTTGGCAATGCGGAGTTCTTACCGTGGATTTTACACTGCGATCGCAATTGGTGCTGTAATTTATCTTTTTGTAAGAACGCAACAATATTACTTCAATGGTACCTGACAAATCTGAAAGGAAAGATCAAGCTTCAGAAGACCAGCCATCTTCAAATGGCGTGGAATCTAAGCCCGAAGCTCGAACTATGGAAGAAGAGCTCGCGGCAATCCATGAAGCCTTTGAGCGAGGTAAGCTCAGGCGTATGCGTGTTGCCGAAAGTGCTGGTAATGATAAGGGCTTCTTCATGGAGTTTTTGCAAAAACGATAAAACGAATCGTCACTAAGCTCTGACGCTACACTTCTTTCGAAGCCCCCACAAACCGGTCCTCCGCATCCTGAAACAACACATTAAATGTGGTGAGGCTCCCATAGCAGCGTGTGATGTACCCTTCGAGTTCCAGCTTCTCGGCCTCTTCGAGCTTGCTGCTGTTGATCTTTTGCTCTAAGACTCGCAAATTATTGCGAAGCGAGATAATCTTTTTGAAAAACACCTCGATATCCACTTCCTTCGATTGAAGGGATGGATCCTTAGGCTGCAACACCATCGTGCCGTGATAAAATTTTGGCGCAATGGAAACGTCCGTTTCGGGCGTCGTTAATTTTTGGTCGAGCGCACGAGTGAACGCGTCGTAGGCAACCCGATAGACCTGCTCGATTTCCATGGTGAGAAAAATTCCGTGCGCTAAAGAGGCAGATTCTTTCTACTTCTTACCTCTTACTTCTTACTTAATAATCGTCGTCTTCGTCATCGTCTTCTAATTCTTCGTCGTCCCAATCGTCATCCTCGAACTCGTCTTCGAGGTCATCGGGTTCTACCACGTCTTCGGGTTCGACTTTCTCTTCTTCTTCCTCGACATCGTCCTCTTCATCGAGATCGTCGTCGAGGTCATCGTCGTCGTCATCGTCGTCGTCATCGAAGGTGTCATCGGTCTCATCGAGATCGTCATCGCCTTCTTCCTCATCTCCGAGCGCGAGAAATCCGGATTCATCCAGATCGTCGTCAAACGGCGTGGCCAACATAATTTCCGCCAAGGCGGCGGCTCCGAGCGATCCACCGGCGGCGATGGCGCCCAGACGAACGGCCCGCGCGCCGGGCGCGTCCAATCCCAAAGAGCCGGCGCCAATCTCTTCCAATATGGCCTCTGGTAGAATGCCATCGAGCGCCTCGTCCACGGTATTGAAAATCTGGAACACCCGGTCGAGTTGCGTCATTTCGAGCAACGAGCGAACCTCCCCGGTCACGCCGGCAAGCCGCAGATCACCCTCGTGGATGCTCATTTGGCGCTGGGCCAAAAGCAGCGCGGAAAGCCCGGCGCTATCGATATGCCGGACTTCGCTTAAATCGACAATAAGGTTCTGAATGTTCGGCTGGGCCAGAATGAGAAATTCGGCCTTGAGCTGTCCGGCGTTGCGGGAATCGAGCCGCTCTTCCCGGAGCCGGAATATGGTCGTGTCGTCTTGCTGATCGGTGATAAAGTGCATGATCGTATCCTTTGTGAAGGTCTGCTTTCGTGTTATTCGTGTGTATTCGTGTGTATTCGTACAAACTCTCGCCGGGCACTTCGTGTGCCGGGTATTGCGAGAAATTTCTATTATTTCTGAGTAATTTTCGTTCGTAGCCCGAGAGTATATCCAATTCCCGAATACGAAATTAATAAAACTTTTGGCGCTCCGCATGAAAACCGGGTTTTTGCGAAATAATCCTCAAAGATCGCCATCCGAAGAAACTCTCTCGCCGCACGTTCCATTACAGGGTGCAATAAGAGATGCAAATCCCGAACAAAAATACGAATAAAAACGGAACGACCGCGATAAATCGAAATGGCAGCCTCGGATGAACTCCTGAAACAATGGAAAACCGGGAAATTTCGGCCCGTCACAGTTCTGCATGGCGAGGAGGAATTTCTTCGCGGCGAGTTGCTGCGCGAGGCGCCCGCCATCGTCGTGCCGGATGAATCCACCCGCTCCTTCAATTGCGATATTCTCTATGGCTCGGAGACTACTATAGATCAGGTTATTTCGCTCGCTCGTGCCTATCCGATGATGTCCGAGCGGCGGCTCATCGTCGTCCGTGAGGCAGAACGAATACTTCGCTCGAAACCGGCGGGCACAGCCACGAAGAGCCGAAAAAAATCAGCCCAGAACGAAGATCCGTTGCTTCAATATCTCAATCAGCCCAATCCCGACACGATTTTAATATTCGATCTCGAAAAATTCGGCGCGCGAAATCAATCGCCGTTTCGAGAACTTGTCGAAAAGGCGCACGTCGTGGAATTTCCGGTGATGAAGGAGGGTGAGGCCGCCGCCTGGGCGAACGCGCGCGCGAAATACATGGGCCGCTCGCTCGCGCCGGAGGCCGCGCGGATGCTCACGGGCTATCTCGGAGTCTCACTCCGCGCCATTGCCAACGAACTCGAAAAGCTCGTCATTTATATTGGCCCAGACCGGAAAGAAATTTCCGCCAAAGATATCGAGCAATTAGTCGGAGCCTCGCGCGAGAACAACGTCTTCGAACTGACGAAAGCGATTGGAGCATCCAATAAACCGCTTGCCGTAACCATCGCGCTGCGGATGCTCGATCAGGGCAGCGACCAGAAGCAATTCATGTTCGTCATGCTCGCGCGCTTTATCGAGCAGATGACGATCGCGCGGGAACTCGCCTCAAAAGGCGAAAACGAGCGCGCCATTGCCGAGGCGCTCGAACTCCACGGTGGCGCGGTCTATTTTGCAAAAGAAATTATCGAGCAGGCGCGCCGTTACTCCCGCGCCCGACTCGACCACGCGCTCGCCGCGCTCCTCGAAACCGAGAGCCTCACACGCATGCGCCACGCCAGCGATGAACTTCTGATGGAGATGCTGCTGGTGCGGCTGATGCCAGGATAACGCCGGGAAAAGATGAAAGATGTAAGATAAAAGACGAATCGCTGATGTTCTTTTCCAAATCATGTTCAAATAATATGTCATCGTGAGCGGAGCAATTCGACGCGGAGCGTCGGATTGCGGAGTCGAAGGATATCCGGACATTCAACTCTACGCGAAACTGCATGAGATCCTTCGACTCCGTTCATTGCTCCAAGCATCGTGGGCGATGCATGTCGCAATGAACTCCGCTCAGGATGACATTTTAATATAGTGTTCTTCGATTTCAATAGAATCTATTCCTTTCGCTAACCGTTTTACTCATTCGGTAAGCTACACTCTAAAAATGCTCAGCAACTACATCCCCATCGCGCTCATGCTCGCCGTCGCCGCCGGATTCGGCGTGCTGATGGTCAATCTCAGTAAGTGGATCGGCCCGAGGCGGCCGAACGTGCAAAAACTTTCGGTCTATGAATCGGGCATGATCCCGATCGGGACCACGCAGGAGCGCGTCTCGATCAAGTATTACGTAGTTGGAATGCTCTTTATCATTTTCGACATCGAGCTTGTGTTTCTCTATCCGTGGGCCGTCATTTTCAAAAGTCTCGGAGCTTATGCGCTCTGGGAAATGTTTATTTTTATCGCGCTGCTTTTCGTGGCATATATTTATATCTTGAAAAAGGGCGCGCTGGAATGGGACTAACAGAACCACGATTACGCGCATTAGAACGGATTACGCGGACGATTTTAGGATTTTCTATAGAGAAATTTCAAAAGAGAATTCCAAAAAAAATAATCGGTCGAAAATCCAATCCTCTAATCGTCCGCGTAATCCCCATTAATCAGCGAAATCCAGGTTCAAAAATATGATAGACGAAGCATTACAATCGGAAGGATTCGTAACCAGCAAATTAGACGATCTCGTCAACTGGGCGCGGCGCAATGCCGTATGGCCCATGCCGCTCGGCATTTCCTGCTGCGCAATCGAAATGATGGCCTTTGCCGGCCCGCGCTTCGATGTTTCGCGCTTCGGCAGCGAGGTATTTCGCTTTTCGCCACGCCAGTCGGATTTGCTGATCGTGGCAGGAACGGTTACCTACAAAATGGCGAAAGTCGTTCGCAAAATTTACGATCAGATGCCCGATCCGAAATATGTGATCGCGATGGGCGTCTGCACGGTGAGCGGGGGAATCTACCGGACATATTCGGTGGTGCAGGGCATCAATCAATTTTTGCCGGTCGATCTGTATGTCGTCGGCTGCCCGCCGCGGCCGGATTCGCTGCTCAAGGGGCTGATGATGATTCAGGAGAATATCAAGAACGACCGGCCCATCCGGCGTGGAACAGTCATTGGCGATCACCATCCCCAGCAACCCATCGATATTCAACTGAATGGGATGGAAGGTTCGCCAAAACGGATAATCTCTCACGCATAAGATGTTCACATTCGAACAACTCAAAGAAAAAAATCCCGATCTCACTTTCGAAAAAGCCGATGTCGGCGGCGATGAAGCGGTCATCGTTCCATGCGAGCAAATTCTTGGCATAGCGATGCGGCTGAAAAACGACTTCGGATTTTCTCAAATGATCGATGCGCTCGGCCATGACCGGATGGAGAAGAAGCACCGATTCGAAGTCACCTACAATCTTCGCAATCATAAAACGATGCAACGGATTTTTCTGAAAGTCCGCTGCGAGGAACGCGATCCGCATGTGCCATCGCTCGTCTCCGTATGGAGCGGCGCGAACTGGCACGAGCGCGAGGCCTACGACATGTTCGGCGTTATTTTCGACGGCCATCCCGATCTTCGCCGCATGTACATGCCGGATGATTTCGAATACTACCCGCTCCGCAAAGACTTCCCACTCATGGGCGTGCCCGGCTCGATTCCGCTTCCGCATCACGAGGATTCCGATCCGCGATTCAATGTTGCTAATAGGGGGGAATAGTCAGAACCTGGATTACGCGGATTAAAGCAGATTACGCAGATTATTTTTAATTTGAAATGAGCCTGATCGACGACGAACTAACCCTCGAACGCCCCTCCTATCAGGAAGTAGCGCCTCGCCAGAAAATTCTCGACGCGTTGATGTCGAAAGATACGACGGTTTCGATGGATGAAGACGCGCTCGAACATGAGATGGTCCTCAATCTCGGCCCGCAGCACCCGGCGACGCATGGCGTGCTCCGCGTCCTGCTCCGATTGGATGGCGAGACGATCATCTCTGCGGAATGCGAACTCGGCTATCTTCACCGTGGCTACGAAAAGCTCGCGGAAAACATGACGTACCATGAGTATATCCCGCACACCGACCGGCTCGATTATATTTCGCCCATCGCGAATAACGTGGCCTACTGCATGGCGGTCGAAAAGCTTTTGAAGCTGGAACTTCCGCCGCGCGGGAATTATATCCGCGTAATCTGTTGCGAGCTTGCGCGCATTTCTTCGCATTTCATGGCTTTAGGTGCGCTTGCAATGGATGTGGGCGCGCTCACCGTCTTCGTGTGGACGATGCGCGAGCGGGAAAAGCTTTACGATATTTTCGATGTACTGACCGGCGTTCGTTTTACCGTCAGCTACATGCGCATCGGCGGCATGGCGCAGGACATTGCGGACGATTCCATCACGATGATCCGCGCATTTTTGGAAGGCCTGGACGAAGCGGTGAACGAAATCGCCGCGATGCTCCACAAGAACCGAATTTTTATCGAACGGACATCCGGCATTGGAATCATGGCGCCGGAGGAAGCACTCGAACTCGGATGGACGGGGCCGAACCTGCGCGGCTCCGGCATCGCTGCCGATCTTCGCCGCGACAATCCCTATCTCGTTTATAACGAACTGGATTTCGATGTTATCACGCGCACGGAATGCGATGTGCTTGCACGCTATCTATGCCGGTTCGATGAGATCAGGCAATCGGCGAAGATCATTCGGCAGTGTCTCGATAAACTTCCCAAAGGCGATTATTCCTCGCGCGATGCGAAGAGTGTCATTCCGAAAAAAGGCGAGATTTATAGCTCGATGGAAGAGTTGATCAACGATTTCATGCTCGTGAATTTCGGTCAGTCTGCGCCGGTGGGCGAAGTCTATCATGCCATCGAGGCAGCGAAAGGCGAGCTGGGGTGGTATCTCGTCTCGAATGGTTCCGGGTTCCCGTGGCGCAGCAAAATCCGAAGCCCAAGCTTTGTCAATCTTCAGGGGCTTTCACGTCTGCTCGAAGGCTGCATGATCTCGGATATCGTTGCCATCATCGGCTCGATCGATCCGATCATGGGGGAAGCGGATAAGTAGTTCGCTATAGCGCTACCATCATGCCCGCAGTCAGCCGTATCTCCCACGATTTTACCGTGCGCGGCGTGATGCTATGAGGATAAATCGGATTGTCACCGAACAGCGTCGAATTACCCGCATCTACATTATCAAGCCCATGTGCGTACCCCGCATCAATGAAGAAGCTCAGATAGTCACGGCATCTGAACTCGATGCCTCCACCAATAAGAGCGCTGAGATCGGTCGCAGTGAACGCATTCTTTGCATCGACCGCGGTGGTGGTATCCGAACCGAAACCTGGGCGAGTGGGCGAGCCGTTCGTTCCATTAGTGGCAGAGAGCAGGATGCCAAGAGATGGCCCCGCATAGAGATAAGGGAGCACGTCCGGGCCTCCGAAGCGTACTTTGAAGAGCAACGGGATTTCAAGGTAGGAAGCACGAACGCTCCCGAAATCGGTGGCGAGTGAAGGGGAGGTGTCCGAGCTCCCCATGCTGAAGCCTTTCTCATTATAGAGCAATTGTACTTCGAGCGCGTAGGTGCGGTTGAACCAATAATCGAATTGTATCCCCGCCATTAGTCCACCATCGTCTCCGAGAGGTATTCCCGGCCGGATGCCAGGGTCCCAAGATTCACCAGCGTCATTCATTCCGACACGCACCCCAAAGTAGAAATCGCTTTGCTGCGATTCCGCTTTGGTTGAAGACACGATGCCAACCGATTGCTGCGCGAAGGACATGCGAGCACCGAGGCTCACTAATGCCGCAACGATTAGGGCTGTCGGGAAGCGTTTCATTTTTTTTGCAAGATTGTGTTTCATTCCAGCAATCAATAGAAACCAAGATTGCGCCCGACCCTCGCTGACCATAAAAGCCAAACGATGGCGCGCGCAACCCGTTCAATGAGATCGGAATGGGCGTGTGAGGCGCTCGTGGGGCGGCGAAATTACTTCTTCTTTGCCTTCTTCGCCGTAGCGCGCTTCTTCGGCTTCGCGTTCTCGGCGCGCAGGGCGCTCCAGAAGCCGGTGTAGCTCAGGCCGATCTCGCGCAAGCGGCGATGAACCGCGCCCTTGTGGACGTGGAGTTTCTGCGCGATCTCCGCGCCCGTCGCACCTTTTTCGCGCATGGTACGGATGGTTTTTTCTTCCGCCGGCGAGAACGGTCGCTGCGCCTGACGGTATCCTTTGTAACGTTTTGCTGCCATAGTATTCTTTGTTGGTTTAAGTTATTCTGCGGTGATTTTATTCTGCGGTGATTCGCATTCTGTAAAACGAGCGCCAGACGAAATAGACCGAAATGCCGAAGAACCCGACCGCGAGGACGTGGCCCACTGTCGAGCCAGCATCTACCGTGAGTTTCACCGCCAATTCGACTGCCAGCAGCCCGAACAGTGTCGTAAACTTGATAACCGGATTGAGCGCCACCGAAGAGGTATCCTTGAAGGGATCGCCAACGGTATCGCCAACGACGGTTGCGTCGTGAAGGGGAGTGCCCTTCATTTTTAATTCTACTTCGACGATTTTCTTTGCGTTGTCCCACGCGCCGCCGGCGTTTGCCATGAAGATGGCCTGATATAATCCGAAAATCGCGATGGAAATAAGGTAGCCGATAAAGAAGAAGGGATCGACAAAGGCAAACGCGAGCGTCACAAAAAAGACGGTCAGGAAGATGTTGAACATTCCTCTCTGCGCGTACTTCGTACAAATCTCGACCACCTTTTTGCTGTCTGCGACGGAGGCTTTTTCCACCCCTTCGAGCTTGATGTTCGCCTTGATAAACTCGACCGCGCGATAGGCGCCCGTCGTCACCGCTTGTGTCGATGCGCCGGTAAACCAATAGATGATTGAGCCGCCGGTAATCAGGCCGAGCACGAACGGCGCATGGAGCAACGAGAGATTTTCTAAGTTCGTCGTCAGCCCATTTGTGAGCGCCATGATAATCGAAAAAATCATCGTCGTCGCGCCGACGACGGCTGTGCCGATGAGCACAGGTTTCGCGGAAGCTTTGAACGTGTTGCCGGCCCCATCGTTCTCTTCGAGCAGATCTTTTGCACGCTCGAAGTTGACGTTCACCCCAAAATCGCGCTTGAGTTCTTCCTTGATATTCGGCACTTGCTCGATCAAGGAAAGCTCATAAACCGATTGCGCGTTGTCCGTCACAGGGCCGTAGGAATCGACGGCAATCGTGACCGGCCCCATGCCGAGGAATCCAAATGCGATGAGTCCGAAAGCGAACACGGCAGGCGCAAGCATGAGCGGCGTTTGTGTGCCGGGAAGCATGATGCCAAGCCCATTCATGCTTATAAAATATCCGATCGACATCAGAGTGACCATCGACATGCCGATCCAATACGCCGAAAAATTTCCAGCTACCAATCCAGAAAGGATATTGAGCGATGCACCGCCTTCGCGTGAGGAAGAAACTACTTCCTTCACATGCGCGGATTTCATCGATGTAAATACTTTTACTAATTCCGGAATAATGGCGCCCGCGAGCGTGCCGCAGGAAATGATACTTGCAAGTTTCCACCAGAGCGTCGTATCGCCGCCAAGCACGGGAATCATAAGATACGAGACGACATACGTCAACCCAATCGAAATAATCGAGGTGTACCACACGAGCGAGGTAAGCGGCGATTCGAAATTCATGTTGTCCGCATTCGCATAGCGCGCTTTGGCGATTGCGCCATTCAGGAAATATGCTCCCGCGCTCGATATGAGCATCATAATGCGCATCGCAAAAATCCATACGAGGAGCTGCACTTGCACGGTCGCGTCATGCACACCGAGCAGAATGAAGGTGATAAGCGCCACGCCCGTCACGCCATATGTTTCGAAACCATCCGCCGAAGGGCCGACGGAATCGCCGGCGTTATCGCCCGTGCAATCGGCAATCACGCCGGGATTGCGCGCGTCGTCTTCCTTGATTTTGAAGACGATCTTCATCAGGTCGCTGCCGATGTCCGCAATTTTGGTGAAAATGCCGCCGGCGATTCTGAGCGCGGCAGCGCCTAAGGATTCTCCAATCGCAAATCCGATGAAACACGGCCCCGCGTAATAGCGCGGCACGAAAAGGAGAATGAAAAGCATGATCAGCAACTCGACAGAAATCAGCATCATCCCGACGCTCATGCCGGATTGCAGAGGAATCGCATAAATCGGATACGGCTTGCCGGGAAGGCTTGCGAACGCGGTGCGAGAGTTCGCGTAGGTATTCACGCGAATGCCAAACCACGCCACGCCATAGCTGCCGAGCACGCCGACGATGCTAAAGAGCAGGATAATCGTTACCGTCTGTCCGACCGGATGACCGGGCGTGGGGGCGAGCACGCCAAAATAAAGCCCGATGATGATGGCGATAAAAATCCAGAGCACCGCCAAAAACTTTCCTTGCGTAATGAGGTACGTTTTGCACGTTTCGTAAATCAATTCCGAGATTTCCCGCATCGAGCGGTGAACCGGCATGTTTTTCACCCGCCGGAGAATCGTGAGGCCGAAAAGCAGGCCCAGCGCGCAAAACACGAGGCCGATCATGAGCAGATTGTGGCCCGTCATCCCCATGAAGGAAACGCTCGATAGGTCGGGCAGCACGAGGTTCGCTTCGCCGCCGGGATTGTTCTCCGCCGGTTGCGCTATCGGAGTCTGAACGGGCGCTGTAATAGTAGTAGTGACCGCCGGCTGGGGCTGAGTCGTATCCGTAACGCCGCCCGATTGCGCCCAGGCGGAACCGTTCCAGCCAAGGGCAAGGATGGCGAAAACCGCAAGAATTCGCGGGAACGAGCTAAATTTCAGTCCTAAAAAATGCATTCTAATGTGGTTGGATCCGTGTGGTGTGGTGTGCTCAAGTGTTATTAGGCCCGCAAAAATACGGAATTTTTTCCCGGGCCGCGTAAAAAGCAAAAAATCCCAGAAAGATTCCGTGCGATGAAAATAATGATATCATCCTACAAACGGGCCGCACCTACGGTGCTGTCAACGGTCGCTTCCTTCCGCCCAAGCGGATGGTGTCGTACGCATCGCCCGTTGGGGGCCGCTACGGCGGGATTCATTCCATGCGCTCCAAAATACAAGCCCGAAGACGATCAGCATCCCGATCGTATCGAAAGGCACGGTCGCATTATACCCCCATAAAATCATCATCTGAAGTGCAAGGAGTAGCGTCCATCCTATTATGGTTTGGCGTGTTGTAAGCATAATTTCCTTCCCACGCCAGATCATTTTGCGTTTCAGCACTATCGCAGCAAGCAGCATGACAGCAGGAACGAGCATCGTAAGATGGTTCGGCTCGCTACGCGTCGAAGTGAGCGGGATGAGCATGAAGGAAAGAAACATCGCCGGAACAATTTTCTGCTTGAAGAGTAACATTACCGGAAAACTCATGAGCAAAAGTCCGCAGGCTAATTTTAAGAATAATGTTGGGCGCAGAAGTCCCAAACATTGCGCCACGGCGCCGGCTAATGCGAAGGAATGGGTCGATTCATCGCCCTTCGACATTTCGCTTGTAAGCGTAGTGTGGAACCAATAATCGTAAAAATGGAAGATGGCATTCCCTGCAAACAAATAGGGAATGACAACGCAAAAAAGTACAATCGAGACGAGGCACAGTGCCATTGCCTTCCAATTTTTTAATAGCATGGGCAGCACAACGATGGGCATCAATTTTCCGGAGATCGCCGCGCCTAAAAACCATCCGGAGCGGCTCTCGTTTTTCACCAAATATTTTGTGGAAAGCAGCAAGAGAAGAAGGACAAATAGATCCTCGTGTCCGAACATCAAAACCCATTGAAAAACCGAAACGAAGAGAATACCGATAATGCCGAAGATCAGCCATTTCTCTTTCTGTGCCGTTAGTCCAGTTAACTCAGCGCACAGCGCGAGCGCATAGAACATCATCGCCACGCTCAGGATATACCAGGCAAAGCTTGCGGCAACGGGCGGCAAAAACGTGAAGGGAATCCAGAGCCACGCAAAAAAAAGCGGATAGATATACGGTCGGTAATTTTCCAGCGTATTGTAGGGCGCGACCGCCGTCGGCAGATAGGGATTCGTTCCATTCCTGAAATCTTCCGCGCCGGCAAGACACGCGACGAAATCGGCTTCATGCCGAACGAATGCGATGCGATACACCTGATAGCCATTCAACACGATCATTACGGCGAACAGCGTTATGACGATGGGCTTTATCCAGTTCATTTTTAGTTCCAATGGATGATGCGGTTCAAAGAACGTTCATCTATTCCCCAATAATTTTAATCAACACTCGTTTGCGCCGGCGACCATCGAACTCGCCATAGAAAATTTGTTCCCACGGACCGAAATCGAGCTTGCCATTCGTGATGGCGACGACGGTTTCGCGGCCCATGATTTGGCGTTTCAAATGTGCGTCGGCATTGTCCTCGCCGGTGTTATTGTGATCGTATTGCGAGATGGGCGCGTGGGGGGCGAGCTGTTCGAGCCATCGCTCGAAATCCTTGTGAAGTCCGCGCTCGTCATCGTTGATGAAGACGCTGGCGGTGATGTGCATCGGATTGACGAGAACAAGGCCCTCCTTCACGCCGCTCTCGTCAATGGCTGCTTGCACGTCGCGGGAGATGTTTACGTAGCCTCGCTCGGTGGGAAGGTTCATCCAGAGTTCTTTGCGGTAGGTCTTCATTCTACCTCTCCCCAGCCCCTCTCCTTGGTAAGGAGAGGGGTTCATCTTCAAGGATCGCGCTCAGTGCCGATAATGCTTCCCGCGTCTCTTTCACATCGTGCGTTCGAATTATTTTTGCGCCGTGCTCGACACTGTAACAGGCTGCGGCGATGCTGCCAATCATTCGCGCTTTGGGAGGCGGGTTCCCACCCATGGCTTTGCCAATGGTGGATTTTCTGGAGACTCCAAGGACCAGAGGGACATTCAACGACGTAAAAGTCTCGTGATTTTTTAGCAGTTTAAGATTATCCTGGTAACTTTTTGCGAAGCCGATGCCCACATCTGCAAGAATGGTTTCGATGCCCGCTTCGCGAGCCGCGCGGATGCGCTCGGCGAGATAATCGCGGACTTCCGTTACGACATCCTCATAAAAATAATCTTCAATTTTCGCTTTTCGGAAATTTGGGCCGTGGCCATGCATGAGAATTATGGAAGCGTGATATTTGGCGGCGATTTCAAACATGTGCGGATCGAAAGTGCCCGCGCTTACATCGTTGACGATGTTCGCTCCCGCTGCAATCGCCGCTTTCGCAGCTTTGGATTTTTGCGTATCGATGGAAATCAGGATATGATCGTCTGCGCTTCGAAGCGATTCGATGACGGGAAGAACGCGGGCGATTTCCTCGTTCGCCGAGATGGGCGTGGCACCCGCGCCATATGCGCTGCCGGCGGGACGGGTCGATTCGCCGCCAATGTCGATAATTTCAGCGCCATCGAGCACCATCTGGATGGCATGATCGACCGCTTGCTCTTTCGAAGCGAAATCGCCGCCATCGCTGAAGGAATCCGGCGTGACGTTCAGCACGCCCATGACGATGGGACCGGGGTGCGCGAGAAGATCGGCGAGCGAGCGCATGACTCCTTCTACACGGAGTGGCTACGCTTCCTCGGCAGGAACCGGCTCGGCAGGCGCCGGTTCGACAGGAGCCGGGGTGGGAGCAGCGGTTTTCTTCGATGCCGGTCGTGGGGCCGGAGCCGCCGGACGAGGGGCCGAGCGGCGAGCCGGCTTGACAGCAGCTTTAGCGGCGCGCGTTTTGCGTTTCACCCGCTCGACCGAGCGCTTGTGCTTTTTATTGACCTGTTTTTGCTTTTTGTTCATGTTTTTCTTAAAATTCCTTTTGAATGGGCCGGGGTAAACAGAAGCGAGGGCAAAAACATCCTGTCTGAACTATGATTTGTGTGATTCATGTGATTGGGATATGATTTCTACGTAGCCGTGACTTTTAAGTCACGGCGAATTCCTGAGATTGCTTGCTCCGCGACCGTGACCTGAAGGTCACGGCTACAAATGCTGCGCTGCAAACGAACACAAACGCCGCGTTACCGCTCGATCACAAATTTCCCCGATGCAATCATTCCCGTTGCCGCATTCCGCGCGCGCACATAATAGAGGCCGTTGGGTAAACAAGAAACATCGAACGCAACTCCCCCTCCTATGGAGTGAAGCGGAATAGGAGGGGGCTGGGGGGTGGTCAGTCGCCCAAGAACATCATAGACATCTATTGTTGCTTGTGACAGCCCCACTCCCAAAACTGTAATTTCATCGCTCGAAGGGTTGGGAACAATACTTTGGATGGCAAGTGAAATTGTGCCGGTCTTCATAAATTGAAGAAGCGTCTTATCGCCGCAGCCGTTTATGAGGATGTTCACCGAGTCTGTGGTTAGAGAAAGCGCGGTACAGGGAGTATTTGCAGAAGTAAGGCTCGGGATTTGAAGCATAACGGTTGTCGCAAGCGTATCCGCAAGATAAACAACACAGCGCAAGTAACCGATCAGCGTTTCGCCGTTAAGCGTGAGATCAGAGAATTGTAGCGGCACGGTTCCCGTGCCTCCTGAATATGTAATACTGCCAGCAGTTATCCCGGAAATTGCCGAATGGAATCCGATGGGATGCAGCACATTCGTATCAATCCCAAATGGAAGCGTGAGGAAAGTTGAATCGAGTGTAGCATTGCCGGAGAGATAGACGGGAATTTCGAGTGTGTCTCCGGCTGCGGTAGTGATGGATGACGATTTAAAATAAAGGCTCAGAGGAATAGGCTGATTCCCCGGCTGAACAACGAGTGTAAAGCTGAGCGTGGTGTCGATCGTGTTATATTCGTCGTCGGTGAAGTGAGCGTTCACGCTAACCGGATACGTTCCAGGCGGAATGGACACAAAATTGATGTAAGTGCTATCCGGCAACGAGAGGCAATCATTATGGTGCGTGGATGTAAGCGAATACTCATTCTGTGCGAGACCGATAAGCGAAACGGAATCCATCTTTGTAATTGCACATGAAAGGTTTTGGTAATAGACACTTGACGGTGAGCTTGAGCATTGGATAATCGTTAGTGTGTCGTTTCCACTTGCAAACGCCGCGTGATTCCATTCGATGCGTGGCGCGAGCGAAGTAGCACTTAACGTTCCATCGCCTCCATCAGTTGTCTTCCAAAGTTGACCTGGCTCTGATGCTAAATATGACGTGCCAACGTAAAGCACAGATCCATACCCGACTGCGGAAATATTTCGATACTCCTGATCATCTATTTCTTGAAGTTGAGGCCCATTGATGCGTGCAGTATCGTTCTCCTCCCACCGAATTAGACCGTCCCAGGTTGGATGACCATCGAATGCATTGCTTACATATTGTGCACAGCCATTACCTGCAATCCAAGCGCCTATTTCTGCACTCAATAACGGATACCATGAACCGAGATTGAATGGCAGAGTTCCTTTAAACAAAGTGTATTTATCTTCCTGATCCTGCAAAGAACCATCAAACACTCGAATGACCTCACAGGTATGGGGAATGCAATACGCAGCTAATCTAAAATTTTGAGATTGCAAAGTTGGCCATACGTAATCTCTTTCAAGTGGTTCTGTCTGCCAAGACAAGCCCAAATCCGTCGAATAAATAATGTATGTTTGAGTCAGAGTGTCGTATGCCAAAACAAGTACAAGGCTGTCACGGTTACCGACAATCTCTGAGATTGCAAGAAAGGAACCCTTTGGCAAAGGAACTTGAACTGCGACTGAATCCCATGACTTTCCATCATTGGAAGTGCGAAAAATGGCTCCAGTGTCAGCGGTGGGGAACGAGCCTTGAGCATATAGCCAGTAACCGCCTGGCAGGAATGGAGGCTTTCGATCTGCAGTGACGAACACCGCGCCCTGAGTAGCATAAACGGAGTGAGCCGTCATCCAAGTGGGCGTGATCCTTTGCCAGCTATTTCCACCGTCAAAAGTCTCAAATACTTCACCAAAGAGGGTCAGGTTAGATTGAGTATCATATAATTCAGTATCAACCAAGATGAAGCCATGCGTAAGACTCGTAAAGCTCAATTGCTTGATGCCGTATGGTTTCCCACAAAATTGTAAAACAGGTCTCCAACTAATCCCACCATCAGTAGTGCTATAAATTCGTGCAATCCCTGGAATGCACCCAAAAAACCAGCCTGTGTCCGCGTAAATAAAACCAAAATTAGAATTTAGAAAATAAGGAATGACCTCATTTCCGAATCCCGGCGTATTTGAAGTTAAACTAATTGGAGTACTTAGAACTTGCCAATTTTGTGCATGCGCAGATTGAAATCCGCCGCCCACAAGCGAACCCAAAACCACTGCACCGATTATCCCACGTCGAATCATTAAATAATTAACACTCAAATCACTAATTTGTTTCTCCAAAGCCCCGAACACCATCCGTCCCACAACCGATAATAGAGGTAACGCCATGCGCGAACCCACGCTCGAACATTCCGGCGCTGCTCGTTCGGGGAACAATCTCTTTGGTTTTATCTCTTTAGTAACTATGGAATCCTTAGTCATTACTCCCGATAATAGCGAAGACCTTTCGATGCTGAAGCGGTTGCTCGATAAGCTTCACTTCCCCGTTCGCGTCCTTACCGACGAGGAGAAGGAAGACATCGGTCTCGGCATCCTCATGATGGAAGCGGATCGCAACGAGCGTGTTCCGCGCGAGGAGATCATGGCGAAGCTTACTCGCTGATGCAGGTCGTATTCCTCGGCAAGTTTTCCCGCGACCGTCCTTAATCAAACAGCCAATTTTTTTCAAGAATCTTTGCCGATCCCTTGACTTCGCCTTTTTTCCGTCGTATATTAGTAGTGTCTTATATGGGCACCAATGGGCAAAGATGAAATATAAAAGATGAAAGATGATGGGGAGGGTACCAGTTCATTGAAAATTTGTTAGATAGTTTTCATATAGAAGTTTTATTATGAATTATAGACACACAACCGGCGAATCCAGCTTAGAAACGCCACAGTTCATGAACTCTGAACTCCCCCCCGCACCCAGCAAATCGCTTCTTATTAGAATACCAATGGCGGTATTTTGGGGCGGCAACGGCTTCGGATTTATTTTTCTTATTTTCGCGGAAGTATTCTTTGTTCGCGGGATGTTGCATTAAAAGCGGCGCATGAAAGGGCTGCAAAAAGGGGCTTCATTGGACCATTATGAATGTATTCGATGATTTCGACGCCTTCGGATTCGAAGGGGAAGGGGAATTCGGCGGGGATTCGAAGGATCGGCGCGAGCGGCGCAGAAAGTACTTCGAGGAAGAGCTGAAGCGTCACCGCGAGGATAAGCGCCGAAATCTTTCTTCGAGCGACGCCGGGGATGGCGCCGGGCGCATCGGCGACGATGTCGGCACCCACCACGCGGATGGGGAAGAGCGTCAATTTCTTCATCCCGATATTCTCGAAGAATTGGTCGATTATTGCATCGAAAACGAGAAATTCGAGGAAGCGCTGGATTTTGCCCAACTGCTGACCGAGCGCGCCCCTTTCAATGGCGATGGCTGGCACCGCCGGGGAATGCTCGAAGCGCATCATGCGGAGTTCGAAAAAGCAATTATTTCCTACGAACGCGCGCTCACGCTGAATCCGACCGATAACGAGCTTCTGATTAATTACGGCGTGGCCTTGGATGGCGCCGGCCGCACCGAAGAGGCGCTGGAAATCTTCAACCGGACGCTCGCCAGCAATCCATCGAACGACGAGGCGCTTTTCAACAAGGGGATTTGCTTTGAAAAGGCCGAGCGCTATCAGGACGCTATTGCAATTTTCGAGTATCTTAAAGAGGTGAAGGAGTTCACCAAGGACTCGTATTACGAACTCGGCTTTTGCTACGATTCGATCAATAATCTGGAAAAGGCGCTCGCCGCGTATGAAGCGAACTTAGATCTCGATCCCTACAACCACAGCGCGTGGTACAATCGCGGGATTATCCAGACGCAGATGGGGATGTACAACAAGGCGATCGAAAGCTACGAGCTGGCGCTTGCGATCAAGGAAGAATTTCCCGCCGCGTGGTACAATCGGGGGAATGCGTATGCGAATTTAGGCAAGCTATCGGACGCGATCGAGTCGTTCAAGGAATGCTTAAAGTATCATCCGGAGGATGTCAGCGCATGGCACAATCTTGCGAATGCCTATGAGGAATTAAAACGCTGGCGCGAGGCCGTGCGCTGCTTCACGCAGGCGCTGAAATTCGATGCGAGGCACGCCGAAAGCTTCTTCGGGCGCGGCTCGTGCTACGATGCGCTCGATGAACATGCCAAAGCGCTTGAAGATTATAATGCGGCGCTGGCCATCGACAGTAAATATTCCGAACTGTGGTATGCTAAGGCTGACGCGCTCTTTAACTTAGGACGGCATGAAGAGGCTGTGATGGCCTACCGGATGGTGCTCCAGCTTTCTCCTAAAGATTTCGAGGCATGGTTCGATTATGCCGAGACGCTATTTGAACTCAAGCGATTCTCGGAATCGCTACAGGCGTATGAGGCGTCGAGTGGGTATGCGCCGGCGTGGTCCGAACCGCATTTGGGCCGCGCGAAAGTGCTGTATCTGCTCGATCAGACGTTCGATGCCGCTGTGGAACTTCTCATTTCCATCCGTCTGGAACCCATTCGCATGAAGCAATACGAAATGGAATTCCCATTGCTCCGAGGCACAGCCGAGTTCGAGATCTTCGACGCACAAATCCGCTCGAACCTTGCGGCCTTGACGAGCGAAGCATAAAATTCCCGCTCCTTTCCAAGGAGGGGGTTAGGGGGTGGTTAGTGTTCTTTGACAACGAATTCGACGCGCCGGTTCGAGGTGCGGCCTTCTTCGGTAGCATTCGTAGCGATGGGCGATTGGGAACCGTATCCATGCGTCATAATGCGATCTCCGGAAATTCCTTGCTGCATGAGAAAATTCCGAACGGCATTCGCGCGGCGAAGCGAGAGATCCATATTATGAGGTACCGTGCCTAAGCTATCGGAATACCCCGCGATCTCGACCTTCATCGCTGGCACCGCCTTCATCAGTTCCACCGCTCGGTTTAGTTCCGGCGCGGAAGCCGGCTGAAGATCGGCCTGATCGAACGCAAAAAAGATAAGCAGCCGCGTCTTGCCGCCCACGAGACCGCCCAACGATATGTCGGAATGACTTTTCAGTATGCGGCCCTCGGAATCGACTTCGAAATACGCCGTGCCGAAGAGATAACCATTGGCATTGGCCGTGACCGAATACTTCCCAGGCCCGTTGACGGGTACGCTATAATTGCCGCTCGAATCCGTATGACTCATCCCAATGACCTTGTTATTCGATAGATCGACGGCGGTCATCTCCGCCGAAATGGGCTGGCCTGTAGCAGCATCGATGACATGCCCCGAGAGCAAGAAGGAGCCACCGGTAGTATCGGCGCGAGACTCGACAACCATCGCTCGTGATGGAACCGGCTCTGCGGATTCGTTCGGGATGGGCGGCGGAAGATCGTGAAATGGCAGCCTAAGCCCGAAAGTAAGCGTGGCATACCACAAATGTGGATCGGTAATGGGGACCGGCTGATGCCAGAAATTCGCCGTGCCATTCAGCGAAGAATCGGCTTCTTTTGTCAGCCATGCCGTAAACGGGATGCCGACCAGCGCCTCGACATCCATCAGCATATTGCTCGCGCCGAGCCGAAAGACGTACCCGGCTCCGACTTGCGCGTCAGCGCGAAATCCGGCGAACCAGTTATCGAGCGATTGCGGACCGGTTTGCTGGGTCGAAGTGACCGTGGGCTGGCGGTTGGTGAGATTGTAATACGAGTCGCTTAATTGCTGACTCGACGAGAAGGAATTAGCAATCAGATCGGACGCGCTGAAACCTCCGGCAACATACCAGCGATCGGATAGCCGGTAGTGACCGAGGATAGCGACATCGAGCGAAGACAGCGTGATCGAATAATTACTCGTCGCATTCGACGTAGGGGAATACCCTGGATCGAGGATAAGATTTGGATACGTCTCTTCATTCGATGTGTGATTCGTTAAAAAGCGGAACTTTGCTTCCATATCGAACGAGGGCCAAAGGTTCCATCCGACTTTTACCCCCCCGTCAAACCCTACGCCGGTTCCCAAGCGATTATAAGGCAGGTAGGTCGCAAGCGAAGGGGTATTATAGGTCGTATTGATGCTCGTCACGATGCCCCACAGGAAATTTTTCGAGCCAATGTAATCGCTGCCGGTGATGCCGAGATCAATGCCGATGTAGCTATGGCCGGTCGAGATGCTATTCGATGGCGTGGATGCGGCGACGGAATCGGTCTGGCCGAACGCCGGACGCAGCGCGACCATGCTGCTCGTTAGTGCGAGCAGCGAGAACAGGGTTCGTTTCACGGTTTTTGTCATTCGAAGAACAAACTGAAACTTATGTACGCGATACAAATACGGAACCGAGCATTCCCGTTCCGTGTAATAAGTCCGATTCTTTCGGGAGATGAGTATTGAATGAGAGATTTTCGTTCTAAATTTCATAATTCATCATTCATAATTGCCCAATTCGGCGCGTTCATCTAGCGGCCAGGATACCGCCCTCTCAAGGCGGGTACACGGGTTCGATTCCCGTACGCGCTACAAAGATACGAAACATCTTCTGCAGTAATCAATATTCCACCGGTTTCCGCATCGTATCCACTCTCGGAATCGGCTGTATTGAAGTGAGCGAATCATGCTTCGCCGTATCCACGGGTATGGGCGCGCCGGGGTAGCTCGTGTTGAAATATTCGATCTTTGGCCGGAGCGCATCGTAGGTATATTTCATAAACATTCCCCAAATAGGCGCGGCGGCACGACCACCCTGGCCGTTCGAGCTGTTGAAAGTAATACGGTTGTCGTCGAAGCCAACCCACACGCCGGCGGTATATTCAGGGGTGTAGCCGATGAACCACGCGTCGGCATAGTTCTGCGTCGTACCTGTCTTGCCGGCGGCGGGATAGCGGAAATAATTCAGGACACGAATTCCTGTGCCATGCTGAACCACATCTTCCAACGACGAGGTAATCTCATGGCAGATTTTTGGTTCCAACACATTTTCGAACTCCGGTTTTCTTTGGTAGAGAATTTTCCCGTTGCGATCCTCTACGCGAATGATCGCATACGGTGTGGCACGAACACCTTCATTCGCAAAGACGGAATAGGCGCTCGTCAGATCGAGCGGACTGACCTCCGCAGTTCCCAGTGCGATGGAAGGGTACGGTGGAACCGTCGAGCGAATGCCGAGACGTTTTGCCATTGTTACGACATCTCCCACTGAGGTCAAGTCCTGAATGGCATGAACGGCGGAAAGATTAAGTGACTGCTCGATCGCATAGCGAATGCTGACTGTCCCACCTTCGAATTCGCCCGCGAAATTATGTGGCGACCAACTGCCAATATGAATAGGCTCGTTCGAAACGCTGGTCTCCGGGGTAGAACCATGCTCAAAGGCAGAAGCATACACAATCGGCTTGAACGACGATCCCGGCTGACGCACGATCTGTGTCACATGGTTCAGACCATAGCGGACATCCTTGTAATTCGATGCGCCGACCATCGCCACGATTTGTCCTGTTGCCTGATCGATGCACACCAGTCCGGCTTGCAATAAAAGTTCTTCGTCTTTCACGCTATCGACGAAGTCTTTATCTGCATAATGAGTACGAGCTATTTTCGCGCGTTCGGCGTCCGATGATGCGACGCGATAATCAGGCGTATTGCGCACGGCTTTCATGAGCGCAGAATCAAGCACACCTTTGTGCCGCGCCCAATTCCATCCCTTATCGACAACATTTTTTTGATAATCAGCGATGTGTTCCAGCACGGCACGGTTGGCCGCGCGCTGCATCGTAGCGTTCAGCGTGGTATAGATGACAAGCCCGTCGCGGTAAATGTCATAGCCATGAAGCTCCGGCATTTTCTGCAATTGCTGGCGTACCATTTCTGCAAAATGTGGCGCGATGCCCTGATAGCCAACATAAGGTTTGACTTTAAGGACATCCTTTTTTATTTTTGTCGCTTCAGTCTCCGTAATAAATCCCGCATTCACCGTATTATCTATAACGGTGTTGCGACGATTGATTGCGTTGTCATAATTGTCATCGGGGTCGTAATTCTCCGGGCCTTTTAAGATTCCCACGAGATACGCGCTCTGTGCCGGCGTTAGCTTGTTTACATCTTTTCCGAAATATGCCTGACTCGCCGCCTGAATGCCATACGTTCCGCGTCCGAAATAGGTGACGTTCAGATACATTTCGAGTATCTCATTCTTGGTATGCGCTCGCTCGATCTCGACAGCCGTAATTGCTTCGCGCAATTTACGAATCGCCGTCTTTTCCTGATTGAGATAAAGATTCCTTGCAAGCTGCTGCGTGATCGTACTTGCGCCTTCCTTGGCATGAAGACTAAACACATCCGTCACAATCGCGCGAAGATTTCCCAACAGATCAATGCCCCAATGATGGTAGAAATTTCGATCCTCCGTCGCGATGAGTGCTTTAATCAGAAACGGCGGGACATTCCGCAAATGGATATTCGTCCGGTTCTTGACAAAGAACTGATCGATCGGCTCGCCATCGGTCGAGATAATGCGCGTGGCAATTTCCGGGTGCGGCGTTTCGAGTTCCTCCGTGCTCGGCAATCCGCGTGAAATATCCCACCAAAGAAAGATGAGGAATGCAAACAGTGCCGCGAGGGCGATGTAGAGATTACGTTTGCGCTTCGTCATCACACGGGCGATGAAAGCCTCTCGTTAATATATTCCTTCACATGTCCCATACTCACCCGCACCTGCTGCATCGAATCTCGTTCCCGGATCGTGACCGTCTGGTTGGTGAGCGTGTCGGAATCAATTGTGACGCAGAACGGTGTGCCAATCTCATCCATCCGCCGATAACGGCGGCCAACCGCTCCCGAATCGTCATAAAAGGATTTCATCGACTTGCGCAAATCGCGTTCGAGTTCGCTTGCGATTTCGGGCATTCCATCTTTATTTACAAGCGGAAACACGGCAACTTTCACCGGAGCGAGGAATGGATGTAATCGCAACACCACGCGCTGTTCGCCATTTACGGTTTCTTCTTCATAACCGTTGCAAAGGAATGCCATGAATCCGCGCGACGCGCCAGCGGCTGTTTCGACAACATAAGGCGTGTATTTTTCCTTCGTCTCTTCATCATGGACTTGCAGGCTCTTCCCAGAAAATTCCTGATGGCGTGTAAGATCGAAATCCGTGCGATTGTGAATGCCTTCGATCTCGCCGAAGCCGAATGGGAACTCGAATTCAATATCGCCGGCAGCTTTCGCATAATGCGCGAGCTTTTCGTGCGGACGGAAACGCAGCTTGCTTTCCGGCATTCCTAAGGAGCGCCACCAGTTCCAGCGCGTTTCGCGCCACTGTTCAAAGAACGCATCGTCCGAGCCAGCTTTGCAGAAGAACTGCATCTCCATTTGCTCGAACTCTCTGGTGCGGAAGAGAAAATTCTTTGTATTGATCTCGTTACGGAAGGATTTCCCGATCTGGCAAATTCCGAATGGAATCTTTTGCCGCGAGGATTGCATCACATTCAGAAAGTTCACGAAAATTCCCTGCGCGGTTTCAGGACGAAGATAGACGACCGCATTAGAATCGTCCTTGACGGGACCAATATGCGTCTCGAACATGAGATTGAAACTGCGCGGCACGGTAAATGTTTTTGTGCGTCCACAATTCGGGCAGGGGATTAATTCTTGCTCGACCAAGCTTCCGAAGATGGAATCATTCTGCTCGATCATCCCGGTCACGAGTTCGGCAAGCTGATCTTTCGTGAAATCGCGTGTTTCGAGGACGAGTGATTTCGTAATAGATTTCAACTTCTTCTCCGACATTTCCGCAAAAAGATGATCCACGCGATACCGGGATTTGCACTCGCGGCAATCGACCATCGGATCGGAGAAATTCTGCACATGGCCGGAAGCTTCCCACACTTTTGGGTGCATGAGGATCGAGGCGTCGAGACCCTCGATGTCGCCGCGCTGGGTCATGGCGCGCCACCAGGCGTCCTTGAGATTGCGCAGCATCTCGACTCCGAGCGGACCGTAGTCCCAGCAGCCGTTCAGGCCGCCATAAATTTCGGACGATTGAAAAATAAATCCCCGCCGCTTCGCCAGCGAGACGATCTTCTCTAATAATTGCTGTGATGGTGTCGATTGAGCCACTTTATTGAGTAACGAGTTATGAGTACCGAGTAACGAGTGGGGGACGGAATGTCATTCCCGTGGTGTGTGGGATACTCCTCCGTAGAGACGTGCTGCGCACGTCCTTTTGGTTCGAAGCTGAAAGATTTCGTTTCAGGCAAGAGGACGTGCGCAGCACGTCCCTACAAAGTGCAATCTTTCTCGGATTTTTGGGTTTTCATGATTGCTATGCTGCGCCTAAAGGCATTTTCGTTAATTCGATTCCTTATTTTAGGAAGCGTATTGCTTTCCCTTCCACTCCGTGCACAGGATTTGCGGAAGTGGATGCCGAATCTGGGAGATCGTTTCGTTTATGCCGAGGCATGGTCATCCTCGGGGCAGCAAGGTAGTGGCAGCCAGCCCTATTCGAACAACGGACGAGATACTCTAATCATGGAGATCCTGAAAATTGACTCGGTTTTCGTTGGCGATACATCTTGGCGCGTTGTGATCGTAAAGGATACCTACTATAACAATTCGTCGCCGACTTCCCTCCAAAGTTGTTATTTTCATGCCGGTCGCGATTCGAATTCTACACATTCGTTGATGATTGACGTATATGAGCCGACGTCAACACAGGGTTTTGCATACGACTTTTCCGATTCGCGAGATTCGCAAGCAGAATATGGCTCAAAACAAATTACAGTCTATTCTTTTGATTCTTCTGTTCCAGTCTTAGGACTTGTACAAACCGGACAGCATCGTGAGGTTGCGGTGTACTCTCCGGATTTGCGCTGGTTTTTGTATCAATATGAAGAATCTTCTTCTTATCCGAACATCGGTGTATCGACAGACGATGCCTCAAGCACGACGTTGCTTTCCGCGGATCTCTCACGAGTTGAGGATTCGCCTCCGGTTTCTTCAGAGTTTTCAGTTCAATATCAAGGAACGTCGCTGCAAATATTGTTGGATATTCCGAAGCCGCTGGAACTTGCTCTTCTCGATCCCCTTGGCAGATCGGTCCGCTCGTGGCAAGTTCCCATCGGTGCTGGTGAGCGGCAGATTATCCTGAATGTCGCCGATGTGCCGAGCGGCGTGTATTTCCTTCGCATCTCCGCGCCGGGCGTGGAGGAGATGCGGAAGGTGGTGATTGTGCATTGAACCGTAGGGACGTGCTGCGCACGTCCTTTTCCTCGAAGCTGAAAAGATTTCGTTGCAAGCAATAGGACGTACACAGCACGTCCCTACGGTCGAGTGCGTTTAGTGTAAAGATGTCCAAACTTACCTATGCCGAGATACAAGAAAATCGCTTAACGGAAGACGAAGCTGCCGCAAGCACCAACCGCCTGCCCGTCATCGCTATTCTCGAAAATATTCGCAGCCTGTATAACGTCGGCTCCATCTTTCGAACGGCGGATGGCGCGCATTTGGAAGCGATTTATACCGTCGGTTACACGCCACACCCGGATGGGAACGGACATCCGCGCTATAAGGAAATTGAAAAAACGGCGCTCGGTGCGACGCGGACGGTACCGACAAAACATTTTGCAGCTATTGAGGAAGCAATCTCCGCTGTGCGCGCTATTGACCACCCCCCAGCCCCCTCCTATTCCGCTTCGCTGCATAGGAGGGGGAGCTTTAAGATTGCTGCTCTCGAAATTTCTTCCAACAGCCGCTCCATTTTTGAATTGACGAAAGAGGATTTTCCACTTGCGCTCATCATTGGGAATGAAATTACGGGCGTGAGCGACGCAGCAATCGCGCTTTCGGATTTCACGCTCGAAATCCCGATGCTGGGCGCAAAGCATTCGCTGAATGTCGCCGTTGCTTTTGGCGTGGCGGCGTTCGGGTGTGTGCGGGTCAACCACCCCCTGCCCCCTCCTTGAAAAGGAGGGGGGTGTCTTATTTTTTCGTATTTTTGTATCGGACGTCAATTAACTCTTTGAAAAACCATGAAAAATGAATTTTTCCTAATCGCGATTTTTTTAAGTATTTCCAATCTCGCCGTGGCGCAACAACCCGATCTCGGAAGTTCCGGTGGCTCGGGTGGAAGCGGGCAGACGATGCGCGCTCCCATGCCGGATGTGCCGCACACCATTCCGCCATTCCTCAAAGGCGATCAAACGCTCGCGGAAACCTGGGACGCTGCTATTGCCGCCGCTGGCAATAACCCCGACGGCATGAATGTCAATTGCTTTGCGGAGGATAGCGATAATCTTTATATCGGAGGCGATTTCCGCGATTTCGATACTGTCGCGGCAGAGTTCATCGTTCACTACAATCGCAAAACAAGGGTTTGGAATGCGCTCGGTACTGGCTTAGGCAACACGGTGCGTTCACTTGCGCTCCACAATGACACGCTGTATGCGGGTGGGGATTTTCAGCATGCCGGTGACTCCCTGGTCGATTACATTGCGATGTGGGACGGCACCGCGTGGCATAGCATGGGCGGTGGCATGAGCGCTGAAGTAGATGCTCTGGCATTCGTCGGCGATACGCTTTATGCCGGAGGGTATTTTACACAGGCGGGTGGAAACGACGCCTATTATCTCGCCTATTGGGACGGCCAGAGTTGGTACGAAGCGGCCAATGGAGCGAACGCCGATGTTTTAACATTACTTGCCACGAACGACACGCTTTTTGTGGGTGGGAATTTTAATTACGTTGGTTCCGAAAACTCGACTTCCGGCACGAAAGTCTCGGGATCGGCAATGTTGCGAGACGGACAATGGACTCCTCTCGGAACGGGTTATCACGCCAATTGCTTCGCGCTGTTCGAAGGAAATCTCTGGGCCGGAGGCGAATACAATTTGGGTGACGGGACGCTGGCCAACGAAATTGCCTCATGGAACGGCTCGACCTGGACAACCTACAGCTCCGGTAATTTAGTTGGAACGGATGCAACGGGCGATGTGGATGCGCTCGTAGCCGTGGGCGATACGCTTCTGGCGTTAGGCAACTTCAGTTCAATGGCGGGAGTCAATGCAAATAGCCTTGCGATGTATCATAACGGCACATGGTCCTCCTTCGCCGGAGGGTTGTATGGCGAAGGTTTTAACGCGATCTCGTTCGATGGAAAGATTTATGTTGGCGGACGATTTACTCAGGCCGGCAATGTAAATGCGATGGGTATCGAATCCCTCTCCAACGGAACATGGACCTCGCTTGCAAGCTTGCGATACCAGTATGTGGGATGGCGGTCGGACGAAGTCGATGCCATTGCTACAACATCCCGGTACGTGTTTATCGGCGGATACTTCGAAACCATTGCAGGTCAGAGCTGCAATCACGTCGCGGCCTATGATAAGCAGATCAACGCATGGGTAACGCTCGGTTCGGGTGTGGATGGAGATGTTCGTTCCCTTGCGGTGCAAGGTAACAATCTTATCGTTGGCGGTACATTCAATCATGCAGGCTTAGTTACAGCGCGTCATATCGCAATGTACAATTTTACAACGAATACCTGGTCTGCAATGGGTGGCGGCGCGCACCGGTACGTTGGCGCCATCGCGGTGAATGCGGATTCCGTTTATGCGCCAATCGTTTTCACCTATAATGGCTCCACTGGGTACGATTATCTTGGCCAATGGGACGGCACAAAATGGAATTCGTATGGAAACGGACTCAGAACGGGTTATATACAGGCGCTTACCTGGCTGGAGGATACTCTCTATGCTGCGGGATCGTTTACGAAGGCCGACGATGGTACTGTGCTCAATTGGATTGCGCAAATTCAGTCCGGCGGATCGTGGACCTCGCTCAACACTGGGCTTGACAATACGTCCTATGCGCTTGCCGTGTCCGGTGACAGCCTTTACGTTGGCGGTGCGTTTATGAACGCCGACGGGCAGAGCGCTACTTCGCTCGCAGTTTGGAATGGCGCCGACTGGAATCCCATCGGTACCGGTTTCGATCAGCCCGTCTATGCACTTGCGGCCGATGGCAATGGCGGCATCTATGCCGGAGGAGCATTTACAACGGTGGACGGGGTTTCGCGGGGCTATCTCGTGCAATGGAATGGCTCGACGTTCGGGACAGTAGGGTCGGGAGTCAATAACACGGTCGAAGCACTGGCAACCGATCCAAATGCTCTCTACGCCGGTGGATGGTTCGAAGACGCTGGGAGCGCCAAAACGGTCAGCCTTCATTTCGGCGCGCTCGATGGCGCCGGGGTAGCTGCCGTTTCGCCATCTCCTGCCTCGAATAATCCTGCGGAATCAGTCTATCCCAATCCGGTCGTCAATGCTTCTAACGTGGATATTACACTTGCCGAAGCCGGGCCGATCAAGCTCGAACTCTTCAACTCCATTGGCGAACGGGTAAGTTTGCTTGCAGACGGCGTTTTCGTTCAGGGCACTCAAGGTTTCTTATTGAACAGCAAAGATTTGCCGAACGGACTCTATTTCCTCCGGCTAACGGCGGGTGGAATAGTCACGACCCAAAGCGTGGCTATCGAAAAATAGCCTTTGAATGGGCACTTTGCCGATTGGCTCATGATTTGAGCTAATTATACAACTGAGCACAATATCATTCAATTAACGGAAAAGTCGCTTTTTGTAGCGAGCCTCGGAAATTGTCGTATATTTGTACTGGATGGTTGTTCATCCACCGAGAATTTTCGAAGCTCCTCATTGAAATGGCCTAATTTGGACCATTTTTGAAGAATTTCGAAAGTCTTCATTCATAGGCTGGCAGCATCGCCGATGATGGTTTTGCTCTCAGCCACGTTAATTCACAACTTAATCCGCATCGGCGACGATGCGCAAACACCGCATGATCCAAAAGACCATACGGCGTTTCGGACTCATTTTGCCGTTGGTGGTATTTGCCATGTTCCTTATGGCAGCTACATCGACCGAGTCCGCAGCCCGTAAACACAAGACAGGGCGTCATGGGAAGCTTGTACGTGTAACCCGCGTGCATGGGAACGTCAGGCATAATGCTCGCCATTCGAGCAAACATTTTGCCAGGCTCTCCCGCCATCATAGGATTCCCCAGCGATCGCTCACAAATAAGGAAAAAGAGGAAATCGTCCAGAAAATCCGTACGCTTGCCAAAAGCACGGCCGGAACGGACGAAGTTCTCGCGTCCAGCATCCATCACTCGTCTTCGGACGACAGCGTAATCGCTGCCGAAGTCCGCTCGCCGGACATTCAATCGCAGATCGCCGAAGCCGCTAAAGAAGAGCGCGCCGAGGACAACGTGGATGTCTCGCTCGATCAATATTTCAAAGCGCGACCGAGTGCCTCGAATGGCTCGTCGTCCGCGATGGCGGATGCGCTCGATCCGGCTGCCGAAGTCGAACGCCAACAGGATTTCACGCTGATCGATCAGGACGACCCGAATCGTGCCGCGCAACGCTCGGACGTGATGGCCGAAATCATCAACTGGATCGGGACGCGCTATGAATTTGGCGGGCAAGACCGTTGCGGAATCGATTGTTCCTCGTTCACAAAGCAAGTGTTCGAGAAAGCCTTCGGTCTCGATCTCCCACGCACGGCCTACGAGCAGGCGCAGATGGGTGATCCGGTGAAAAAAGAGGAATTGCAGTTCGGCGATCTCGTCTTTTTCAAGACGGCTCGTTACGCGCCCATTACCCATGTCGGCATTTACATTGGCGAAGGACTTTTTGCGAATGCAGCGTGCTCGCGTGGCGTGACGGTTGCTTCGCTCGAAAGCGACTATTGGTCGGCACATTACGTTGGCGCGCGGCGGCTGTTAGCCAATAGTTCAACGGCTTTGCTCAACACCTCGCAGTTAGACAAAGCGGTTGCCGTGAACTCTGTCAGAGAACGTACCTCCAATTAAGAAATCTACTTAGTTTTTCAAAGCCCCGGCAGTTTTTAACTGCCGGGGCTTTTTATTTTTTAGACTTGAGCCGGATTGAATGGGCGAGCGTGACGTTTATGATCGCTTCGACGTTCTTTCGCTTCGATGCCGGAACGGAAAGAAATTCAGCGAAAACCGAAGTCGCAAACCGCTAAGGCTATTGCGGATAATCGCCGTGCCCGGTATGAGTATTTGATTCTTGAAGACATCGAGGTCGGCGTTGCGCTTGCCGGCACGGAGGTGAAATCGCTGCGGCTTGGCAATGTGCAGCTCTCCGATGGTTACGCACATATTGCGGGCGGAGAATTATGGCTCGATAACGTCCATATCGGTCCGTACTCGCAAGGTAACCGCTTCAATCTCGAAGAAAAACGCCGCCGCAAGCTGCTCGCGCACCGGCGGGAAATCAACAAACTCACCGTGAAGCTGCGCGACGCGGGCGTAACGCTTGTTCCGCTCAAAATGTATTTCAAAGACGGCAAAGTAAAAGTGCTTCTCGGCGTAGCGCGCGGGAAAAAAGCGTACGATAAGCGCCAGTCCATCAAAGAGCGCGACGCGAAGCGCGAAGTCCGCGAAAAAATCCGATAGCGCGGGACTTTCGTTACCGATTACCCGTTACTTACTGCTCAATGACTTTCCCACCTCTGAACGAACAAATGGACGCCATCCGGCGCGGCGCTGTCGATCTTATCAGCGAGGACGAACTCGCGAAAAAGATCGAGCGCGCGCGGCGTGAGAAAAAGCCGCTCGTCGTGAAGCTGGGCGCCGATCCATCCACGCCGGACTTGCATATCGGCCACGGCGTCGTGCTGCGAAAGCTTCGGACTTTTCAGGATTTGGGCCATGAGGCGTGGCTTATCATCGGCAATTTCACGGCGATGATCGGCGATCCCTCCGGACGGCAAAAAACGCGGCCTTTGCTTTCGCTGGAAGAAGTTGCAAAAAATTCGCTGACATATGTCAAGCAGGTAGATTCCATTCTCGATCGAGAAAGGCGAAAAGTTCGCTTCAATTCCACCTGGCTCAATCCGATGACGTTTGCGGAGGTCATCAAGCTTGCTGCAAGTTACACGGTAAGCCAAATGCTCGAACGGAACGATTTCCACGAACGGTTCAATGCCGAGCAGCCTATTTCTCTGCATGAATTTCTCTATCCGCTTGCGCAGGGAATGGATTCTGTTGCCATTAAGGCGGACATCGAGCTTGGCGGCACCGATCAGAAATTCAATCTACTCGTCGGACGGGAATTGCAGCGTCATTATGGATTGGAGCCGCAGTGCATTCTGACCATGCCGCTCTTGGAAGGCACCGATGGCGAGCGCAAGATGTCGAAAAGCTATGGAAACTCGATTAATTTCAGCGATTCGCCGGACGATATGTTTGGCAAAACGATGTCGATTCCTGACTCGATGATTTACCGCTATTTCGAGCTTGCAACAGATGTGTCTGATTTGGACTCGATAAAGAAAGTGCTGGATGAAGGCTCGGTGAATCCTCGCGATCTGAAAGTTAGCCTTGGGCAGGAGATAGTCCGCTCGTTTTATGGAGACGATGCCGCAACGGAAGCCTACGAAAAATTTCGGACGATGTTTGTGAAGAAGGAAGTACCGGAGGATATCGAAGAATATGTAGTTCCTGCTTTAGGCCCGATTCCGCTTGTCGATTTTATTATGGAGCGGAAACTTGCTTCGAGCAAAGGCGAAGCGCGACGGCTGATCGATGGCGGCGGCGTTTCTGTCAATGGAGAGAAAGTTACAGACAATAAAGCGATGTTCACTCCTACCCAGTCGGGAACAGTTCTTAAAATTGGAAAACGGAAGTTTTTGAAAGTGATAGCAAAATGAGATACGACAAAGGCCCACTCGGCGCGCTCATGGATGAACACGAGCGGGCAGCCGGCGAGTTTGTTCGGCTAATAAATTCGGTACCGTCGGCAATCTTCGATGCTGTTCTCGATCCCACCACCGAGGATGAAGATTGCCGATCAATCCAGAGGATTTGCTTCCATGTTCTTTTTGCGGGATACAATTATGCGAATTCCATTCGTCGAAAATTTGCGGAGGATGTCTCCAGCCCAGAGCATTTTTATCCCGAACAAGCTGAATTTCTCGATGCGATGAACGCGATGCTTGCTTATACCGAGCAAACTATTGCGGGCAGGTATTCCATGACAGAGGACGACCTTCTTTCAACGAATATCCCAATTCGGTGGAGCGACCATCATGATATGGAAGCCTTGCTCGAACATGCCATTGTGCATATTCTTCGGCACCGGCGGCAGATCGAGCGATTGATGAGCATCGCCCGATAAATGACACTATCGCTATATCACTCTTCCTCTCCCAAATCTGCGCGTTCCGGCAAATCTATAAAAAATGTTGTGCCGTGCCCCGGCGTGCTTTCGACACGGATGGTGCCGGACATATCGGTGATGGTTTTTTTGACGATGGCGAGTCCCAGGCCCATGCCGCTCGTTTTGGTCGAGAAATTGGGATCGAATACTTTTTTCAGCGTTTCTTCGGACATGCCGAAGCCGGTATCGCGCACACGAATGTTGACCATGCCCTGACCGCTCTGGGCGCGGATAACAATCACGCCCCAGCCTTCGATAGCCTGCACGGCATTACGCAGGAGATTCACGAATGCGCGGCGGAGTTCCTCTTCATCGGAATGAACGCGCGGCAAGTCCTTTGGAACATCGATAATGAAACGAATGCGGCTCCGCTCGGCGTCGAACAATACGACTGCGCTATCGGCCACGGTGCGAATATCGACCGCGCCCCATCGGCGGCGTGGCATCGCGCCGAAATGCGCGAACTCCGTCGCAATGCGCGTGAGCACATCGATTTGCTCGCGCATGGTGCGAATGACACGGCGGAAAATAGTATTGAAGTTCGGGTCTTTTGCTTCGTGCGCATGCTCCAAGTGTTGGACCGAGAGCTTCATCGGCGTGAGCGGATTTTTGATTTCGTGCGCCACCTGACGCGCCATTTCTTTCCATGCAAGCTCTCGTTCGGTTTGCGCCACGATCTCGCGGCTGCGTTCAAGTTCGTGCGTCATCGAATTGAAGGCCCGCATCAGATCGCCGATTTCGTCTTCGCGCGTCACGGGAACTCGCGTGGTGAGCTTGCCCTGAGCCACGCGCTCCGTGGCTCGGATTAATTCCATAATGGGCGAGGCCACACGCGCGGCAAAGAGCGCGCCAATGCCGAGCAATACGAGGCCGAGCGCGGCAAAGGTTCCATAGATGAAGCTGGTCGTTCGTGCGATTTCCGCTTCGATGCGGGGCTGCTCGTCCATCGTGGCAAGCGCGAGTACGGCCAGCAAGCGAGCGCCATCCGCGTTCGTGACCGGTTGATACCCTACGCTATAGACTTGAGAACCAATCGCGATGGGCGAGGTGAAAAACGAACGCTCGCCGAACATTACCTCTCGTACAGCAGTCGAATTAAGCGTTGCCGATAGCAACGAAGATTCATATAGTTCCGGACGGCTGCTGGCCTTCAGGTGCCCCATGGCGTCATACACGCTGAAATCACGACCGATGACTTCCGACAAATAATCGACTTCGCTTTGAAGATTGCTCGTGTTGAGGGATGGTCCGGCTTGTTCGATCGACTTCGTCATGCGATCCTTGATGACCGTAGCATCGCGCGAGAGCCGGTCTTGCTCTTCGACCTGCGCCCGCTCGGCGAGGAGATGCCGGGTAACGTTCGTCACGACCACAAGCGGCACAAGCGCGATCACCAGAACGATGAGAAAAATCCGGTCGCGAAAGTGTAGCGTGAAGCGCATGCGGCGCACTTCGACCTGACGGACAATGAGCAGAACGATGACAATAAGTATGCCATAGAGAAGTCCCACGGCATTGAGGCGCAACGCGAACTCGAACGTCCGAGGAAAGGTCGGTTCGGGAACGCTTACCGCGACGATGGCCGACGCTTGACCGGATGACATCCGGGCGTTTGCACGATAGTAGAGCGTTTGGTAGCGGTCCCCGTGCATCGTCGTGGCTGCCCAAACACTTCTCGATTTTAGGAGCTTCCGTTCTATAGCAGGCGGAACTGCGGCGGGCGCATCGAGCGCGGGGCTGTTCGTTAGCCGCCGCATATTGGGCTGGTACTGCGCGACGATAAATCCACCGTTGGCGATAGGGTCGCTTTCCATAGGATTGGTGCCCGGCAGAATGGAAATACGCGATCGAGTGCTAATGAGCGCGGGAAGCTCGCTCCAAAGCGAGACCGTGACAAAGAGCGGCCGGTTCGGCGCGGCGGCTGGCGGCACGGAGTGGGTTGTATCGAGCACGCTGATTCCTCCGATAATCGTCGGCGCGCCGGAACTGGTAAACGTTGGCAGGATTCGAATGGCAGAAAGGGATGTGTCGGCTCGTCGAAGCTGGCCGAGCACCGAATCGAGGCTGGGACGTATGCGGTTGATCTCGTTTGAAGCCCCCAAGGTTGCGAAATGCGATTCGAGCACGCCGGCGGCGTCATACAAATCGATGCTCGCATTCCAGAGAGGGTGTTCTCTCATGCCCTCGAACCAGATAAGGAATGCCTTCTCATGAAGTGCCGTGGTATCATGCCCGCTCATTTGCCAATCGGCAAGATTTTCGCGAGCACTTTGCAGCAAATGATCGGCCGCCTGCTGCAACTCGGGTGTATCCACCTCCGCGTTTTCGAGCACGATGCGGCGCGCCATTTTTTCGTCGCTCACGAGTTGTTTATCCGCGATGAGCGGACTCATGACCATCGCGCTTACGGCGAGAATAAAAAGGATCGATCGACTCGAACGGGGTAATTTATAGAGGAAGGATGGACCTGCCTCCATGGGGCTGCGGACCATGCTATCGATCACAATAATTGACACACTTATAAAAAATGTAAGCGTCGCCAGCGAAGCTCGAATGAGGAGGCTCGTTTCCGAGAATGCGTAATAATCGAAGAGCAGGACTGCTATTCCCAGCAGGAGCATCGAACAGAAGGAACCGATGAAAATTCTTCTGCCCGATGGTAGATGGCGCAAAGTAAGATGAATCGTTGCGCGAAGCCCGAACGTTAGTACCAGCACCCCGATGAAAAGATACGCTACTCCTATTCCGAGAAAGGAGAGTAGCATCATCAACGTACCGGGCGAGGGAAGGACTTGCTGCACGGTCAGATACCGGAGCGAGTCGCTGCGAACGATGGCCTCCACGGTCAAGCTGAGGCCATCGACAAGCAACTGCCAGATCACGACGGAGGAGATCGCAAGCGCCAAGAGAAGCATGGGGTGATCCCCTGACCGCTTTTCGATATGGCGTTCGCGGGATTCATCGCGGACAAGGCGCTCGCGCGGCATCCAGACAATCCAGAGCATAACTGCGGCCGCGGTCGCGAAGACGCTCGTGATAAAGAGTTCCAGTGGGTTAGCCGCAATGCCAAAACTCCAATCGGCGAAAAAGTCCGAAGCGTTCCGATATTCGGGGCCAAAGAACTTCGGCAACGCTCCGAGTTGCGCGATGAGCGCGCGCGCTATAAAGAGCGCCGCAAGAGCGAGCATGGAATACATGAGACCAACCCCAATAGGCTTAACTTCTCGTGGGACTTCCGCAATGGCAACTAAGAGCCATACCAGCGCCGAGAAGATGGCAAGTGAAAATCCAAATGTCCAAACGTCATGAAAGATACGATAGCCGATGGAAGCTTGCGCTTGCTCAGTGTGGCTGATGGAAAGCGTGCCGATGAAGCTCGTCGGATCGGAAGGATCCGCGAGCAAGTCCTGCCGAATCCAGCGCGCGTCGGAGTGGGCTATTCCCGCGCGACCGCCATAGCTCAACGTCACCGCACGCAGCGCGCGAGCGGGAAGATCGTCCAGAAAGTTCGTGGCTGGGGCGTTGGCGAGCGGTTCCTTTGTTGCAATTTGCTGCTTTATCGCAATGTACGCTTCGAGTCGGCCGTCCTTCGATACAAGTTTCCGAATGGAGAGAAGATAGGCATAAATGGGTCCATTTTCGAGCAGCACTGCTTGTTCACGACTTGCGAGCAGCGTCGGGCCGCTGAGTACGGTATCGAGTCCGAACGTTGCGGCAAGCGGAGAATTCCACGCGAGAAGCTTGCCCTCTCCGGAATAAATTGCATACCCTCGGTTGGCCGACTGTGTGCCCTCAGCTGCTGGAATATGAAGCGTGCTATCGGAAAGACGAGATGCGAACTCGTTCGACCGATCGTTCAGGATTGTGAAAAGTTTTGCCGTGCTTCCGCTTGCAAGGGCCTCGCCGATCGCCGGATCGTCCGCCAGCCAGTTACGCGTGGTATCGAGCGCTGCGGCGATCGCTGTTAATCGGTCTTGGGCACTGCGCGCGACATCGCGGACGCTCCACGCCTCCTCGCCGCGTTCGAGACCCAGCGTTTGTACGAGCCATCCCCCCCCCGCCGCAAGAATGGAAAGAAGGATGAGCGTGGTAAGGTATCTTCGAAATCGCCTTGGCGGCAGCGGAAGAAACCGCGTGCCTTCCGTCCGAACGGCCATCCAGACGCGACGAACACCCCGCGAAAGAAACGCGAAGGCGCGACCGAACGGCTTTGCTATATTCCGAGCGAGATTCACCGCTTCTATGAATACTACGGAGCGTCGCTCCGTTCCTTGTAAATAACAGGCTTATTCGCGTTGACCCTTCGGATCCCATGCCGGTATTGCCGCCATAATAATATTGACAGCGAAAAGGCTCGGAAAAAGATCGATCAGCCAGCGTGGCATGGAATAGCCCGAATAGGTTTCGCGAGTAATCTTGTAGCCTGCGTTTTGGACGAGCTCGCGAGCTGATTTTAGTGTGAAAAAACGGATATGCGTTCTGTCGAGAATCCCGGAATCCGCGTAGTCGAATTGCCCGCGCAGCAGCCCGAGCCGGACGCGAAGATTTGCGATATTGGGAAGGCTTACTATCGCTTGCCCGCCCGGCGCGATGAGCCCGCAAGCTTCTTTCAGGATGCCGAGCGGGTCGCGCGTATGCTCGATCACGTCCCCAAATAAAAGAATGTCAAATTTTGTCTTGCCTGACTGCTTCAGCGTAGTTGCCCATCCAGGTTCCTCTATGTCAATACGCGCAACGGCGTTCAATCGCCGCTCCGCCGCTTCGAGCGCTGTTGCGTCTCTATCGATTCCTGTCACGATGCATTGCTTTTGAATGCGCAGTGCTTCGCCGAGTATCCCGGTGTGACATCCAATATCGAGCACGCGCGCGGCCCCGGGAATCATCCTGAACTGCAGCGCGTGTGTGCTGACGGGATCCGCCAGCCGCAAATCGAAATCGTAAGCGTGTTGCGTACTCATACACTAATGGGTTCCAGGCCAGAAAGCCGAAGGATCCAGTTATTGATATAGGCAATAGCATTCAGCGACATTTTATGCGGGCCTTTATACTCGTAATATTCCGTAGGAATACCTTTGGATTCCAGAAACGCTTGCGTATGCCTGGAACTTGCCGGCGGAAGCACTTCATCGTTCGAGCCATGGGCAATGAGCGCATGGACTGCTGTATTCCAGTGCTTCCAGCGCGTCTCGATTGGGGACGGAAGAAATCCTGACATCGGGACAATGCCTGTCGTTTTGATCGTGCCGCGCAATCCGATGATGAGCGCCATTGCCGCGCCCTGGCTGAATCCCCAAAGAAAGAGCGGCGAGTTTTTCGCTTTCAACCGTTCGATGTGGATTTCCAGATCACTCGTTAATTTCGCTTCGGCCTCGCCGAAACGGTTCGCGTCCCCGATTTCCCCATCGCCGGTCTCCGCGTGCGGTTGGAACCATTCCCACCCGCCGATCGCGGAAGGATACGGAGCCGTGATGGCAAGCACATGGAATCTCGAATCGAGCATTCCCTGAATGGAAAAAATGGTCTTTGCTTCCGCGCCACGGCCATGCAGCAGAACGACGAGCGGAGCCCGATCGGCTGAGGAGCCGCGCGGCGAGCGTTCAAGATAGGGCAGGGTTGGTTCTTTCACGAATAGGTTCAAAGAGGAACTACGCTTGTTCCGAATTACGTTCGTGACCCGCTAACAAGAGAGAATCATCTTTTATCTTTCATGTCTCATCTTTGCCCCGTAGATGACCGATCATCCGCTTTTGGCGAGGTAGCTCAGCCGGTTAGAGCGTCGGAATCATAATCCGNNGGTTCGAATCCCTCCCTCGCTACGTTCATCCAAAAACGTCAAATCCATCTTGGATTTGGCGTTTTTGATTTTACAGCCTTAGGAATCTCGGGGCGGATTGCAGTGGAACCGAAAAAGTCCTGCCATAGAGTACACTACAACAGGCCACAATTAATTATCAAAGAACTCCGGTGATCGATGTCCCCCAAGCTAAGGGGATACCCGCCCAGGACTTTTCGATCG
>PLYO01000018.1 GCA_003151825.1 Ignavibacteriota bacterium
TTAATACGGACAAGCTGTACGATCTTCGCCCCGTCAGTTATACCTCGAAAATAGATGGGAAGGAATATTTCGGTCTTGTTGCCGAAGATGTTGCGAAAGTTATTCCCGATCTTGCAGAATATGCCCGCGCGAAAGACGTAATCCCCGGCTCCACATCCGATGCACTCATTCCGGATGCAGTGAAATATCCGATGCTATCTGTTCTATTGCTGGAAGAGTTGAAGAAGGAACATGCGAAAGTGAAGTCTGAAGAAACACGCGCGGAATCGCAGGGTAAAATCATCTTCGATCTTGCAAAACGTGTTGAAGCATTGGAAGAAGAGCGAAAAGAAGATCGCTAAACTATGATAGCCGGTCGAAACCATGTCAAAATGAACGCTGGATATTCCCTCACTCCCCCCCGGCGTGTATCTTGTAAGCAATGGCGCGAGCCGGGCGAAATTTGTGAAGGAATAGTACCCACTCGCTCTTCTCGTTCCATCCGCTTGCGGCGCCATGCATTGCAGGAGGTGCGGTTCCGGTGAGATCACCATCGGCTCGCCGGAGCGGGGTGTTGTTTTATCTGAATGGATTTCGAATCGTCAGCGTCCCATCGACTACCAGGCCATCCTGCATGTCTTCGCTGTAAAATATGGAAGCGCCTGCGTGAAGCGCGGCGGCGATCATCAAGCTGTCCCAATGAGAAAAATGGTATCGCTTGCGAAGCTCGCTGGCTTTCAGGAAATCTTGTTCGGTTGGGACCATCGGCTCATAGTGCCGGTAAAAGCTACGGATAATATTTTGAATTTGCGATTCGTCAAAATGAGCCTTTCGAAGCAGGGAATTGCAGACTTCCCCGATGGTCTGGAGAGAAATACCAATGTCGCCCAATGCGATCAATTGCTTGGCGCGTTCATGTTTAGCAAGTCCCTGGCTATCGGTGAACGCATAAAACCAGACGTTGGTATCCAGAGTCTTCATTCTTAGCGTCCTTCATAGATTTCATCACGCGTGGGTGCCTTTATACCAGGAATGATAATCGGATTTTCGAGATAGTATTCGATGGCATCCTCGCCTTCGCGCATGGGTCGGCGCGATTGGGGCGGAATATCGTCCACAACGGGCGGCGCGGTGACTTTCACATGCAGCAGTTTTTTCCGCGCGAGCTCGCTGCGGTATTTATCGGGGACGACAATCGTCCCTTCCTTGCTCAGGTGAGTATCGAATTCGATGTAATCCATACATTTGCAAACCCCCGCACTTCCGAATTAGTTGAGCCACGCGGCCACCCCCGGCCCACTTTCTTAGACAAGTTCGAACGAACTCCCGCCTTTTTATTTCCGTTAGGGAAACTCTGATTACGTCAGTTCATTATGATCAAATCTACTTTCTTCTGCTCCCTTTTTGCCATTGCGCTATATGGCTGCTCCGGCTCGGGCACCAAGCCGGTTTCGACGGATAACCGCGTCATCGAGTGGGAACTCTCGGACGCGCAATCGCTCAATCCGTTCAACTCGACCGATGCGAACGCGACCTACATGGAAGAGCAAATATACCAGCGGCTGATCGGCGTCGACCCCGCGACGATGAAATATACGGTTCCCATTCTTGCAACGGCTTTGCCGGTGGAATCACCCGATCATTTGCAATACGATTTCACGCTTCGGAACGATATTAAATGGCCCGACGGCAAGCCGTTTACCGGCGAAGACGTGATTTTCAGTCTCAAGGCGCTGAAAAATCCGTTCAATGTAATGGCCGGCCAAAAAAGAGTGTATGTCGATCAGATTCATAGCGTCGAGCTTATCGACGGCGATCCTTACCGCGTCCGCTTTAAATTATGGAAAACCTATTTCCTGATTACCGAGGCCGGCTTCGGAGATGTTTTTTATATTATGCCGAAGCATCTTCTCGATCCGAAAGGACTCACCGATAAATATTCGTGGGATGACATCGGCGCCATCGTCGAAACGGCGGGAACGACGGAGATCGACAGCGCAATGCTTTCGAAGCACAAAGACAAAGTGCCGCCCGAGATGCAGGAATTCGCTACCTGGTTCACCAGCTCTCCTCTCAATCGCGATCCAAAATATATTCAGGGCACGGGGCCATACAAGCTCGACGTATGGGTGACGAATCAATACACTCGGTTTGTGCGAAATCCAAATTACGTCAATCACTGGGGCGCGCTCGGCGAGGCTAACCCCGACACGATGCTATACAAAACCATCAACGATTTCAACGCTGCGACGACCGCGCTCAAATCGCACGACGTCGATTTGCTTGGCGATATTCAGCCTCAATATTGGATTAGTATCGATACGAACCATACCGGATTAAAACGGACTGCATTTCCGCTCTCGTTATACATGTACATCGGATTCAGCAATCGAAGTCCGATCTTCCGCGACCCCGGGGTTCGCTGGGCTATGAAGTATATGGTCGATCGCAAGCTGATTATTCAAAAGGTCTATTATGGCATGGCAAAACCGAGCGAATCGCCCGTTACTTCCTCTCATCCCGAATGCAATCTTGACCTTCCTCCCATTCCATTCGATCCGGTTCGCGCGTCGCACATTCTCGATTCGCTCGATTGGAAAGATCACGATGGCGATGGCATCCGGGACAAAGTGATCGACGGCAAACGCATTCCATTCCGTTTCACGTTTACGGTCAATGCCGGAAATGAAACGCGGAAAAAAGTGCTCCTCATTGTCAGCGAAGCCTTGCGCAAAATCGGCATCGACGCGCAGGTCAGCACACTCGAATGGAGCGTCTATCTCGACCGCCTGCGCGATCATTTGCTCGAAGCCCACATGGGCGGCTGGGTTGCCGATGCTTTTGAAACCGACAACTATCAACTCTTTCACTCATCACAAGCAAAAAACAGAGGCTCGAACTACGATTACTACAATAACCCGAAGGCCGACAAACTAATGGAAAACATTCGGAATGAATTCGATCCTGTTAAGAGAATGGCAATGGAAAAAGAATTGCAGAAGATCATGTATGACGATCAGGCGAATCTCATTCTCTGGGAGCCGCTTAACCCAGCCGCATGGCTCGATCGCTTCGATAATGTTACCTGGAACGCCTACCGTCCCGGCTACAACGCCGCAACATGGAAAATCCGCGGCGCGGGCGGCGGGGTGAAAGCTGCGTTTTAAAGTGTAACGCAAACTAAAGTTTGCACTATGTCACTACCGCATAAGCCTTCGTTGAAACGAACTTCCCGTGCCGCACCTCATAATCCCGGAAGATCCCTTCGAGCGTCATACCACAGCGTTCCATCACGCGGGCCGAGCGAATGTTGTCCTCGTCGCAGGCCGCGGCAACGCGGTGCATCCCCATTTCCTCGAACGCAAAGCGAATCATCTTGAGGACAGCTTCCGTCATGTATCCGTTTCCCCAATAGTTCCGATTCAGAACATAGCCCATCATGAGGCGATGATGTTCTTTCGATATGTCGTGAAAGCCACTGCTGCCGATAAACATTCCATCGGGCTTTAGCGTGATGGCAAAATTTATTCTTTCACGGGCGGCATAGTTTTTTGGGATCGTTTCAAGATAGGCATAGGTGTCTGCCAGCGATCGGTGCGATTCCCAGGGCATGTATTTATTGCTTTCAGGATCGCTCGGGTAATCGAATATGGCCTGTGCATCGTCCATCGAAATAGGACGCAGAATCATCCGCTCCGTTTCGAGCACCGGATGCTGCTCGAAAAAGCGGGAGAGATCGAGTGGGGCCAGCTTATCCACGGAGGATGGCATAAATAGCATTCGAGACCCATTCGCCCTTGCAAATTTCATTTTCGCGAAACGTCGCTTCATGCATCATGCCGCAGCGTTCGGCAACGCGAATGGACTTCACATTCCGTGGGTCGCAGGAAGCTTCGATGCGGTGAAATCCCATGTCCTCCAGGGCAAAGCAAATGATCTCGCGGACTGCCTCCGTCATGTATCCTTTTCCACAATAGCGGGGTGAGAGTGAATAGCCAAGTTCGAGGCGGTGGTGCTCCGGAGCGATATGATGTAAATCGCACCATCCGATGGTTTTGTGCTCGCTTTTTAATTCGAAGCCAAACCGTATCGTCTTTTGCAATTCAAAATTTTTCGCGACGATCTCGATCATGGCTTCAGCATCGCGGATAGTCCGTGCCGGCTCGTGAGGCCCATATCGCACGGTCTCCGGGTCGCGAAACGCTTCGAACAGATCATCCGCGTCCGCCATCGCGTGTGGCCGCAGCAGCAGCCGCTCCGTCTCGAGCGTGGGATGATGCTCGAAGAAACGGGAGAGATCGAGAGGGATTATTTCAGCCGCCACGTCGTCCCATCTTTCGTGTCTTCGAGGATGATGCCGGCTTCTTCCAATTCTTTGCGGATGCTGTCGCTCATCGCAAAATCGCGGCGGTCGCGGGCGCCTTTGCGCTGCTTGATGAGGAGTTGCATGGCACTATCCATATGAGGGGTTAAATCATTCTGCATTGATTTGGCGGCCGGAAGAATGCCAAGAATATCGCCAGCAAGTCTATCCCATACTTTGGCCAAAGCTTGAGATTCTTGTATGAAAATTGCCGCATATGATAATGCAGCTAATTCGTGGAGGACCGCAATTGCTTTGGCAGTATTGAAATCATCGTCCATTCCTTTGAGAAATTCCGTCTCAAGGCCTGGTAGGTCAGCAATAATCTGTGAGTTGACATTTCCTGTAAGGCGAGGACGGTCTATCGCAAATTTATAAGCTTTCAATAATTTTTCATGTCCCGCACTTGCTGCTTGAATCGCCTCTTCAGTAAACTCCGTCGTGCTACGGTAGTGGGATTGAAGTATTGTATATCGAAGAGCAATTGGATCATAGTCTCCTTTCGGCTGAAATAAATCCCGCAGATACGCCGAGTTCCCCAGCGACTTCCCCATCTTCACGCCGCCGGTGGTGACCATGTTGTTGTGCATCCAATATTTTACGAATGGATGTCCGGTCGCGCATTCCGATTGCGCGATCTCGCACTCATTATGGGGGAATGAATTTTCGAGTCCGGCACCGTGAATATCGAATGACTCGCCCAGATATTTCATCGACATCGCGGAGCACTCGATGTGCCAGCCGGGAAATCCCATCCCCCACGGCGAAGGCCAGCGAAGAATATGATTTTTCTCAGCGCGTTTCCAGAGCGCAAAATCTTGCGGCGAGTGTTTGTCCGATCGCTCATCCACGCGCCCGCTCGATTCCTGATCTTCCACTTTGCGCCCAGAGAGCTTGCCGTATTCTTTATCTTTCGCTACATCGAAATATACGTTGCCCTCGGATTCATAAGCAAATCCTTTTGCGATCAACTCTTTGATAAGCTCGATCTGCTCGATGATGTGGCCTGTGGCGCGCGGGGAAATATCGGGACGCAGGATATTCAGCGCGTCCATGTCCTCGAAGTAGCGCCGGGTGTAATACTCGGCGATTTCCATCGGATGCTTTTTCTCCTTGCGGCTTTGAGTCTCGATTTTATCTTCACCGGCGACATCGTCGTTATCGGTCATGTGGCCGACATCGGTGATGTTTTGGACGTAGGTTACATCGTAACCGAGGAATTCGAGATAGCGATGGACGATATCGGCGGTGATATACGCCTTCGCATGCCCCACATGCGCGTCGCCATAGACGGTCGGGCCGCAGAAGTACATTCCCACGCGGCCCTCGTGAATGGGCGTGAAAAGTTCTTTCTTGCGGGTAAGGGTATTATATATCTGAAGTGGCACGAGGAATAGTGGATAGTTGAAAAGTGGATAGTGGATAGTTTCTTTAATAACTATCCACTATCCACTATCCGTTCTCCACTTTAGAAACTATCCGTTCTCCACTTTTTCAATAACCGAAAATTTCATCCAGCGATAATTCCTGCACATCGCCGTATTGCGCGAGCGACTTCATATCTATCTTGCTCTTCGATCCTAACACGGCAATCGCATATCGGTGATTGGCAATGTTCTGCTTTTGGAAAGCTTCCACTTGATCGAATGTAACTGCCGGCGCGTCCGCATACACATCGGCGCGAATATCGCGGTCAAGTCCGAGCTTTTTCGCGCGCTCGAAGGATGTTAGCACATCTTCGCGCGTTGTCCGCTCGCTCGCGAGCGTGTTGAGGAGGGAAGTTTTCGATTGATTGAACAACGTATCCGCGCGTGGCATCGTATCTAAAATTTCGAACATGCTCTTCATCGATTCCGGCGTTTTATCCGCCTGCGAACCGACGTACGAAAAGATATAGTAGGGATCATCCTTCTTTGGCCCAGCCTGATAGCTGCTATACACCGCGTAGGCTAACGCCTTCGATTCGCGGATGGTCTGAAACGTTATCGAGGCCATCGAGCCGCCGTAATATTCGTTGTAGAGCGCAATGACCGGCGCCTTCGATGCATCATATTGTGGCATCCCCTTTGAAAGCATGATGACTTCCGCCTGTGCCATGTCGTAATCCACGAAATAGACTTTGTTTTTATCCGTTGGCTGATGCATGTATTCGACAGGCGCAGATACGGAACGGTGTTCCGCGACGACATGCAAATCGTTGAGCGAACCCATCAAATCATCGAGGCTTGATGGCCCATAATAAAGAACGTGGTGCGGATAATCTGAGAGCGAATGAATGAGGCCCGTCAAATCGGAGAGAGAGAGATGTTGAAGCTCGGCATTCGAAAGATCGTAGGTCTGGGGGTTGATTTTTCCGTATTCCGCATAATCTCGCAGCGCGGTAAAAAGAATCGCATGGCGATCTTTCTTCAGATCCTCGCGCTCTTTAAGAGTCCGATCGATGAATTTGTGGAGTGTCTCATCATCCGACTTCGGCGACGCGAGTATGCTTTCTAAAAGTTGAACGCTTTCGTTGAAATTCTTTTGAAGTCCCGTGAGTGAAAGATGCGCCTCATCGTCCGAGGTGGAAACATTCAGGATCGCTCCGAGGGAAAACAATTTTGTTTTGAGCGCGGCCGGAGAAAGCTTATCGTTCCCAATAAAATCGATATAATCCATCGCGTATTTCAGCTTCTTATCATTCCGCTTGCCCATCTCGATGACGTAGGTAAGCGTGAAGCGGTCGTTCTCTTCGTTGTTTCGGTAATAGACCGGAATTCCGCTCGTGAGATTCGCTTCGGCAACATCACGCCGGTAGTTCAGAAAATGCGGTTCGATCGGCACAACCGTCATCGTATCGACAGCCTTTAGAAAAGCGGATTGTGCCGAGCGGTTCACCTCGACAGCGGTGATCGGTGGCTTCGTGACTTTGATGACGTTGCGTGGCTCGCCCGTCCGCTTATATACGACGGCATAATTATCGCCGTAATATTTATTCGCGAACGCGACAATTTCCTGCTTGGTGATTTTCGAAAGCGAATCGAGTTCGGCCGTTTGGTCCTTCCAATCGATATGATGAATAAACGCATTCATCATGACGTCCGCGCGGCCCCAATTGTTTTCATAATCCCGCTGCTCAAGCATCGTCAAATGGTTGACGATGGCCGGGAGCAAACTCGCATCGAAGTCGCCCTTCTTTACCAATTCGATCTGCGAGAGCAAGAGATTCCGCACGTCATCGAGCGATTGGCCTTCCTTTGGCTTTCCTTCGAGCACATGCGCGCTGTAATCGTTATTCAACTCCACATCCGTCGATGCTTCGAGCAGTTTTTGCTTTTGATTGAGATTCAGGTCGATAAGTCCGGCGGTGGAATTCGAGAGGAGCAGATCGAGCATTTTCAGCACTTTGGCATCGTGCGAGTTGATGCCGGGAAAGCGCCAGGCCATTTCTATGAATTCCGCATCGGGACCATAGACTTCGCGCACTGCGGGCTGCGCAAGCGGCGCTTCCACGGGCGAAGTCCACGCTGGGAGACTCCTGCCATGAGTCTTGGAAAACAACGGAACGATTTTGCGGATCACGCTATCGGGATCGAAATCGCCGGACATCACGATCGCCATGTTGTCGGGCACGTACCACTTCGAATAAAAATCCTCGATCTTCTTGATCGAAGGATTTTTCAAATCATGGATGGTCCCAATCGTCGTGTGCTGGCCGTAGGGATGCTTTTGAAAGAGCGCGGCCATGAGCGCTTCCCACGCCTGATTGTCGTCATTATCCAGACCGCGATTTTTTTCTTCATAGACGGCTTCGAGTTCGGTGTGAAACAACCGAAGTACCGGATGGCGATAGCGCTCCGCTTCAATCGTTAGCCACTTCTCGATCTCGTTCGATGGGATATTATTGATATAAACAGTTTCTTCGTCCGACGTGAAGGCATTGGTTCCTGTCGCGCCAAGTTCCGAAACCATTTTATCGTATTCGTTCGCAATCGCCCATTTTGCCGCGAGCCCGCTGACGGAGTCGATGGCATGATAAATCAGCTTCCGCGCATTGGTGTCCGTGGTTGCGCGATAGACTTCATAGAGATTTTCAATCGTGTCGAGATAGGGCTTTTCTTTTGTATAATCGATGGTGCCAAACTTATCCGTACCTTTAAAGAGCAGATGTTCGAGATAATGCGCGAGTCCCGTCGCATCCTCAGGATCGTATTTGCTGCCGGCTCGGACGGCGATCATCGTTTGCACGCGCGGCTCCGATTTATTCACGCTCAGATAGACCATCAGGCCATTTTGCAGCTGGTAAATGTGCGCGTCTAACGGATCGCCGGAAACGGAGTCGAACACGTCAAATAAAAATCCTCCCGCAGTATGGGTTTGGTGTCCAACGGCGGGCTTCGTCTTCACCGCATGGGGGCGGGGCGGCGTAATCGGAACTCCCGGCATGGGATGTCCCGGCTGTGCCTGCGCAATGGTAGCGCATGTTATGAAAAACGCGACAAGAACTAATGTGAGATTACGAACGAGAAGCATAACTATATTCAATGTTTTCCCTTTCCTTCATCGGAAGGGAAAGAAACCTCTCCCCTAACCCCTCTCCTTGTTGAAGGAGAGGAGAATAATATTCTTAATTCATCCCACCACCACCCATCTTTGGCATGGGCTGGTACTTGATGTTCGCAGGCGGAACGAAGAGAGCGTCGTCTAAACTCTTTTGCTCGTACTTCACGAATTCCGTCGTCACCACAACTTCTCCGTCCTTCTTCATCACCGTGCGAACCGGCATAAGCCCCTTATCGGCAAGCTGCCTCATCGCTTTCGTCTCTTTCGTATCCTGACCTGGATCAGAGTTCAGGGCATGATATAAGCTTTCTCGCATATCATTCGGAAAATCTGCCGCAGCCCAGATGGACATATCAAGGTTCATGCCCTTCATCTTAACGCCTGTAAGAAGATACTCTTCTGCCGGATGGCCGGCAATCGTCTCCTTCTTCCCGGTTGGTTTGAGATCGATAGAGCCAAGTTGAGTTTGGGCCGTTTTCTTGAGTGCCGAATCGGCTGCCATGTCAACGACAAATCCCGACTTCATCGCCTCCATAACCATATATATCTTCTTGGTATCGCCATCGGAATAGGTCTTCATCGAGCCCATCGCACCCATATCAATATCAACTACCGACTTTTTGCCTTTAATGTCGATGACCATCGGGTGTTGATCATCGTCGCCCATCATCGGCATGGACATGGACCATGTGATGGTCCCCTCGAATGCTTTTTGCGCGTGGAGTTTGAGTGTCGGAAATGCGAGAACAAATCCGAAAACGATAAATAATCCGGTCAGCTTTTTCATAATTAGTTGGTAATTAAAAAATGGTGAATGTACCTTGTTGAAATTCGATTTTACTGAACGGCGCGCGAGCTTGAAGAGTGCCGCTTTCGTCTGGCCACTATTTAATCGAAAAATACTTCGCGCTGGGGTGGTGGGCGATAATGGCCGTCGTCGATTGCTCCGGTTCCAAGTGGTATTCTTCCGTGAGAGTGATGCCGATTCGCTCAGGTCGAATAAGATCGAAAAGCTTCGTTTGGTCTTCCAAATTGGGGCACGCAGGATAGCCAAAGGAATATCGCGAACCCTGATAACCCTGACTGAAAAGCCGCGTTATATCTTTCGCATCGTTTCCAGCAATACCAAGCTCCGTTCGAACGATTTTGTGCCAATATTCTGCCAGCGCCTCGGCCGTCTCGACGGAAAGGCCGTGCATGAAAAGATAATCGGCATAATCGTTGGCCTCGAAGAGGCGTTTGGTGTAAAGGCTTGCTTCGCGTCCCACGGTGACTGCGGTAAAGGTCACGACATCCGGTTGCTGGCGGCGAAGTGCTTCTTCTTTCGGCAGATAAAAATCCGATAGGCATAGCCTACGGGCTGTCGGCTGGCGTGGGAAGGTAAAACGCTGCCATTCTACAAGATCGCTCGTCTCAAATGCGACCCATGTGTCTAATAGGACAGATGGGTCCTGCTTCGCAGGTTTGAGGATTACCAAAGATTCTCCTTCCGACCAACAGGGGAAATAGCCATACACTACTTTAGGCAATAGCACTCTATCACGCTTGGCGCGAAGCTTAAACTCATTCAGTTTTGGCCGCGCAACTTCTTCCACTTGCTTCTCGAATTCTTCGGGGGATTTTTTGCCGCGCTTCATCTGCCACTGTCCGCGAAAGAGCGCTACCTCGTTCAGGTATTCCCACACTTTCTCCACTCTTATATCGTCCACCACGCGCGATCCCCAGAAGGGCGGCGTGGGAATCGGATTGTCATGCGGCGTGGCGCTGGTGCGGGCAAGCTTCTCAGTGCCTTCGGCCGTTTCGACGCGCTCAACCGCGATGGGAAAATCGGCAATCTCCTCTTGGAAGGCTTCCAACTCCACGCTCTTTTCTGCTGCGGACGAAGGCTTCATCGGATTTTTAAGCCAGGGCAAAACGCGGCTTGCCATGAGTATCTTCGATTCCGCTCCGGTGGCGTTGTCGAGTTCTTCTTCTAAATCTTCTGGGCTTGTAGCGCCGGCGTCCTCGCCGGTACTCAAGGGGGGTACCGGCGAGGAAAGCATCGTGGGCGATGCGTCCGGCGCTATATTGGGAGATTTTAATTTCTCCATAAAATGCAGTCCATCGAATGCATCCTGCGCATAGGAAAGATTTCCCTCGTAGAGAGCGCGCAAATCTTTTTCGACAAATTTTCGCGTTAGCGCAGCGCCGCCAAGCACGACGGGAATTCGGATATTCCGCGATTGCATCACTTCCAGATTTTCCTTCATAATGGCCGTCGATTTCACCAGCAATCCGGACATTCCCAGCGCATCGGCATGTTCCCGTGTAACAGCCTCCAACATAGGTTCAAGCGCGACCTTAATCCCAAGATTTACAACACGATAGCCATTGTTTGTAAGGATAATATCGACTAAGTTTTTGCCAATGTCATGCACGTCGCCTTTCACCGTCGCCAGCACCATCACGCCTTTCGATTGCTCACCCTCGACCTTCTCCATAAACGGTTCGAGGAATTTCACGGCGGCTTTCATCGTCTCGGCGGATTGAAGAACGAAGGGAAGCTGCATCTCACCCGCGCCGAAAAGTTCACCCACCACCTTCATTCCGCCAAGCAAAATATCGTTCACGATTTCCAGCGCGGAATACGCGTAGGTCGGTGCTTCCAGCCCGACCCCCATCGCCTGACGGAGATCGTCGTCCAAGCCAAGTTTATCGCCGTCGATAATCCGCTGTTTCAGCTTTTCCTCGACGGTCATGCCCGCATAGGAAACCGTCTCGCTCTTAGCCGATTTAGCGTCGGCATAATGCGCGAGGAATTCCTTCAGCGGGTCGTAAGTGACGATGGTGTTATTATCTTCAGCCATAAATGCAAAAAACCGGAGGCGACCGTTCGGGCCGACGCTCCGGGTTCGAAAATATGAAGCATCGACGCTTTAGCTCGTTCTTTAAAGTGGCGGCAAGCTATCGGTCAAAGCACCACACTGGATTTAACCCTGTAGCGCAAACTTTAGTTTGAGACCCCTCTGGCACACTTAATGATCTATTCTTCGTAGGTGGCCACTAATTCGGGCATTGGCCGCAAACTAAAGTTTGCGTTACAGCCTTTTGACTCTATGCGTAAGACGTGCTGGATTCTCTTTTTTGCCGCATATTATGCGGCGGGGGCAGCGCATGCGCAAACGTTTACGAATGTCCGCATCAGCGATCCGAGCCTTCGCGACCCTGAAGAAGTCACGATTGCCATTAATCCGAAGAACCCGAATCAACTCGCGGCAGGATCGAACCTTAATTATTTTTATTCGTCCTCGGATGCTGGATTGACTTGGAGCTGGACTCGCCTGACTTCTCAATATGGCTTTTGGGGCGATCCCAATCTCATGTTCGACGATTCCGGCATTCTTTATTACGAGCATCTCTCGGGTTTCTATGGGCAGCCGGAATTTTTGTGGCGGATCGTCGTACAACGTTCTTTAGACGCCGGAATGAGCTTCGATTCCGGCGAGCAAATCGGCCTCGATACGCCAACCCAGCAGGACAAAGGATGGCTCGGCCTGGACCGCTCGCAAACGGCTTCCAACGGCACGATCATGACTTCATGGAATGAAGATGATCTTTACGGAAGCTATTCGCCGAAGGATAGCTCGCGTATCTTTTTTTCAAAAACCACCGATCGGGGCGAGACGTGGAGCCAGCGTGTGCGTGTCGATCATTGGGGCGGCGATTGCGTCGATAGCAGCAATACCGTCGAAGGAGCAGTCACGACGACCGGGCCGGATGGAACGATTTATATCGTCTGGTCGGGCCACGACTCGATTTATTTCAATCGCTCGACGGACGGAGGAAAAACTTTTGGCCAGGAGCAAGCCATTGCCGATCAGCCCCGGGGGTGGTGCTTTGAAGGCACAATGGCAATCCCCGGGATTTTTCGTGGCAACGGGTTCCCGATGATCGTAAGCGATTTGAATCCCAAGTCGCAGTTTTATGGCAGGCTTTACGTCATGTGGTCCGATCAGCGGCGCGGCGTGACAGATGTGTATTCTATGTATTCTCCGGATGGCGGAAATACCTGGAGCAACATGCTGCGCGTCAATAATGACAGCGCGATGAACCACCACTTTTTTCCAAGTATGACAATCGATCCCGTCACCGGGCATCTGTTCCTCGCCTTTTACGACCGTCGGCATTATTTGGACAGCGAAACCGACGTCTATCTCGCCCGCTCAACCGATGGTGGCCAAAGCTTCGACAATATGCGCATCAGCCAGTCGGCGTTTGGGCCGGATTCCATTGTTTTCTTCGGCGATTACATTCACATCGCGGCCTACAACCGCAAAGTGTTCCCAATCTGGATGCGCATGGATGACAGCGCGCTCAGCGTGTGGACGGCCATCGTGCAAGACACGGGTACGCTCGCGGAAGCGCCGTCGAACAATGTGAGCATCGAGGCAACCGGCAGCATGGAACTGCCCGGCATCGATTTTTCCATTGCCGATTATGGCCATGTGAATATCGACATGTTCGACGTGCTCGGAAGGAGAGTTTCCACTCTGTTGGAAGGCACCTATGGCGCGGGCGAATATCGCATTCCGATACCGCAATTCGTGCCCAACGGAGCGTATTTCATCCAAATGACTTCTCTGGCCGGAATGAATGCCGCAAAGATCAACATTGCCCGTTAAGATGATTCATGCCTGACCCGCGCTCCATCCAACTTCCCATTTTCTCGGAGTCCGCTCGTTTCGAAGTGAGTCGTAAGCTCGGGAAAACCGAATTTGCCTGCGATCTCTCTGTCTGCCATGGTGCCTGCTGCACCATGCCGGCAGACGCCGGCGCACCGATATTGGAAAGCGAAATTGCGGAACTCGAACGCGTGTTTCCCATTGTAAAAAAATATCTCAGCGAAGAATCGATTGAGACCATCGAGCAAACAGGCGTGTGGCAGCGCGAGCGCGACGGCTCGCTTACCATTCCCGCTATTCGCGGCAGAGATTGCATTTTTGTTACTTACGAAAACGATAATTCGGGCATTGCCTTTTGCGCCATCGAAAAAGCCTACCGTGCCAGCGAAATCGAAGACTTTCCAAAACCGATCAGCTGCCATCTTTTCCCCATCAGAATTTATCCGAAAAAAGATACATTCGAAATCGTCTATGAAAAAATCTCCGAATGCAAAGGCGGCCGCACACGCGGCAAACGCGAACGAATGCCGCTCTTAGATTTTCTCGAAACTCCTCTCGTGAGGGCGTTAGGCGAGAAGAGAATAAAACATTTGCGACAAGCTTTTAAAATCGCTGACAACAAATCCAACAAATCTCTTTAATCCCATAAATCACGGTTCAGGCATTCCGCCCCGTCATCTCCAGCTTGTGTATAAACTGCCAGGCGTCCTCGGCAGAAGGTGACGATGCAATTTCTCGCGTGGTGGTCTTATCAATGAAGACCTTTGCAATAGCAGCGAGAAATTTCAAATGGTTCGCGCGGCCTACTTCGGGACTTAAAAAAAGCACGACAATAAATGCTTTTTCGTCACGTCCGAGCGAAACGACGCCTTGCGGCGTGAGCGCCATCACCGCATAAATGTCGCTCGTTCCTTCGAATCCCGCCGCGTGCGGAATGGCGATGCCTGTATCTAAGAACGTACTCATGAGCCGCTCGCGGCGCATGATGAGGTCCAAAATTTCGGAGCGGCGCGAGGCAAGATCGGGATTCAGTTGAATCAAATGATCGATGAGTATGCCAATGGTCTGCTCGACCGTCGTCACGCTCCGGAGATCGGCAAGGATGGTCTCCGGGGTAACGTAATCCGTAAGCCGGAACGAATGCTCTTTTTGCGACGTCGCCGAAGACGTTGGCGCAACCCGTTCATTCTCCTGCTCCTCGATGCGCAGCGGAACTACGAACACCCCAATGTCACCGGCGAGCGCAAGCAACTCGCCGGCCACGGAGCGCGAAGTCACTCGCTGCCACCACGGGCGGTGAGTCGCGCCAATCACGATTTGCGTAACGCCCTCTTCTCGAGCGAACTTGATGAGCGTGCTGGCGATACGAGAGCCTCGGAGTTGCACCACGGTCGCTCCGAGCGAACGGGCAAGCGTAAAGGCTTCACGAAGTTTCGCTCCCGTCGCTTCGTTCAGATTCGAACCCTTTGTCTCCACGAACGCAACAATCCATTTGGCATTCATACGCCCGGCCATACGCGACCCGCGACGGATAAGGCGCAAGTCCTCGCTGGTGGAAGGAACTCCAACAAGGACTTTCTCGCCGGAATGTGCGGTGCCGGGCGTGTTCGATTCGCGGCGTTTATCTTTATCTTTTTGCTCGACGTCGTTTGCAAGCTCGCGCAACGCAAGCTCGCGCAGCATACTGATATTGCTGTGCGTGAAAAAATTGGAGAGCGACCGCTCGATACGTTCGGGCGGATAAATTTTGCCTTGCCGCATTCGCTCCTGAAGCTCATCCGGCGTGACATCGACGATAATCATTTCGCGTGCCAGTGCAAAAAAAGTGTCGGGAACCCGCTCTTTGACTTTCACGCCGGTCATACGCTCGACCATGTCATGCACGCTTTCCAAATGCTGGATATTACAGGTACTGAAGACGGCAATACCCGCCGCGAGCAGGTCTTCGATGTCCTCGTAGCGTTTTTCGTGACGGGAACCTTCGGCATTGGTGTGCGCAAGCTCATCGACCAGCACCAATTGCGGTTTGCGGGCAATCACGGCATCCACATCGAGTTCCTGAAGCACAACGCCCTTGTACTCGATTTTTTTGGGAGGAATTATTTCAAGATCTTTAATCTGATCGATGGTCTCCTTGCGGTCGTGCGGCTCGACATAGCCCAAGACAACATCCACCCCGCGAGCGCGGAACGCGTTGCCATCTTGCAGCATCCGGTACGTCTTCCCCACTCCCGGCGCGGCTCCGAGATAAATACGCAGCGGTGCTTCCTCGGCATATTTTATCTCACGTAAAAGGTCTTCGACGGATAGCGATGCAGTCATGCTATGGTTTCGGGACGTGATTAAGCAAATCGAGATTGAGTTCTAACACATTGACGTGTGGCTCGCCGAGAAATCCGAGATCGCGCCCCTGAATGTGCTTTTGCACAAGTGATTCAACAATATCGAGCGAAAGAGTATTCGTTCGCGCAATGACGCGTGCCTGTAGCATTGCGTTGGCAATGCTAATATCGGGATCGAGACCGGATGCCGATGTCGTGAGCATATCGGAGGGAAGCATTCCCGTAAGTTCGGGATATACTTTTTGAAGGGAATCGCGGTCGTGGGTAATGCGATCCATGAGCGCCTTGCTCGTCGGCCCCAGATTCGAACCGCCGGACGCCATGCCGTCGTACCCCGTGCCCGCCGCCGAAGGGCGCCCGTGAAAGAATTTCGGCGATGAAAAGCTCTGCCCGATTAGCGAAGAGCCAATGATTTTGCCATTATGCTCGATCAGGCTGCCATTAGCTTGCTTTGGAAAACAGAGCTGCGCGACGCCCGTCATCGCAAGCGGGTAAATAATTCCGACCAGCACCGTGAGCACGACGGTCATAAGGATAGAAGTTATAATGGTTTTTGTCATATCAAGGAAATTAAATTTTTTATGTCGTCATTGCGAGGAACGTTTGGCGACCGAAGGGAGCCGAACGTGACGAAGCAATCCCTCTTTTGAAACCTACGGATTGCTTCGTCGAATCGAACTCCCTTCTTTCGTTCGATTCTCCTCGCAATGACGGCAAAAAAAGTACGATCCGAGTCCATTCTTATTAAATTCCAAAAGCCGATACCACCAAGTCTATGGCCTTGATACCGATGAATGGAATGATGACGCCGCCCACGCCATAGACCAAAATATTGCGCCGGAGCACGGCAGCCGCGCCGAGCGGGCGGTATTTGATTCCCTTTAACGCCAATGGCACCAGCGCAATGATGATGAGCGCATTGAAAATAACTGCCGAGAGTATCGCACTCTCTGGCGTGTGCAGTCCCATGACATTCAGCGCGGCAAGCTGCGGAAACGCGACCATGAACATCGCCGGAATGATCGCAAAATATTTCGCCACATCGTTGGCAATCGAAAATGTTGTGAGCGCGCCGCGCGTCATGAGAAGCTGCTTGCCAATCTCGACCACTTCGATAAGCTTCGTCGGATTGCTGTCAAGATCGACCATATTCGCCGCTTCCTTCGCGGCCATGGTTCCAGTGTTCATCGCCACGCCGACATCCGCCTGCGCGAGCGCAGGCGCGTCGTTCGTGCCATCGCCCGTCATCGCAACGAGCTTGCCGGAAGCCTGCTCTTTGCGGATGAGCGCCATCTTCGTTTCCGGCGTTGCTTCGGCTAAGAAATCATCGACGCCGGCTTCGCCCGCAATCGCTTTAGCAGTGAGCGGGTTATCGCCAGTAATCATCACGGTTTTAATTCCCATCGCGCGCAATTGCTCGAAGCGCTCGCGCATTCCCTGCTTGACAATATCTTTTAAATGAATCACGCCGAGCACATTGCCATCTTCGGCCACGGCGAGTGGTGTTCCACCTGCATTGGCGATCCGTTCGACGTGCCTCTGGAGTTCCAATGGAATATCGCCGGTTACCGAAAGCTTGGCAATCGCATCGACCGCGCCTTTTCGAATGGCTTTCCCTCCCATATCCACGCCGCTCATGCGCGTATGCGCGGAAAATGGAATGAATATTTTTTCTGCCGCGAGCATATTCGATGGAAGTTCTTTCACCGTTTGCTGCGCTAAGGCAACGATGCTTCGTCCTTCGGGCGTCTCATCGCTCAAACTCGAAAGATAGGCGGTGAGCGCGAGCAATTCGCTCGATACATTCGGCGCGGGAATAAATTCCGTCGCCATACGATTGCCGATGGTAATCGTTCCCGTTTTATCGAGCAACAGCGTATTCACATCGCCCGCTGCTTCGACTGCCCGGCCAGACATAGCAAGCACGTTACGCTGCAAAACTCGGTCGATCCCGGCAATGCCAATCGCCGAAAGCAAGCCGCCAATCGTCGTCGGAATGAGACAAACGAGCAAAGAGCCGAGAACGATCACTGTCGGCACACTGCCGGCTTTCGCCGCGTCGACGCTGTATTGCGCGAAGGGCGCAAGCGTGACCACGGCCAGCAGGAAGATCAGCGTCAAACCCGCGATCATGATGTTCAGCGCGATTTCATTCGGGGTCTTCTGGCGTTGCGCGCCTTCCACGAGGGGGATCATGCGATCCAGGAAGGTCTCACCGGGATTCGATGTGATCTGAACTTTGATGTAGTCGGACAGCACTTTTGTCCCGCCCGTTACCGCACTTCGGTCGCCGCCCGATTCACGGATCACCGGCGCGCTCTCGCCCGTGAT
>PLYO01000044.1 GCA_003151825.1 Ignavibacteriota bacterium
ATTTATGGGATTATTGGGATTTATGGGATTGGGGAGGGGACGAGTATAGCATGTCCCTCCCCAACTCTTAATTCTTCATTCTTAATTCATAACTGACTCGTGGGCGCTGAGGGATTCGAACCCCCGACCTTCTCGGTGTAAACGAGACGCTCTAAACCAGCTGAGACTAAGCGCCCAAGCTATCGTATCTGCTATCGGGCGCACCTAACAGCACAAGCGGGTAGTGGGGTTCGCTACGAGTTGCTTAATTCCTACGCGAAGAATTATTCTGCCCCTCCTTTTACGAGGGGCAGAAATTCGATTAAAAGCTAAAGTTTAGTCGCATTATGCAGTGTCGCATATAACGATGCATTCGATGGAACGAATGATGGAGCGAGAGCTGCAATTTCTCGCCGCGAATGACACCATAGGTCTCTGTGCGACGACCGAGTTGGCCGATCACGCGCACCATGCGCTTTTCGGTGTAGAGGACGGGCGTAAAGTCCTCGATGTGCTTGGCTGGACCGGAGTGTAGGAGCAATCCGCCGATCAGTTTGATCGCTATGGCGATACGTTGTTTCATGTGAGGTTCCTCCGCTTGAATAGTGTTTCGAATGTGTCCACCGTGATGATGGATGTAGTGTTGTTTGTCATTTATGTGATTTATTTATATGAATAAAAAAAGGCCGGCATAATTGCCGGCCTTCTCCAAATCGTTAAGCGTGGGTGGGTGTTAGGTACGCGTACTCGATGGGTGGAATTCAGCCGGCGGCAGTGCATAGCAATGCGACATGCTCATGGCATGCATGCTGCGGCTCGTGTGGCTGATGGATGAGTACTTCATAAAATTGTAGTTATGTAAACGGCTTCGTGCGATAATTGTTCCGCAAGGAATATTAAGTTATTGTTGTGGATTCGAACCCGCGACCATGGCAGGCGTGGGTGGCCGTAAGTTTGGTGCTCGGAAGAATGGCAGCGAACACACTAATTCGATTTGTTGTCGGCGCGGCGCGAACGAGCCGCGAAGCTTAGCCGTTTCAATATGATGCTATTGCAATGTACATGCCTCTTCCCTTGCCTTGATGCCACAGCATGGACAGCAATTTTTACCGGGCTTGCTACCTGTATAATAGCCATTTATGCCATTCGTCAATATCGGCAATCTCGTATTAGCAGTGAAAAGCAACTGAGGGCCTATGTCTCTGTTGAGATAACAAGAGCAGAACTTAACGATCATTCCATAACACCGCCTGAATTGAATCTCAGGAATCACGGACAAACTCCCGCTTATCAAGTGGTTTCTTGGATAGAAGGGGGGATTGGAAACATTGCCGACTGGGACTTCTATCAGCTTCCTCCAGAAAAGTGGAACCATGCGCGCTTCACACTTCATCCGCATTCTGGAAGCGACATAAGTAAAGTCAGGATTTTCGGCGAACCCGCACCCCTCGATCTTGAACAGGTCAGAACCGACGATGCAGAAGGTTTGTGTATTTTTTATTGGGGAGAGGTGTGGTATGAGGACGCTTTTCACGAAAAAAGATGCACTCCCTTCAGATTTAAATTCGAGATTGACTGGTTCGGAGTTCCACCTAAGTTGAGCGATCCTATTTATTGCGAAGATGGAAACAATGCAACCTAAAGAAGATCAAAGTCAATTCCAAGTCTGCACTGGAAAAGTGCCGTCAAATCTCATAGCCGTATGGATTGCTCCCTCCCTCCCGTGTGTTAGACATCCCAAGTGGGAAAATACTTCGCTGACATTTTGCGCGCCATCGGGACAGCCTTTCAGGGGCTGACCATCGTTATTCGCCATCTCGGACGGAAGAAGGTTACGCGGCAGTATCCGGATAAGCAAAACGAATACATCCTGCCGGAGCGGGCACGCAACCGGCTCTATGTCAATATGGACGATTGCATCGGCTGCGATAAATGTGCGCGCGCGTGTCCTGTGGATTGCATTACGATCGACACGGTGAAATCCGTTCCCGGCGAAGACCTGGGCATTACGACCATGAATGCGAAAAAGAAATCGCTGTGGGTGACGAAATTCGATATTGACATGGCGAAATGCTGCTATTGCTCGCTTTGCGTGTGGCCGTGCCCGACGGAGTGTATTGTGATGTCCGAAGTGTTTGAATTCTCCGAGCCGAAACGCGAGAACTTGATCTATCACTTTGCAACGATGGATGAAACGGAAGCTGGCCAGCATATTCAAAACAGAGAGGCGTATGAAGCGGATGCGAATATTCAACGGGCGAAGCAGGCAGCGGCAAGATCGTCTGAACTATGATTCATGTGATTTTTTTGATGGAGAAATAATTTTATTACAGCTATTAAAGGAGCATGTCATCCTGAGCGGAGTTTGTTCCGACGAAGGAGGAACGAACGGAGTCGAAGGATCTCGTGTAGTTTGGCTCAGTGGTGAACTACATGAGATCCTTCGACTCCGCAAAACTCCGCTATCGCTCCGTTTTGCTATGCTCAGGATGACAGTATAATAAAATGTCTTTATTCGATTGCTTCTTCTACCTCTTCGCCGCCGCCATTGTCACGTCGGCAGGGTTGGTATGCTTTTCGCGGAATATCGTTCACGCGGCGTTCGCGCTGCTTGTAACGTTCTTCGGCGTTGCGGGTATTTATGTGTTGCTCAGCGCGGATTTCCTTGCGGTCAGCCAAATTCTGATTTATGTCGGCGGCATCCTGGTGCTGCTCGTTTTTGGCGTGATGCTGACGAATCGGGTAACGAATATCGACTTACGTTCGGCGCTTTCGACGCGCATCCCGGCGTTTATTATTTGTGGAGGGCTGCTGGTGTTACTCGCCTCGTTTCTGCGGGGTCGGACCGACCAAGGCACATCCGAAGTCCTCGCCGACACTACGCAAGCCCATTGGATCAAATACGATGAAATGCCATGGAAGGGAAGTTCATGGAACAAGAGTGCGATCGAGCAGACGACCGTGCCGTTACAAGGAGCGGCTACGGAATTAGTGAATCAACAGGGAAGCCAGGGAACTTCAGCGGAGATTGGAAAACTTTTGATGAGCGATTATCTGCTACCATTCGAGCTAGTTTCCATTGTTTTATTAGTGGCCCTTATCGGTGCAGTGATGATGGTAAGACGCGATCCAAAAGTGCCGAGGGAGGGCGCGGTATGAACATTTTTCCCGTAGGTCTTCCGCACTTTTTGGTGTTATCGGCCATCCTGCTTATACTTGGAATTTTCACCATGCTCACGCGCCGCAATGCGATTGCGGTGCTTATGGGTATCGAGCTGATATTGAATGCGGCGAATATCAATTTCGTGGCATTCACGCGCTTCGGCGCGGTTAATCTTGGCGGACAGGTGATTGCCATCTTCGTCATCGTGATGGCAGCGAGCGAAGCGGCGGTCGCGCTGGCGATTGTGCTGAATTTATACAAGCGGCAAGGCTCGGTGAATGTCCGCGAAGCAAATAAGCTGCGGGACTGATGGATCAACTCATTCTCATTTCTTTAGTCGCGCTCGGGCTGCCGCTCCTGAGCTTCGTGCTCGTGATCTTTAATCAGCGACAGCTTGGGGAACATTCCTATCTTATAGCTACGCCCGCCGTTGCGTTTAGTGCTACGCTTTCCGGTTATGTTGCATGGATGCGATTAGGCGCGCCATCCGCGCCCGCAGTTCAATGGGGCTTCGACTGGCTTCATTTTGGAACGGTTCCCGGCATCGGGCCGCTCGTGATTTGGCAGTCTGTGTTTCTCGACAACATGACGGTCATTCTCATGGTCGTCGTGACGGGAATAAGCTTATTGGTGCATATCTTTTCGATAGCGTATATGAAGCGCGATCCACGCTTTGCTCGATACTTTGCTTTTTTGGGTTTGTTTACGTTTGCGATGCTGGGCATTGTGCTGTCGGGAAATTTCTTTCAGCTTTATATCTTCTGGGAATTAGTCGGGTTTTCGAGTTACGTGCTTATCGCGCATTATTATGAACGACCCGCACCGCAGCATGCGTCGCGGAAAGCGTTTATCGTGAACCGCGTTGGTGATGCGCTGCTTTGGATTGGTATTCTACTCCTTTTCAGCGAATTTCATACATTTGATTTTCGGGAAATTTTCGGATTTATCAATCAGGGGCTGCCAATCTCGTTTAGCTTTCTTGGTTTAACTCCGGAAACGACGCTTACTATTGCGGGACTTCTCATTTTCGGCGGCGCAGTGGCGAAGAGCGCGCAGTTCCCATTGCATGTTTGGCTGCCGGATGCGATGGAAGGACCGACGCCGGTTTCGGCGCTCATTCATGCCGCGACGATGGTTGCGGCGGGGGTCTATCTTATGGCGCGCGTTTTTCCATTGCTCACAAGCAATGCGATGCTCATCATTGCTTGCACGGGCGCATTCACGAGTTTTATGGCAGCGACGATTGCAATCACACAGCGCGATATTAAAAAGATTTTAGCTTACTCGACGATCTCACAGCTTGGATTGATGATGATGTCGATTGGTTCCGGCGCGGTTGCGGCGGGAGTGTTTCATCTCGTGACGCACGCAGCATTCAAGGCGTGTCTTTTCCTCGGAGCGGGTTCTGTTATTTATGCGATGCACCATGCAAAGGACGCATTGCATGACGACAAAACAAACGACCACGACATCTTTAATATGGGCGGTCTTATCCGTAGAATGCCCTTGACAGGATGGACATATCTTATTGCTACGCTTGCAATTACGGGATTGCCACTTACAGCGGCATTTATGTCGAAGGATGAGATACTTGCCGGCGCAATGGCGTATGGCCAGTTGCAATCCGGCATCGCGCAAGCGATTCCGTGGGTCGGGTTTGGCGTTACGATGCTCACGGCGCTCTATATGTGTCGTCAAGTATTTCTCGTCTTTTTTGGACAGTCCGCGAAGCCCGCGCTTTTCGAAAAAATAAGAGAATCGCCAAAGCTCATGACTATTCCTCTTATGGTGCTCGCGGTTCTTACGCTGTGGTTTTGGTATGGCAAAAATCCGGTTAATCCGGAAGGAGGCTGGTTTCTAACGAAATGGATTGCAACTCCTGCACAAGTTATTCCGCCGCAAACTGCTCCACAATTTCTGCCGCGAAATTACACACCCGCTTTGGAATCTGCGGCGATTTCGCCCATGCCACATCAAATCGCGCTCAAAGAAAGCCGCGCTGCCGATTCTTCTTTTGCCGAGCTTGCGGCGCTCGCGTCCGCCGCGTGCGGATTTATCGCCGGATGGTACTTCTTCCTTTTCAGACGCAGGACAGGAGCTATTGCTCGAACGCCTTCATCTTTCATCTTTCATCTTTCATCTTTTCTTCAAAAGGGATGGTATTTCGATACGATCTATGAGTATGCCATTGTCGATACCGTGACGCTCGGCGCACGAATGGTGGGTTGGTTCGACCGAAACATCCTCGATGGAGCCGTGAATTTAGCGAGCCGCACGACTGTTATCCTCGCGCGCATTACCGGGGCGTTCGACAAGTATGTGGTCGATGGCTTGGTGACGCTGGTGGGTGCGTCAGTCCAATTTTTGGGGCTGATGGCTCGTTCGGTGCAGACCGGACGTATTCCAACGTACCTGACGTGGGTCGTTGCTGCGGTGGTCGTAATTCTGGTAATCCTTCGCTTCGCGATATTCCATTCGTGACAAACATTCCTCAAAAAAATGAAAGTTAAACTATTACTCCTTCTTCTCTCGCTCGGATTCTTTTCGATCGCCGCGCGTGGGGATAATCGGAATAAAGCGACGCATCCTGCGTCTCAGGCGAAGATTACACCCTGTGCACCGGGGGTGGTTTATCTGAAAATGAAAGTAGGCAGCGAAGTGTGGAAAACATCGTCATCGAAGGGAGAAATCGTCCAGTCGATTGCTCCTTCGAGCGCATTTGCGCGCGTGATTGGCAAGCTTGTTCTCAGTCAGGTCGTGCCGTTCGATCCAGCGCCGGTGAAAGATTCCATCAGCCGCGCCTTCGGCATCGACCGGATGTATTGCTTGTATTATTCCAATCGCACGATCGATCCTCATGCCGCGCTCGCGATGCTCGAGACGACGGGGGAAGTCGAGTGCGGCTCGGTGCGGTATCTTTTTCCAATGTCGCTTACGACAAACGATCCGGATCTTGGCCAGCAATACGCGCTCACAAAGATGAACGTCTTCGGCGCGTGGAACTCGACGTTCGGCGACACGTCGATTGTTATTGCCGATGTGGATTGCGCGATCAACATTGACCATGAAGATCTGAAGAACGAAATAAAATATAATGAAGGCTGGGATTTGTGCGGGGATGTGGCAGATGGGGCGGTATTTATGCCCAATAATAACCCTCGACCCCGAGAAGATGGAGCGAGCCACGGAACGCATACTGCGGGATGCATGGTCGCGACGGGAAATAACGGTGTCGGAATCGCGGGCGTGGCGTTTGGATGCCGATTGCTGCCGATTAAAGCCTCAGGCTCGGATTTCGAAAATATTTCCGCTGGCTACGAGGGAATCCATTATGCTTCGACTCACGGCGCGCGGATCATCAATTGTTCCTGGGGCGGATTGGAGGCTGATAATGATACCGCTTATTCAAATGTATTTCTTGTCGAGGCGCACGCTCGTGGCGCGCTCATCGTTGCATCGGCTGGGAACGGCATCAATAATGCTACGAATGGAGTGAGTGACGACGTCTATCCCGAATATCCGGCGAACGGACCCTTTGTGTTGAGTGTCGGCGCGACGGATCAAAACGATCAGGCGGCGCCCTATTCGGATTATGGGCATTCAGTCGGCGTATGGGCGCCGGGTACCAGGATTCTGAGTTGCGATTATACCGGAGCCGGATCTAATAGCGCCTATAGCGCGGAGGACGGCACAAGCTTCGCCTCACCCAACACCGCCGGTGTGGCCGCACTCATCTTATCCCAATATCCCACGTTGCCACCCGAGTTTCTTGCGCGACAGATTATTCAAACGGCGGATAATGTAGTCAATCCAAGCGATCGAGCCGACTATTGGGGCCGTGTCGATGCGGATAGCGCGGTTAGTATCGCGCCGTGGCCGGGACTTATTATTACTCAATATTCCATCAATAGCGTCGTCTCTGCACCGCTTGGTGCTGTTGGCGTGAAACAGGATCTAAACGTTACATTTAAAAATGTAGTAGCGGATGGGACGGGCATTACCGCAACGATTGTGCCTTCGTTAGGATACATGGTGGACACAACCCCGGTCGTGCTGGGCGCGATGACTCTGGACGCGACGGCTTCCGGCGATTTTCATATCACACGTTCGGGAGTTTATAGCGAAGGTATCATCCCAGTTCGATTTTTTGTAACGGACGGTAAAAGGCTTGCCGATACACTCATACTCTCGATTCCACTGACGACCATCCCCGGCTTCGTTCCGGATATTCCGGGAACAAAAGGATCGAGTATTACGCGTGTCTCGAATAGTGTGGCCTGGGCGGCATTTGGTCAGACAGCAACGGCTGCCGCGAACCTCAGCGCGCAATTCGCGGCGGAGGCCGGCGGTTCCTGGAGTGACACATCCACGCTCAACGATGGCACGAACCCACCCTACACTGTCGAAGCGATTGATTCGAACAATGCGTTTTTCGGTACCGGGTCGAACCCAAGCGCCTCCGTCATTTTCACTAACGATGGCGGTCAGACTTTTAACCCGGTCGTTGTGTCCTCGTTTACCCCTTTTGTAAACACTATTCACTTTTTCGATTCGTTGAATGGCATTCTGATCGGCGATCCCATATCGAACAAGTGGGGGATTGGCATCACGACCGATGGCGGACAAAGCTGGAATCCACTGGGCAAGACTATCTCTGCGAGTGGAACGACCGTGGCGAGTTGGAACAATTCTGCCGCGTGGGTGGGTGACAACGGCTGGTTCGGAACGAACTCAAACCACATCTGGCGCACAACGAATCGCGGACAGACTTGGACATCGGTGCACACCACCTATCAGCATTCCCTCGGCGTCGCCTTCAATAACGACGCCAAGCATGGGATGGCTTGCTTCCAGCCCGTGGCGGCAAGCACGGGCGGCACGACGGGAACGAATGGTATCATGGTCTCCGCCGACAGCGGCGCAAGCTGGGATACGCTTGCCACACTTCCGGCGCCGGGTATCTCGCCGGAGGGCGTTCGCTTCATCCCCAATTCCAGCACGGCGATTATCACGTCGGATATGGGAATTTATCGTACCCCCGATTTAGGTTTGACCTGGACTCCCATCGGGATTCCTGTTTCCTTTTTGCCGACGGGATCCCCCATCGGTATCTCGCGCGGACAGGGGGAATTTGTGGTGAGCATCAATTCGGCCAATAGCAGCGGCATCGCAACCTACACCGAGGCCATGCCGGACACGATATTAGCGGGTGTTGCGGAATTACCAGCGTCCATGCTGTCGTTCGAAGTTTATCCAAATCCGACGGAGTCCAGCTCGGTCGTCTCCTTTGTGCTTCCCGTGTACGATCACGTGCGGATCGTGCTCTATGACGCGCTTGGGCGTAAAGTGGTAACCTTATGCGATGGCGCATTCGGAGCCGGTCCGCATCAGGCTTCTCTCGATGCCGGCGGGCTACAGTCTGGAGTATATTATGTCGATTTCGAGGCCGGCTCGGGCGCGCATGAAACACGCGCCATCACGATTCTTCCATAAAACATCCGCTTGAGATTGCGCCTTTACCGACATCACTCGAATGAATGATCGCTGATCTTCCCGTCTTAAGTCTCATCACGTTCCTGCCGCTTGCGGGAATGCTGGCAACGGCGTTCGTGCCGCGCGAGCGCGTGCGTATGCTGCGCGGGGTTACGGTCGCCGTGACCCTCCTGCAACTTGCCCTTGCAATTTTGATTTGCCTGAATTTCAATGGCTCGCTTGCGGGCGTCAACGATCCGAAGAGCTTCCAGTTCGTCGAGCGCGCGCCGTGGATTCGGCTTTCGGGTTTGGGAATCTTTGGCAATCTTTCCATCGATTATTTTATGGGGATCGATGGCCTTTCCGTCACCATGATTCTGCTCACAGCGATCATTACGGCCGTCGGCGCGATCGCGAGTTTTTCGATCAATCGAAACGTCAAGGGTTACTTCCTGATGTTTCTCTTGCTCGATATTGGGATGATGGGTACGTTTTGCGCGCTCGACTTTTTTCTCTTCTATATTTTTTGGGAGCTAATGCTTTTGCCGATGTATTTTCTGATCGGCATTTGGGGCGGCGCCCGCAGGGAGTATGCGGCGATCAAGTTTTTTCTTTACACGCTGCTTGGTTCACTCTTTATGTTTTTGGTAATGATTGGGCTGTATTTTTCCAATCAAGTAATGCTCTTTGTGCCCGGCACCCACAATGTCATTATCAGCGCGCTCACGCACCGGCCCGAGCTATACCACACGTTCAGTATGCTTCGCATGATGGACCCCACCGCGCGCATAGCGGGAAGTATTTTCAGCGGCGTTGGCACGGCCTGGCGCTATGCGGGTTTTCTCGGACTGTTCCTCGCGTTTGCCGTTAAAATTCCGATGGTTCCCTTTCATACGTGGCTGCCGGACGCGCACGTCGAGGCGCCGACGGCAATTTCCGTCATACTTGCGGGAGTATTGCTAAAAATGGGCGGTTATGGGATATTGCGGCTCTCGCTCGGAATTTTTCCGGAAATTTCCATCGCGCTTGCCTGGTATATGGCGCTTTTTGGCGTGATCAATATCGTTTATGGCGCGCTCTGTGCGATGGCGCAAAGCGATTTCAAGCGGCTCATCGCGTATAGTTCCATCAGCCACATGGGATTTGTATTGCTCGGCATCGCCGCGATGAATGCACAGGGGATGATCGGCGCGGTACTGCAAATGTTCAATCATGGCATTGTCACCGCGATGCTATTCCTGCTCGTCGGCGTGCTCTATGACCGGACTCAAACACGCGGCATTTTCGAATTTGGCGGGCTTGCCAACCAGATGCCAAAATATTTTGCGCTCATCGTCATTGCTTTTTTTGCCGCGATGGGACTACCAACGCTTTCGATATTTATTTCCGAGGCGTTTGTCTTTCTCGGCTCCTTCCAGACGTGGCAGACCTTTACCATTATCGCCACACTCGGAATTATTCTCACCGCTGCCTACTTTCTCACGACGCTTCAACGCATATTTTTTGGCGCGCTTCCGGAAAAATGGAGCGGACTTCGGGATGTGAGCGCCCGTGAGTTAGTCTCGCTCGTGCCGCTTGCGGCGACGGTGTTCGCGCTCGGACTTTATCCCGGCCCGATGATCGATCTCACGGCAACGAGCGTGAACGCGCTCGTCACGTTTGTCCACGCATACACGCCGCTTCAAAGCGCGTCGTTGCTTCCGTAGCTAACGCCTATGCCGCCGAAGCCGCAAACGCTCGAAAGTATCGCCCATGCCGTGCAAGGATATGCGGCCATAAGTGTGAATAGCTTCGCGCCCGAGCTTATTCTTGGCGTGGGATTTTTGCTCGCCATTTTGCTCGATGCCGTCACTCGGAAGGCCAGCTCGAAACGATTTTCAGTAATTTTTGCTGCGGTTGTGCTCGCCATTGCAGGCGTGTTTGCCGCGACTCAGTGGCATGGCTTCGACGCTCTCCATTCACACGATTGGAAGCCGGGGTTTCTCATTTTTCCCTATTCGCAAACGCTGTTCGCTCCCGTCATTCATGCTGGAGTGATGGATCATGGATACGGGATGGCAGTCGTCGATAATTTAAGCGTGTTTTTCAAACTGCTGGTGTCGCTTGCGGGAATTCTCGTGCTGCTCATGTCGCTGGCATCCCAAAAACTCCGAACACAACCGAGGAGATTGGGAGAATATTCGTCGCTCGTTCTTGGCATGTCCATCGGTCTTTACCTCATGCCTGCTTCGACCGATCTTATCATGATGTATGTCTCGCTCGAACTCGCATCGATTGCCGGTTATATCTTAGCCGGATTTTTCCGCGAGACGGAGCATGGCGCTGAAGCATCGCTGAAATATATTTTGTTTGGCGCGCTTTCTTCGGGCCTGATGATCTATGGCTTCTCGCTTTTTTATGGACTTACCGGGACAACGAATATCATCGCAATTCGGCAAGTGCTCGCGCTAAATCCGCTTACACATGCTGGAACGAATATGTATCTTCTCTGGACGGCCACCGTGCTCGTGCTCGTTGGGATGGGTTACAAAATCAGCGCGGTGCCGTTCCACTTTTGGACGCCGGATGTGTATGAAGGCGCGCCGATTCCTGTGACAGCCTTGCTTTCCGTTGCATCGAAAGCCGCCGGATTTGGGATGCTGATTCGGTTTGTCGTTTTTATTTTCCCCGTGTCTGCGAAAAATGGCGCGCCGCTCATCGACTGGCAAATGATGATCGCAATTGGTGCGGTGCTCACAATGACGTTCGGCAATTTCGCCGCGCTCTTGCAATCGAATGTTCGGCGTATGTTAGCGTATAGCACGATTGCACATTCGGGCTACATGCTCGCCGCGCTCGCCACCGGCAAGGCAGCGGGAATCGTTGCGATCGTGATTTATCTCGTCGCATATCTTTTTACACAGCTCGGCGCGTTTTATGCCGTGATGCTCATCGAAAATAAAATCGGTTCGGAAGAGATCGACGAATATCGAGGTCTCATGTTACGCACTCCTATTCTCTGCTCCGCGTTCGTTATTTTTCTGGTATCGCTCACGGGCATTCCGCTCACGGCGGGTTTTGTTGGGAAGTTTTATCTGCTGACGGCCATGCTCACGCCCGATCCGGCAGTGCATGGCGTTCCCTGGTTGTGGCTGGCCGTTGCGCTGATACTAAATTCCATCGTCTCGCTGTATTATTATCTTCGCGTGGCGGCGGCGATGTTTTTACGCCGCCCGATTGGCGCTGCCGCGCTCGAACGCATTTCCGGAGAGATCGCCAGGCCGCAGCCCACCGGGTATTCCGTGCCCGTCACGGTTTTCCTTGGTGTGCTGCTCGTTCCGGTGCTGCTGCTGGGCGTTTATTTCCAGCCGCTCGTTACTGTTGCCAGCAGCGTCGTTCGGTTTTTTAATTTCGATAATTTTCGCTATTAATGTGTTGTTAGATTATGGCACTTGCAATTCCGTTTGAAATTTCCGTCCAAGAACTAAAAGCATGGCGCGACGCGGGCAAAGATTTTGTCCTCGTCGATGTTCGCGAGCCGAGTGAATTCGCTACCGCGAATATCGGCGGCAAGCTTATTCCACTCAATACTATTGCGGAGCATCTTGCGGAGTTCGATCCGGAAGACGAGATCGTAGTCCATTGCAAACTTGGCGGGCGCAGCGGCATGGCCGTCGAGTTCATGCGCCGCAATGGCCTTCCCAAAGCGCGAAATCTTCGCGGAGGCATTATCGCTTGGAGCAAGGAAATCGATCCCACGGTGCCACAATATTAAGGTCAGCATGAATATCAAAGCATTAGCGGAACGCGTCGGGGCTGTTTCGATCGAGATGTCGCGCGGCGATGAGGACATCGTTTGTGCCACCGGAATCGAGGACGGCGTTCCGGGGGCGGTCACGTTCATCGGCAATCCGTTGTATGAGCGGTTTCTTTCCACGACCAAAGCGACCGCTGTCATCGTAAGTAGTTATCTGAACGCAAATTATTCATTGGGCGGCGGCCCCGCGCTTCTGCGTGTGACAAATCCTTATGAGGGGTTTTCGCGCGCGCTGGAATTATTTAGCCCGAAACGGGAACAACCGCCGAAGGGAGTGCATCCAAGCGCGGTCGTTGCCGAAGGCGCCCAGATTCATCCCGATGCCCATATTGGTGCGCATGTCTTCGTTGGGCCGCGCGCAAGTATTGGCGCAAACACCATTATTCGTCACGGCGCGTATATTGGCGCGGATGCCACGATAGGCTCTGACTGCGAAATTCATCCTAACGCCGTGATTTACGACCGAATGAAACTTGGGAACCGCGTAGTAGTTGGCGCCGGCAGCGTGATCGGTTTCGATGGATTTGGCTACGTGCCGATGGGGGATGGCACGTATCGAAAAATTCCCCAGATCGGAATTGTCGTATTGGAAGACGACGTCGAAATTGGCGCGAATACGACGATTGACCGCGCCACCGTGGCCGAGACGAGAATCCGAAAAGGGGTCAAGCTCGATAATCTCGTGCAGATCGCGCATAATGTCGAAGTGGGTGAGAACACGGTGATGGCGGCGGGTGCTGCAATCGCTGGCTCGACCAAAATTGGACGGCAGAACATCTTTGGCGGACAAGCTGGCGTGACGGGCCATATCGAGACGACGGATGGCGTAATTGTTGGCGCGCAGTCCGGCGTTTCGAAGAATATCATGAAGCCGGGTCTTTACATGGGAAGCCCCGCGCGCAATGGCCGCGAAATGCTGAAGCAGGAAGGCGCGATGCGCTCGCTGCCGGAACTGATCGAGCGCGTTCGTAAACTCGAAGAACAACTTGCCGCGCTTTCTCACGTGAATCATAACGGCTAAACAACCGCCCGGATTATCGTCCCGTTGGAGCAGCCTGAATTAACATATTATCTCGCCCTGCATTTCACAAGCGGCATCGGCTCGCGCAGGCTGCTTGCGCTCATGCAGTATTTTTCCACGGCGGAGCGAGCGTTTCTCGCAGAGCCATACGAAGTAATGAACGTACCCGGTTTCGGCAAAGAAACCGCTCAGTCATTCATCGCCGGGCGCGCCGAAGCATTGGAGGAAGCGAAAATACAAATCGCAAAGATTCCCGGCGACACAACCATCCTCACCTATTTCGATGAAGGCTACCCACGCGATCTTAAAGCGACGTACTCGCCTCCGCCATTGCTTTATGTAAGGGGGAATGCCGAACTGCTCCGCGAGGAGCGGATAATTGCCATTGTTGGTTCTCGAAAAACGAGCGATTATGGACGCACTGCCGCAAAGGAATTTGCCGAAGGATGTGCGGCTGAGCAGGTCACCGTTGTGAGCGGCTTCGCGAAAGGGATCGACACGGCGGCGCACATGAGCGCGTTTGAATCGGGAGGCAAAACGATTGCCGTGTTGGGATCGGGAGTGGATGTTATTTATCCTTATTCGAATAAATCATTCTCTGAGGAACTAATATCGAGCGGACGCGGCGCAATTGTTTCCGAGCTACCGCTGGGTGCAATACCCGAAGGACGAAATTTCCCCTGGCGTAACCGAATCGTGTGCGGGATGGCGCGCGCTACGATCATCATTGAAAGCGAAGTGTCGGGAGGCTCGATGATTACGGCGTCCCTGGCGCTCGATGAAAGCCGCGACGTGTTCGCCGTTCCCGGCGATATTACACGCCCATCCAGCAGCGGCCCGAACCAGCTTATCCGCGAAAGCCGCGCCAAACTTGCCGAGAGCGCCGAGCAAGTGCTGGAAGAATTGGGGTGGTCGAGCAAATCTGGGAACCGAAAACAGAAGCAGCCCATTGAGCGCGGAGAGCTTACGATGTTCGAGACTAAAATCGTAGATGTGCTCGAAGCCGCCGGTGGCCCGCTTCAAATAGATGCGCTTGCTGAACGCGCCGGACTCGATGTGCAGGACATTCTCGTCCAACTCCTCACGCTCGAATTCAAATCCATCGTCCGCCAAATGGCCGGCAAGCAATTTATGCTCGTGGGGTAGGGGTATTTCACTCCACGCTCATGATCTTGCACTCCCGATGAAAACCCGACTCATCCTGCACCGTGAGTTCATAGAGGTAATCGCCGCTGGGTAGCTTGCCGCGATCGAAGGAGATATGTTGCGCTCCGACATCAAGTGAGCCACTGAACATATCACAAATGGGTGTGCCCAGCATATTGAAGATCTTGAGCGTAACGACCGAGGGTTTATCGAGCGAGAATGGAATTGTTGTTACCCCGGAAAACGGATTCGGATAATTTTGGTCAAGCTGAAACTCCTCGCTGTTTCCCGAAGTGCTGACACCGCCTGACGGTATAAGCTTAACGAAAGTGATGTTGTTGACGAGAGACTTCATGCTAATAAAGCCAAATTGGCCTGCGCCTGTGAGCATGATTTGAAGCGTATCCAGCGAAGTGAGAGATAACGTGTCGGTAAGAAAGTATTGTATCCAATTTGTGTCAAGTGTCCCAGTCGTGCTGTCGGTAAAAGTGCCTAATACTTTAGTCATTATTATAGTATCATCCCGAACGAGCAAAGCAGTTCCGATGCCTTCATGAATTGACTTCGCCCAGCAGCTCAGTTGATAGATGCCGCTCGATAAATGTGTGATCGTTCGAATAACCTCATCTGCTTCACCTGAAAACCAAATCGACAATTTAGCCGTCGATCCGGGGGGCGCACCGGGAAGGAAAAAATATGCTGTATCGGTTCCAGCTATTTCTAAGTGCCAATCGCCAAGCCAATGCGAGCCGCTGCTATCGAAAACGAAGTTATTGATAATGACCGAATCCGTTACCGGTTGCGCGGCCACCGAAGCGGTTTGAAGGAAAAATAACGATGCAATTGTAAAAATGACTTTCATAGTACTCTCCAATATCAGTTAAAACAAATAAAAGACGCCGAACCTTCCCGCGCCGTCTCGCGTAGAGTGTGCGAATGTATCTGTTAGTATCCGGTATTGGTCAGTTCCACGACGCGTTCGTGAAGCTCGGCACGTTTTGGTGGATGGTTTGGAATGCGATTTTGGCGCTGATTCCGGTCGGCCTCAGCATCCTGTTTTTCAAGCGTCAGGAGCAGCCACGGCAAGTGATTCGGAATGTCACGTTCGGCTTCGAAATGGCGCTCGTGCTGCTGATCTTGCCGAATGCGCCGTATGTTGCGACCGATCTCGTCCATTTCCTCGAAACGGTGCGGACAGGCGATACCTCGCTTTGGAAACTCTTGGGAACCGAGCTTCCGATCTACGTAACGTTCGTGATGTTCGGTCTTGCGAGTTATTCGTTTACGGTCGATCGCCTGCTGCATGCGTTACGGATGCGGTTTGGAGGCGGCTGGGCATGGGCGGGAATTTTTGGTATTCCGTTGCTCTCGTCGATCGGTGTGTATCTTGGCCGCGTGGCGCGGTACAATAGCTGGGACGTGCTGACCGATCCGCAGGGAATTATCCAATCGAGCCGCACCGTAGTGGACCAAATGAAAATAGCGAAAGTATTGATCGGTATGTGGTTCGGGTTGATACTTGTACATCAGGTCTATCGGACGTTCCACGATGGGATTCGAGTAAGAATGGAAGAATGGTCCGCCACGAGCCGGTATCCACGATGAGGCAAGAATCATAATGCCTTCCCGCGCGTTTTCTTTTTCTCCGAGGATAAATAGTTCGATCGACATCCCTTCTTCTTCACATTTATTCCGCTTATGAGGCATCTTGCTGGAAGTTTTTTAGCGATTACTATCGGGACGCTCGCAGTTCTATCGTCCATGTCTCTGACGAGCTGTCGGGATCAATATCCGACGTCGGCCGCTCAATACGATACCATTCGCGATACGATCGATCTTGACGATTCGAATGTATGGATAATCCGAAATTCCGGGGTCAACGATAATCTGGTCATCGGGCAGTTTGTGAATTCCACTTCCGGCTTCATTGGAGGGGGCACCGCGCCGGGAGATACCGGGAATGGAATCATCCTGAACTCGGGCGATCGTGGATCGAATTGGCAGCTCGCCTGTGGCAGCGTGGGAACTTCCAGTTTCGGCGGCAATGTGGTCTATGGTGTTTCTTTCATCGACGCCTTAAACGGATTTGCCGACGGCGATGGGCAAAATGTGTTCCATACCACCGACGGTGGGCACACCTGGAGCGCTACTGCGACCAATAGCACGCTCTTCCTTCGATCGCTCTGGTTCCTGGACGCCAATAATGGCTTCTTTGGAACTTCCGATTGGCAGAACAATGGGAATGGCGCTGGGACCGATGGCGAAATTTGGAGAACCGCCGATGGCGGCAACACCTGGAATTTAGTTACCACGACGAACGGCGGAATTTATCATATCCATTTTATTACCCCATCGAATGGTGTGGCACTTGGAAGATTTGGTGTTGCATATTGGACTTCCGATGGCGGCAACACCTGGAATCAGGGAACTTCGGATCAAACGGGAGCTAGCTCGAATATCACGCGCGCTGCCTTCACGACCGGCGCAACGGGATTTGCCGTGTGCTACATCGACCAAACGCACGGCGCGATCCTTCGCACGGACGATAACGGGCATACCTGGCGGACGATTCAATTGGCTCCTTATGGACTTTCCGGAATCGCAACGAATGGCAATGGTGTCGTAACGGCCTGCGGAGAAAGCGGGGCTGTCATCGAATCGACCGATGGAGGCACTACGTGGAATACCTCGAAGATTGGCACAAGCCGCTGGATCGATGTGACCTACGCCGGCACGGACCGCACCGTGTTGATAGGCGTCAATGGCCGAATTGCGACACGGGATAAATAACTTTTTCCGGAAATCTTCGCCAATTACAGGAATACCGCTTGAAGTCCTTACAGTTCTTTTGCACCTTCGCAATTCTTTGCGCCACAGTCCGCATGGCGTATGGTCAGCCGGAATCGTGCATCGAGTTAGAATATCGCTTCGGTTTACTCACGGAAGCGACGCACGCCCCTAATATCGTGAATCAGTTCTTTGTACCGGGGACCGGCACGAGCGCGGAACATACGTTCCGGTTGTGCTATGAACACGAGATTGCACTGCTCGGGAGCGGTCTTTCGTTAGATGGAGGTCTTGGGTTCGCCTATTCCATCGGAAATTTTAGTTCCGATCCTTTTCCCGGTTCTTCGGAGCAATTCACGCTTCAGTATAATTCCATATCGGCCTATGTTCGCGCGGGAGTGAATATTCCTATTTCTGACGTCATTTTGGGTCTCGACGGATGGCTTGGCGTGCCGCTTACCCGGTCGCTCACCGAGTCGCTCGTTACCAATGGCAGTTCCTCGGTTGTTGCCTCGAATACCGCAATCGAATATTCTCGACTCCCGGTAGGACTTCGCGTTGAAGTAAACTATTTCAAGCACCTTTTTTCCGCTCTTCCAATTACCGGCGGTCTTTTTGGCGAACTCGATCTCGATGCTTACCGGCAAATAGGATTTAAGGCGACGAGCGGAGGAATAACATTCCGATGGAACTTTGAGCAGTTGATAGGAGGCTCCGTTATTTCGCCAGAATGAAAATGCCGGCTCGTTTGCGCAGCGAAATTGTTTATCTTGTAACGTAGTAAAATCGAATGAAGTCCAAATCGAATTCCATGGCCGGCATTCGTGAAGCACAAACGTAGACACAACATTGGCACCCATTGCAGAGAGCAAACCAGAGCGAGAAAACCGGCTAGGCCGCACGGTGAGTGTGGGTTCCGCGCGGCTGCCACGCTCGGCGAATATCAAGCTGGCGCTGCTCATGGCTTCGGTGCTGATGGTGCTCGGCACGCTATATTACGCGCATTCGCTCGTCGAGCAGCTCCGGCAGCGGGAGTATCGAGTTGTTAAGCTGTTTTCGGACGCGGTAAAGTACTACAATAATTCGGAGGAAACGCCGGACGATTCGCTCTACCGGATGATTACGCATTACGCGATGACGAGCGATGTGCCGGTGATTCTTGCCGATCGCCACGATCATCCGAGCGTGCGGCATTTCAGCGAGACGAACTGGAACGTTCCCTACGATTCCACGCTCGATTCCGCGCGGCAGTTTGCTTTCTTGAAGGAGCAAATGCGTGAGATGGATCGGGCGTATCCTCCCGTCGTAATTTATTTCCGCGATTCCGCCGAGCATCGGGATCGGGTAATCGACTATCTCCATTATGGGAATAGCTTGGTGCTTTCGAAAATCGAGTCGCTGCCTTATGTGCAGTTGTTGCTCGGGTTGGTGGTTGTGGCGATTGGGTATCTGACGTTTAGTTATCTGAAGCGCAGCGAGCAATCGAATATCTGGGTTGGGATGGCGAAAGAAACCGCGCACCAATTGGGAACTCCGCTTTCGAGTTTGCTTGGCTGGGCGGAAATGCTGCGGCTTTCGGCGAGCGAACCCGACGAAGTAAAAAAGATCGCGGAAGAAATCGACCGCGACATCGAACGCCTGAACCGGATTACCGTCCGCTTTTCAAAGATTGGATCGGTGCCCGATTTGAAGCCGCAGAATATTGTGCAAGTGGTTGCGGAGGTGATGAGTTATTTTGAAGGCAGAAATATGGTTGCTCATGCGGCAGGTATGATCGCTAAAGCACCGCCGCTTCGAAAAAATATCAAGCTGGAACTCGTTACCGATGAAGATGAGATTTTGATAAAGATAAATCGCGAGTTGTTCGAATGGGTGATCGAAAACCTGATAAAAAATGCTTACGAAGCGATCGAGGGCGCGGAGGGCGCGATTCAAGTCAACATAAATCACGCGCCGCGCCGCGAGGCTGTGTTCATAGATGTGGCCGATACCGGTAAAGGCATTACGCTCCGAAAAAAGAACGATGTTTTTCGTCCCGGCTATTCGACGAAAAAGCGTGGATGGGGACTTGGGCTATCGCTGGCGCGGCGAATCATTCAGGAATATCATCACGGGAAGCTTTTTGTTAAAGAATCGCAGCCAGGAAAGGGAACGACGTTTCGGATACGGCTGAGAACCTGATGCTCCAACATTGCAATCCAATTTAAATTACTGCAAATGTCATTCCCGCGAAACGCGCATGATCGGTCATGCGCCGGGAATCCAGTGGCGATTGGAACAGAAAACATGTCGCTCCTCAACGGCTGGATTCCCGCTTTCGCGGGAATGACAGCGAAAAATTACGCCGGCAATTCCTCATACATCCTGCGCAGCCGTTTCAAATCCTCCCATGCCCCGTGCTTCCAATCGGGATTGCGCATGAGCGCGGCGGGATGGTAGGTCACGACGACCGGAATGCCGCAAAAATTGTAATCCTGATTTCGCATTTTGCCGAGCGATTCGTTTAATTTTAGCAGGTTCGTTCCCGCAATACGTCCGAGACAGAGAATAAGCTTCGGCTGGATAAGCGAAATTTGTTTCCAGAGATACGGCTCGCAGGCTGCGACTTCCTCCGGTTTGGGATCGCGGTTATTTGGCGGGCGCGATTTCAGGATATTTGCGATAAAAACTTCCTCGCGTTTAAATTCCACGGCGGCGAGCATCTTGTTCAGTAGCTGTCCGGCGCGGCCCACGAATGGCTCGCCGGAAGCATCTTCATCCGCGCCCGGCGCTTCGCCGATGACCATTACTTTTGCATGGGGGTCGCCGACACCGAATACAAATTTTATTCTCGTCGCACCAAGCGCGCATTTTTGGCAATTATTTATGAGAGCTTCTAATTCTTTTAGCGATTTAGCATTGTGCCACGGTTCGTTCTGGTGAAGGCTTAGCTTTTCTTCCAATGTGACCAATACGACGGATGGGACTGATGGGATGGATGCTATTGACATGGAAGCTATATTTTTTTCGGTTGTTACACGTTTTGCAGGAACATAGGAAATCACATCGCCGAAGCGGGATGCTTGCTCTTTTACAAAGCGTTCGAGTTCGGTGGCTAAATCTGTTTCGCGGGGTTCGTTTGTCATGCGTTGATTGTCTCCATTTTGTTTGTTTTCAATAGGTTAGTATATTTTAGTTCAAGGTTATTCTTTACTCGTTCGCGCTCGACATTGAGTCCTTCTTTCAAAAATTGGACGATATGCGTCCCCGCCGATCCGATTTGCTCGCCATCTGGATTTTTTGGTACAAAGCGTTTGGCAAGCTGGTAATGCACGTTCGATGCGGCGAGGTATTGCTTGGTTATCTCATATAGCAGCTTCGCGATTTCTAATTGCTCGCGATCGGAAAATGAGATAGGAATAGCCGATGTCAGAGGCTTGCCGGAATTCGTAATTTTTTGAATAACATCTTTCAGATATTCGTAATCTTCGGGAAGCAGGTAATTGCCATGCAGATATTCGCCGGATTGAAATTCATGATGAACGACGTCGGCGCTTGTCTTGATTTCCGGAGGATAATGCCGCGCCGAGGGTGTGCCCTCGAAGGCATGCTCGAAGACATGCTTGAGATCGACTCCGAGTAATAAATCTATTATATACGACCACGGCTGATCGCCGGCGTTCACGCCGCGAAGCGTTTTGCCCGAAACTTGCACTTCGCCGAAATACTGCGTGAGAAACTTAAATTCCTCGCCGCCAGAGGTTTTTAAAAGCATGCCGTTGCCAAGAGAGATTTTATGAAAGGCATTGGCGGCGGTTTCTAACAAGGACGTAATGGACTCGAAAGACGAAAATGTGCTCTGCAATTGATTGTAAACAGTGACGAGTGCATTTGCGGCCAGCTTGTATTGCAGGGTTCCTTCTTTATTAACGCGAAGGAATGCCGTCTCATATTCGGAGGGCCGGAACTGCGCGAATTTCCCTTGCAGATCGGGGATTTCAGGATTATAGAATAAATAAAAGACCGATAGAAAGCGATGCTCGATACCGATGGAACCCGCAAGCTGTGTCATCGCATTTTCTACAGCGCGGATTGTGCTTTCAAAATTTTCCGGCAGCGCAAATTTCGATTCACCAGCCACTTTTTTATGGTGATACAGCGCGGCGTGGATCATCGAGATATAAGTAAATCGCTCGCGCTCATCGCTATCGAGATCGTGAACGATGGATGTGGTTGTGGCGAGCGATTCATCGGAAAGTTCTACGAGCGATTCGAAGCTCCCATCGTCAATGCTTTGATTGAGAAATGGAAACCGAACGCGCATCCATTGCCGATAATTTTCGGGAGAGGGATTTATTGCCATTATTTTCGGTCTAATAATCCCGAACTTTCAGTTCCTTCAACTGCTCACGAATGATAGTGAGACCAATCGTCAATTCATCTTTTGCGATATTGAGCGGTGGGCGGAAACGAATCGAGCGGTCGCCGGCGCCGATGAGAATAAGGCCTTCATCGTAGCATCTTTGCTTGAGAAGATCGCGCATCTGCGCTTCCGCGAGATCGAAGGCACACATCAGGCCGCGGCCACGAGCTTCGAAGACGAGCGTAGGAAATTCCGATTGAATCTTTTCTATTTCAGTAAGCAAAAATTCCCCCTGAATCCGAGCATTTTCGATAAGTCGATCTTCTTCGATGATTTCCAGATACCGTTTGAAGCGCAGCATATCGACTAAGCTCCCACCCCAGGTCGAGTTTAATCGGCTTGGGCGTTGGAATACGTTATCCCGCACCTCATCGACGCGCTTTCCAGCAAGAATTCCGCACACTTGCGTCTTTTTCCCGAAACTGATAATGTCCGGCTGGACAAAATGCTGGTGCGCCCACATTTTTCCCGTGAGGCCGATGCCGGTTTGCACTTCATCGAAAACGAGCATCGCTTCGTTTTCATCGGCAAGCTGGCGGAGCGCGCGCAGGAATTCCACACTAAAATGATGATCGCCGCCCTCGGCCTGAATCGGCTCGATAATGATTGCGGCAATATCATTGGGATGATTGATGAACGCTTCCTTTATCTGCTGAATCGCGGTGGCTTCATCCTTCCGCGCGCGCGCAATGTTTTCCGTTGTGAGTGGAAAATGAAGATAGGGCGAATCAATGCGCGGCCAATGCTTGAATTTAGGGAAGTAAAGCGTTTTGTTTGGGTCGGTATTTGTGAGCGACATCGTATAACCCGAGCGTCCATGAAACGCATAACGGAAATGCAGCACGAGCCGGCCGCGCTCCTCGGTATAGCCGCGAGTGAAGTTTTTTCGCACCTTCCAATCGAACGCAGTCTTTAGGGCATTCTCGACGGCCAGCGCGCCGCCCTCGACAAGAAAAAGATGCGGCAGATATTCCGGAATGGCAATGCGCGAAAAGGTCTCGACAAACTCAGCCATCTCGACCGTGTAGGCGTCCGAACTCGATGGCTTGTTGATCGCCGCGCGCATGAGCGCTTCCAAAAATTCCGGCTCGAACATTTTTGGATGGTTCAGCCCAATGGGACTCGATCCAAAAAACGTGAAGAAATCGAGATAGCGCTTGCCGCTACGCGCGTCCTCGATCCACGAGCCTTTCGAATTCTTCAGATCGACGATGAGATCGAAGCCATCGGCAAGGAGGTGACGGTTCAGCGTCTCGTGGACCTTATCGGGAGCAATATGAACCGGCTCCGATTTCTTTGGCTGCTGCGGTGCTGTTGGCTGAACCGGCGAGCGGACGGAATGGCCATTGGTACCGAGCTTAGGCGCGGCTGGTTTTGTTTCTTCGATGCGCTCCTTCATAATAGTGTGAACAAAGGTGATGCCGTGAATCGTTTGAAAGGACGTGAATCCAAGATTTAGTCTATTATTGGCCTTTGGCCTTGCAATGCTTGCTTCCTGCGGCGGGAATGTCACAAGTCCGACCGGGCCGCTCAATCCCGGCTCGCTGTCCGCAGAGTATCTGAATGGGAACGGATTTATCTCGTCGAGTGCGCGTGTCTCGGACCAGTCTAATGTTTTTATTGTCTCTGCTACACAGGACCTGGATATTTCGGGCGCCGTCGCGAATGAAATTACCCTTTCGATTCCTACGAATAGCACGCTTCCATATTCGGTGAATGCACAGAATGGCGCGATTGTGACGTTTTATGATGTCACTTTAGACAAGACTTTCGAAGCCAATTCCGCGCAGGGTGATTGCGCCATTATCGTGACACAAATTTCTCCGACCTTCGAGGGAACCTTTAGCGCAACGACGATTTGCAGCACCGCTCCCGATACGGTCAGCAAACTTACCAATGGCGCGTTCAATGCGACGTATCAATAATCATTTAAAGGAACCTATTATTACATCATTTATCGTCATTGCGAGGAGCGGGATTCGACCGGAGGGAGAATCTCGCGACGAAGCAATCTCACTCTGAAGAGCAAAAGATTGCTTCGTCGAACCGAACTCCCTCCGGTCGTTCGATTCTCCTCGCAATGACGATTAAAATGACTTGATCGGAGATTCCTTAAATAAATTTTTCTCTTTCAATATGAAGAATACGAAAGACCTCCTCGCCGAATATCGCAAGGAAGCCCTGCTTGGCGGCGGCGAAAAGCGAATCGAGGAGCAGCACAAAAAAGGGAAGCTCACCGCGCGCGAACGCCTTGCACTTCTGCTCGATGAGAATTCCTTCGAGGAATTCGATATGTTTGTCAAGCATCGCTCGAAGGATTTTGGTCTTGAAACGCAGAGGCCGCTTGGCGATGGGGTTGTCACCGGCTGCGGGCGGATTCATGGCCGATTCGTTTATGTGTTTAGTCAGGATTTTACCGTGTTCGGCGGTTCGCTTTCGGAAGCGCACGCAGAGAAAATCATCAAGGTCATGGAAATGGCAATGCGAAATGGCGCGCCCATCATCGGCCTCAACGATTCGGGCGGTGCGCGCATTCAGGAAGGCGTTGTTTCGCTCGGAGGGTATGCGGATATTTTTCTTTTGAATACGCTGGCTTCCGGCGTCGTCCCGCAAATCTCCGCCGTGCTTGGCCCATGTGCCGGCGGGGCAGTGTATTCGCCAGCAATAACAGATTTTGTCTTTATGGCGCAAGGGACGAGCTACATGTTTGTCACCGGGCCGAATGTAACGAAGACCGTCACGCACGAGGATGTAACGAGCGAAGAATTGGGTGGCGCGGATACGCACGCTTCGAAATCCGGCGTCGCGCATTTTGCCATGCCGAACGAACTGGAATGTCTCGATGGTATCCGCAAACTTCTAACATATCTTCCACAAAACAATAAAGAAAAAGCTCCCATTATAAATTCCAACGATGATCCGGCGAGAATTTGCACTCTGTTAAATGACATCGTCCCCCAATTGTCCCATCAGTCATACGACATGAAAGCGGTGATCGAAGAAACCGTCGATAAGGGAAGTTTTTTCGAAGTGCATGAGCAATTTGCGACGAATATCATCGTCGGTTTTGCGCGATTGAATGGCGAATCGGTGGGAATTATTGCAAACCAGCCGCTTTCGATGGCGGGCGTTTTAGATATTGATTCCGCCACAAAAGGCGCGCGCTTCGTTCGCTTTTGCGATGCGTTTAACATTCCGCTCGTCGTTTTCGAGGATGTTCCCGGTTTCCTTCCCGGCACCGATCAGGAGTGGCGCGGCATTATCCGGCACGGCGCGAAATTGCTGTATGCATTCGCAGAAGCAACCGTCCCCAAAGTGACGATCATCACGCGCAAAGCATACGGCGGCGCGTACGATGTGATGAACAGCAAGCACATTCGCGGCGACATCAATTACGCGTGGCCCAGCGCCGAAATTGCCGTCATGGGACCGAAAGGCGCCGTCGAAATCATCTTCAAAAAAGAAATAACCGACGCCCGCGTGGTGGGCGGCGACCCCGCCGCACTTATTAAGGAAGAAGAGCTGACAAACGAATACCGGGAGCGTTTCGCCAATCCCTTCATTGCCGCCGAGCGCGGCTACATTGACGATGTGATCGAGCCATCGGAAACACGCATCCGTCTTATTCGCGCACTAAAAATGCTCGCTACCAAACAAGCAACGAACCCGTGGAAGAAGCATGGGAATATACCGTTGTAAGTTCCTGTTCTATGATTTCCGTTGAGAGTTTTATCCTATTTTTGTACAAACCCATGACTCGAACGATAACCGGCTTGCTCCTTCTCACATTTACGATGATCGCTATCATTGATTTTGGCGGCTGCTCCCATCCGGCATCCGGGCCATTAATAACACCCGATTCTGGGATCGGCGGAAGAATTTATCTCGTCGATACATCGGGGAGATTCTTGCGTTCCAACGCCGGGGTGACCGTCACACTTGAAACACCTCCGGAAACGACAACGACTGACGACAGCGGCTATTGGTATTTTCGCAATCTTGGGTTTGGGCAGTGGTACGTGACATTTACTCGACCCGGTTTCGGTATGGGGTGGGCGTATGTGGACAAAGGAAGTGATTTCATACTTCCGGGAGGTGGCTATGGAGGAAGTCCGAATTGGTTAAGGAGCGTTCCAGATTTCGAAATGGGTGAAGCTCCAACGGCATCGGTGTTATTGGATTCTGTGATCCTAACGGGTTTCAATCATAATAGTTGGTATGATTCGACCGTCATAACCTATTCCCATTTTGTCAACAATTGGTTTGAGCCCACGGACGGTATCGTAGTGTACGTTAGCGATGATTCCACCTTTTCTAACTCTACCAAACATCTTTACTTAGCAGCTTCGCAAATCTGTGCCTGTTCACTGGCTGCGGCGGGAATGCCTCCGGGAACTAAAGTATTTGCTGCTGCCTATGCTTATCCTGCATCCACGCCATATCCGGAACTGTTTAATGGTGGGATTCCAAGCGGAAGCTGGGATACGACGTATAGCCGATACGATTATACTGCTCGCGGTCCGCAGAGTAATATCATCTCGTTTACGGTGCCGAAATAATCGGGAAGAATTTTGAATTGTTTTGTATCCCCAAAAAATGTCGTATATTGCATGTACTTTGATGGGCACCTATTTTCAATTACGAATTACGAATGACAAATTACGAATGACAAATTACGAATGGGGAATGGATGCATAAGTTCATGAAAAAGATTATGAATATTAAACGCATACGTACAGAAAAGTAATTTTCAAGAAGACAACTGGCGAAATTAGCTTAAAAACGGCACAGTTCATGAAGCACACATGCGTTGCGCGCTTTGAGCATCCTTTATTAGAGAAAACATTTTGCATAAAACCTGCATAAAAATTACTTTTCCGCTATGAAAATTCGAACAATTCTAATTTTCCTTGCCCTATCGGGGCTTTCGGCATCGAATGCTTTTTCCTGGGGCAGCGAGGGGCATGATGTTGTCGTGAGAATGGCGATTCGGATGATGAAGCCTTCCGAACGCAAAGCCGTGTATGATTTGCTGGGCACGCACGATACGCATTACATCGGTCATTGGGCCGATGCCGTAAAAGACCAAAATGGGACGAAAAATTGGCACTTCGTCAACATTCCGGACAGAGATGAGCATTACAATGCCGATCGCGATTGCCCCAATGGCGATTGTATTATAGCAAAGCTCAGTATGGTTCAGGCAACCATAAGGAATCACGCAGCAAGTCGGCAAGCGCGCAAGGGAGCGCTTCTCTATTGGTTTCATCTCGTAGGAGATCTTTATCAGCCCTACCATTGCTATGGGGACAAATATGGTGGGAACGACATAAAAGTCTATTTCAAAGGCAAGGAAACGAACCTTCATGCGCTGTGGGACGATAAGATCATCTGGTATAAAAATTCATCGCCCACGCTGCTTGCAGAAGATATTTTCAATGCACACCACCGGGTTCCACCAACCACTACCACGTTTGTGGACGCGGCAGAGAAAAGCCATGCTCTCGCGGTCAAATATAAGCTCAGGAATAATTCAAATATCGATGCCGATTATGTAGCCCGCTCGTGGTCCACGATTAATGCCTGCCTATGGGAAGCAGCGTGCATGGCCTCGACGATTGGGCCGGATGTGTGACATCCCATGCCGATAATCGGAACGATTTCGTTTCCGTGGCGTTTAGCACTCGCCTTTGTAAGGAAGGCAGACTGGGTCACTTAGCACTTTAGCACTCAGCACTTTAGAAATCGGGGCGTGGCGCAGCTGGTAGCGCACCTGCTTTGGGAGCAGGGGGTCGCACGTTCGAATCGTGTCGCCCCGACAAATCAGTTAAGAATTAAGAATGAAGAATTAAGAGTTAGCATTGATAAAAGAGTATTGAACCCTATTATTTTTAATTCTTCATTCTTAATTCTTTTCCAAGCTGGCGGGGTGCCCGGGATGTGACGAAGAATTAAGCATTCCCCCTGCACTCTTGCGCTTCTGGCCGGGTTTAGACTCATTGGAACGCCTACTGTTCATCTCGGCATACTCCTTGTTCGAAACTTGTTGCAAATCATTAGCGTATTAAAAAAGGAACAGCTTTTATCTTTTAAATCATCGATCAAGGCTTCGAAGGTCATACTGCCATAGCGAATTCGGATAGCCTGCCTCATTCTCGACATGCAAAAACTATTTTACAACCGCCGCCGCCTCGCAATTACCGGGGCCGTTCTTATCGTTGCCAGCGCGCTCATGGGCGCACGGATCGAGCGCGCCTTCAGCGACGACCCGATTACCGAGTTACTCCAAAAAGATAACGAGGTGTTGAACCTCGTCCAGCATTACTATGTCGATAAGCCCGATCTCGGGGAATTGAACGACGCGGCCATCGCCGGCATGTTGGGCAAGCTCGATCCGCATACCGTCTATATGCCGCCAAAAACTGTCGATGAGGAAGGCGAACGATTCGAGGGGAAATTCGAAGGCATTGGCGTTACCTTTACGATCATCCACGATACGATTACCGTCGATTCTCCAATTCCCGGTGGCCCGAGCGATCAGCTTGGCATTCGCGCCGGCGATAAAATTGTCGCGATCGAAGGGAAATCGGCCATTAAGCTGAAAGAGGATGAAGTCCGAAAAGAACTTCGCGGCCCGAAGGGGACGAAAGTGACGGTCGGTATCGACCGCTTTGGCGATACAACGCCCACCGCCTACACGATCACGCGCGATGTTATTCCAATCGTAAGCGTCATGGCGCATTTCATGGTTGATCCGACGACGGGCTATGTGGATATTGGCCGTTTCGCCGGCACCACCTACGATGAACTCATGCAAGCCTTGAACGAGCTTCGTTCGCAAGGCATGACGCGGCTCATCCTCGATCTGCGCGGCAATCCCGGCGGCTATCTGGAGCAGGCGGTTCACGTCGCGGATGAATTTATCGGGGGCAATAAGACGATTGTTTATACCAAAGGCCGCGACCATGATTTCGACGATTCGCTCTTTTCCCATCCCGGCGATCAATATGAGAAAACGCCGCTTGTCGTTTTGGTCGATAACGGTTCGGCGAGCGCGAGCGAAATCGTTTCCGGAGCGTTTCAGGATTTGGATCGCGCGCTTATCGTCGGTCAGACAACGTTTGGCAAAGGTCTCGTGCAGCGGCAATACCCGCTTCGAGATGGCAGCGCCATTCGGCTTACCATTTCGCGTTACTACACGCCAAGCGGACGCTCGATCCAGAAACCCTACGAGGATGGAAAGTATCTGAAAAACACGACCGCCCTGGCGCAATCGGACGAAGATGAGGATAATTACAGCCATTCCTTCGATGTAAACGCGACCGATACCTCGCGCCCGAAATTCAAGACCGCCTCGGGTCGAACGATTTACGGCGGCGGCGGCATCACGCCGGACTTCCTCGTGCGTAACGATACCATGCAGCCAACGACGAGAAAAATTTGGGCGACCGGCGTGCTCGGAGAATTCGCCGAGGAGTATGTCGATCAGCATATCGCGGAGATCAAAAAGGCAGGCGACGCCGATTATTTCATCAAAAACTTTCGCATTACCGATGCCATGTTTAACGACATTGTTCGACGCGCGAAAGATAAGAAGATCGACGTCAACTTGGATCAATTTAAAATAGACCGTTCGTGGATCTCCGTGTTGCTCCGCGCCGAGATGGGCGGCCGAATCTATGGCAACGAAGTCAATTATCGCATACGCTTGGAAGACGACCGCCAATACCAAAAGGCCTACGGCGTCCTTGACGAGGCGGGCCGGTTAGCGGCAGCGTTTAAGTAACGTGGCGCAAACTTTAGTTTGCGATTTTCGGGAGCGAGGTCGCAAACTAAAGTAGCATCGCCGGGGCGATGCGCGCTACATTTATTTCAGCGGCGGCTGATAGTGGGGATCGGTGATCTTCGGGATATTCTTCCCATCGCCTTCATCGAGTTTAAGAGCCGGAGGCTTCGTTGATGGAACTATGTTTTGCGGCGCCTGTTCACTGGCCGCTTTTGATACCTCGCGCGGGCCTATAGCAGTGGTGCCAATTTTCGTCGTTTCCGTCCTTGGGGTCGTTGCTTGAGAAGAGGAAGTAGCCGGTTGAGCTTTGCTTGCCGGAGCAGGAGCAAACGCTCTCCCAGACTTTTGGCTGATCGGCGGATTGTTGAGCGATGGAATAAAATAAATCGCCCCTCCGATGACAAGCGCCGCGCCAGCATACAGCGCGAATTTAGCGGCAAGCGAAGAGAAAATTCCCCGCGAAGCCGTTGCGAGCGCGAGCTTCGCCGTAAGCCGTGCGTCGGGCACGGTGGCGAAACGGGCGCGAGTCGTTTCCGCGTCGCGAAAGAGCGTTCGCTCGATGAGCGAATCGAGCGAGTCGGGATTTAAATTGGTTTCGGGTATCTTTGTCATACAATTGCTTCGTTCTTTTTGATGCTTGCGTTTCCATTCATTCGCGGCAGCGCGACGCCCAGGCGTTTGGCATCCTCTATTACAATTTTTCGTAGCTTCGCGCGAGCGCGTGAGGCACGCTGCCAAATGGCATCCGGCGATTTCTCCAGCATCTCCGCGATCTCGCCGAAATTATAGCCGCTGTAGATGTTGAGCACTAATACTTCGCGGTCGTCCGGCGATAATTTTTCAAGAGCTTCGAGAATGATGCACTCTATATCTGACTCTTGTGACTCTTGCTCATTAATTCCATACGACTCATGGGTCTCATGCGACGAATGTTCATCTATCGAAATTTCGTTTTTTGTTTTGCGGTGCTCGTCGATTGCAAGATTTTTCAGCATCCGAAAGAGGAATGCTGTGGGGTTCATCACCCCGCGTGGCGCGGTGCTTCCAGCCCGCGAGCGCATGGCGATCACCCGCTCCCATAGCTCCTGCATCAGGTCATCGGCGCGTGGTGCAGTGCTTCCAGCCTGCGACGACCTCACAAGTTTATGGCAATACGCCGAAAGCCGTGGATTCAGCTCACGGTATAGCTCCGCAAAGGCCGCGTCATCCCCGGCCAAAAATGCTTCGAATACCGAATTAAGCTCTGTCACGCGTGTACCAACCCGCCTGCCTCCGTAAGAAATCCAAGAGAAAGACGTTGTAACGAGTGAATTCCTGACAACGGACCGCAGGGACGTGGCAAATAATTTTAGTCCTATCGTATAGTACACTACAATAGGCCACAATACATTTTCAAGGAACTCCGACAACCAATGTCCCCTGAGCTAAGGGTATACCCGCCCAGGACTTTTCGATCGCCCCNNGGATCACCCATATCTGTACTGACAGTGGGATGTTTACACTCTCAACGCTCGCAGTGGCCTTATACGCATAAAATAAATGAATGTTTCACTTTCTTATAGAAATTTTGCTATTTTATTTTAAATTATGCTTTTCTATCAGAAATCTCATGTTCGACAAATAGGGCTTTTACAAAAGAATTCATCGGCGGCAAGCAGGACGTGCGCAGCACGTCCCTACGGATGTGGCTGAATGAGCATGTCAGGATTTTCCTTGCCCATCCGTCTTGTTCATATCTTTAACTTTTTTTCAACGACCAAATTATGAAACTACGACTGATTTCCTTCGCAATCCTGGCCTTACTCACGTTTGCAAGCTGCCGCGATAAGCTGACCGGTCCACCTACGCCGACTCCATCGGCTTCGGACACGATTGCATATTGGACCTTCGATGGGAACACGAAGGATGTTACAAGGAATGGGCATGACGGAATTGCTTTCGGAACTCCCGATTATTATGCAGGCAATCGCTTTGGAGGTTCCAGTTCTGGCACTGCAATCGATCTCAATAGCACGTCGTGGGTCTCGGTCCCGGACAAAGCCGATCTTGATTTTACATCCAGCGATTCTTATACCATTTCGGCGTGGGTCAACTTGTCTGGAAAAGCTGGTTCGAATTACCTTGCAGGCGGAGTCTCGAATATCATCGATAAGATACCAACGCCAAACATGCAAGCAAAAATTCAAACTGGTTACGGAATGTATGCTGATTCCGGAAGATTTGGCGCGCAAATTCTCGATGATGGACTGATCACACTCCAAACGAATAACCCGGTGAGGTTCGGTACGTGGCACATGGTGACGTTAGTCGTAGCCGCACACGAGTCGGTAACACTCTTTCTCGATAGCAGTGCTGTCGATTCGAAGGCTGATACATTACTACAAACGATTGTGAGTAATAATGTTCCTATACTAATGGGAGCAGTCCCGGGCAATTCACAGTCCGATTCAACGAGTTTGGATGATATTCTCATTGTGCATCACGCTATGAGCGGTTCCGAAGTTTCCGCACGCTTCCACGAAGGCGGATGGTATGAACATGCCGATACGGTTGCATCGCCTCAGACCGGTTGGAAGCAGGGAACGTTTGGCACGACACAAGCCATCGAGGGAATTTGCTTTCCAAATTTTCCAAATGGCGGGCTTGCTTACGCTTGCGGTTTGGGCGGGACGATATTGCAATCTCTCGATAGCGGCAAATCGTGGGTTAATTTGACATCGAACACCACTCAGGATTTGTACCGGATAAGCTTTGCTGCTAATGCAAATACCGGCCTCGTAGGTGGAAATAATGGAACCCTCCTTCGAACAACTGACGCAGGAAAGACATGGGCATCAATTGCCGCGCCGTTCCAAACCGTAAATGGTGGCCTTGAAAATATTCGTGATGTCAAATTTCTCGATGCGACGCATGCGATGATCGTCGGTGGCGCGGGCAATACACAGACCCCGCAATCGGATGGATTTATCATGACCTCCGCCGACGCTGGATTGACATGGATACGATCGAATACGACATCCATTGTTCTTTACAGTATCGGTTTCGATCCGGAAGGAAATGTTGTTCACGTCGTCGGAAGTAGTGGACAAATTTTATTTTCAACGGATTCGGGTATGACTTGGGTGAATCAATCCGTCAACCAAGCTGGCGATGACTTCTTAGCCATCGATTACTCTCCATTGAATAATTTTTCGTACGGAATGGCTACGACAGCCGAAGGGGCCATTTACAGCGATTACAGCACCAGTTGGACTCAGAATGGGATGGCATCGTCGGGAGTTCAAAGCGCGCTCCGAACCGTCAAGTTAACAAGTTCGAGCGAAGTCTGGATTGCCGGCGATAACGGCATCATCCTTCATAGCACCAATAGCGGGATGAGCTGGGCGCGGGCAGATATTGCTGGCGTTTCGGTTCAATGGAACCAGATCGCTGCCCGCGATCCAAATACGCTTGCCTTCGTTGGGGCTAACGGTACGCTTTATTTTTATGCGCATTAATCTATATCTGTAAAAATAGAATTTTGGATCGGCCCGCGCGAGTTTTCGCGCGGGCTTCCTGCTTGGGAACGGGATAATTTGCAGTGCCGTTATTCGTGAAACTTTCGTCATTTGGCGGAAGTTTGAGATGTCTTAATTGTTCGTAACTTAACTTTTTTACCGGCCGAATTATGAAACTTCGTCTTCTTTCTTTAGCGGTCTTAACTGTCTTCACATTCGCGAGCTGCCGAAAAACACCAACCGAGCCAACGCCGCCAACGCCGCTCAGCGGTGGGTGGACGCTTAGTTCTTCCGGCACGAATCAATCGCTTGTCGTCGGGCAATTCGTGAATTCGAGCGCGGGATTTGTCGGCGGCGAAACGGGAGTAATGCTCAGGACATCCGACTCCGGAAGCCATTGGAGCGGACTGACCCCGGCGCCGGTATTTTCGGGTTCGGTCACCGGCGTTATCTATGGCCTTTCATTTTTCGATGCGTCGAATGGCTTTGTGGTCGGCGATCAACGAGACGTGGATATGACAAACGATGGCGGCAATACATGGAATGCAATGAACACTAACAATGTGCCGCAGACGGATCTCATTCGGTCGCTCTATTTTACGAGTAGGAATACCGGTTTCATCGGCACAACGGACGCTTATGCAAATCCTTCCGGCTCGATTTGTGGAACCGTCGATGGCGGACAAACATGGAATTGGGTAACTTCCACTGCCGGCGGAATCTACAATATCGACTTTAACATTCCCGGCTCACATGGGTTAACCGGCGTTGCGCAGGGGCGATATGGTGTTAGTTATTATACGGTTGATGGCGGCGGAACCTGGAATGTGGGTTCGACCGATCAGCCGAACTCGCTCATCTCTCGCAGCACCTTCACGAGCGCGACGACGGGCTTTGCCGTGGCGCAATCGCTTACCCCTAACAATGATACAGCTGTATCTTTATCGCCGCAGCAGTTTGGTTTCATTCTTCGCACGGATGATGCTGGTCATACTTGGCACACGGTATACTCCACCGCGCACATCGCTATTTCACTAGGACTGAATGGTATAGCAAATAATGGCAATGGTACCATCACAGCCGTGGGAGGCTGCGGAATTGTGGTCGAATCGACCGACGGCGGCACAACCTGGACGCAGAGCTGGACGGGATCGAGCCTTTGGTACGACATCCGTTATGCGAGCCAGCATCATGCCGTTATTTTTGGCGTGAACGGAAACATTGCAACGCGCAACGAATAATAGCCATTGCATATTTTTCATGGTTGAAAAGCCCGCGCGAATAATTGCGCGGGCTTTTGGGTCTTAGCACCATAGCATTCGTATTTTTGTGAGAGTGATACACCGCCTGTTCTTCTTCTCATTCGTATTTTTTGCGATTGCCGCGAATGCTCAGGTTTCGATTTCCCCGGTTGCTTCGTTCGATTTCGGCTCGCCACTTTTTATCAATCGCGCGCAGGGGGTGCTGAATCCTTTTAGCGGCACTGCCACTGGAACAAGTTCCAGCGAGTCTTATGGAATTGGCGCTCAGGTTGCTATCGCGGGCATCATCGGATCCATTGGACTGATGGGTCAACTGGAAGGCGTGTATAATACAGGCCGGTTGAATTTTAATTCCCCTCCTTACACCGTCTCCGGCATCGACCGGAAACTTTTGCTCGAAGTTGGGGCGGTGTGGAACAGCCATCCTATAATAGCACGATTCGGCCCGTGGCTTTCGCAATCCATTTCAAGTGATGTCTATGAAAACGATCCAAACGGAAATGATATTACTCCATCGAATGCCAAGTCTGCAGCGACGCACTATGGTCTCTCCGGTGGACTTGCATGGCAAATCCCGGATTTTCCTCTGCGTCCTGAAATAAATACGCATCTCGATCTCACGGAACTTTCCGACGCGGGGGTAAATGCTTTTAGCGTTGGGATTACGCTTTCCTACTTGTTTGGAATGAACGGGCGGAGTGAAGTGCCTTCGTCCTTAAATTCTAAAGATTCTAATCCTTCATCCTTCATCCTTCATCCCTCATCCTTCATCCTTCCCCATCGTGTGCGATTTCTCGTCAACGGCTCGGAAGCACATGGAAATCCGCCGCTGGAACGGGTCGAGACCTACGTGAAGCAGTATGCGATGGTGGATTCCGATAACGCGCCGCCGCGCGTTACGCAATGGGTGGAAGAATCGTATCATCTTCCGCATCTTTCGCTTTCCAGTCAGTTCGATCGCCACTATGCTGGATATTTGATGGTCTTGAAGGATAGCGTGCGGCTGATCGAGAAAACTTTCTCAGCAATTCCGAGCCGAGCGCATGGCGAAGATACCATTATCGAGTTAGACAAAGATTCCGCCTGGAAAAATGTGTTAGTGCGATTGAACACAGGGGTGAGCAATGAGCTTGTTGCTGAACTGCGAACGAGTGACGATCAATTGGCGGTTGCGCGTGATACATTAGTGCTTCCACCGGCCGATACGTCTCGCACAGCCAAAACTATTGTGAAGCGGCAATTTCGATTCGTCCTTTCCGATAATTATAGAAATTTCTCAGGCGGGAGCGAGTCGCTCGATTTGCTGCTCGGCAAGATCATGGCGCTCCTGGATTCGACGAATGACATCACCATCATGGAGCCAGAAAGGCAGAGCAGCAAACCAGCGGGCATTGCACTCGAGCAAAGAATAAAAGAAATTCTTGGTAGCCGAAAGGTGCGACATATAACAAGCGCGGGTGCGCAAGAGGCTCTCATCGTGGTGCTCGATCGTTAAGTATACATTAAGCCCCATGCGTCGCAGCAGTCCCATATCACTCATCCGGTTTAGTGGAACCGCGAGCGGAGTGCGTTCTGTTATCGCGGCGCATAAAAAAGCGCACCATTGGTGCGCGCGCAGGGCGATTGGCGCAGTTGGTTAGCGCGCTTCCTTGACATGGAAGAGGTCACAGGTTCGAATCCCGTATCGCCCACTTTTTAAAATTACGAATTACGAATTACGAATTACGAAGTCGCTCGCCGGCGCGCGTTGCTTCCTCGTTATTCGTAATTTGTAATTCGTAATTCGTAATTACCGCGTGCTGCAACCGAAAACGAAAATCATCGCCACGTTAGGCCCGTCGAGCGCGAGCGAAGAAATTATCGAAAAGCTCGTTCTCGCGGGGATGGACATCGCGCGGCTGAATTTTTCGCATTCCACCTTCGAGACACACCTTGACATTGCAAGGAGAGTCCGCACCGTCGCGGATCGGCTTGGTGAGTACATTGCGATTTTCGCCGATCTTCCCGGTCCCAAAATTCGAACCGGCGATGTAGCCGACCCGAATGGCGTATTCCTGGTTCCAGGGAGCGATGTAACGCTTGTTTATGATCCCGAATCCGTTACGACGGCGAAGCGCATTACCACCGGCTATCCTTACCTCGGCGTCGATGTTCGTCATGGCCATCCTGTCTTGCTCGACGACGGTACGCTGGAGTTAGTCGTGAAGTCGATCGTTTCCAGCACGGAGATTCTCGCTACGGTCAAGACCGGAGGGATTTTAAAAAGTCATAAGGGAATCAATTTTCCCGCGACCATTTTGCGCATTCCGACGCTTACCGATCACGATAAAGAGATTGCTCGCTTTGCGCTTCAAACCGTCGGCGTCGATGCGCTGGCGCTTAGTTTCGTGCGCCGCGCCGAGGACATTCGCGATCTTCGGCAGTTTCTCAGAGCCGAACTTGGAGATACCTCGACTCCTATTATCGCGAAAATCGAAAAGCCGGAAGCAGTCGAAAACATTAAAGACATTCTCACGGAGACCGACATGATTATGGTCGCGCGCGGGGATTTGGGCGTCGAAATGCCGCTCGAACGTGTCCCGCCGATTCAAAAGCGTATCGTCGATCTGGCGAATGCGCGTGGCATTCCTGTCATCACCGCCACGCAGATGCTGGAGTCCATGATCGTGCATCCTCGCCCCACGCGCGCGGAGGCGAGCGATGTGGCAAACGCAGTGTTCGATGGCTCGGACTGTGTGATGCTCTCGGCGGAAACAAGCGCCGGTGCATATCCCGTCGAGTCCGTTACCACGATGCGCGAGATCGTGCTCGCGGCGGAGCGTAGTGGCTATGTGCGCGTTGAGCGTGATTTTGTTTTGCCTCACGATGAAGCGGAATATGCCACGGATTCCGTCGCCCGCGCCGCGTGCGTTCTTGCGGAAGAAGTGGACGCGCAAGCGATTATTTGCGCGACGCTCTCTGGTCGCAGCGCGCGCTTTGTGGCGAAGTACCGGTTCTCGAAGTTAGTGGTTGGAATGTCCACCGAGGAAGTGGCGCTGCGGCGCATGGCCTTTTTTCACGGCGTGGTTCCGCTCAAACTTGAGTCCGTCATGAGTTTCGATGAGACGCTCGAAAACATGATCCGCGATGTGCAGCACAAAGGCCTTGTTGGGAATAGTGGATGGATTGTCATTACCGCTGGCCACCCGATTTTTCAAGTGAGTCACACGAATATCGTGAAAGTTCATTTTTTAGGGTAATCCAGGTTCTGCATTATTTCCTTTGCCAGTGCAAAAAGTGTTTCTTCATCGAAATGCCGTGCGATGAGTTGTGCGCCAACGGGCAATCCCTTCCCATCTAATCCCGCCGGCACACTCATGGCTGGCACGCCGGCGAGATTGGCGCTGACGGTAAAGATGTCGTTCAAATACATGGCAAGCGGGTCGCTCACTTTTTCGCCGAGTTTGAATGCGGTCGTTGGAGTGGTCGGAGTGAGAAGCGCGTCGCAGGATAGGAATACGTTTACAAAATCTTCCGCGATAAGCCTTCGCACCTTTTGCGCGCGGGCGTAGTATGCATCGTAATAACCGGAGGATAGTACGTAAGTCCCAAGCATGATTCTCCGCTTCACCTCGCGCCCAAATCCTTCCGAGCGCGAATGGCGATACGTCTCTTCCAATGAGTTGTGGATATTCGAAGTAGTAATTTCATTCGTAATTCGTAATTCGTAATTCGTAATTGAAGAGCGGCGGCCATAGCGGATGCCATCGAATCGCGCGAGATTGCTCGATGCTTCCGCAGTAGTAAGGATATAATAATCGGCTACGCAATATTTCGAGTGAGGCAGCGAGACGTCGACGATCTCGCATCCCGCTCGACGAAGTGTCTCTTTCGATTCTTCCACTAATCTCCGAACATCCGGCTCGATTCCCTCACCATAATACTCTCGTGGAATTCCGATCTTCAATCCTTTCACATCTCTTTGCAGTGCTTCTGAATAATTCCCGACCGGCATATGCGCACTGGTAGAATCCATCTCATCGAATCCGGACATAACCTCAAGCGCGCGCGCCGCATCTTCCAGCGTGCGCGAAAACGTGCCGACCGTATCGAAAGAAGAAGCGAATGCCGTAAGACCGTAGCGCGAAATGCGGCCATACGTGGGCTTCATCCCAATGACGCCGCAAAATGCGGCTGGCTGGCGTATCGAGCCGCCCGTATCCGTGCCAAGTGCGACATCGCACGCGCCAATCGCGGCGGCAACCGCGCTGCCGCCACTCGATCCGCCCGGCACGCGCGATGTGTCCCACGGATTGCGCACCGGGCCAAAGTACGAAGTCTCATTCGAAGACCCCATGGCAAATTCGTCCATGTTCGTTTTGCCGACGATTCGCGCGCCGGCATCGATCAGGCGCTGGACGCACGTTGCAGTATAGAGCGATTCGAAGTGTTCAAGAAATCTCGATCCGCACGTAAGCCGCGCGCCCTTGAGGGCAAGCACATCCTTGAGGGCAACCCTCATTCCGGAGAGCGGGCCATCGTGAGCGGGGAAGCGATCTTCCTCGAAGATTTCGAGGAAGGCGTTCAGCTCGGCGTTGCGGGAGTTGGCGATTTCAAAAGGAGTCATATCAATTTTTACAAAACACAACTATATGTATCGGAGTTTTGCTACGCATTCGATGTGATACGTCTGCGGGAACATATCGACGGGCTGTAATTCCAGAAGCTCGTAACCCTCCGATAGCAGCGCAATATCGCGGGCTTGTGTGGCGGGATTGCAGCTAATGTAGGCGATGCGTTCGGGCGCAAGTTTCAGCACTTCGCGGATAACATCGGGGTGCATTCCGTTGCGCGGGGGATCGATAGTCATTACATCCGGTTTCGTGTGAGCGGCGAGAAAATCGGGAGTGATGAGCGCTCGCCGGAGATCGCTCTTGATAAATTCGGCATTTGAAATACCATTTGCTTTTGCATTTGCGCGAGCATCGATGACGGCAGATTCGACAAGTTCTATGCCCAATACATTTTTAACTTTGTCCGCGACGAATAGCGAGATCGTTCCTGTTCCGCAATATAAATCCCAGAGAAGGTCATTCGGTTTAAGTTCGGCGAATTCGGCGGCAATGCTATAAAGCCGCTCGGCCTGCGGCGTATTGGCCTGAAAAAAGCTATTGGCGGAAATACGGAATTCGTTCGCGCCAATTTTATCGCGGATGGTGCCATCCCCATGATACACGATTTCGTAATCGCCAACAGCCACCTGCGCGCGACGTGTGTTGATGTTGTTGACGACCGTCGTAACGGCGGGAATCTTTTCGACTAATTCTTTCGAATATTGTATCATCACTTCCGGCTCTTCGCGGCTGGTAACGAGATTGACCATGATTTCGCCGGTCGCATGACTGGTCTTGACCACGAGAAATCTCAGAAGATTGGCGATTTTTGGTGGCACGTCATCTATAATAGTTGGAGTTTGATCGGAATAAACCCCAATATGATTTTCAATCGTGAATTGGCGAGTGAAATCAAGAATATCCTTCACAATCGGCTTGGGAAGAAAGCACACTTCCGTGTCGATCACGCGATCGAAGCGCTCGCGGACGTGAAGTCCGAGCGCGAAGCGATCCTGCACATCGCCGCTTGCGATTTCTTCCTCGGTGAGCCAGCGCTGATCCGAAAAAGAAAATTCCATTTTGTTGCGGTAATAAAATTCATTCGGCGCCGCGAGCACATCCCGAACGGGTGGATTCGGAATTTTCCCAACGCGCTCGAATAAGTCGATCACCTGTCGTTTTTTCCAATAGAGCTGCGCATCATAATTCATATGTTGCAGCGAGCATCCGCCGCAAATCCCAAAATATGGACAGATCGGCGTGCGGCGGTCGGGTCCCGCTTCGAGAATTTCAACCAGCCTCGCTTCCGCGAAATTGGACTTTGCTTTTTTAATCTCGCCGATGATGCGTTCCTGCGCGAGAGCGCCTTCGACGAAGACGACGTATCCATCCTCGCGCCGAGCGACTGCTTTTCCCTCGAATGCAAGCGAATCGGTCGTAAGTTCGAGCCGGTCGCCGCGTTCCGGTTTGGCACGGCGTGTGGTGATGGTTGAATCAGGAATCATTTTTTATTAACCGGACGGCTGCATCCGGCCCCTACGTTAGGGGTTCAATTTTAATTTGCTCCAGCTTATGCCGCTTTTTGCGGGTGATGGTGAAGCGGAGTCCGTCGGCCTCGATTGTTTCGCCGATATTTGGAATGTGTCCCGCCTGTTTTTGGACGTAGCCGGAAAGCGTTTGGTAATCGCCGCTTTCTTCGAGGGCCGGAAGCCGGTTTTCGAAGTGAGTGTTGAAATCCGCAATGCTCATCGTGGGATCGACAAAGATGGCGTTGCCCGATTCGATTACGTCCGGCGTTTCGCCAACATCGGACTCATCGCGAATCTCGCCGACTAATTCTTCCAAAATATCTTCGAGCGTCACAATTCCTTCGACTCCGCCGTGCTCGCTCACGACGACGCCCATGTGAACGCGATTTTTTTGGAACTGCACAAGCAGGTCCGAGATGGGCTGCGTTTCGCTGACGAACAGTGCGGGCCGAATCGCGCGCTGAAGCAGTGCGAAAAAGTCCTTTTCACTTTCGTGGCTCGGCACACTCATGCGTTCGAGCTGCGAGATGAATGGCAACAGATTTTTAACATGCAGCACGCCCGCGATTTCATCCAGTGAATTGTGAAAGACCGGCAGGCGGGAATATCCCTCATCCTGGATGATGCGAAGAATTTCCCGCGGTTCGAGATCGAGATCGAGCGCAATCACTTCCGACCGATGGACCATAATCTCTCGCACGACCGTCTCGCGGAAATCGAAGAGCGATTCGATCATGGTGCTCTCGCGGCGCTCCACAATCCCTTTTTTGGTACTTTCGAGAATGACTCCCATCAACTCTTCGCGCGTGTGGCCGGCTTCCTCGGACGCCTTCGGCAGTCCAAAGACGTGTAGCGCGAGGTTGACGATTTTGTTCAGCGTCCATATTAGCGGCTGAAAAATACGGTAATAAATCGTGAGCGGCTTGGCCGTCGCAAGCGCGACTTCGGTCTCGAAATTAATCGCAAGCACTTTTGGCACCTGCTCGCCGATGACGATGTGCAGCCCGGTCAGAATGAGAAATCCCATCGCAAAGCTGATCGACGACGCGACGGGCGGCGAAACTGTGAAGAGATGGAAGAGCGGATCGAGCAAGCTGAACATGAGTGGCTCGCCGATCCAGCCTAAGGCGAGGCTTGCTAACGTGATGCCGACTTGCGTGGCGGAAAGGAACGAGTCGATATTGTCTTGCACCCGTTTTGCGGCGAGTGCCCGAGCGTCCTTCTGCTGGATGAGATCCTCAATTTGGCCCACGCGCAGTTTCACGGCGGCATATTCAGCCGTGACGAAAAAGCCATTCAATAGAACGAGGATCAGAACGAGGAAAACTTCCGCAAGAACCATGAAATGGTTAATTTAGGAGTGTAATTTACGAAAAAGATGAGGCGGCCCGATGATATTGTTTTTTACGATATTCGTTTTTTGGCGGCAGCCACCGGAAAAAGTGTTATATTTGTATTTTAATTGTCGGTATTCTTTTCAACATCGGATTGTAATTAACTAATTTCTAACGAACATGATGAACATCCAAACTATGCCGCATCGCGCGCCATTTTATGGCGGGTTAGCGGCAATTGCTCTTTCTGTTTTCCTTGCCGGATGTGCTCCCAAAAACGGAGGCGCACCCGGGATGGACTCGACGAGCTCCGCTTCGGCTATGCCCACGGTTGATCGAGGGAAATATATTATTACTACCACGGGCTGCAACGATTGCCACACGCCCTGGACGATGGGCCCGCAAGGCCCAGCGCCGGATATGACGAAAATGCTCTCCGGCCATCCCGCCGGGATGATGATTCCCGGCCCCGCAATGCTTATGCCTCCCTGGATGGCTGCCGGCAGCATGACCATGACGGCCTGGAGCGGCCCGTGGGGAGTAAGCTTCACGGCCAACCTCACGCCGGACTCCGCCACGGGCATTGGCGCGTGGACGCAAGACCAATTTGTAAGCTCGCTTCGAACCGGCAAGCACCAAGGCACGGGCCGCACAATCCTGCCACCCATGCCGTGGAATTGGTTAGGGCAGATGACCGATGCCGATTTGGCAAGCATGTACATGTACCTGCGCTCGATTCCGCCGATTTCGAACAAAGTGCCGGATCCGCTCCCGCCGGGAATGCAGGGTGCGCCGGGTAGGATGGTGCCTCCGATGCCACCGGGTGGATTTCCCCCGGGCATGCCACCACCACCACCGCCGCCAATGCCGCACCACCCGCGCAATAAATAGTAACTTTCAACGTTAGGGGCTGCCAAATGGCAGCCCTTTTTTTCAAAGATTTATTATGAATTTGAATCTCATTAGCTTGCAGGTCGAAGATTGGGATCGCATGGTAACGTTCTACCAGGAGGTCATCGGCTTGGAACCAATTGTGCTGGAACCGGATCATCGCTATGGCTGGCTGAATGCGGGCGGGATTATGCTTTCGATTTTGGAAAAAAAGAGTCTTGCGCCGGCGGAAAACTCCCGGCTCTCGTTGCAATTTCAAGTTGAAGATTTGATCGAAACCATGAAACATTTAGAAGCCAAAGGCTGCGTTTTCTTCGATAAGCAGCTCGATACCGGCGAGCCATACCGCATGGCTCAATTCCGCGACCCGGAAGGAAATCGAATTGCCATTTATGAATTGATCGGTGCATAGTTTCATCTCGATTCCAGCAGCGCCTTGTCGATGCCCGTCGTATCTCCGACGACGACCCAATTGAAATTCCGCAGATATTTATTCGCGGCCTGATGGAGCTGCTCCGGCGTGACGCCGGCAAGCTTATCGTAACTTAAGAAGGCATTGTGCCAATCGCCGGTTGTGAGATCCGCCTGACCGAGATTAATGGCTTGCTGCGCACTCGTCTCCGCATTCAGGTAGTTGCGCGTGGCCCACCCCGCGACACCCTCGCGAATCGCCGATTCATTGATTAGATGCTCTTGAAAAAAATCGACATCCGCGTACACAAGCCGAATGGCGCTATCGACATAAGGTGTCTGGAAGGTAATCGTGCCAACGGAAGTGGCGCCATCGCGGTCATCCACATTGGGAGCGTATGCTAAGTTATGTTCGACGCGAATATGATTGAAAACAAATCCGCCAAAGAAATTTCTTAAACGGAGATACGGATAATAATCCGAATCGCCTTTGGACGGAATGAGATAATAGCCCACGACATAATCCGTCGGGAGCTTTCGATCGAACGGTGGAAAATTCGCGCCCGGCGAGAATGCTTTTGCGGGCGGACCGATTGGGACCGCCGTGTAGCTTCCTTCCGGAAGGCCGGCGATCGAAGCTTTGATCTTCTCCGTCAATTCTTGCCGGGAGATATTGCCAACCACCGAAAGCAGAAAGCGCGACTTGACCATCAACGCGCGAAACCGCTTCTGCATCAGCGGAATCGAGAGGCTATCGACGTCCGGCTTCGTCATCATTCTTCCATACGGATGCCCCGCATAATAAATCGAATCGATCTCGATGCGGGAATAACCATCGGGATCGCTCTGGCGCGAATTAATGCCTAAATAGACGTTGTGCTTCGCATTTTCGAATTCTACCGTATCGAAGGCCGGCCGCAGCATGATGTCGGTAAAATAAGCCCACGAAGTGTCAAAATTCTCACGGGTGCATTGCATGCTGAGGGCGGAATAATCTCGGCCGTTTTCGCCGGAGATACCGGTGCCCATGCTCAGCATTTTGCGCCGGAAATGCGCTTTGCCGATGCGCTGGCTCCCGCTGCCTGCCACAATGCTCATCGTAAAGTATTCCGTGGAGATCGGTTCATCCGGCGGCGCGGCGCACTCGCCGCCACGGATGAAAAGCACCGCGCTAACCACCGGCGCCGCAGTCGATTGGCGCATCAGAACGTGGACGCCGGCCACGTCGAACTCCTGCACATCGCTCACGATATTCGAATTATACGACGAAGAATTCGAACCGGTGCACGAGGAAAGCACGGCTGCGGTGGAAAGGCTCGTCCATAGCAAGGAATGCCGTATGAGTTTTTGGTAGGATGAATCTGTCATTATTCGCAATCGGGAAAACCCCTTTCTATTACGGAACATTCGAATTACGTTTCAATTGCGAGGGAATCGTTAGGGTGGTATTCTGGCACATTTTCCGCACCGAAGGCGTTCCCGGAGCTTCATGCCGCCACCAAACAGCAATCCCACCACTGCGCCGCGCGTTTCGGTCCACACGCTGGGGTGCAAGCTCAATTACGCCGAGAGTGGGTCGCTGGCGGCGTCGTTTGCAAAGCGCGGCTTTCTCGCCGTCCCGTTTGGCGAGGAAACGGATGTGTTCCTGCTGAACACCTGCTCGGTTACGGAAAATGCGGAGAAGGAATGCCGCCAGATTATTCGCCGCGTCGTGTGCCAGTCTCCCAATGCGTATATTATCGTAACCGGCTGTTATGCGCAGCTTCGTCCGGAGGAAATTGCGAGCATCGAAGGAGTCGATCTCGTGCTCGGCGCAAGCGAGAAGTTCGATGTTCTGAAGTTTGCGGGAACGTTCGATAAATCCCTCGGCCCGCAAATCTTTTCTTCGGAAATCGAAGACGCCACCGATTTCCATTTCGGCGCAACGAGCGTTTCGGATGAACGCACTCGCGCATTCCTCAAAGTTCAGGATGGCTGCGATTATAGCTGCTCGTTCTGTACCATTCCCGAAGCGCGCGGCGCATCGCGTTCGGCGGAGATTGAAGAAATTCTTCATCGCGCGAGAATGCTGTGTGAAGAAGGATTTCACGAGATCGTGCTCTCCGGCGTAAACGTCGGCGATTTCGGGCGAAAGTCTGGCACAAGCTTTTACGATCTCGCCGTTGCGATGGAACGCGATTCGGAAATTCCCGCCCGCATTCGCATTAGTTCCATCGAGCCAAATCTTCTGACAGATTCTATAATCGATCTTGTTGCTTCTTCCGATAAATTCTGCCCGCATTTTCATATTCCGATGCAATCTGGTTCGGATAAGATATTGCGGCTCATGCAGCGGCGCTATAATTCTGCGGCGTATCGCGCGCGGGTGGAACGAATAAAAACCGCCATGCCGAATGCCTGCATCGGCGCGGATGTGATTGTCGGATTTCCGGGCGAGACGGACGAAGATTTTTTTGAAACGTGCGACTTCATTCGATCGCTGGAGGTATCGTATTTGCATGTGTTCACCTACAGCGAGCGACCGGGAACGAAAGCGTCCGCAATGAAAGATTCAGTTCCCGTTCACGTGCGCCGCGAGCGCAATAGATTGTTGCGCGCCATTTCGGAAAAGAAGCGCCGCGCATTTTACGAATCGCAAATGGGAAGGGAAGTCACTGTGCTGATCGAGAAGAGTGGGGAAGGATACAGCGAAAATTACGTGCGCTCGCGGCTCACGGGGAGTATTCCTTCGGGAGCGGAACTAATTCGCACAAGGCTGCTGGAAATTTCCGGCGATATAGCCGTTGCCGAGCCACTCGAAATCCTTGCCGAGCGCCGGGAGAACGTATTATTGCCCATACTGCGATGAGCCGAATAATGCGTGTGATAAATCGCTTCGGCGAGCGGCGAATACTGCTCGCCATTGTGATCGTAGCTCTCCTTTTGCAGCTTCTGGAACTCCGCCCGCCCGGCATTTATGGCGAACCGTATCTTGTTGCAAAGAATATCGTTGCGGGTAAGGGTTTCGTCTTTGAATACCCCTTAACCCAGCACGTTGGCCCGACGAGCTACGTCACTCCTCTTTATACGTATCTGCAAGTTCCCTTTCTTTATTTTGGTCTGGGCGAGCGGGGCATTCAGGTGATGAATCTCGTTTTTTTGCAGGCCGCGTGTTTTGTGCTTTATCTTTTTTTTCGAAGATTTACTACGCGCGGCGTTACGCTCCTGATTTTTGCCGCACTTAGTTTTTATATCCCCTTTTGGATTCTCTCTTACACTCTCGAACCGAATTCGCTGAATCTTCTTCTGCTTGCGCTCACGGTCGATCGGCTCTATGTCGTTTCAAAGTTCCCATCGCGGAACAGATGGTTCCAGTTAGGCATTCTCATCGGCTTGCAGCTTCTCTTGCGTCCCGATATTCTGTTGGGCGCGGTGCTTTTTGCGGTGTGGCTCATTATTTTGAGTTGGCGGAAATCGCGTACTTTCAAAAAACGAACATGGATGGGAATTGCCGTTACTGCGCTCGTGACCTTCGCGATTGCAACCCCGTGGACGCTCCGCAATTACTGGACGTTCCATAAGTTCGTGCTCGTGAGCACAAATTCGGGAATGAATTTGTTCGAGGGAAATAATCCGGTTGCGACCGGAGAATTCAGCGAGAATCCACCAACGGATGAAAGCAAAAAAGATTTCGACGAGATTTCCGCGTATGCAAACATGCACGACGCCATCGATCTCGACCATTTTCGTTTCCAAATGGCGGAAGAATGGATATTCGCTCATCCATCGGAAGTGATGATGCTTGATCTCAAGAAAATCTGGTATCACTGGTTTGGACGGCCGATCATGGGGGAACAATACCATTATCAATATCAGGGGATGGCAACGACGTTTCGCATTGCTGGTGCGCTCATGCTTGCGTTTGGACTTTACGGTTTATATTGCATTCACGATAATAAACTCCGCTCGCTTCTCCTCGTCGTATTCTTTTATTCCACGCTCATTTCCGCGATTTTTTTCGTTCAATCGCGTCACCGCATCTTGAAAGTCGATCCGTTTCTGCTGCCGTTGGCAGTGATCGGTGTCATAAACGTAGCCGTGACCTTCAGGTCACGGTCGCAGAGCGATTCACACCGTGACCTGAAGGTCACGGCTACAAAAGTCACGGCTACACAGACATGAGCATCCGCATCACATCCGTCGAACCCGGAACGATTGCCGACGAGCTTGGCATTCGCGCGGGCGATGAACTACTCACCATGAATGGCGAGCCGATCCACGACGAGCTGGATTTTAAGTTCCACACGCCAGGCGAGACCCTTGAAATTGAGCTATATCTCAGCGGCGCTCACACGATTCTCGAAATTGAGAAAGATCACGACGACGAGCTTGGTTTCACCGTCCAACCCATGAAGATGACGGCCTGTGGTAACGATTGTGTGTTTTGCTTCGTCGATCAAAACCCCCAAGGATTACGCAAGGCGCTATATTTCCGTGATGGCGATTACCGCTTCAGCCATCTCTACGGGAATTTTAATACGATGACGAACGTCGGGCCGCATGGGTTGGAACGCATCGTGCGGCAACGATTGATGCCGCAATACGTCAGCGTACACTCGACCGATCTCGAAGTTCGCACCAAGCTGATGCGCCTTCGAAAGGACGACCACATTCTCGACAAGCTCCGCTATCTCGCCGAGAACGACATTTGGATGCACACGCAGATCGTCCTCTGCCCCGGCATCAACGATGGCGCAAGTCTTGCAAAAACCATTGAGGATATTTACGCGCTTGGGCCGGCGGTGCAAACAATGGCTATCGTTCCTGTTGGGTTAACAAGCCATCGCGGTACGCTCACTGAGCTAAAGCAAGTCGATAAAGCCTACGCCAGGAAAATGATCGAATATATTTTCGATCTGCAAAAGAAATTCAGGAAAGAGCGGGGCATGAACTGGCTCTATCTTTCGGACGAGTGGTTCCTCGTCGCGGAAATGGAAACGCCGCCGGAAGAATGGTACGATGGCTTCCCGCAGCTTGAAAACGGAGTGGGAATGGTACGCGATTTTATCGAAGAGACGAGAAGGGAAGTAGGAACGCTGAAAAAGGCGCATTTTCTTGCCGAATCTCGTCGGCTAACTCTTGCAACGGCAACGCTTCCAAGCGGATTTATGCGAAGAGACATTGTTCCGCTGCTCGAAAGCATTCCCAATCTTGATGTTGATCTGGAAGTCGTCGTAAATAAATTATACGGCCCCGATGTGACTGTTACGGGACTTCTTTCCGGCCAATGCTTCGAAAACCATTTCAAAAACAGCCCCTCCTTTTCAAGTTCATCTCAAAACACCCCCTCCTTTTCAAGGAGGGGGCAGGGGGTGGTTTCCGATCTGCTTTTGCTTCCGCCGAACGTGCTCAACGAAGACGATGTGTTCCTCGACGACGAAACCCCGCTCGGCCTAAAACGCAAGCTGAACGACCGACCCATGGCTATCTTTCACGGCTCGTGGGAAGAAGTGCTGCATTATCTCGACCACCCCGAAGCCAAAATGTTCGATGCGAAGAAGATGAAGCTGCCGGTGATGAATTAATGGGCAAACAACTAATGTTACCGTATTGGTAACAAATCCTCTGTTGCGGGTGTTATAGTTGAATAGATAATGCGGATTATTTCAAAACGGACGCTCAAGCTCTTTTGGAAACAGCATCCGTCAGCGGAGCAGCCGTTGAAATCGTGGTTCGACGAGGCAATGAAAGCATCTTGGAATTCACCCAATGAATTGAAGCTCCAATTTGGAAACGCTTCGATTATTTCAGACAAGCGGGTCGTGTTCAACATTCATGGCAACACCTTTCGGTTAGTCGTGGATATTGAATTTAGACTCCAAATTATTTTTATCGTATGGGTGGGAACTCATCAGGAATACGATAAACTTGACGTGAGGGAGATACACTATGTTAAGACCGATTCGAAACGAAAAACAATACGATAAGGCGCTGGCAACGGCTTACCGGCTGATGCAGACCAAACTTCGCGCAGGCTCACCAGAAGCGGATGAACTCGATGTGCTCGCTATGCTTATCGAGCGGTATGAAGCGGAGCGCTATCCGATCACGCCGCCGCATCCCATCGATGCGATTAAATTCCGGATGGATCAATTAGGCCTGAAGCCATCCGATCTCGGACGTGTGCTCGGTTACCGAAGCCGTGCATCCGAAATTATGCGCGGAAAACGAAAGCTAACACTCGACATGATCCGCACACTTCACGAAAAGCTCAATATCCCGGTCGAAAGTTTAGTGGCGAGGTATTGATACTGCGAAGACCACCCGGAAGCCGAGATGTTCGATGCGAAGAAGATGAAGCTGCCAGTGATGAATTAGGGCTTCTTTTTCGAGGGAGATTGGTTCTCGTTTAATATGAGATCGCGTCTACTTCTCGGATTAATCGTAATGACCATGCTGCCAGGGGTTAACTTTGCTCAAAATCTTCAATGGCAACCGACAAATGGCCCGTGCGGAGGGTCTGTCTCCGGTTTTGTGATGAAAGACAGTATAGTCCTCGCTTGGGCAGAGACAGGGACGTATCGCTCAACCAATAATGGTGATTCGTGGCAAGTAGTCGCTGCGCCTATTGGCCCTTTTGTAGTTGGAGACTCTATGATTTTTGGTCTCGGTAACGGCGGAGGGATATACCGCTCAGGAGATGATGGAATGACGTGGAAGGCTGTCGCCACTGGATCGTTTAGCTGCGTGGCCGCTAACGGTTCAATGGTTATTGCCCAAGGTGATGAAATAATTCGCTCCACAAATAGCGGAGATTCCTGGAATACTATTTCAGCCAGCACTTTAGCTGGTGTGTATGTGCAAGCGATTGTAATCACTGAGACGAGCATCATTGCGGGAACCGCCGCGGGGATCTACCGATCGACGGATACCGGAAATACTTGGACGGAGGTTCCTGGGATTACAAAGGATTCGGGCATCCAAGCAATGGTTCAATCTTCATCGGCAATCTATGCTGCCGGAGGCGCAGAAGCTCAGAACAACTATACCCTATCGCAATATATTTTTGTCTCAACTGATGATGGCCTGACGTGGACTTATTCCACCCCGATTGAATCTTATCCTGGTATTTCTTCATTAATGACAACCGATTCAACGCTTTATGTTATTGATGTAATGGAGACGTTATACATGTCCAGCGATCATGGGAAATCGTGGATAGACATTCAACCGGCTTTCTCATATGGAGATATTTTGGGTGTTTACGCAAATGGTCAAACTATATTTCTTGCTACTGGATCGGGTGGCACAGTGCGCTCGACGGATGGTGGAGCATCCTGGTTGATGCGGAATATTGGAATTTATGTTTATGGGGCAATCACTCTTTCTGCGGTTGCAGATACGATCTTTGTTCCTACTAATGCATCTGGAATATTTCGCACGCAAGATGAAGGAAATTCATGGACGGCGCTGAGCGGGGTTTCTGATCATTATGACCAACGGCTGGTGAGCTCTTCTTCTGGTCTGTATTTGGCGGCACAGGATGTGTCTGGTCCTCATCTATTCCGATCGACAGATGATGGGAACTCATGGAATATGACAAACATCGATTTTGGATTTGGCCAGGAGGTGCTTGCGCTGGCTGCTGTTGGGGATACAATTTACGCAGGGTGCGATCTACCTCAAATTTCTACGGATGCTGGAAACACATGGTCATATTGCAGTGGACTTCCTGGAAATTTTAGTTATGCCGCGTGTCTCCAAATGGGCGCTGGCGTGGTTTATGCTACTGGGCCTGAAGGTTTCTATCGATCTTTCGATCAAGGATCGACGTGGACTCCTATTGGCACGGGAGCCGTGGCTGGAGCTTTCGCGATTTATGCGGAGGGATCAACTGTATATGCCGTCGTCAATCAGCTCCACATAAGCGGGACTCTTTTCCGTTCGGTTGATTATGGAGAGAACTGGCAACAATTTACCACAATCCCGACACCAATCGGCTCCATTATTGTGGAAGGTAAGACTTTTATCGTTACTACGCCATCAGGTGTATTTATATCGTCAGATGAGGGGATTAGTTGGAGCGCGCAAAACTATGGTCTGACAGACAGCACAGAAGTCGGTTCGTTGGTGATTGCGGATTCCAAAATTTATGCTCCGACAGCAAATCGGGGAGTTTTTGTTGCAAATTTCTCGAACTCTTTAGTAGGAATTGCAGCGCCTTACCAAGGGAGAGACGTAGCAATAGCTCCCAATCCTTTTTCGTCTTTTTCCACTATTCATTATAGTTTACCCTTAGATGGTTCCATTTCTATCACAATCATCGATCCCCTCGGACGCGTCGTAGCAAAACCGCTCGATGAAGAGTTCCAAGAAGCCGGCCAGCACGAAATTCAACTCGATGCCAGCAAGCTTGCTGCGGGAATTTATTTGTGCCGCCTGAATGCGGGTGGTATCGAGCAGGAAACGAAATTCGTTGTGGAGCGATAAATTACGCCAGCACCAGCTCGATCGGGCAGTGATCGCTGCCCATGATGTCGGGATAGATTGTGGCAGGTAACTATTCTCCAGCAAGTCTTATTGCTTGCTGTTTCACACTGCCGTTAATGTAAAAACCGTTCTGCTCTAATTCGCCGATAGTTTGCGTGAGGGATTGGATGAGGCGCTCGCGTTTTGCGAGGAGAAGAATTCCAACGGTCCCGACGGGATGAAGTCCCATTCCTTCCGCGACCGTTCGCGCTTTCTTATCATCGAGAATGATGGCTGCGGTTAATTCCATTGCCAAGGCGATGGCTTCCGATTCTCCTGCGCCCAACAATAATCCGAGGGATCGTACAAGATCGTTATCCGATGGCGCGACGACTTCGGTGAATGGGACGCGGCCTCCATATTCTCGTTCGACGGCTGGAGGAATAATGATTTTTGAATAAAGCTTGGAAAGAATGTCTAACTTGCCAATATTACTCAATCCAATCAGGCAAGAGGCATCGCTTACTATTGCGGGTTCCATGCTCCTAACTCTTTTTCAAGTTCCGATGCCGGATAATTCACGACCGGTATTTTATTTTTACGAAGCACTTCAAGAAATGCCCGATAGGAATAACCGGAGAGTTCCGCAGCCTGACCCAGCGAGAGCTTATTCGTTTCGAATAATTTAACCGCCAAGAGCAGCTCGGCGTCTGCTTCGGAGATAGATACCGGTACTCGTAATGTTACTGACGATGTTTGCATAATTCATAAACACCACGGACGAACTATACGGTTCAGACAATAACCAGCTCCATCGGGCAGTGATCGCTGCCCATGATGTCGGGATAGATCGCGGCATTGCGGTGGAGCGGGGCATCAGGCCTTCGGTTATTTCATTCCCAATTGAAAGCTCAGAGCTTCTAAAATTTCGAACTGAACTGTATCTTCGGGGATGCTTCCGAGATGTTTGATGAGCCGCTTCTTATCGAGGGTACGAATTTGCTGACACAGAACGATAGACTCACGGTCTAATCCCGCTGTGCCAGCTTTCAATAATACTTCATTCGGATAAACGAAGCGGTTTTCCTTCCGCGAAGTTATTGGGAGCACATTGAGAATCGAAAGAGACTGATTAATTTTCTCTTCGCTGATTACGAGGACTGGGCGAGTCTTGCCTTGCTCAGAACCAACGACAGGATCAAGATTAGCCAGAAAGACATGCCAGCGGTAATCCATATCAGATGTGTTCGGAATCCACACCCGCAAAATCACGCGCGATTTCATCCATATCGCTCAAGTAAAGAGGGTCATTCGCTGCACGAGCAATCAGGGCTAATTTTGCAGCATCGTTCGCGGAATTTTTTTTTGAAATGACAAAAACTTCCACCTCTTCGCCTTTTGGCACTTTCGGCACCTTAAGGTGAAGAATATGATCGGGAGGAATCGTCATGATTTGGTGCATTTCGAGCATGTCGATATAACTTCAAATTGTAAGAGGCAGTTTCTCGTGTCTCATACCGAAAAGATTCTTCACTTCGCAAATCGTCGCTCCGCTCCGATTTGCTACGTTCAGAATGACACGTAAGGTAATCAAAGTTTCCTATTCCCAAAATCCCATTAATCGCGGTTCAGACCAGCACTAACTCGATCGGGCAATGATCGCTGCCCATGATGTCGGGATAGATCGCTGCATTGCGGACGCGGGGCATCAGGCCTTCGGTGACCATGTAAAAATCAATGCGCCAGCCGATGTTGCGCTCGCGGTTGTTGCGGAAATTATCCCAGTATGTGTACTGCTCAGGTTCCTGATTATAGACACGGAATGCGTCAATGTAACCCATGTCCGTGATCTTATCGAGCCACGCGCGTTCCTCCGGCAAAAATCCCGATTGCTTCGACCATTCCGCCGGACGCGCAACATCGATCTCCTTATGCGCGGTATTGAAATCGCCACAGATGATTAGCTCGCGCCCATCGGAGCGAAGTTCCTGCCACTGTTCGAGCAAGTGATCGTAAAAATCGAGTTTGTAGCGCACGCGCTCCGGGCCGCGACCTCCATTTGGGAAGTAAACGTTGTAGAGAATGAAATCGCCATAATCGGCAGCGATAACACGGCCTTCGCAATCGAATCGCGTGGCGCAGGAGCCAGAAATGATCTGCTTGGGTTTTGGGCGTGTGTAGATGGCAACGCCGGAGTAACCTTTTTTTTCCGCGCTTGCAAAATGGGAAGTGTATCCATCGACGTTCAGCAAGTCTTCACTCAATTGCTCCGGCATGGCCTTCGTTTCTTGCAGGCATAGCACATCGGGGCTTTCTCGTTTCAGATAATCGAGAAACCCCTTCTTTTGCGCGGCACGAATGCCGTTAACGTTCCAGCAGAGAATACGCATTAGATGAAAATTACGAGACAAAGCACGAGAATGGCAACCGAAGCCAGCATTCCAAGAAGGATGCCGGGAGCAGCGGTATCTGGAATCACTCGTTCATCGATTCCATCGCCCTTCTCTAATGCTACAATCACTTCACCCGGCTTTACGGAATATACCGCGCCCGTGGCCAGATCGACCAACTCTCCTATAATTCCAAAGGGGAGTAAAGCGATATTTCCGAAGTACGATCCGACCGTACCGCTTGCCGTGGAAATGTGGACGGCCTTATACCCATCTTTTTTTACCTCGATGAGATGCTCTTCGCCGCGCGCGACGGAAAGTTGAACACGGCCAACCCCAGTAATTCCATCGATGGAAATAGCAGCATCGGATGGTGAAGAGATTACCGTTACATTCTGTCTGCCCACACTATCATGTTGGCCATTAACGATCGTGGCGCATGAAGCGATGAGAACTAATAGGCTAAAAAATACGGCCGATACCGTGAAGGAAGCGAAGAGTCTTTTCATGGTTACTTCGTGTGCGAAGAAATGTATTTTCGAAGAGATTTGCAAAAATTGCATGTCGCCTCTGTTCCGTGGGTGATGCGGAAAAATGAAAAGCCCGGAAAGACCGGGCTTTTTCACGAATTAATACGACTTAGTTTGTCATGCTTGAGTAGCTCTGCACACTGATCTCGGATCCGGTCTTTTCAGAGACCATTGCAAGACCGTGTTCTGTATGCCGGAGATCGAACTTCTCGATCGCCGGGTTGATCAGGTCACCGGACGTAACCGGCGCATAGACATCGCCCGTTACGATGTAGCCCGATGAACTGACAAAGATGGCACTCCACCACGATGTCTCGACGACGGCGTTGGCGAGATAGACGCCATTACCAGCTTCGATGGCATGGTCTGCTGCCGTCTTCATGTTCGGCTTGCCAAGCGGAATCACAAGAATCATGAGCGGCATGTCTTCGCCCGTCATGCGTCCGGTCATTTTGTACTTGACGTTCGCATCGTAGTTCTTGGTTGTGAGCATGGTGAAGTCACCAATGCGTTCCGTGCAGCCTGCGAGCATCGTTGCCGCTACGGCCAGCCCCGCAAGAGATGAAAAAATAGATTTCATAGGTGTTTTTACTTTCTTGGTTTGGTACATATTCGGTTCATTGATTTAACACAGACATGCCTAACCACCATGGGAAGCAAGCGAACAGAAACAGCTCCTCAGAACAGTTTAGCGACATCTGACCATACAAAGTTACGAAAAAAAAACCGGCCTCCAGCAAAATCCGAAATTTAGTTTGCTTCATCGAAAAACGGCCGGCCGGCTTCGTGGGTGCCGGTGACGTTCCAGCAAAGAATATGCATTATTGATGTTCCTTCGCTCTTCGTCCCAAAACGACGGGCACGATTACCAATTTTCCATCACGCTGCACTTTCATTTGCACGATGTCGCCGGGTTGGTGTTTGGCCAGCGCATTCGTGTAATCGTAGATATTATGAATTATCATCTCATCGAATTGAACGATAACATCGCCGGCGAGAAGTCCGCAAATTTGAGCAGGGGAATGATCGCGGATTTCAGAAATGCGGAGCCCGTCGCCATCGTAGCCGTAATCCGGCACGCCGCCAACATACACGCCGAACGATGCGGCTTTTTGCTCGGTGTCATTTGCGACGCGCGTGAACGCGATTTTATCAGGACGATTTGCGAGATCGAGCAGAACGTTCTCGACATATCTTGCGACCTTAACTTCACCATCCGCATTGATTTTATCCTTGGTATCGGTAGCTTTGTGATAATCTTCGTGAATGCCAGTGAAAAGGAAGAGCACGGCCAAATCCTTAGAATAAAACTTCGCATGGTCACTGGGGCCGGTGCCCGATTGGAAATATTTGAGATGAAACTCTGGCGGAGTATTCACGCTATCGACGAGCGATCGAAAGACCGGCGAAGTTCCAATTCCTTCGATAATTAAAGTGCTGTCTTTCATGCGGCCCACCATGTCCATGTTAATCATGGCCTGCACGTTCGCAAGCGGCGCCATCGGATGATTGGTAAAATAATCGCTGCCGAATAATCCTTCCTCTTCGCCGGAAAAGGAAATGAAAACGATGCTCCGCTTGGGTCGCGGCATGTTAACCATATTCTCCGCAATTTCCAGGAGCGCGGTCACGCCGCTGGCATTATCGTCCGCGCCGTAGTGAATGGCATGGACAGTATCGAGCGCGAATGCCCCGCCATAGCCAAGATGATCGTAGTGCGCGCCAATGATGACGAATTGCGAATCGAGCGTGGGATCGGAACCTTGTAAAAAACCAACGACATTCATGGCTTGAGTTTTGCCGTGTTTGGTCGTGTCGAGCGCGTGTTCGGAGAAATCGAATGGCTGATAATAATTCGGATGATACGGCATCTCCGCAATGACGGGATTGTACGCGGTAAGCCCGATGCGCTTGAACTCCGAAGCGATATACCGCGCTGCCTTCTCTGCGCCGGGCGCGCCGGTGCGTCGCCCTTCGAGCGAATCGCTGGCGAGAATGCTTTCGCGCTCCATCACATCATGGGCGGTGATGGCGGGAGTGGTCTTAGGCTGCTGAGCAAGAGCTGGGACCGCAAGGGCCAGAAAGACGAGGGTCCGGTTAAGACTTCGCATTTAGTTCTGCAATATCTTTTAGCAATTCGACACTGTGAACGCGCACGTCCACGCTATGATAGACCTTTGCAATTTTTCCATCCTTGCCGATGAGGAAGGTCCAGCGTTTGGCATGACCGTTATCCGCAACCGGAACCCCGTACGCAGTGCAGATCGCGCGGCTCGTATCGACGAGCAACGGGAAATTCAAACTATCTTTCGCGGTAAATTGCTGGTGCATCTCACGCGAATCGGTCGAAACGCCGAGCACGACGGTATTCGTATTCTTATACTTTGCAATCTCATCACGGAATGTGCAGGCTTCGACGGTGCAGCCGCTCGTCATGTCCGCTGGGTAAAAATAGAGGACGACGTTCGACTTCCCGAGATAATGGTGAAGCGAAATATGCGAGCCACCGGTCGCTTCGGCGTTGAAAGCGGGGGCTTTGTCGCCCGGTTTGAGATCGACGGTGGAAGTAAATACGGTTGCTGTCATTAGTAGTAGTGCGAGTAAAATATTCATTGACGTATTGGTTGATTGAGTTTCTTAAACGAGAATGCAAGCTTCTGAATTCCATCCAAAAAATCAATTAGCTCAGATTGTCCCTGTTTAATCATCACCGTGTCATTCTGAGCGAAGTAAAATCGTAGCGGAGCGGAGATTTTACGCAGCGAAGAATCTTACCCCTGCGAGGTGGCAAAATCCTTCCACTCAGGATTAAATGATTCGATAAGAGCAATCTTCTTAGCTCGCGTCCATCCCTTCAATACCTTCTCGCGTGAAATGGCCTCCGAGATTTCGTGAAATTCTTCGAAATAGACGAGGCTCGTCACATTATATTTCGATGTAAATCCGGGAATTTGTTTACTCTTATGTTCGGAGACTCGGCGGTTGAGATCGTTCGTTACGCCGATGTACAGGACACGTTTGAAGCTGGACATGATGTAAACATAGTAACCTTCTTTCATAGCTCGTTAAACTTTGAGATACAGATCCTTCGCTACGTTTTTCTTCGCTATGCGAAGAAAAACTCCGCTCAGGATGACACGTAAATAGGATTATTGTTGTGAATAATCATAAAACCCGCGCCCCGTCTTTTTCCCGAGCCGGTTGGCTTCGACCATTTTTTGCTGCACGAGATGCGGGCGGAAGCGCGGCTCATCGAAATATTGATGATACACTGATTCCGTCACTGCGAGATTCACGTCGATGCCTATTAAATCCATCAGTTCGAACGGCCCCATTGCAAATCCATTCGACTTCATAATGCGGTCAATTTGCCCGTGCGATGCAATAGAATCGCCGAGTAGGCGGAATGCTTCGCCATAAAAATTGCGTGCCACGCGATTGACGATAAATCCTGGCGTATCCTTCGCAAGAACGGGAACTTTGCCAATCTGTTTGATATAACCCTCTGCGCGGTACAGGACATCATCCGTCGTTTCCTGTCCGCGAATAATTTCGACAAGCTTCATGATGTGCGCGGGATTGAAAAAGTGAAGTCCGAGTACACGGGATGGTCGCTTTGTTGCGCTGGCAATAGCTGTTATCGCAAGGGAAGAGGTATTGCTCGCGAAGATGCATTCTTTGCCGCACATCTCATCTAATTTAGAAAAAAGCTCCTGCTTGGTTTGGAGCTTTTCGACGGCAGCTTCGATAACGAGATCGGCGGTCTTCAAATGATCGAAATGGCTCGTCGTTCGGATGCGAATAGCGGCGGCATTCGCATCGGCGTGAGTCAGCTTGCCGCGTTCGATGGATTTGTCCATCATCGTGCCGATGTTTTTGTAAGCAATTTGCAGGAAACCATCCGCAATATCGTAGAGCACCACGTCATACCCCGCAAGCGCGGAGGAAAGCGCAATGCCGGTTCCCATAGTCCCCGCGCCGATGATTCCGATGGTGGTCATGTGTATTTGTTTTCCGTTTTGATCTGAATGTTATCGTAGGGGCGCATGGCAATGCGCCCGTTGTTTGCGGGATTCTCGCTATCCTCGTTCCACAAGGATGGGTTTTGCCGTATATAATTATTGATACGTTCCACATCGTCATCGTCTCGAATGACATGTTCAAAGTAATTTCTCTGCCATAAGTCTTTCGATGAAATCAAGCCATCTTTAAAAGCTCTTCGAGTTACAGCGGCTTTGAGTGCGGCAACAATGGATGGAATCGAGCATGATTGGCGGTATAATGTGCCTGACTGTGTTTCAAGGCTCTCACTTCGAGTAATACGAATCAAAAGGTGAACGTGGTTGGGCATGATTACGAACGAGTCAATTTTCACGGATTCTCGAATTTCCATTGTGTGCGCTATTTCTTCCTCAAGAATCATTCCGATGGAAGTCAGTGCGATAGTGTCACCAGCAATGCTGCTCAGGCAGCACTGTCTATCATGAGTGCAAAACGTAACGAAATACGATCCTGGCTGACCGTAATCGTATTTCCAGAGACGGATCGAACGTCGCGATTTATCCATGTGTAAGGGGATGGGCGCATTGCCATGCGCCCCTACGGAATTTAAACGGGGTTCGCATAATGGAAGTTCAGCGGCTTCGTAAGGGCGCATGGTAATGCGCCCATGCTGGCAATGCGCCCATTTTATTTTCCGAGATATTCTGGTTTCTTCTTCTCTTTAAATGCTTCAACCGCATTGGTGTAATCCTGCGTGCGTCCGGCGGCTTCCTGCATAAAGACTTCGTAGTCTAACGCATCATCCAGCGAAACGGCGGCGGCGCGATCCATCATGCGCTTGATGTATCCGTAAGCTTTCGTTGGGCCGGTGGCAAATGTGGTTGCTATTTTCAGCGTTTCGGATTCTAAGTCAGTGGCAGGAACTACTTTATTGGCAAGATTCAGCTCGAAGGCTTTTTGCGCGGAAATATCTTCACCCAACGCTGCAAGCTCGAACGCCTTTGCTACGCCGCAATTTTTCACAAGAAACCAACTGGAACCGGAATCCGGCACAAGCCCAATGCGAACAAAAACCTCGATGAGCTTCGCGTTCTCCGACATGATGCGATAATCGCATGCAAGCGCGAGAGACGCACCTGCGCCGGCAGCTACGCCATTGACCGAAGCGATAACCGGCTTCGGCAATTTGCGGATTGCGCGAATGAGAGGATTATATCTTCGTTCGAGCGAATCACGGAGGGAACGCTTCCCGCTTCCCGTCGGTGCATCTTTCAAATCCTGTCCGGAGCAGAACGCTTTCCCCGTGCCCGTGACGACAACGACGCGAATTTCATCGTTCTTCGCCGCATCTTTGAATGCGTCGATCAGATCGGTGGTAAGCTGCTCGTTAAAAGCGTTATACACTTCCGGACGGTTCAGCGTGATCGTGAAGATGCCGGTGGAGAGGGTAGTGAGGATGGTTTGGAAATCGGGCATGGTATTTAATTTATCCTTCCGTATAAAATTTCTGAAAGCGCCATAAGTACTTCGGATAACTTTGCCTCGGATACTGAGCCAACTTTCTCCTTAAACATTTTAATGTCGAGGGTAAAAATAACGTCTGCCCGGATGCGGCTGGTCTCTCGTATTCTTCCTTCAACGAAATCTTGGGCAAAGAGAGGGACGGAATGAGGTCGTAATAGAAGGCTTGTCGTAATTTCGGCAAGAATGCAAATGAACGGGTTCGGAGATGCAAGCACCAACGCCGGTCGGGGCTTATACTTTTCTGCATCGTCGGTATATGGGAAATTGACGATGACCACATCGCCAGGGTTTAGAGGTCCTTCCATGCTTCTTCGTCTTCTGGGCTTAACCAATCTTCTGCGAGGACGCTATAGCTCCAAAGCATTCCATTGAATTCTTCATCCGAAGCTCGGGATGCGAGATATTCCAAGTAATGCAACGCTTCCGTCCGCAATGGCGGCGGTAAGGTTTTGGATACTTCCGTAATTCTTTCTACTTCGCTCATAGCTGATTTATTTAACCTAAAATCCGGCTCGTAGGTTCGTCATTTCCATCAGCACTTTTTCTTCCCGGTAACCACATCATAAACATCGATTCCAGCTTTCTTATAGCGAGTCCACCCATTGTGGCGTTTATTGTGTTTGAATTTATTGTCTGACACTCTAAGGGCATTATCCTCATCTCTCGTTATAGTACAAGCGATTGCACGATTTAGAATTTTACCAATAGCTTTTGTGTCAGTTGCGTTATTTGACAGCTCCTCAACGACCGATTTGCGAGTCCAGACATGCTCATGTACTAATGACCCTCTTGCATGAATTTTAGACATCGCGCTTGCGCTTTGAAATTTTGTTGCATGAGGATTTTGGGGTTCAGCCTGGGTCCAGGCATATAGCAATCTTCTTAATACATCTTTTTTTACTGAGACGTGTAATTTTTTGATGCTTAAAACAACTTCTATCGCTTCTTTTGCACGTTCTTTTCTTTTGTTTGCATTCTTATGACGCTTGAATTGGCGTTCATCTGGAATGCTAATCGTAATATTCTTTTTTTGCATTATTTCCCCTTCCACTCCGCCTTCCGCTTCTCAATAAAGGCACTCATTCCCTCACGCATGTCTTCGGTGGCGAAGAGGAGATAGAAATTCTTGCGCTCGAATTCTAAGCCCATTTCGATTGTGGTGTCGAAGGATTTTAGGATGGCTTCTTTTGCGAGGCGCACGGCAACGGGCGGTTTCTCCGCAATTTCGCGCGCAAGTTTCTGCGCTTCTTCGAGATAAAATTCGATGGGAACGACTTTATTTACGAGTCCTGCTTTCATCGCTTCTTCAGCGGTAATTTGCCGGCCCGTTAGGATCATCTCCATCGCCAATCCCTTGCCGACGGCTCGCGTAAGCCGTTGCGTTCCTCCCGCGCCGGGCATCACGCCGATCAGAATTTCCGGCTGGCCGATGCGCGCTGTCTCGCTTGCGATGATGATGTCGCAGTGCATCATAAGCTCGCACCCACCTCCGAGCACGAAACCGGAAACAGCAGCGATGATGGGTTTCTTGATCTTGCGGATTCGATCCCACCTTGCGAATTGATCGCGCGTCAGCATTTCAACTGCAGTAGCGTCCGCCATTTCTTTAATATCCGCACCGGCGGCAAATGCCTTTTCGCTGCCCGTGAGAACTATTGCGCGAATGCCGGAATCCTGATCGAGTGCTTCTAAGCAATCGACGAGTTCCGTCATCAGATCGATGTTGAGCGCGTTGAGAACTTTTGGACGATTCAGTTGGACGGTCGCTACGAAGCCATCGCGGGTGACGAGAAGATTTTTGAAGTCACTCATGGAAGGGTAAAGCTTTTCGCTTTTTCAGTTCGTGTGCTTTTCTTCCTTGAATTTTCCCACAATGGTTTGAAGCTTCTGGACCACTTCGCTCCGTTTCAGGCCAGCTTTCGCCTGAAAAACGGTCATTTTGAATTGCGGGCGCGAGCCACCGGGCGAAACCGATCCGACGAAGAAATCGGAGTGCTTCCAGCCGGTCTCACGCAGCGATTCCTGGATTAAGGAGACCTGTAAGCGGCTGAGCGGTGTGGAAATGCGGATATTTGGCTCTTCGGTGCCGGGTAGTAATTCTTTCTCTTTCGACTGCATACGCATAGGTGGTTCTGAAAATTTTTATGAAAAGATGAGTTGTTTTTAGCAGAGCGGCTCTAACCGCAAGCACCCTCGGAAAAGTGCCGGTTTTTTTTTGCCACAATGGGGAACGGCGTATATTTCGGGTGCGTTCTCAAATCCCGGCCTTTCCATTTCCCCGTAATTTTCGATAGGCCGGCATAACAGGGTTTTCAAAAATTCTTATGCTTTCAAGACGCTTTTTTGCGGCTTTTTTCATCTCGGCGCTCCTGGTTTCGAGCGCGTCCGCGCAATTCGTTCATACGTCCGTTACGACGCACCCACGCGCGGTGCAGCACGCTCTGAATGCCCCTCCGACGGTTCAATCGGCGCTGCCATTCGAGGTCATTCAGGCCGATACGAATCAGGTGCAAGTAAGCACGAATAATCCGCTGGCATTCACCTCCACGGTCCTGAATCAATCCTCGACCCCGATTTCTGTCTATTTCAAACGGCCGCAGCCATTAGTGCCATGTGGCTGGAACTCCAGCGTGTGCTGGGGAACATCCTGTTACTCTGATAGTACCGATAGCGTTACATTGTCATCGCCGCTTGCTCCGGGTGCATCCGCATCTCTTATTCTCGATGTGGATCCAGGGCTTGGGGATGTTCCCGACAGTGCGACCATCTGGATGTGGGTGGGCATTGCCGGATCGACGACGGATACCGTGATGCTTCCGTTTCATGTTTCATTCATCCCGGCAAATCCGCCAATTGTTTTTCAATGGTCGAGCATTACCGGAAATGCGACCTTCGATTCCACCTTTGTCGGCGCGGGTACGCACACGCTCTCCAATTTGCTGACAAATGGCCTTTGTCATGGCGCGGATTACAATTTTACCATTCAGGACTCGCTGCTGCCTCAAGGCTGGACCCTGAGTACCTGTGTCCAAAATTCCTATTTGGATACGTGCACATCCGGTACTGCATTACAAAGTAATTTTTCCGATTATGGCGATTCGACATACTTGCAAAGAGTCAACTTCACGCTCCATGTTCCTGCACTGACCGCGCCGGATTCCGCGGTAGTTTATTTTGGCGTACATCCGGCGACATCGAATCCTGCGGATTCGGAGGCTTATCGATTTGCAATTGTCGTCCAGCCCACGCCGAGTGGCGTGGCGAATGCGCCGGACGATCGCGCAGGGCTTGTCGTCACCAACGCATGGCCGAATCCGCTGCATCCATCTTCGACGCTTCATCTTGAAGTTCTGACCGACGAGCAGGGGCCCGCGAGCGCCCGCATTTTCGATCTGGATGGTACGTTGAAAGCCACGCACGATCTCGGGCAGTTGAGCGTGGGATCGAATGAATTACAAGCCGCGCTCCCGGATCTTCCGAGCGGCGAATATATCATTCGCGTTGGGCAGGGGACTTCCGCTTCCGAGGTGGTCAGGATCAATTATATCAAATAGATATTAAAGCAGTGCTTTTATTCGAAAAATTCAACGGTTGAGCGATATTTCGCTATCGTTAATCGTGAAAGTTGTCCACTCATTATCCCGAAAACCTCAGTGCTTGGAACGAATTCCAAGCCGAAAATAGTGTGAACGAATCTCTCAGTCAATCACCATAATTTGCATGGAATGAAGCATTTCCAGAGTTATCAACTTATCCTCATCCTTGTTTGAACATCTATGTGTGTAACTCTTGAGATATGCACCGACTTATCGACAGGCAAAGGGATAAATTTCCCCTGCATCAATTCCGCCCTTTATTATCGCATTTCGTCGTGTTGAAAATGAGCCGGAAGCACGACTATCAGGCGGATGAAGCATTAAGGCCGATTCATCTCGCGTCCCATCGCATTTTTATTCGTTCCCGATCATCGTGCGAGTGATGAAATCTTCGATTGCGGCATTCACCATTGCAGGTCGCGATTGTCCTACAAGATGCTTCGCGCTTAGGATGACGATAATGTTTTGTCCCGGCTTTGGACATGTAATAATATGGTCGAGTTCGCCGTGAATTCGGATGAATGGCACGGCGATTTCACATCCGCGCATGGTCAGCGATGCTTGCCAATGAGCAAGCGCGCGGTATCCTTCGCGGAACAGTCCGCGCGGCAGATCGTGGTACATCGCGTGGGCAAGCTGGATTTCCTGCTCGGAAAGTCCCGATACCATACGCATGACCGGCGTGATGAAAATTTCCGCTGCTCGATAAACCCATAGCGGAAGCCACCGGCTAATATATCTGCCAAAGAGTCGAGGGATAAGACGAAGCTCCCTCGAAGAAAATAATCCGCCAATGAGGATAAGTCCTCGCACGGAAATATACTTCGTCATTTCCTGACCGATGGCCGAGCCAAGCGAGTAACCCGCGATAAAGAGCGGTCGAGCTAAATCTATTTCATGCGCCGCAAGCAGGCGCTCGCAAAACCGCTTTGCGTAATCCGCCAGGGATTCGCCGCGCTCGAACGGAATGTAATCCGGCGCGATGAGCGTGTAAGGCAGCGCGCGTTGTGTGTGCGCCATCCGGTGATCCCCGCCGAGGCCGGGAAGAAAAAGAAGCTGAATGTGCTTTGGATTGTGTAACAAAACCGTGGGGGTGGGTGTGATTATTTATAGATGAGAATAAGAACTTTTTGTTGGTTTCGATTCCGACCCCAAAAATGCTTTTCATGCAACCGGCTCAAAAATGTATTATCTTTGTATGATAGTCGTTTGCAGTTACGCCCGCCCGAATGAAGAGCGAGTGAGTTTTTGAAGCATTTTTTGCTGTTTTTGGAGGGGAAATGAAACTTTTCCAGTCATCAGAGTACAATTCGGCCATCGGCCATCGGCCATCGGCCATCGGCCATCGGCCATCGGCCATCGGCCATCGGCCATCGGAGGGCCGTATTCGGCTCGTTAGCGTTAGGACTTCTAAACCTAACTCTCGCTTCTTCAACGCCGCAGCCCGTTGCGCGCGTTGATCGTCTCTATTGGGATCATGTGGAGGGTTTTTGTCTCGCGGATTCCGTGGGCAAAGAAATTTATGCCGGAAGCCGAAATCGGCTCTATTATTCCTCGGATTTCGGGCAAAGCTGGACGCATCTCGGCGATCTTCCGAAGGTTACGTTAATCAGGCAAATCGTTCCGATTAGCAGAGGAACGATTTTTATCAATTCGTCCAAGGGCACATACGGCGAAGCCTTTTTAAGCACGGATTCAGGACGTACTTTTTGTGTGTGTTTGCCTTCTACTGGCGCCGGGAATTGCGCGTACTTTGATTCGGAAAAACATACATTATTCGCTGCTTCCGAAAAACCATTTAACTTAATGCGCTCCGAAGACAGCGGTTTCACATGGATACCGGATGGCAGCAAGCTTGATTCCATAAATGACCCACATGTTTGTTCGCTGCTTGTTAGCGACGGCTCCTTTGGAAGGACATTCTATATCTCGACATCGAGCCCGGCAAGAATTTATTGCAGGGCAGAACGTGAGGATGAGTGGCGGAAGTGTTTCACCGATCCCCTGAAAGTATGGAACCGAGAGCTTCCACTCATAACGAAGTGGGGAAAACAGCTTGTTGCATGCGTGGCAAGCGGTCCACACGGTTCTTTAGAAAAAATATATCTTTCCGATAACGACGGAGCGAATTGGAGAGGGATTATTTGCCCATTCAACATCTGGGGAGCGGGGGTTAATGCTTCCGATCCGAAAACAATGTGGGTGGGGAATTACGGAACATGGCTGAAAACCAAAGATACGATTGCATTGCAATATACGCAAGATGAAGGCCGCACGTGGCATTCCATCCCGAATTGCGGAGCACAATACTTTTGGCAGTTGCAGGTTCTCGCGGACAGCACGCTCTATGCCGCAACAGATTTTGGCTTGATGCGCGTCAAACTCAACTCCCCCGCCTTTTTAAGGAGGGGGTTGGTGGGTGGTTAACGACTTCAAGACGATAGAAATAAACGCGAGGATGGGAGTGGTTACGGTTCCTGCCTCGTTCAATTTGGTAAACAGATTCCGATGGCCCGCAACCGGCTAAAGGATCTTTTTTGAACTAATTCGTATGATAACATTCATAACTCGAAGATACTCTGCGCTTTTAGCTGCGGCTTTCTTGGCTTGTGCCGTTTTGGGGTTTACGAAAGAAGGCCTTGCTCAACCACCACCGCCCTGCAAAACATGCCTTCAGGCCTTCGACGACAAAGATTCGTGCTTATGCCAGGGGCCCCCCGACAGCATCTGCATCGGATGCCACACGTGGGTTCTAGTTAATACCTGCGACTCCTGCCTCACTGCTATCTCGATAAATAGTAAGGGCGGGCCCCCCTTTACCACTTGCTGTGTAGTGGTTCAAGAGCCAACTCATGAAACATGGACCGTGGACTCAATCAGCCCTGGCTGGGTTATATACAGAGCCCCAACCGGGAGCTGTTTAAGTAATTCGCCTGGGCACAACCAGCTCCAGATTACCACTTGCGGTCTCACGACAGGTGATCATGCGTACCTCTCTTGGGCACCCGGGCAAGGTGGTGGTCCAACTCCCCCATGCGACACAACCGGAGGCGATCAGGATGTTCTTATTACCGTGCCATGACTGTTCGAAAAAACATGAAAACAAATCGTTCGTTTCATTTCTTTTTATGGGCCATCGCCATGCTGGCGATGGCCCACACTTCCGAAGCTCAATGGGTCCAGACAAATGGCCCGCATAACGAAATCCTCACGTATGGCGGGGACGTCAGTTGTCTTGCGTCAATCGGAAATAAGCTCTTCGCCGGTGAGTCGGGTCTGCTTCTTTCCACTGACAGCGGAACGAGCTGGACTCAGGTGACCGGCGGATTGAGCGGACTTGGCGTGGGGACGCTGCTCGTTAGTGGTGACAAGATCTTTGCGGGCACGATGGGTGGCCTTTTCCTCTCGACCGATAGCGGCACAACATGGAATCTCATGCCTGTTGACACTTCCGTTATCTCGGTAACCTCGATCGCCGTAAGTGGCAGAGATCTCGTTGTGGTAAGCCAAAGTGGATTTTTGTCAACGACATTCTTTTCAACGAATAATGGCCTGAGTTGGAATGTGGTTGACAGTGAATTGCCACCTGACGTCACCTGCTTGGCAGTAATAGATGGAAATATTTATGCGGGGACGTATGATGGCGTATTCCTTTCTAACAACAATGGCGCAAATTGGACGCCAACCGGTACGGGACCGAGGTATGTCAGGGCGCTTGCCGTGAACGGCGGAAATCTCTTTGCGGGCACGGACAACGGAATGTTTCTTTTAAACGGTAACGGCGGAAGCTGGACGGAGGATACCATCGGCCTACCCGATTCGCCCATCTATGCGCTCGCGGCAAACGGGCAGAACCTTTATGCGGGCACATCAGGCAGCGGAGTTTTTCTTTCGACGAACAATGGAACGAGTTGGAGTGCCCTCCCGGACAGCGGATTGACCTATCCCTATATTTCCGCGCTCCTGATAAACAATGGAAATCTTTATGCCGGAACAGCAGGAAGCGGTGTTTTTCTTTCCACGGATAACGGCGCGCATTGGACGGTGCATAATCCACTTACCTTAATTACTTCCCATATTTACGGGGTGGATACTGTAGGCGGAAGCCTTTTTGCCTGCACCGAAGCGGGGTTATTCGTTACTACCGATAGCGGCGCGAGCTGGACTCCGGACAGCAACGGGATGGGCGCTATATCCATTAGCTCGGTGATCGCCAGCGACGGGAATCTTTTTGCCGGAACGTACAGCGACGGCGTTTTTCTTTCCACCAACAACGGGTTACATTGGACTGCCGTGGATAGCGGTTTCACATATCAGGGTTTGAGTGTTAAAACACTTACTCAATATGCCGGTGTTCTCTATGCTACAACGATCGGCGGACTATTCGTCTCCACGAACAACGGCACAAGCTGGAGCAATCCGGCCTTCCGCGGTCAAGGAGTGAACGCCAACTCGTTCGCAATTATGGGTACGAATATGATTGCGGGTGTGCAAGGCGATGGTGGTTCGCAAGGCGGCATTTACTATTCACCGGATAGTGGAGTAGATTGGTCCCCCGTGCAGGACGTTCCGGCTCTGTCGAACGTCAATGCGCTTGCAGTGATCGGCACCTCCATCTACGCGGGAACCAGCAGCGACGGCGTGTGGCTTTCGACCGACAATGGGTTAGATTGGACCGAAGCAAACGGTGGCTTAACCGATTTGAATGTCACCACGCTACTGGTGAGTGGAACGAATCTTTTTGCGGGTACAAGCATCGGTCACATTTTCCTATCGTCGGATAGTGGCACGAGTTGGACTTCTATCGGTAGTGGGTTGCGTGTTAACGAGGAGATTACATCGCTGGCGGTGAAAGACAGCAATCTATACGCGGGAACTCCCGACTCGGGCATTTGGCGACACTCGCTTGCTCCGCCTCCCAGCGCCGTTGCGCAAACACCGGCAACCCATCCCGATGTTCAATGCTACCCCAATCCCGCGATGAGTAGCATCACCATCGCATCATCCGCCGGCCCGCTCACGATTCTCGATCCACTTGGCCGGAGTTATGAAGCAAAGCAAACCGCGAACACGCTCGATATTTCCTCGCTTCCATCGGGCGTGTATTTTGTGAGCGATGGGCACAACCGAATGAAATTTGTAAAAGAATGACTGGATGAGGGATTTTTGGGTATTTATAGAATGTGCTTCGGTGGGTGTAACAAAACCGGGCGAGTGAGATTATTATAGGTGCGTGTAAGTATTTTTCACTGCTTTTGACTTCAATTTTTAAGGAGCGTATCGGAATGAAGTGTTTCAGAATCTCAAAGACCATTCTTTTCACAATTCTTCTTATTCCATGCTCCCTCTCAGCTCAAACGCTGAGAGGGACGTGGATGAAGAAATTGATTTCAACTGGCTTTTTTCCCGGTGAAATGGCGTTCTCCGATACGAATACAGGTTTTATCGTGTGCTACGGATATATGGACACGAGATGCTATTATACCCAAGATGGAAGCAGAACGATCGATTCGAATGATTTTAGTTTTTACACCGTGGCGGGCGCGCAATTTATAGACGCTTTCTGCCCCGACGCTCAAGACTTTATTTTGGTTCCTCTCTATCCCGGCGATGATGTTTCCAGTCCAGTCTATTATTCGAACGACGCGGCTGCCGATTGGTATCAAAGAATTCCGGAGCTCTATTATGATCCGCAAACCGGGGGGGATATAGGCCTAAGCGTATATGCGAACATGTTTTCAGCGGATAGCGGTGTGGTGCTTTCGAATGAAGATGGCGCTCGTGGAGGGGGAGATGCTCAACGCTTTTTTATTACTCATGATGGTGATTCATCGTTTCAGTTATTGGGCTCGCAAGTTCCCCGCTCCGTGGCGAGCGGTTTTGCGCCCAATGCGCAGGACCTGTTCGCAATCTCCGACACGCTTTCGGACATCAATTCCCAACTTAATTGGAAGGAGCTGCTATACCACAGCACGGACAGCGGTAAAGATTGGTCGGCAATTTATCCAGTCGATACCAATAGCTGGAAACAGTGGACGAGCTATGTGCCGATGGTTCCGGGCTATGGTTCCGGGCACTACTTCTTGATGGGTGGGCGCGTTACCGATACGATGGCCGGGCAACGCAATTTGATTGACGATTACCTCGAATCGACCGATGACGGCGCAACATGGAATATTGTGAATAGTGTAAGTGGCGGACGCGTATTCCGAATTGCCAATCCTGCTCCGAATATATTATGGGCTGCCGTGGGCCGCGTTCCTCAGATCCGAAAAAATTTGCTATACGATACGAGCACTTTCGACAGAACCCCAGTCAATCTTGTCGATTCAATGTTCGTCTCTATTGATAACGGAAAAACATGGAGCAAGGACGGCGCCACCTTCGCGGGCGATACCATCTGTGCCATGCGGTGGCCGTCAGCCACGAATGGCTACGTCGTCACCTACCGCGATGCCTCGACGTATCTCTATCATTTTACCGGGAGCATCGATACCGCAGCGGATACCGGGCATTCGGGCGTCTTTACGCAGCCGTCCACGCAAAGCGTAGATTTTCACACTCGTCCTGTGAAGCTCACCGCTTTTCCCGATCCCTCGAGCGATTACGTGCATGTGAACATTCCGCTCAGCGATGGTATCGGCCAGATGCACATCTTCGATGTGGTCGAACGAGAGATACACCCGCCAACGGACTACGCTGGCGGTGAACTCACGATCGATGTCCGCGATCTCTCGCTCGGTTCGTATTTCATGCAAATTGCGGGGACTTCGGGTTACAATTATGTAGTGCGCTTCTCGCGGGAGCCTTAAAGAAAATTAAATTATTTTTGTAACCGGAGGGGGGTCAGAGCGTTTTAAATACATGGGTACTATCCTTCGCTTCGCCTTTTTTGTCTTGCTCATCTCAGTTTCGTCGAATTTCGCTGCCGAAGCTCAATTTTTGGGTCAGCAATCGCTGTCGGAATCGTCGTATGTGATCGATCAATCGGGCAATCTATGGTCGTGGGGACGGAATCTCTACGGTCAGCTCGGCGTGGGCGACCGGACGGATCATAATACCCCGATGATGGTTCCCATTCCTGCGGGCGCGAGCAAATGGGTGCTCGTGGCCGGCGGCGCTAACTTCGCCGTGGCCGTGGCCGATAGCGACAAGCTCTACGCGTGGGGATTGAACGATAAAGGCCAGATCGGAACCGGCACAGCGGGCGGACTTTACGTTGCTCCGGTGCGCATTCAGAATCCGCCGTATGTGACAACGTGGAAATGGGTCTCGGCCGGAGCCGATCATTGCGAGGCGTTGACGACAGATGGCCGTCTTTTCGCATGGGGCAATAACGCGCAAGGTCAGCTTGGGGTTGGCAGTACGGAATATCTCATCACTCCGCAGCCGGTGGAGTTCCCAACGGGCGTAACGTCCTGGGCTGCGGTCGCTGCCGGTCCGGGTTACACGATGATGATCTCGCAGAACGGCCTGCTTTATGGCTGCGGGGTGGACAGCCTCAGCACCTTTCAGCCCTTCGAAGGTCCGGTGCTGGCACAGATAGACACGTTTCGTGCCTATTCGCCGCTGCCGTGCATTGCCGCATCGTACCGTTTGGAATCGAGAATCGATCAGACGAACGATGCTCCGGGACTGCTTTCCTCGCAAGACCCACTTTTTTATATTTCGCCGGCTGGCGGGACGATCGAGTCCATCGCCGCCGTTGCCGATGGCGGCTGGCATACGCTTGTCCTCTCGGCGGATGGAAGGATTGCCGCTTATGGGGATAATACGTATGGGCAGCTCACGATCTCCAAAAATTTCGGTGTATTAGACACGTTCCATAGTGTAGTGATCCCGTTCCCACCCGGCGTGTCGCAGTTCGTGGCGGTTGCGGCGGGATTAAAACATTCCCTCGCCATCGGCAACGATGGCTGGCTCTATGCCTGGGGCGACGACAGCGCGGGGGAACTCGGCATCGGTCCCGTGCCCAATCAAAATCAACCGGTAAAAGTATTGAAGGTATGTCCTCCGCTCTCGATGTCTGCCACGCTCACCATCCCGAACGATTTCTTCAAACCCTATTCGATCAACCTGACCGTCAATAATACCAGTGCGTCTTCGCCACTCACGAGTGCGGACGCATTCCTTGTGCTCACCGGGCCATTACTATATCTCGATAGCACGCCGGATAAAAAATTATCGGTTCCCATTGCTCCCAAAGCAACCGATTCCGCCATGTGGGATGGGACCGCGAAGATGCCAATTTACGATAGCCTTTATCCGCACTATTTTGCGTATGTTCGCGCGGCAGGTTCCGCGCCGCTCCTCGTTTATGTCGCAATAGTGCCGGTCCTTGACTCGCCCTGGAAGATATGTGACGACGCTAATGTGGTGGATTCACTCACCGGAGCGCCACTTGCAGGCGCCGATCTTGTGTTTCCCGGCCCGCCTCAGGGAAATCAATTCTCCGGCGCGCCCTTCGATTCCGATAAAATGGTTTCCGATGAGAATGGAATTTTTTCGTTGTGCGTGCATGGACCGCTCTCCGATGCGTTCGGATTATTAGTTAGATCCTATCCGATCAATATCCTGAAAGAGAATTACAACACGCAGCGCTGGGCCCTCGCCGAACCGTTCCCGATACAGGTCACGTTTCATCTCGGGCCTTCGGATATTCAGGGAACGTTTGCCGCTCCCGCGCCGCCGTTTATTGGCGACAGCATCCTCAAAGTGTATTATCCCGATTCGCTGATAGGCTTTGCACTCTCGCGCCGCGCGATTTTCCGAACGATGGACAGTGGCATCCATTGGACGGCGCTCTATGAAGGTGACGCGGACTTGCACGATGTGAAATTTCTCGATCCCACGCATGGAGTGGTCGTTGGCGATGGGGGAGAAATCCTGACTACGGCCGATACAGGCGAAACATGGGAGATTACTCATATAGGAACGCAAAATCTCCGTGCGCTGGCGATTATTGATTTCGATACCGCGTGGGCGGTCGGGGATAGCGGCACGCTGCTGAAAAAATCGGGAGGGGGATGGAGCGAGCAGCCTGGGTTTTTCAAAGATAATCTCGCGGCTGTCCATTTTCTCGACCCCAATCATGGCACGATCGGTGGCAATGGCGTTTATTATCTTTACGATGAAGGAACGTGGGTGCGCCACACCATTGGCGCGAATCTGCGAGCGGTTTATTATACCACGTATGCCGGGGATGACCACATTTTTTTCGCGGGAGCGAATGGGAAAATCATCGATGACAGTGTAGGCCCCTTCCCCACGCTCACCACCGATTCCACTTACACCACGCAGACGATCAACGCTCTCTATTTCCTAAACGGAAGTACCGGCTACGCGGTGGGCGATAACGGCGCGTCGTTTGTCACCTACGATGCCGGCCTAAGCTGGGCCGGGATGACCGAGTTCCCACATTCCGCTGCGTCGGTTAATTTTTTCAGCCTTGCAGGACATGGAGCGACCGATAACGCCGTGCTGAATTATACGGGCGTGCCGGATACGTTTTCCTCCATCGTTCGCGGGCGGCTGACGTATGGGAACCCGCCGGAGCCAATCCTGGGCGCGAAGATAGTACGTTATTACACGGTCCGCCTCAGCCTCAACCCCAACGATACGGCCACGGTCACTTCCCCGGTAGATAGCACTTACACCAACGAGCAAGGGAATTTTGTCTTTACCGGGATCGACGCCGTGTTTCCTTATGATTATCACATCAACTTCACCGACAGTGGCATTGCAAAGACGAAAATATTTTCCCAGATTAAAGGAAAGCTCCACGAAATCATCACGCTGAATTACAACGATTACGCTCCGCTGCCGCCGGATACGGTGCATGCTTCCGTCGATCAAAGTTCCGAAGCCGTGCTATCGCTCGAGGTAAGCTCTTCGGAGTCTTATGCTCGAATATTTTACAGCCTTCCTTCGTCAGGACGGGCGCGGCTTATCATGCAGGATGTTTTGGGACGAACCGTGCGGACGATCTCCGATGGATTCAGCATGGCAGGGATGCAGCAGACAGAAGTTTCGCTCGCGGACTTGCCCGCCGGCGCTTATTATATCACGCTCGAAACCGGCGAAGGGAGTTTGACGAGGAAATTTGCGATTGTGCGATAAACTAATTGATCGGAGATCTGATTAAGTTAACTTGTCATTCTGAGCGAAGTAAATCGGAGCGAAGCGGAGATTTATGTAGCGAAGAATCTCTTGCCATTACCTGAGATCCTTCGACTCCGTTCATCCCTCCTTCGTCGGGATGAACTCCGCTCAGGATGACGTGGGCTGCTTAATGAGAGTTTCCTTAGTTAAGGATTGGCAGTTCCATCGCCGCCGGTTGCCGGATTCCGGAATGCTCCTCGCGTTCGACCGATGAAATCACGAGCGGTGTGAGATCGTAAAGTACATCGCCGCGATCACGTCCGTGGTGGTCGGGCTGGAAGCGCCGACCTACGCGATCGAGGTCGATTAATTCCCCAAACAGCGTGGCGCTGTTCGAGCGATGGATGCGGACGCTGCGATGTTCGCCAACTTCTGCGTCCTTACGAGCAAAGATGACCGTCTTATTTGTATCTGTGCGGCCTTTCCATTCATCGGCGTTCTTTTTCGAGCGGCCTTCGACAAGCACGATATGCTCGCGCCCAATCTCCATAAGATTTCGCCGCGCGGAACATTCGTTTTGAATGGCGATGATTTCTCGCAGCCGGCGAGTCTTTTCTTCGAGTGGGACATCGTCCGCGAGCGTGTTCCATGCGCGCGTGTTCGGGCGCGGAGAATAATTGAAGGTATAGGCGCCATCGTATTCCACTTCGCGCATGACCGATTTCGTCATTTCGTGATCTTCGAGCGTCTCCGTGCAAAAGCCAACGATAATATCGGTCGAAAGCGACCACCCCCCGCTCCCTCCTTCTTTAGGAGGGGGAGATGCTTTGCGAATCATTTCAATGATGGACATATAATGCGCGCGCGTGTAGGTCCGGTTCATCAGCTTGAGAATGCGGTCCGAGCCGGATTGTATCGGCAAGTGAATGTACTTGCAGATATTATCATGCTCGGCCATGGTATCGACAAGCTTTTGATCGAAATCCTGCGGATGGCTCGTGGTATAGCGAATGCGCACGCTCGGCACCGCGCGCGCGCAGGCGGCGAGAAGATCGGAAAAACCTCTCCCCTGCCCCTCTCCTTGGTAAGGAGAGGGGTAAGTTCCCCTCTCCTTACCAAGGAGAGGGGTTAGGGGAGAGGTATCCCGATACGAATTCACATTCTGCCCCAGCAATGTAATCTCCCGAAATCCCTGCTGCTCCAACTCCTTGCACTCATCGACGATGGATGTGAGCGAGCGCGAGCGCTCCCGCCCTCGCGTAAACGGCACGACGCAAAATGTGCAAAATTTATCGCACCCGCGCATGACCGAGATGAACGCGCTGATGCCTTCGCTGCGGAAGGGAAGGATGTCGTCATACGTTTCGGTGCGGGAAAGTTTTACTGCGATTTGCGGAGTATATGTAGCGCCGGCAGCTTCCGGTATTCATCCGGCCCGACCACGAGATCGACAATGCTGCCGGAATTTTTCAGCAAATCTTTTCTGAGATGTTCCGCCATGCAGCCAAGCACGCCAA
>PLYO01000038.1 GCA_003151825.1 Ignavibacteriota bacterium
TACCACAAACTTCCTTGTAGAACCTTATATTAGTACATGCTTTGATGGGCACCCATTTGGGCAAAGATGAAATAGGAAAGATGAAAGATGAGTGGGTGCCATTCGTTCATTGACATTTGGGGCGGGATTAGTTTTCTTTGAGAAGGAGAATTATGAATAAAAAAATAAGAATGGCGAAAGTGGCTCGGAAATGCCACAGTTCATGAACTCGAAACTCCCCCCGCACAAACGGCACCCATTCGACAAGCTCAGGCAGGCTCCATTTTCGAGAAGACACGGACAGGATAGTGACCCCTACGGGATTCGAACCCGTTCAGCCACCGTGAAAGGGTGGTGACCTAACCATTAGTCGAAGGGGCCTATTTCAATTACGAATTACGAATGACAAATTACGAATGAAGCATTCGGGAGCAGATTTCCACGTGAGCGGGAGTAAAACAGAGCAGGAGTCATATTGTTCCTTTCATAAGAACGCAGCGCAACTTTCCCCGTATTATGTGCGGGATAGAAACGCAAGCTGCCCCTGACGTTCGAAGAATTGCTTTGCTTTCCGAGCGGCTTTTGAATGTTCGAATAATCCATAAATTGCCGAGCCTGATCCGCTCAGGAGTGCGAACTCCGCGCCGTGAGCGTAAAGGGAATGTTTCATTTCGGCAAGACGTGGGAACTGGCGGAAGATTTCCGGCTCGAAATCGTTGCCAAGCTGCTCCTTCCATTTCGCAAGCGGTTGCCGCTCCTGGAAAAATTCGCTATAATAGAGCGCGCGCGAACCGGGCGTGGGATTCAATGCGGCATAGGCTTCGCGGGTAGAGATTTGAATAGCAGGATCGACGACAATCAATACTGCGGCATCCAGATTCAATGCTATGGGAAGCAACTTTTCGCCAATGCCGCTTGCCTGCGAGGTCTTTGCTCCGCTAAGGAAGAACGGAACGTCCGCGCCAAGTTTTGCGGCGAGCGTTAAAAGTTCTCTGCCCTGTAATAAGGGAACATGAGCATGCATTTCGCTGGCAGGCATAGAAGAATACCAATCTCGGAGAATTTGGAGCATCGTGGCCGCGTCGCTCGATCCTCCACCCAAACCGGCGCCCGTGGGTATGCGTTTTTCGAGATGGATATGCAGCCGTGGCAGCGGCTCGTTTATTAGCTGAGCGAATTCTTCCGCAGCTCGCATCATAAGATTGCGGCTATCCGTGGGCAGGGATTCATCCGAGCACGTGAGCCGGAAAAATCCGGCGCTGGTGGCCGTAATGACGTCATGCGGCTCTGCGATACGGCAAAATAGCGTATTAATTTCATGGTAACCATCCGGACGTTTGTAAAGGACTTCCAGGCCGAGATTGATCTTTGCCGGCGCGAGATAGGTTTCGAGCATGACTGATTTTTTAGCTCCAGATCATTCGATAATCCCTCCGCCCACGAGATCGTCTCCTTCATAGAGAGCAACCGACTGCCCCGGCGTAATCGCGCGGCGCGCTACCTCGAAGCGAACGTGAATCCGGTTCCCAGCGAGCGGAGTGACGAATGCCTCGGCGCCTTCGTCCTTATACCGGATTTTTGCTTGCACGCGAAGACCCTCCTTCGGAAGGGAATCATATTTAATAAGATTTACCGTATGAGCCGTAAGTTCGCTTGCCAAAAGATCATCGTCATCGCCGAGCAAGACCTGGTTGTTCACGACATCGAGCCCCGTCACATACAGCGGCGCGGGATGCGATGGAATGCTCAGTCCCAAACCCTTGCGCTGACCGATCGTATAAAATGGCACGCCCTCGTGGTGTCCAACGCTCTCACCCGCAAGCATGAAATCGCCTACCGGCGCAAACTCCGCAATCTCGCTGACGGTCTCGCGGAGAAACCGGCGGTAATCATTATCGGTCACAAAGCAAATTTCGTAGCTTTCGTGCTTATGCTCGAGGCCGAGTCCGTAGCGCTCGGCCATGCGCCGGACCTCTGGCTTCGTGTAATTCTGAAGTGGAAACATCGTGCGCTTCAAATGCTCCTGCCGCACGGCCCAGAGCGCATACGTCTGATCCTTCGCAGGATCGGCTGCGCGGGAAATAACAACGCGTGGGGCGGGCGCATGATCGCTCATGCTTTTTCCAGCCCGCCATTCCTCACGCAAACGCGCATAGTGGCCGGTCGCGATAAATTCGCAGCCAAGCGCGTCGGCTTTTCTCAGCATGGCGGCCCACTTGATTTCGCGGTTGCAGCGCACGCAGGGATTTGGCGTCTTGCCTTCGAGATACGTTTGCGTAAAATATTCGATGACCTCGCGGCCAAACTCCTCCGTCATATCGGTAACATAATGCGGGAACCCAAGCTTGGCCGCGACGCGCCGCGCATCGTTGATGCCATCGAGCGAGCAGCAACTGGTATCGCGTGGCGCAGTGCTTCCAGCCTGCGTGTTTCCGCCAACGTCTTCGTACTTGTAGGTCTTGATGGTCATGCCGATCACGTCATGACCCTCCTCGACAAGCAGCGCCGCCGCCACGGAAGAATCCAGCCCGCCGCTCATGCCTAATAAAACCTTTGCCATAATCTATCCTGATTCAGAAAATCAATCCCGAATATCCTTCCCATCCTGTATATCCTGGTTTGTGCCCGAGACCGGACTCGAACCGGTACGTCCTTGCGAACGGCAGATTTTGAGTCTGCTGCGGCTACCAATTACGCCACTCGGGCAACAGCCAGAACCTTGATTTGGGGCGATTTAAGAGATTAATGAGATGGGAAAAATTTATCTTATTAATCTAAAAAATCGCCCCAAATCACGGTTCCGATTATTTTCCTATCGAAAGAATTTTTAATTCCAACATTCCCGCCGGCACTTTCACCTGCACTTCGTCACCGACTTTTTTATTCAAAATCCCTTTGCCGATAGGTGAAGCGACGGAAATCTTTCCGCCCTCGAAATCGGCTTCTTCGGCGGAAACGAGCTGATATTCGTTCTTCTTTTTGGTCTTGGAATTCAAGACCGTCACGCGCGTCATGATACCGACTTTATCGGTCTGGATATTGGTCTCGTCGATAATCGCGGAGCGCGCGAGCACGTCCTCCATTTTGCGGATGCGTAGTTCCATCAGCCCCTGCTCTTCGCGGGCTGCATCGTACTCGGCGTTCTCGGAAAGATCGCCCTGCGCGCGGGCGTCGGCAATGCGCTGCGCAATATCCCGCCGGCCGTGAAACCGCAGGTTCTTGACTTCCTCTTCTAATTCCGTCAGACGCTGCCGCGTCATGTATATTTTTTCTTGATCCATGTGTCGTGGGCCGGTGCTTCCAGCCCGGCGCTCCAAATAAAAGAAGAAGGCATCCCCGCATCGGCCTGCGATCCGGGATACCTTCTCGATAAAAACGCTTCCTTTCTCAAGACTGAAATCGTAATTACCGCTTAATCTGTTCCCGCATGGCATGGAGGGGTGCTTCAGGAAGCTTCGAAAAAGGCTACTTCGCGCGCGCCGAAGCCAAGAGGGTGCCGACGTTCATTCGGAGCTTTCCTTGAGCCCTTTATTAAAAAATGCGTCTAACGATAATCTTCCCGAACCCACGATGAGCAGGAATGCGCAGGTGAGGAGTTGTGCAACGTCCGAACGCGATTCATGCTCCACGGCCCAAAACCCAACGGTTGGTGGCGAGGATGGCAATGGCAGCGGAAACGTACCCAAATACAAGCTGATCTTTGTGGATAATATTGCCACGATCATCTGAATGATAAATATAAAAGCAAAGAATCTCGTGAATAACCCGAACAGTATCAGAAGACCGCCTCCGATCTCGAGCGCACCGACAAAATGCGCGGTAAATTCGGGAAAAGGGAATCCGAGTTTCGTAAATCGTCCGACGCCCTGATTGACGTAAACATATTTTAGAATTCCCTCGAAAAAGAATACCCCACCCGCCATCAGGCGAAGCAGTATGGTTGCGGCGGGCGCATCGGTCGGAGGATTGGCGAACCATCGCCATAATTTGCTGATTTCCATAGTACTGTTCCTTTCTATTGTGATGTGATGTTTGAGTAGATTGATTCATTTTTAATGCAACTTAAATGTACTTGCATTTCACAAGTACTTTGCAAAAAAGGCTCTTACTCAGCCCCCTTCCTTTTGTTTCAGATTCGATGTGAAGATTGAGAAAATTAATGCTTTTTAAAAGTGTCTTCAATTACTTGTGTTTTGCAAGCAACTTCACTTGCGAAATAAGAGTTCTTAATGCCTAATATACTTTTTTATAGACATGGTAAAACGAAAATCCGATTGCCCCATCAACTATAGCCTCGAAATTTTTGGGGATAATTGGACCTTGCTAATCATTCGAGACATTATGTTCTTTGACAAAACCTGTTATGGCGATTTTTACGAATCGGCAGAAGGAATTGCAACGAATATCCTTGCCGACCGACTGCGGTTTCTTATATCGGAGAAAATTCTAAAAAAACTTGTTTCGCCAAAAAACAAATCGAAATTTATTTACCGGCTGACCCAGAAGGGCATCGACCTGATGCCAACTGTGCTTGACTTGGTCGAATGGGGGGCAAAATACAATCGCGATACTTTCCCAAAGAAATTTATGACGTGGCTGCGGAAGGACCGGGAAGGACTGATGAAACATTATCGCGAAAAGGCAATGCTAAACCCTGCGAATTCCATCCCCGAACGACGGAAGCAGCATAGGTAAAATGGAAGCCGCTCTTAGGAATGTATAATTATTCATTCCTAAATCTCGGCTTACAGAAACATTCGCCTTACAATTATGTATTAGTCAGGCATCGTGAAGAAATTCCTCTGGCTCTGCTGCGCACTCATGCTGATAATCGCCGGACGTGCGGCAAATGCACAACAAGCAAGGATCGTAAAGTTCGATGAATTAGCGAAGATGATGTCGCAACAAAACGATACGACCTACATCTTCAATTTTTTCGCAACATGGTGCGAGCCATGCGTGAAGGAGTTTCCTGCGTTCCAGCGTTTTTCTTCGCGTTATGCGGGTAAGAAAATGCGGCTCATTTTCGTGAGTCTCGATTTCAAAAAAGATTTTTCGAAGCGACTTCTGCCGTTTCTGAAAAAGAAGCATGTGAAGAATGAAGTGGTCTTGCTCGATGAGCCGAACGGCAATTCCTGGATCGACAACGTCGATTCCACATGGGATGGCGGCCTGCCGGCAACGCTCGTTGTCAACAACCAAAAGCATATTCGACAAATCTTCGCACGCGACTTTACGTACACATTGCTCGAAACGGCGATGAAACCATTTTTACCATAGCATTTTCTCAATTAATTCAACAACACACATGAAACACTACTTGATATTTGCAGCACTCGTGCTCGCCGGAACGCTCGGAATCACAAGCTTTACGCCGATAGGCATTGGGCCAAGCGGCTACAAAGCCGGAGACGTGGCGCAGGATTTTCATCTCAAAAACGTTGACGGCAAAATGGTCTCCTTAGCTAATTACAAGGACGCCAAGGGCTTCATCGTCGTATTCACATGCAACCACTGCCCGGTTGCGAAGTTGTACGAAAGCCGCGTTCAGGCGCTCGATCAGCAGTTCGCCGCGAAGGGATACCCCGTCATTGCCATCAATCCGACCGACCCGGCCGTCTATCCCGACGATACCTACGAAAAGATGGTCTCGTATGCCAAAGCGCGAAATTATTCGTTCCCGTATCTCGACGACGCCTCGCAGAAGATCACGCGCGAGTACGGCGCCACCAACACGCCGCACGTCTTCGTGCTCAATAAACAGGACGGAAAGGTGATCGTCCGCTATACCGGCGCGATTGACGATAATGCCGACGACGCAACGCAGGCCACAAAGCATTACGTTGCAGACGCGGTAAACGCGCTCATAGCCGGCCAGCCCGTAGCGATCGCAAAAACAAAAGCCATCGGCTGCGGAATCAAGATGAAGAATAGTTGAAATTCAAGCCGGTGTGTCGGTTAGGAACGAAACATTTGCAACCCCGGACGGGGTGGCGCACCAATGGTGCGCGAACAGTCCGGGGTTTTGCATGTCATTCCCTGGAACGCGGGAATATAGGTTCACGAGGGGGTCTGGATTCCCGGGACATGACCGATCATGCGCCTTTCGCGGGAATGACACGTTCTAAATTACTTTGTGGAAACCGGCACGAAATCGCCGGTCGCTGGGTCGAGATAGACCGTCTGGCCGCTGCTGGTTTTCAAAACATCGTGACCGCTTGCATCCTCTCCCAAGAACGTGACGCTGCCATATTCGTTATGACCCTTGAGCCACGCATCATCGAATTTGATCCTCGACACTGTGATCGTGCCGGACTTCATCTTTCCGGGAAGTTTTTTTCTTAGGTATTCCCCGGTGTTTTTGACTGTCTCATACTTGGAGAACTCCGCTGCGGAGACAAATTTCATATCGCCGGTAGCGGGGTCGATAAAAAAGAATTCGCCGTCGGCTTTCCGATAAACGATGTTCTGGCCGTCAATTCCGGCTATGGAATACGTTCCCGCGATTTTGACGGTGACATTGGAGTACTTTAAGTACGTCGGTTGCTTGCTGATGGTATGAATACGGGGCGTCATCGTTCCTGGCGTAGAAGGCGCTTGCGCCCGGACGCTTGCCGGGTTACTAAGCATCGGAACCGTCGCCAGGGCGGCCGTTGCGGCGATGGCCATGTTCGAGCGTTTTGAAGAGCGGATTTTTTTTAGCGCGGATTTTTTCATAGTGTGATCGTGAATGCGTATCGTGAAAAATTTAGGTGTTCTTTCGTTTCGACTTCTCTGCGAGCATCGTCCCTCTGCAATTCGGCGAGCCGCAGTGACATGCGAAATGCGTCTTGTCGTATTTCTTCCCCGCGCCTTTTAACGCGGGGCCTAATTTATAATCGAACGTCAATTCTTCGCCACGGAGAATACCCCTCATGGCATAGATATACACCCGGTCATCGAACACGTAGGCTTCGCAATTCGGTTCGCAGCTATGATTGATAAAGCGGGCCTCGTTTCCGCCGACGGTCGCGTCGATGATGGTCGTTTTGTTTACACCAAACGAATAGGTGCGTGTAGGTTTTCCGTCGGTGCGCTCCGCGAGCAGCGTCCCGACTGGAATTCGCCGTCCCAGATATTCGACGATGCGCGTGCCATTGGGAATCTTCCGTTTGGCAAAAACGCCGGTGCCTTCGATGCGCGACCTTCCGACGCGGATGAAATCGCGGTTCTGCGGTTTATTGCTGGGAGTTGGCGGCTTCAAGTAATGAATGTCAGGGCGTAATAGATGCTAAGACTGGTCTTTGCTCTCAGAACCCCATAATACTCAGTTCCCTAATGCTCGCAGCGATCTGCGGGTGTTTGATAAACTCTTCCTCGTACCAGTCCTCTCCGGCTTTAATATCATCTATAACACGTTGAACGCCATCGGGATCGCGACGCACGATCGCCTCGAGCACACGATTTTCTTCGTCGTTAAATTTTTTGCCAAACTTTTGTTCGATGGTGCGAAACACCCCTCTCACCCGCTCTTCATGGGAGGACATATCCTGAGCATCTTTGTTGTTCCGGTTCATATTCTTTATCAAAATCCCATGATCGAAAGCTCCCGCATGATGGCCGAGACTTCCGGGTGCTTCATCAGCTCGTCGTAGAGCCAGCTCGATTCTTTTTTTGCGGAGGCAAGGTGCCGTTCTACCTCCCGGCGGTCGCGGCGCAGCGCGGCCTCGCGGAGTCCGCGGACGCGCTGCTCTTCTTCGGTGAACCGAGGCCCAAGCTTTTGTTCAAGCGAGCCGAACGCTCCCGTTACGCGCTCGGCGTGCCCGCTTTGGTCTTCTTCCGGATTCGAAAATACTTCTTTGTCGCCCATAATTATTTTCCTAATCAATTGAGGAATCTCTGCTTAAGCCTTTTAAGCATGTCATTGCGAGGAGTCCCGGAGGGACAACGAAGCAATCTATTGAGATTTTGCTTAATCTGAAGGGATTGCTTCGTCGCATTCGACTCCCTTCGGTCGCCGAACGCTCCTCGCAATGACGTTCTTGAAAATGAAATAACCAGCGTTTTCTTAACACCATAAACGGCACTTGGGAGCCAGCGCAATCACCGCGTGTATTTCCACGCGCCGTTTTCGAGGGATAGCTGAGTGGATTCCGTCGTATCGATCAGCCGGCCGGCGGCAAAACGTAAACGGTACGTCACCGTGGCAGTCGTGCCTTGTTGCGATTCGGAAACGATCTGAATTGAGGGTCTGTGGGCAGCCCAAAACGCCAGCGTTACTCTAAGAAGCATCGGATTTGCGGCATAAGCGCGCCGTCGGGAGGAGGAGACCAAATTCAAATATGCCGCAGAGTCGTTCCGCGTGAGCGCATCGCATACCTTCAGGACGGTCTCCGATGGCGTGAGCGCGAATGGCGCTGGAGCTTCCTCCTTCTTAGCGCATCCGATAAGAAAAACCAATAGTGCCGCAAGGATGGATTTTTTCATTGTGATCGAAATACGATGAGTCCGAACGCCGCCGGTTTCGAAGAAAGTGCCGCTCTTGATAAATGTGCAGGAAATCCTCCCCTTTCTGATGCGTAGGTTAGCGCGGCACAAATTCCAAGCGAACTCCATTGCGTGCTGGTGGGAATTGAGTAATCCACGCTGTTTTCGGCATATTTCCCCAAGAAAAGGTGCTCAAAATGTGTGTGCTCGGTTAATACTCATCGAACTTTTCATGAACTTATCTAATAGGCAAGGGCCGAGTTCCCGAAAAATTCAAAAAAATAGCTTTCCCTGAGAACGGCTTCTTCTGAAAGATTTATTCTAAAACCGAGTACCAATTCCCGCTTTTCTTTGTATATTGGTACAAAGCAATTGCCGCTTTCGAGTCCGCGCATGAATTGACGGACCCGTTTAGTTTGAAAATCGAATCCTTCACTTGGAACCATTTAGAAAAACAAAATTATGAAAAACTCACATTCGTCATTCGCGACACGCGCCGCGATAATGTTCGCTCTCGTTTTTGCCTGCTCGATAAGCGCCACGGGGCTGCGAGCGCAACCGGATCCGGAATACCACTTCCGGCAGCAGAGCACTATCGTTGGACACGCATATAATAATAACGGCGACCCCGTCCCGGCCCTCTCGATGAGTTGTCTCGCTGCTAATGGTTACGGGCAATGGACGCTAAGTTCAACGGCAGGACAAGGGGTTTCATTGTACCCAACGACGGTCCTCGGCGCGGACGAATTCCCGGCAGGGTGGTATCTCCTTGCCAACGGGCTTTATGCCCCTTCAATCGGATTCATCACCGGCGACATGAACCATCCCGGCTGCATTCCACCGGGCGTCGTGCAGTGCGGCGCGATGACATTCCCGTCGTCCGGAGAAGTGAAGGCATCGACGAATCTCAGTGGCATGGCGGGCTTCGCATGGCCTGATTCGGCATCCCGTGATTTCTTTACGCTGTGGGGCTTTACTGACACGGATGTCGATCTTTCGCTCTCCTTCCTTACCAATCCGGCAACTTCGTCAAGGAACGTGATTACCCACGCGATTCATAGCTGGCCGAACGTCTCGACCATAGCAGGCGGTCATACTCATGCTGTTGTAAGCGAAGCCGACTTCCGCGATAATTTCGACTGGTGCTCCGATGGGCATTACAACTATTTTGTTTGGGCCTCGATGGACCATTCGGTCGTTTCGGGTCAGGAAGAAGTTTGGGTGACCGCCGTGCCGATCGGTTCCGGCACACCTGTCGCGGGCTTCCCCATGCAGATCAATGAGGGCGGAAACTTCGATGGAAAATTTCCTACCATCACCTGCGATCCGCGCAACAACAGGATCGGCACGCCTTCACCCGCGTTCGACGTAGCCTATATTGAACCCGACTCGAATAATATCGTTTACGGAAGTTGGAGCGGCACCGGTTGGACGACCGCGCCCACGGCACTCACAAGGTTTTTCTGGAACCCGGCCTTTGGCTTTCCCGGCAGTGCGGTTCCATGGTACACGCCTTTTCATGTGCGGGCCGTCCGTGGCAGTATCTACGGGAGTCTCTACTCGCCGCTCGCAATATACGCTATCGTCAACCGGGATGTTCTTTCGCACGAAGCAACTGGCCTCACGCTGGTCTATTACAGCGTCGGGCATCTTTCAGACCCGGGCAATTACATCGCGGGCGATCTCATGAAACCGCCTTCGCCGTTACCGGCGGTGCCGTTCCTTCCGGTTATCGATAACCCCATCACCGCGTTTGCCGATCCTTACGACAATCAGGCGGGCTGGAAAACGTATGAAGAGTTCCATTGCCTGTATCAATATTATGACTCCGCCAGAGCCGTGGGCCAACAACACCCGTTGGCCATTGTCCGAGCATCGGACGTGCATGCGCTGTGGCCCGTCTCGCCCGACCCAACGAATCCAGACACGCGGCTCATACTCAATCAACACGGAGACTCCCTCGAATTCGATCCCTCTGCCAACGGCGAGATAGCCAATTGGTATGTCGCGGCAATAAATCAAATGGGTATTCACGTCCATTGGATCGCGCCAGGCGGTACCAACCCTCTGCTGCCGGGACCGGCGACCCACTTTTATGCGCGCGATACCGGCCGAACGTTCGATGAGCAAATAGATGAAAACACGCTCGTAACCGATATTTGTACCGTGAGCGATGGAACGGCCTCGGGAGCGGATCACGGAGGCATGTTGGGAGCGACGATTCTTCAAAATCGCACCGTGGCCATTTGGACCGATCCCAATTACGGCCTCTACCTCTCTAACCCGAACTATGGACTCTACCAACCACGCACGTATGGCACGCCCACAACGCTGGTATTTATCGATAGCCACGTCGGCCAGCTCGATTTCCGAGGAGAGAATGTCAAACTCAATGTCGGAGGAGACACCGAGGTAATAACCGATAGCAGCAGACCTGGAAACCTTACCGATGTGCCCTATTTTTATTTTAATTTTCTGGGTGAGAATCGAGGCGTCACTCAGGGGGTCGTCATCAATGGCACTTGGAACTATTACGGACTTGTTGCCATGCATGGAGCCACCCCGTTCGACGCTTCGCCGTTCACCAACGGCAGCCTCGACCGAGATGACGGTGTACCTCACACATCCACAAACCCAGGCGAGACAGGCGGAGGAACGATTCAAATTGGGACCTACGACTCATTAGGCGTCGATCGCCCCGCAACGCTCAGGATCCATGGCGGCGCCGATTTCTTTTGCGGAGAATGGACCTCGTTCACTGTTATCCCGGACTCGAATGGCCTTTCAGGAAACATCGACGCGATGTACGATGGCGATGTCTTTCCAATCGGTAGTACGACCGTCACAACCGGACTCCTGACCGTGGACGGCAAAACCACCCTGAAACGACTTACCTCGCAGACCACACCTGACTGGAATGCCGGAGGATGTATGAGAGGAAATATTCCGTTTCCAGCCGGCTATAGACTTAACGATACCGCTGTTGCCCTCTACGGTAATTCGGTTAAGGAAATTATTCTCCATGTGCAGGAATTGTGGGACGCGACGGACGCAAGTCACTCGGGAGATCCGACGCACGTACAATTCAAAGATTCGAATTTCACCTTTTTCAACAGCGATAATTATGGAACAAGTGAATTAAGAATTGGAGACTTCAATCCAAACGACACGAATTCCGATGTAGGCGATGGAGGAGACATTGTGTTCGATGGTGGGCTTGGCGACGCCATCGAAATACATCTCATCGATCCAGATAACAACCATTCACCTGATTCTTTACGAAGTGATACCATCGAGAATATGACGTTCAACGATCTCCGGGCTTTCGTCATTAAAGTTGAAGACGATGAGGAGCAGAGCATTGGCGGTGGCGAATATCTGTATTATATGTCTTATGGCAATATAACTATTTCAGGTAACACCTTCAAAGCTTTTGCCCCAGATGTGGGAACTCCATGGAATTATCCGAGTGAAGAGGACATTCCTGTCTATGGCATTTATTTGCTCAATCTAGACGGACCTATCTTAGGAAAGGACGCCGGCCCTGCATTTGGGAATGTAAATATCACATCGAACAACTTCACATTTACTCAGACGAGCAGTGCAATTTATGAAGTGGACGACGATGATTTTAGCTCCGCAGCTATCGATCTCAATAACACGACCGCGTTTGTGGTCGATAATACCATTACCGATAATGGCTGGCCCACCGGGATTAATATTGAAAGTAGCCCGCTTCCGGATGGAAGTACACCACCCCAATCTCTTTCCTTCATTTGCGAAAATACGATAAGCGGATTGCAGCGGCCTCCATTGACATCGGACTTTGATCCCAAGCTGGAAATTGCCATTCAATCTACTAATAGCGCCGGCTACATAAAACTGAACACCATCACGAATAACGATATTGGTTACCGATCCGATGGGCCCGATCAACCCAAGCTCATATTGAATACGATTATCGGGAACTCAACGGCGAGTTATGGAATACTTGCAAATAGCGCTTATGCAAACGTGGACCTATCCGGCTGGCACGGCCCTATTAAGGGCAGCGATGACTTTCCGGCATACAATACGATCACGGGGCCATCTTCTACAGGGCATATATTCGGCTCACAGTTTATTGGATTTCAGGGCCTTCTTGTGATCAATGATAATACCGGTACCAGTTGGTTCAACCTCGCAAACAGGTTTCAAATGTTTACTTGGTCAAATTTCGGCCATAATAACATTGAAGTTACGTCAACGACTTCTTCGCCGAATATGCCTCTAATACAATCGCTTCTGGGTACCAACGATATTGGAAGTGTCGATAGTAATTTTTTCGAAAATGTTCAGCTATCGGAAGTTCTCGACCCATATAATGGGACTCCCTATCATGGAGTAACCAATTGGACGCATCCCACATATCCAGGAGAAATTGATGCTGACAGCATAACCTTTACCACTTCGCCCGGCGCGGCTGGCTGGGCCCCAAACCACATTTCCGATTTTTGGACCGAGGGCGTTTCTTGCGGTTCAGAAACCGGCTTCGTCGCCAAAAAAAGAAAGGAACCAAAGCCGCAATCGCAACCAGCCGATAGTTTGC
>PLYO01000032.1 GCA_003151825.1 Ignavibacteriota bacterium
CTCGGTACTCGGTACTCGTTACTCGGTACTCGGTACTCGGTACTCGGTACTCGGTACTCGGTACTCTGTACTCGGTACTCGGTACTCGGTACTCATCACTCGTTACTAAAAAATATTCTGCCATCTATAAGCCGAATTCTGTCTTCCCATAATCGCTTATGAGGAGGCAACCATTACTCTTGTGCGACCTACCCGGAACCATCGCTGCGGGCCGCAACTGCCACGATTGCTCGTGGCCCGGTTCCATACATGGTCTTGCTCCGCGCGAGGTTTATCGTGACCCCGAATATTACTCTTCGGGCGGTGGTCTCTTACGCCGCCGTTTCACCCTTACACATACAAACCATTGCTGGTCTGAATGGGCGGTTTTCTTTTCTGTGATACTGCGCTGTAAACAGTATTTCGGCGATAAAGCCTTATTCACTGCTTCCCGATCTTGATAGAGGATTGCTCATCGAATCTCGATCGGCACGCTGCCCTTCGGAGTTCGGACTTTCCTCTCCAGATAAATCCGAAGCGGTTGCCCGATGGCAGAAAAACTCTGAACTCGGATTTATAGGATTTTTAGGGATTAAACAGGATTTGGGCTCGACGTGTCGAGCAATTCAAATTCTGATAGTTATCACTGTTATTCCAGAGCGAAAGCGGAATTCAGACTCCGTGAATGTTGCACGATGGATACGACTTCCATGTGAGTGATATGTAGTTCCCAAATCCTGTTTAATCCCTAAAAATCCTATAAATCCGAGTTTTCTTCTTCGCTTTCGACTTCATAGGTGACCGGCTCTGGCTCACCATCGACGGCGATGGCGATCGGCTCGCCGACGATGATGCGCCCGCAATACTCGCAGACGGCATGCTTCTCGCCTTTGCGAAGTTCGAGCGCAAGCTGCCGTGGCACCGCATTAAAGCAGCCGCCGCACACGCCATTTTTAATCGCTACAACCGCAATGCCATTCTTTGCCGGCCGCACGCGATTGTAGATTGTCATGTAATAGGGCTGAATCTGTTTTGCGAGTTCTTCCCGGCGTGCGAGAAGTTCTTTTTCTTCTTCTTCCGTGCCGGCAAGGACTTCGGTCAGCGCGGTTTCGGATTCGTCTAATTCCCGTTCCATGTCCGCAAAATCGGTTGCCATCTGACCTTCGTCCATTTTGAACTGTTCGAGTTCGATGCCCATGCGGCCAACGGCTTCGGTATTAGTATGCAGCCGTCGCTGGGCGTCTTCGAGTTGGAACGTAATCGCATCGTATTCGCGCGTCGTTTTAACGTCGAATTGCTGCGCTTTGTAGCGATCGACTTTTTCGCGCAAATCAAGCACTTCCGCCGAAAGTTCTCGCGAGCGAGTTTCGATGTCGTGGCGGTCGCGGCGGACCTGTTCGACCTGCTCGCGCTGATCCTCGACCTGGCGGCGCAGTTCATTCACGCGGTCGGGCAACTCGCCTCGGCTATCGATCAGCTCATCGAGATGGCGGTCCACTTTCTGAAGTTCGTAGAGATGTAGGAGTGAGTCGTTCACGTATTTTTTTGATTCGATGAGGGGGATACGAGCAATTACGAGGAATGAGCCTGAGCGCCGGATAACGCAAAATATCGTACTGAATTCGGCTCCGTTTGCGCTCGTAACAGGAGCTTGTCCGGAAGCAGTCCGTGCAAATTTACGGCATTCGTAGCCTGCTCGTTCGATTCCAGTGCTTTTTGTGCCGCCTTGACCATACCGCGTGTAACAAATTTTTCCGTCTCCGCGTGTCCGGCGTCGAGGAGCAGGATGTTATCGTGATCCGCGCGATGGAAGTCGTGGTAGCGAACATCCGCTGTGATGAAGGCATCGGCGCCGCGCGTCCGCGCGTTATCGTAATACTCCATTCCAGCGCCGCCCAGCATTGCGACGGTCTTTATTTTTGCCGGAGCGTTAGAATTATATCTTACGCACGAGGATTTAAACGTTTCAGCGACAACCCGAAGCATGTCCGCTCTTTTTTTCGCCTTCGGCCATCTTCCTATCGCTCCCATTCCAAAATTTAGACCATCGATGGGCGGCTGGAGGATTTCGTTAATTTGTGTTAGCGTCGTGATCTCACCCAGTCCCAAAGCTTGAGCCATGAGTATGCTCGTTCCAAATTCCGGGTGAGTGTCGAAAGCGGTGTGCTGAACGTATAGCGCGATGTCGTTCTTGATAAGCTGGCGAATGAGATAGCCGGTCCGGGTGGAATCGGTTACCGAGTCTATATTCGGAAAAATAAGCGGATGAAACGCGACGATAAGATTCGCGCGACGTTTACGAGCTTCCGCGATGACGCCATCCGTCACTTCATAAGCGAAGAGCGCGGCCGTTAGCTCGGTCGTTTCCGAAAGCCCCACTTGCAGCCCGACGGCGTCGCGATCGTATCCCACTGCCGTAAGCGGCACGACTGTTTCAAGCGCACGAAGAAATTCGGAGATAAGCATCCCTACAAAAATACGGCGATAATATGGGCCGCCATTACAAACGGATCGAGACGAAATGGGCGATTCAGAGTTTCCTAATTGTTACGAGTGCATTACAACTCACATTACCTTCAACATATAGACATTACCAAATCGCTGGCAGTATTATGGCGCAACGATAAATTTCGCATTATCGGCATCCTGCCCATTGACGAGCAACCGCGCAAAATAGCATCCGGCTGGCAGGCTGCTGCCGCTCATATCTACGGAAGTCTCGCCAGCAGGCATTGATACTTCGGGAATCATCCTCACGCTACGGCCTAACATATCTGAAATAGCGATGCTCGCGCGATTCGAAGCCTGAAGGGAGATAATCAACTCAGGATTCGAGGGAATGCCCGCAACGCGAATAGAAGTCGCGGAAGCCTCCGGCGATTGAGCAACTGCGCCCTCGCTTGCAAGGGATACCACCCCAAGCGATTCCACATCAAAACCATTGCCCTGATCCGAAGCAACATCCTGCACGAATACCACGGCCTCCATATTTTGCGTATTCCAATCACTGCTATACAAGTACTGGCCCGGATCATAAACGACATCGAACGATCTCGTCTCGCCGGGTCCGAGCGCCGTTGTATCGGATGAATTTGGGAGCATAGCACGAAATACATCATTCCATGTATCTCCTGGCGGATTGCCATACCCGGGTGGATACGTGTTATTAAAGATAATGTTGGATTCTTTGAGGGCAATGCGCACCAAGCTAGGCCCCTTAGAAGGCCCCGTGGCCGAAAACGTGATGTGAATGAGGCCGTCCGTGCCAATGGAAGCTTTCGGTGACAACGAGGTAAGTGGTGGAAAACCATGGTCGGTCTTTGTATCGTTTTCCCATTCAATTGAAGGTGAACTTAGCGAAACATAGCCATCGATAAATGCCGCCGGATCGGCGCTGACATTATAATAGCCGCTCCCATCTCGTGTATCGACATCGGTCTGACTTTCCTTATAAAATTTGTCCAATAGCCCCGAAACGATCTGGTTATGATAATTAATGACCACGATTCCGTAAGAGGGGTTCGCGGATACAAAGTTGTAATAGGTCTCGTCCGGGCCCGGGCAATTTCCGCAGCCAAAGCTGCAGAATAGCTCGGCAAGAATTTGCGGAGGCGTTTGCGCCCTGGCGGAAACCGAGAACGCAAGTAAAAGGAGAACGAAATATCGAATTTTCATCTGCGCAAGAAATGTTAAATTTGGCTCGTTACCGTGAGCCGGAGTCCATTAAACGGCGGAACAACGCGGCAAATTCCGCCCGTGCAATTGAGTCCGCCGCGTTCGGCGCCATAAGAGACGAGCATCGAATGCGACTGTCCGAGCCGAAGTCCGACGAAGAACTCTGGCAAGTGGGCGAGTTCCGCGTTGCCCCAAAGGTGCAAATCCCACCCAGCAAAGGTAGCATTATCGACCCTAATGGGTCCACTCGCGTAAAAAAATGCATAATCGAGTACTGCTCCAAAATTAATCGTCGGATTGAAGGAATATTGCAACGTCAGAAGTTCATTTATGCGCCGCTCGTCGTCAGTTCCAAACCCGCCGTATTTCCATTGGTGTTCGAGGATACCTAAGAAGCTTTGATTTGGAGTTGTTTCATATTGGACTTTCCCGGCGATGGTCGTCGTCCATTCCGGAGTGCCAGCAATAACGTCGCTTCGGCGATGGAGTGCTAACTTCACAAAATTAAGCTCGGTCGCCGGGTCGAAATCCCATTCGCCTTCGGCATAAGCTTCCCAAAAGGGAGCGAATCCCTGGTCGGATAATTTCGGAAGAATGCTGGTCCGATCGACTACGACCCCGGTGTCATTATACTTCTCGTGCAAGCTGGATGCGGCGGCGTCCAGGTCGATTACGAATTGCGGTATCGCGGTGATGTTGGCTTCGAGTTGATAGCCGAGTTCGTCATCGAAATTCACGGCATGGGTCGTGCGAGTAATTTCGGTGAAGGTAAAATCCTTATACACTTCGGGCGGGCTCGAGATGGGGAGCTTGCTGAATACATTGGTGTAGGGATCGCCGGTATTATGAAGAAAATAGCTGTAGTTTTTATAGTCGAACGTAAGACCGACGATGGAATTCGAATAACTGATTGATCCGTAGGTCGCGTGGCCGGTGTGATTGGTATCAACAAGGCCATTTTTGAGGATATTGAGGAATTGATCGACATGCGTGCGATCTTCCGTCCATTCGACGAATGCTTCGAATTGTCCGGAATTAATATCGGCATACACGTCCGGCTCATTGACCTGTCGGCTCGTGGTTTCATTTCCGTTACGCGAAGATTGGGTCGTGCTGGTGGAGGCGTTCAGAAAGGTCGCTCCGAGCAAGAGTTTCTTTTTAAAGAATCCAAATTCCGCGTTGGCCGACCGCGCGGAAATTTGCATGGGCAGCGTATCGGCTTGCGAAAGAGTCGAATTACTGGCGGGAGGGACGGGATAAAAACTTTCTCTTCCGCCAACAGCTCGTACCGCGATAGAAGCATCGAGATTGAGAAGGTCTTTCGGAATTTTATACTCACCCTTGCCCAACACGCCATCCAGCCACGAATCGTAATTAAGCGGGCGCGATTCAAAAAGATTGATGGCAAGCCCACGACCGAAGAGCGCGCTCACATCGCCGGCCTGAATATCGACATCATCCTTCTTGTATGCGAGCCACCTCCGGCGAAACTCCGGGCCTTGAAACGAACGCCCGACCTCGCTGGGGTCGTCCATTTCATAGCGCAGCCCAAGCTGGAAATTCTGAAAAAAGATACGCGCATCGGCGATTTCTTCAAAATATTGCTTATCGATGGGATTGTTGAGGGCATCGGTCGTCGAGCCGGTACCATAGCGCAGCAAGTTCGAGCCGGTGGCGTGAACGTCCTGAGCATCCTGTGCCACGCCTTGCAGAGGGCCTAATAGCAGCAACAACGGGAGGAAGATGGAAGTCTTCAACGTTCTTTTTTCGGGGCGATCATTCATAAGATGCTACAAAAATAAGGAAGGGAAGGAGCCCGCCCTATGATTTGAAGCATTTTTCGAAAGGACGGAAATAAAAACCGCGGCCATGAGCCGGGGTTTTCCGTGGAGATGAGGGGAGTCGAACCCCTGTCCGAAAAACGCCACCGAAGGGTACTACGCGCATAGTTTCCTGAGTATTAGCGTGCAAATGAACCATGGCAGAAAACGACCGATCCGCTCACACCGCTCTTCCTGAATACTCCCGGCAAGCGAAAAGCGCTCTTGCTGGGAGAGATCTGGCACGGATGATCGCTCATCCACGACACCTCCACGCATGATCGCTCATGCTTGCAAGCCCGCCCGATCTAAAGGCCTGCGGAGATGGGCGCCCTCCCACCGGTCGGCGAGAAGCAGCATCGACTTTAACTGGACGATTGCTCGTCCCAAGTTAAAGGAGCTCAGGCAGCCATTGCGTAGCTATAAGTGTTCGCAATTATGATTTGCCGCGAGTTTGAGTCAGAATCAGAATAATTGCTTATTCTGATTCACGAGCGTTCGCGGCCCCACTCGGCGCGCACCAAAGCATGATTGCTCATGCTAACAACGACTGAGCATTCCCCGTCGAAGCCAATGCATCCCCAGATGGACAAGTATGAATTATGAAGTAAGAATTATGAAAATCGTACTCGCAATTAAATGCCCAAAGTCTAAACGAAATATCGCCCGCAGTGTTCCTTAGAGAGAACTCATGCTTGATACTCGCCTGAAACGAAACTTCGACATTGCATTTTTTGCCGCGGGGATCGGCACGCTCGCGCTTTTTACCACGCGCTACCGGATGCCGTTCCGGCTGGATGACGTGGTGATTATGCTCTGGGCGAAGACGCATTTCGTGCTCGATGCCTTCGATCCCGTGAACGGGCAAATGATTAATAGCTTTCGTCCCGTTTTTACGCTTACGGCTTTTTTTCTTACGCATTGGGCCGGATGGGACCATCCCTTCTGGTGGCATCTGACGCTCGATCTTACTCTCCTCACCGGCATTGCCTTCATGGGACTTACCGCTCGCTATCTCATCGGCAGGTGGTACGCACTTCAAATTTCGACACTTCTCTACTGGCTCGCTTTTCTTCCAATCCTCAACATCTTCTTTTGGTACAGCGATCTTACATTCGGACTCGAGATCGCGTTTACGGCATCCGCGTGGTATTTCGGGCTTCGCGGGCTTTATGAAGCGCGCATTGGATTTTGGCTTCTTGGGATGCTGCTCGGTTCATTGGCCGTGCTTTCGAAGGAACCGGCATTCGTGCTGGTGCATGTGGTATTGCTCGGTTCGTTTTTGTTGGAGCGGAATCGCATTGTTGAGGCGTGGGAATCTCAGGCCGCGCCGCGACGAAGTCTTTGTATTGCGGCTTATGGCATTTTGCTCGGTGTGACAATCTGGGTTGCCTTCGTTTCGCCAACGAGGGCAAATCGCTTCTTTTCGTTTCACGCGCCAAACCTTCCCAATTTCATCCGCGACCGCATCGAGTATTACAGCGCCATTTATCTTTCCGTTACCGCACGCTTGCTACTCTTTTCGCCATTTGTTTATGCGTTCCTTCGCACCACTTTAGAACGTCGAATAAAATTGGTACTTGCGAATCAATTTTTATTCTTATCATTCCTCGCCATTATCATCGCAATGCTCTTGTTCCAAAATCTTCTCATTGCGCTGTCATTGTTAACATTCATGTTGCTCACGCTTGCGACGTTTCCGAATTCGGAGCAACAGCGCGTGCGGCGTTTATTGCCGTTTTTAGCGTGTTTGATGATTGCCATGGGCGTGCTCATGTTTACGATTCAACTTGTGAAGACACAGCTCACGGAAGCGGCACTGCTCACGGCGCTCCTATCTTCCTGGGCGTGGTGCATTTGGATTGAAGATTTTCGGCGTGTTGTAATTCCATACCGTGCGATGATGCCTTTTCGATGGATTGCGCTTCCGGCCGGATTTTTAATATCCGCAGCTATTGCCATTGGCATCGGGCCGCAGCTGCTCCGTGAAGAGCGGTTGCTTGGCGAAGTAAGGGATGTCCGGCAAAATGCCAATGATGCAGTTTATTGGGCCGCGATAAATCTTCCCGCAGGCTCGCTGTTGGCGGTTACCGAATACAGCCTTTATGGCATCGAAGGTCCCGGTGTGCTAACCCCAAAAGACGATGAAATAAAACTTGTCGAGCAATACACCTTCGATGCAGGCTTTCTCTTCGATGGGTTAGCGGTTTTGGGCCGAACGGATTTTTGCAGAACGTATCTCGCGGACTCGCTCCTGCTGACGCGCGTCTTGAATGCGATGCGCACGGAGCCACATTCCTATGTGTTGCTTCAATCGAAGTTAGATGTGGATCGCTTTCACGGAAAGGATGGCCGCGAACCGCTCTTGTCAATTCAGGATTCGCTCGTGGCCCATTTTTCGCGCGGGCCATACCCGTGCGAGATTTGGCTTCTGCGACACTAAGGGCCGTCGCTCGGTACGGGCGAAACATCCGGGTTGAACTAACGTCCAGTTCGGGCGTTTTCATCATTCTCGATAATTATATGATCTATCGCTATCTCGTTATCTTTTTTCTTCCGGGAGCGCTTTTTGCTCAACGGCCTCACTCGAAGGATAAAACGAAAATCGTGCTTCCTAAAGTGGGCACGATGTTCGTCAATACCTATTACGTGACCGATTCCACGGGAGCTCTCGTGCCAAAGTCGATTAGCGACCCGGGAATGGGCGACGATACGCTCTACATCGTGCAGTCCGGCGTTCGGCTCTATGGCCGTCCGAACTGTATTGTAATTGCGGCAAAGTCGCACCCGGATACCATCCTTGAGTCGTATGCGAATAATGGCGATCTTTACATGAGGGGTGGCCACGATGCCGAATGGTCCAGTCTTCCATTTGGCATGGCGCCTGGTAAGAAAATCGTCCAACAGCTTGACGCGGATAGCGGCACCCTGCTTGGCAAGAGTTATCACACGCCCCACAATCGTACAATCGAAGTAATCGGCCACGATACGGCTTCCGTAGGAGGAAAAGTCTATGACTGCCTCAAACTTTTGGTGGACGATATCCGCCTTTATGACGAAAAGAATTGGGAGCAAGGCACACTCTTTTGGTATTCGCCCGACCTGGGGTATTTTGTGCGGTTGAATATGGGCTGGAATGGAAAATATTTTCTGAACCAACAACTCAAAATCTGGCGCTAAGTAAAGAGTTATGTAAATACCATAACCCATTGAAAATACTAACAATAGCCTATATTTCCAATTGCCTTCTTGACCATCGGCGACTCTCTTCGTCGCATGAAATAATTTGTTCGAGCGCTGCGCTTGTTTCCATCTCTTTTTGATCCCTGTTAATATCATCGGATTTCATTGCCGATTCAATCAGCGTGGGAATTTTAGTAAAAGGAATACGTCCATCGAGAAATGCTTCAACTGCAATTTCATTTGCCGCATTTAGAACGCAGGGATAAAGCCCACCACGCTCGCCGGCCAAGCGTGCTAACGTCAGGCATGGAAATTTTTCGAAATCCGGCTCGGAAAATTCCAGCGGGCTACTTGAAGCAAGATCGAGCAAGCTGTACGACGTGTTTAACCGCTCAGGCGCAGCGAGCGCATATTGGATCGGCATTCGCATATCCGGCATCCCAAGCTGCGCCTTGATGCTCCCATCGGAAAACTCCACGAACGAATGCACGATGGATTGCGGATGAATCACGACATCTATTTTCGAAAGCGGCACGCCAAAAAGCCATTTCGCCTCGATGATTTCGAGGCCCTTATTCATCAGCGTAGCAGAGTCAATCGTGATTTTCTGCCCCATCACCCATTTTGGATGCTTCAGCGCCATTTCGCGCGTAATTGTTGAAAATAATTCCTTCGGCAGCGTCCGGAACGGGCCTCCGCTCGCCGTGAGGATGATTCTTCGAATGCTCTCACCCGATTCGCCAACCAAGCATTGATAGATCGCGGAGTGCTCCGAATCTATCGGAATGATCTCGCTGCCCGAACGAGCCGCCATCGCCGAAAGCAGTTCACCGGCCACGACGAGCGTCTCTTTATTCGCCAGCGCGATGCGCTTGCCGAGTTTTATTGCTTCGATAGTCGGAGCGAGTCCTGCAAACCCGACGAGCGCGCCAACGAAAATATCGTACTCGCCGCGCTCGGCAAGTTCTCGAAGACCCTCCGCACCCGCAAGAACTTCGCAGTCCGGCTTCCTCGATTTTAATTCCGAAGCCGCATCCAGATCGCTAACGGCGACGGCTTTTGGATGGAACTCCGCAATTTGCTCTGCAAGAAGCTCGATATTCCTGTGCGCCGCCAGCGCGGTTATCTCGAAGCGGCCCGGATTCCGGCGCACCACATCCAGCGTGTTCACGCCGATAGAGCCGGTCGAGCCAAAAAGGGCGATGCGGAGTGGAGCTGCCAGGGTAGGTAAATGCATGGAATTGAGCTAACACCTATTCATAGTGTACTCGTTTGTTTACTCCTTCATTTTATCTTTCAACTTTTTTATCATTGATCTTTTCCCCAAGAAATAAAGCCTGCCCTTAGCGTGTCGAATGGGTGCCGTTTTTTCTTGTGAATTCCAGACCCACCCCTCGAAAGTCGCTCAATTTCGCCTGTTTGTCCTGTTGAAAACTACTTTTCTTCACATATACGTTTAATATTCATAATCTTTTTCATGAACTTATGCAGTTTCTTTCATGCGGAAACGCATGGCTTCCCATTCGTAATTCGTCATTCTTAATTCGTAATTGATATAGGTGCCCATGCTTTCACCACCTAATATACGACATTTTTTCACCCTCGCAAGAAAATCGGATTTTGTCTTGAACGCGTAGGTCGGTGCTTCCAGCACGACACCACGTTCGATCACTTTGCAACGACTGCGCTCATGGACCGAACTCCCGCGATGGAATGGATGCGAAGATAATAAATTCCCGCAGCATCCGGGAGCGAAAAAAGCGCGGGCGCGTCTTTCGAGAGTGTGACGGTGAGATCGGCGCGTTTAACTCCGAGAACATCGTAAATTTCAACTTCGGCATCGCCAATATTCACCGAAGAAGTTAGTTCAACATCGCCCATCGTTGGATTTGGGCGAAGGGTGAAGGTGGGAATTTGAGTGGATTCATCACATGATACAAGTGTGAGAACCCTAAACCTTACATTTTTTTTGATTTTGTGGATAAATGGCGGAACCTGAGCACCTATAAACCTTCGTTCATCCTAATAAACAAACCCAAATGAATTTAAGTAATACCTCAACTCAAGATAATCGTACCATTGAACTCCACACTGCAAGTAGAAGCAGAGACTTCGAGCAGGCTTCTCGTGGTTTAGCTTCATCACATAGGTTTAAATCTGAGAATGCTATTTTGGTTGAAGGAGACTCGCTGAAACATTTGAAGAAGATTCCAGACCATGTTGTATCCTTAATTCTTACAGATCCGCCCTACCACTCTACTAAGAAAAAGAACATTACAAACGATACATCATTTGCGCTTGATGAGGATTTCTTAGCGTGGATTGAGATGTATTCCGAAGAATGGCTTCGCGTGCTCAGACCGAATGGTTGCCTTTTGGTATTTTGCTCCTCCGAGATGGCGGCTAGAATCGAAGTTATGTTATCTCAGCGATTTAACGCGCTTTCAAGCATCGTTTGGACAAAACCAAATGACCCTGGGTTTGATGGATGGAAGCAGAAGATGAGAAAAGAATCGCTAAGGCAATGGTATGCTCATTCTGAAAGAGCGATCTTTGCGGAGCCATCAGAACCTGGTAATCTTTTTAAGTCATGCTTCGCAAACTTTTTGAAAGATCGGCGACTAAAATGTGGATTGAGTGGAAAAGAGTTGGCTGAACGAATAGGTTCTTATGGTAAGATCAATCATGGTGGTTCTGTCTCTAATTGGGAAGCTGGCCGCAACATTCCAAGTCGAGAGCAATATCAGAAAATTGTTGAGGCATTACTTAAGACAGGGAAACTCGACGAGATGCCGCCGTATGAGGATGTTATTAGGCCATTCGAAGTTAATTCCGATGTTGAATTCACAGACGTTTGGAATTTTAATTCAGTTCGTCCTTATAGTGGCAAGCACCCGGCTGAAAAGCCGATAGAGATGCTTCAGCACTTTATTTCGAGTACAACTTATCCTGGTGATATTGTCCTCGATTGTTTTGCAGGTTCGGGCAATACTGCACTTGCAGCACTGAATTTGGCTCGAAAGAGCATTTCAATTGAATTAGACAAAGTCTGGGTTGAAGTAATTAAAGAAAAGCTTTCAGTTTACTGTAGCCCTTCCATGGACATGAATTCAAAGAAAGCTATGAGTGTTCATCGACCAAAGAAAGTTTCGATTCCGACGCAAAGTGCGTTATTCGTTTGACTCAAATATAACCAAGAGCTTTATTGGCCGCAAGAATTTCTTCCATCCATGTCAGAGTCGCTGTGATTCCTAAGTCTCTTGTTACACTATTGCAATAATGATGACCCCAGCCAAGATTGTAAGCCCGATGATTAAACTCTCCGATGCGAAGCTCTTCAATGTGGAAAAGATTTAACTGAGTAACCGTCAGGTCAGGAATATCGCGTCCTTCGGCCATTCCGAGGCGGTTAAGGAACCCGCTTGCCGAAAGTGGCTTTTGACACAACGGACAAACTGTATGTCCATCCGGTCCTATAACCCGAGCGGTAACTAATCTCGCCATATCATCGAGGCTGTTCTCAGATGCCTCAGCTTGGCAAAATGCTACCCGCGCCTCAACCTCAGCCAAACTAACTCCGGTCTGATCAAGTGCTATACTTCTGGAATCATGACAAAGCCAAAAAAGTAATTCAAGCTGGATGCGTGTTTGTCTAATGGTTTCCTGACTGGCATACTCATACACGCGAATTCCAGCGCCTTTCATTCCTCCGCCAGAAAAGCCTCTTAATATTTTCTCGTCGTCTTCGGCAGTTGTTGAGGGTATTCGTGCTACATATACACCACCGAGGGGTGGTGTTCTTGAAGTAGCATATGCGAGTTTTAGTTTGTCAGGATTATATTCATTCCACTGCTTTCTCGTCTCATAAAATAACAGCGTATTGACGCCCAACTCCAAATGCATCGAACTAAGCATCTTGTCCATTTTTCTTGTCGTGAAGTGCTCTTTAGGGTTCATGAGTACTATAAATCCCTGCTCATAAATTCCATTATTATCTGGCGCTTCTTTCCATCGTTCAAAAAATTCAAAAGGGATGAGCACTGTGCTATTTCTTCCGACTCGATTTTGAAAAATAACGTCATCATCCGCACCTCTCGTTTGACCTGTTTTGTAGAGCTTTGTCTTAAAGAGCTTCGGGAGGGCAGAAGCTATGTTTCGTCGTGCAATAGTCATTGAATGCTCTAACCAGTAATTTTAGATTTGGTTCAATACGTCATCGGCTATCCGCCCGCAATCCATCCCCCCGCGTTGCGAGCAGCGCGAGAAGAACGAAGAGCGTGCGTTGAATGAAAGCTCTCATAATAGTGCGGTTTTCACGCTTGGAGTGATGTATGGTGAACACTTACCCATGCCAGAGTCGTTTTGCATTCTCGAAATTACATCTCTGTTGCGAACCACACTATTTTTCCTTCTCGCCACTTGCCTCACCGCAGCGAGCCTTCGCGCGCAGACGCCGATTGGCTCGGATACGTCCCACGCGGCGCTGCGCAAGGCCGAGAGCAGCCCGCAAAACGATAGTACCCTTTCGAATTCGCCAAAGCCCGCGAATGGATTGTGGCGGCGTCCGCAAGTCATGCGCGATGGCGGCAATCTTTATTACACGAATGAAGCGCAGCGATTTTACGGCTCCCCGAATACGCTGCCTGAATTATTCGATGAGTCAGGCGGGCCGTTTCCGCTCGTGCAGTCGGACGAGGGCTACGGGCGCGAATCGTTTGTCATGACTTCGCGCACGAGCGAGGATATTGCCTCCACGATGATGGATGGTGTGTTGCCGATGAATAGCATTCTGAATGGCGTGACGATGACGAATTATTTTCCGATGGATGCGTACCGCGATATTCGCATGAATAGCAGCGCGGAAGGCGCGGGCATGACGGGCGCCGATTACGCCGCGAGCGATGCCGCGGATTTTACCATCGAGCGGTTTCGCGCGCCCGTGCCGTATTCACGTATCCATTATGCTCAGGACCTCTCGCGCGATAATTCCAATTTCGACGGCCTCTTCAGCCTCAATGCTTCGCGCGAAACGAATCTTGCGTTCGCCATTCACCGTCATGCCTCCGGCTCGACGCCCGTGCCGTATGATGTTTCCTTCAATCCGCGCACAGACCTATGGAGCGGCCGCGCGCAAATGACGATCGATCATTATCTCGGAACCCTTCCCACTGACAGCACCATGACGGCGCACAAACGAGATTCCATTCTTGCTACTCCGCAGGCGATTGCGAAGACGCTCGATCTGCTCGTCTGGGGACAATACACCACGGCGTTCAGCGGACTTAACGGCGGCATCGCGGACCAAGATTCGAGCGATGTGTTCGATCAGGTCAATGCGGCGGTGAACGACGACAGTACCTCTGACCATCGCACCCGCAGCGATGCGCTCGTGGAACTCGAAGTGCCACTGCTCGCCGAAGCGCGGACGAAGCTGGCGGGCTATGCCTCCTACGAAACGCGCACGATTATCACGCCCGCGAGCACATTTCCGGCGTTTGTGCCGTCGGCAGCGGGTTCCCGCGTTGGCGCCATGCTCGATCAGCCGCTTACGCTTGCCATCGGCGATTTTATGACGAGCGCCCATTTGCGCGGTGACGCCGTTCGTGTTACGAAAGATTCCGTGCTGGCTACCGAGCATCCCATCGTCGAATCGCGTCTTTCCGCCACGGCCAGCGATTCGCTTGCGCTTAAAACCGCGCTCCGTATTTCGCTCTTTGGTTTTGCGCGGACCGTCGAATCGAATCTCTCCGTCGCGGGAGGGCCGCTGTCCGCCGCAGTGCTGCCTTCGGTCGGGTTTGCCGGTTCGATTGGCATTACCGACGCCATTTCGTTCCACGCAAGTTATGAGTTTTCGAAAGACCGCGCCACGCTTAGTCCCGATCCAACGTTGACCTATCAGCTTCGCGATCTTGGCGGGTGGTTTGACGCGCATTTTGCATTCTCCAAGCACGACAGCCTTGCGCTTCACGCCGAATTCCTCGACCGTCACGAGCCGCAGGGAATTATTTATCCAAATCCTCTGGATACCGCGTACACACCTCCCATTTTTTCGAATGCCGATTTGCATTCGCAATCCTACACGCTTGCCTTCGATGCCTATCTTTATAAATTTCACTGGGGCAGTTCTTTCACATATTTTCCGAGCACGATTCCACTTGCGCCGTACACGAATAACCCCTTGCTCGAAGGCAATTTGCCAAATCGTGTTTTTGGATTTACGGGTCTGTATTTCGAGAACGAATTTGCCGAGGGCAATCTCCGGCTTTCGGTCGGGCCGCGCGTGCGGCTTATCGACCCGCTCGATCCGCAGCTCACCTACGATCCCGCAAGCGATTATTATGTCTATCGCGGGTACGCGTCTTCGCTCATCGATTCGGCGCTTGCAAGAGTTCCCGATTCGCGGCTCACTGCGCCGCAAGCCATGTTCGATGTGCTGTTATCGGCGGAAGTCGATCGCCGCGCGCAAGTGAGCATGGAATTTTTGAATGTGGTCGGCGCGCCGTATTACAATGTCGCGCTCTATCCGCGCGATGGATTCCACTGGCGATTAGATGTCGTTTGGGCATTTCTGGACTGATGAAAAAACTCGTTGCAGTATTCGGACCGAGCGATTCCCCCTCGTTCAGTGGGGGCAATTCCCCCTCCTTTTCAAGGAGGGGGCAGGGGGTGGTTTTTCCAATCGAACATGACCACCCCCCCGCATCGCCGACGATGCGCCCCTCCTTGAAAAGGAGGGGGAGTCTTTTAGATGACGCCGAGCATCTCGGCGCGCTGCTGGCGCGAGCGGGGTTTGCCGTGGTGACGGGCGGCTACGATGGCGTGATGCGCGCGGCGTCGAAAGGCGCGCGCGAAGCGGGCGGGCAGGCCATCGGCGTGACTGCGGAAGTTTATTTCGCAAAAGGCCGCGAAGCGAATGAATATCTCACGCGTGAAGTGCGGGTTAAAAGCGCGACCGATCGCCTGATGGAACTCCTCGACCTTCCCGACGCCTTTACTGCCATTGGAAACTCGACCGGCACGCTTGCCGAGGTGGCTATGGCATGGGATTACATGACAAAAGGGTTTTTGGAACCGAAGCCGCTGCTTCTGATTGGAGCAAGCTGGAAGGAGTTTGTCGAATATGTGGGAAATAAAAAAAGCTTTAAGCCTTACGTCCATTTCGTCCATTATTGTCCGTCGGCTGAAGATGCGCTTCGCGCGCTCGTGGAAAAATTCGGACCGCAACCCATTCTTCCCGAACTCGAACTTTTGAAATGACCGAAAGCGAATATATCATTGGCCGCCGCGCCGCGCTGGAACTCTTGCGCGACGAGGCGTCGCGCGCGCGTATCGAAAAAGTGTATCTCGCGCATGGCACGCACGGCCCGCAGATGGGCGAGATACTGCATTTACTGCGCACAAATAAAATCGCGTTCAGCGAAGTCGATCGCGGAAAATTTCGGGAACTTGAAAACCGCGCGGCGCGTGGAGAAGATTCACAGGGCGTGATCGTGCTCATCGCGCAGCGTGGTTATCAGGAATTAGAAGATGTCTTAACTCCCCCTCCTATGCAAAAGGAGGGGGCTGGGGGGTGGTTTCCCCTGTTAATTGCGCTCGATGGCATTGAGGATCCGCATAACATCGGCGCGATCATTCGCTCGGCTGAAGCGGCCGGCGCGACCGCAGTTTTACTTCCCAAACGCGGCGCGGTGCTGACGCCCGCTGTCTATAAAGCGAGCGCGGGAGCCGCGAACCACATTCCGATTGTGAAGTATGGCAATCTCGCCGAGACGATTCGCAAATTACAAGAAGAATTTAGTATCACGTGCTGCGGTCTCGCGGGCGAAGCCAAAGAATCCATTTACGATAGTAGTCTCACCGGTCCCATTTGTCTCATCATCGGCAGTGAAGAGAAGGGCTTACACCGCCTCGTGCGAGAAAGATGTGAAAAGCTCATTGCAATTCCACTCTTCGGCAAAACGGCCTCGCTTAACGCGAGCGTCGCGGCGGGCGTTGTGCTTTTCGAGGCGCTCCGGCAACGCGCTCATGGTGGAGTTTCTGGCGACGGAACTTCTCGCCATCGAGCGGAGCACTGATCGTTCGTTCCGGCGGAGTCTCTTCTTCCGCCAACCGGAAATCGACCTGGCGTTTTTCTTCCATCACTTTTACTAATTGGACGCGAACGGCGTCGCCGATACGGAAGCGGCGTCCCTGGCTTTTGGCTCCAAAGCGGCCGGGGCGCTCGATGAGAGAGTAATGCGCTTCATCAAACTCATAATACCCGGGAAGTTCCCGAATATGCACCAGTCCCTCCGCGCCGGAATCGAGCGCGACAAAAATTCCGAAGTGCGTCACGCCGGAAATAACGCCATCGAATTCCTCGCCGACTTTTTTCTTTAGAATATGAATTTGCGCGAGTTTTATGGATTGCCGCTCCGCATCGGTCGCCTGACGCTCCGAGGCGCTCGTCTGATCGGCAATCTCGGGAAGTAGCTCGTAGTAATGGTGCTCGCGTTCTCTGTTCATGCCGCCCGGTCGCTGATATTCCGCAAGCATCCGATGGACGATGAGATCGGGATAGCGGCGAATGGGCGAAGTAAAATGCGTGTAATGCAAAAACGCGAGACCGAAATGGCCGACATTATGCTCGGCATACACGGCCTTCGCCATCGAGCGAAGCATAAGCTGGTTGAGCAAATGCTCTTCGGGTTTTCCTTTCAACGATTCGAGGAACTTTTGGATGGTTTTCGGCGTGGGGTTTTCGGCAGATAATTTGTACCCGAGCGTTTTTGCAAGCTGGGCAAGTTCACGAATTTTGGCGGTATCGGGTTCGGCGTGAATGCGGTAAAGAAATGGACGCTCGCTGCCGTCCTTCGCTTTGCGTGTGATAAATTCCGCGACGGCGCGGTTGGCTGCAAGCATGAAATCCTCGATCATACGCATCGAGCCAAGCCGTTCCTTGCGCACCGATTCAACAGGCTCTCCTCCTTCAAATCGGAACCGGAATTCCTCGGACTCGAAATCAATCGAGCCGGTCTCTTTGCGAAGCTCATACATCTTAAGGCTGAGCGCGCGCATTTGCTTGAGGAGCTTCGCATGTTTGCCGCGCCCGCTCGTTATACGGCTCTCGGCTTCTTCATACGAAAACCGCATCACACTGCGAATGACCGTTTTTTTCATCTCCGCTTTTTTTACTTTGCCGTTTTCGGAGTCGATGCGAAGAAAAACGGAATAGGCGAGCTTGTCTTCATCAGGTCGTAGCGAGCACAGCTCGTTGGAAATTTTTTCCGGCAGCATCGGGATAACTTCGCTCACGAGATAGACGCTCGTGCCGCGTCGGAGTGCTTCTTTGTCAAGCTCGGAATCTTCGCGGACGTAATGGCTCACGTCCGCAATGTGAACGCCGAGCGTTACCGTGCCGTCCTCGTTTGGTGTAAGCGAAACAGCATCGTCGAAATCCTTCGCGTCTTCCGGATCGATCGTGAAGATAGTCTCGCCACGGAGATCGAGGCGCTTCTTGATTTCGGATTCTGGAATGGCATCGGGAAGTTTATCCGTCTCTTTCAAGACCGCACTTGGGAACTGCTCGGGAAGATTGAATTCCGAAATTATTGCGGCATTCGAAAAACCCTGTTTGGCCACCGCGTCGAGAAGGCTGAGAATAAATCCCTCGGGCTGGAGATATTCATCGGTCCATTCGTACAGCTCGACCGTGACGCGGTCGCCTTCGCGCGCACCATGCAAATCTTTTCTGGCGATAAAAATATCGCGCTTGATTTTACCGCTTTCCGGCCGCACGAAAAATCCTTGCCGGGTGCGCTCGACGGTTCCCACAATGCGATGAGCAGCCTTGCGAAGAATCTCGGTAATTTCCCCTTGCGGACGCTCGCCTTTTTGTGGCGCGAAGAGATGAACGCGCACGAAATCGCCGTTCATTGCCGAGCCGATGTTTCGTGCGCGGATGAGAACGGTATCTCCGATATCGAACTCGGCAGAGGGAGTCACCAGACCGTTGCCCGTTGTTTTAACTCGAAGTTCGCCTTCAATTTCCTTCATGGCGACCTGCGGTAAGCCATATCGGCGCCGCGATCCTCGAACAATTGTTCCTTCGTGTTCGAGCACGTCGAGCGCGCGGCGAAGTTCCTGATACGCGACGCTATCGGATTTAATTGCGAGCATTTTGGAGACCTCGTTCGTTTTGAAGAGTTCGCCGGGATGGTCGCGCAGGAGTTGAAGAATGCGATCTCGCATTTCGATAAAGTAAGAAGTAAGAGGTAAGAGGTAAGAGGTAGGAGTTTGTTATTACTGAACCTTAATTCTTCATTCTTAATTCTTCATTCCTAATTGAATTCACTCCGCCATCTCAAAGGTCTTACTCCGAAAAAAGCGGAGGCGCTTGCTAACGCCGGTTTTGAAACGCTGGAAGACATCGTTTTCCACGTTCCCGGCCGCTATTTGGATGCGCGCCAGCTTGTCCCGCTTGCCGATCTACGCAAACATTTGCGGCAGCCGGTGAGTGTGCGCGGTAAAGTCATCTCCGCACGGCTTATTCCGGGTTATCGCCGTGCTCGCGCCGAAATCGCGTTGCAAGACGAATCCGGCGGAGCACTGCAACTCGTTTTTTTCGATTTTCCGGATTGGCGCGCCAAGCAATTCAAAAAAGACGAGGAATATCTTGCCGCGGGCTACGCCGGCGAGTTTCGCGGCGTGGTGCAAATCGTGCAGCCGCCGTTTATCGAACGCCTCGAAAAGCCGGAGGAATTCGTGCGCGGCCAAATGCTGCCGCTCTATTATCTCTCGCCGGCACTTCGTAAAGCCGGTATTCGCGACAAGCAATTCCGCGAGTGGGTTGACGCCTCCATCGAAGAGGCCGGCCATCTTGGAATCCTGGTCGAAAATTTGCCGCAGGAACTTTTGGATCGCGAGCATCTCATGCCGCGCGCCGAAGCCATTCACGAAGCGCACCATCCGAACAGTCCGGAGCGGGTCGAACGAGCACGGCGACGGTTGAAATACGAGGAAGTATTTTTTATGCAGCTTCGGTTGGCCCTGGAACGGCAGCGGGTGCGGCAGACTGTAAAAAACGTCGTGAAGTATGACGTTTCACGATTGCTTGCCGCTCTTCAAGGAAAAACACTTTCCGACCCCGGCGTTGCCGAAGGCGTACTGGCCTCGCTGCCATATAAGCTGACGAACGACCAAATAAAATCACTGCGCGAAATTTTGCACGATATGTCGAAGGAGGGTGGCAGAACCTATCCCATGAACCGGCTGCTGCAAGGCGATGTCGGTAGCGGTAAGACAATCGTCGCGCTGCTGGCGATGCTTGTGGCAATTGAAAATGGCTATCAATGCGCGTTCATGGCGCCCACGGAAGTGCTCGCCGCGCAGCATTTCGATACGCTCTCGCGCATTTTGAAGGATACCATCGTACATACCACGCTGCTCATCGGCGGACAAGGCAAGCGGGAACGAAAAAATGTTTTAGAAGCGATTGCCTCGGGCGAGACGCACATCGTGGTGGGAACTCATGCTCTCATACAAAAATCGGTGGCGTTTCACCGTTTGGGTTTTGTAGTGACCGACGAGCAGCACCGCTTTGGCGTTGCGCAGCGCAAAGCAATTGTCGATAAAGCTGCGACGACCGCAAATCTCGATGAGTTCGAGCGGGAGCTTTTTCGCATTCAGATTCATTCGCCCACGCCCGTAACCCCGGACGTTCTCCTCATGACCGCGACGCCGATCCCGCGCACGCTCGCGCTCACGCTGTATGGCGATATGGAAGTGAGCACCATCCGCGAACTGCCTGCCGGACGACGGCCCATCAAGACCATGCTCTTTTTCGAGCACGACCATCCGCAAATTTACAAGGCTGCTCTGCGGAGGATCGAGCAGAAAGGCGAGCAGATATTTATCGTTTACCCGTTACGCGAAAAATCGCAGAAAGTCGATTCCGAGGCTGCGGAAAAGGCATTCGAGCAACTAAAGGCCGGTGCATTGAAACAGGTTCGCGTCGGACTTGTGCATGGAAAAATGCCGTCGAGCGAAAAGCAGGATGCGATGCGACGCTTTCGGGAAAAAGAGTTCGATGTGCTCATTGCAACGACGGTCATTGAAGTCGGAGTAGATGTTCCGAACGCGACCGTGATGATTATCGAGCACGCGGAGCGTTTCGGACTCGCGCAGTTGCACCAGCTTCGTGGACGCGTCGGACGCGGCAGCGCGGACTCGGCCTGCGTACTCGTCGCCAGCGAAAAATTAGATTCCAGCGAAGGGATGTTGACGAGCGATGAGATCGAACAATCCTCGCTCGCGCTCGAACGCTTGCATACGCTCGTCGCCACTTCCGATGGCTTCGAAATTGCGAAAGCGGACATGCAATTTCGAGGTACCGGCGAAATTTTAGGCCAAAAACAATCGGGCCGCGTCATGCTCAAAATTGCGAACCTGACAACGGACACGGACATTGTCGAGCAAACCTTCCGTGACGCCGAACATGTCATTGCCGCCGATCCGCAGCTCCGCACACCGGCTAACCACGCAACGCGCGAAGAATTTCTGCGGCTCTTTCGGGATGAGGAATCGTTTCTCCATGTCGGCTGATCTAAGGAACAGCTTTGTACCTTGCGGTGTAATAGAGAATCGTCCGTTCAAGCTTGACAACTTACTCTCTGTGATGCTTCGTGGCCCGAAGTGTTCTTGGGTTCATGCCATTCGCGTGACTCGCCGAAAAATAACGTAATGACCTTAGCGCGCTCCTTTGCACTTGCGTCGCTCGCACTGCTTGCGGCGCTGCTGGTGCTCGTTTCGTCCCAGCATCGAGCGCGGCTCATCGCCGGTGCATTTCAGCCGGTCGATTCCCTCGCGCGGCTCGGTCCGGACGATACCATGCGTTTTATGTTCGCGCGCCGTGATGCCGTCGGGCCAGAATTTCAGTATGTCATAGCCGAGGTTGCATCGTTCGAGAAATCCCATCCGATCGTCGCGGGCGACGCGCTTCCCGCGCTCGATCAGCCGGATACGTGTCTCCTGCTGCTCGAAGAAGGAAAAAAAATACATTGTTACAATGCCGACATTGGAGTATGCTCGATGCTTGCCAAGCAACATGTTTTAGCACGGCTATGGGATATTACCGGCCCGTCGAAGCTTGGAGGAGATGGGCATAATTTGATCGAAGTATTCGATGCGCCGTCGAACGCCTGGAAAGCGCTCGATCCCTATTACCATTGTTATTTTACGCTCGCATCCATGGATAGCGTGCCGATCGGCGTACCGGCGCTTCGGCTGGCACTTCTGGAAACTCCATCGGAAGTTCGCCTAATGCGATACGTTCGCGTGGCGGACGATCGGGCCGATTCCGATATTCTCGCGGAGCTGCGCTTTCTCGTTCCTGGCGCGATGTTGCATGCGAATAACGATTTCCGCTGGCGCTATGCGAATCGTTACGGCTGGCTCATGCCAATCGCACCGCTCATCGACAAGCTTCCGCTGCGCGCCACGCGCGGCGTTCGAACGCTGATGCTCGGCTCGCGCGATCTTCGCTATATTATTGAAGACAGCCACAGCCCGCATTACTCCTTCGTGCGAATGAAGTGGTTTTTTTGGTCGCTCGTATGTTTATTCGGAATGTTTTGCTCGCTTGCTATTATTACGGCATTGTTTGCAAGAAAAAAAACGAACCGTGGCTCACACAGACGTAAGAGTTCTCAATCAAAGCTTTCTTAGAATCGGTATTCGATTTTTGCCGTGGGAATGTAGGCCATCGTGCCATCGGGGAGCGGGTATTGCATCATATCTCCGTGCAGTCTCAGTGGCGAATTGTGGTCTCTTGCCAGGAGCGCCGCGTCGATGGCGGAGAGGACATGATTGAGGATGATGCCATACAAAAAGATGTTAGCGACATCGGCTTGAACGTTAGCATCTGCACGCATCAAGGATGCTAAGTTAAAATTTGCCAAATTATCCCAGCCGCGAAGATATTGATCAGGATATTTAGAGATCATCTCATAATACTGCTGATTATCAACGCTTGGATTGAAGAGCAGGTGAGTGAAGTCGTCACCATTCGGATCAAAGGCATAGACGCTATCGAGTTTCGCTTCCGCGCGATTGATCGATGCGATGTTATTGCCCATCGCATAACAGTTGCATGACGAATCGGAAATGTGGTTGGCGCTAAGCACTGCATTCAAACTATCGCCATACCTGTAGGTACTCCAGTGCTTGTCGCTAAAAGAATAAAATGCTGGAATGGAATCGTTAAAACGTTGATTCCAGTGAATATACTCGACCCACAGGCCGGCTTCGAGACCGGTGAAGATAAATCCACGCCAAATATCATCGCCTACGTAATACTCTCCAAGTCCTGGAAGAACGGCCGATAGGGCGGCGGCAAGGAACACACTTTTATGTCCGGGTTCGGTCGATGTTTTGGCCGAAGCGAGGCCCATCGGAACCGTATCGCGCGTGGCGGCGCGAATATTAGTGAGCGCATAGCTCGCAACAAGCGGATTGAACGCAGGATGACGAGCAGACTCGCCTATGGGAGCCAGGAATTGCGCGGAGGCCGATGAAGAAAGTAAGAAGTAAGAAGTAAGAATTAAGAGGTAAGAAGTAAGAGGTAAGAAGTAAGAGGTAAGGAAAGGGCGAATAGTCGCCTTAGCCTTACCGATTTTAATTTCATGCTTCATACTTGATATTTCATACTTCTTATCTCTTACTTCTTACCTCTTACTTCACCCCTGCCCGCTACCATTTTATGCCGATTGTAAGTCTGAGGGTATTGGCCAGCGGATTGTCCTGAGCGAACGTATCGATATAACTGAAATCGAATGCATACGCATCGTAGCGCAAGCCGGCGCCAAACGTCAGGTATTTTCTGCCGCCGACATGCGAACCCTCCGCGTAATAGCCCATGCGGAGCGCGAGCAGTTGATCGTACCAATACTCCACTCCGGTGGACCACATGAACGAATGCATCGTGCTATCGTCCCACGACGTGATGAACGATTTCGGCAGAGGGTCAGCGGTGATGGCGCCCGCATCCTCATGGACGAGCATCTTGCCCAGATCGGAGGCCAGCGTGATTTCATTGTATTCATCGCTATAAAGCTTATACGATGCGCCGACGCGGAGTTCGGTCGGGAGCGGATCCGCCTGGAGCGCATCGACGTACTTGATCTTCGGTCCGACATCGGCCAAAATAAAGCCAACCTGGAGCGCATTTGCGATACCGTCGATGTAAGTGGAATCGGGTTTCCAGAGCGCGCTCAGATCGAACGAGACCGACTCACCGACGCCATTCGATTGCTCGTTAGCCACATGGAGTGTCGAGAGCGTGGATTGGATATAGCGTAAGCTGCCGCCAAAACCCCAATCATCCGCAAGTTTCGTCGCGTAGGCCAGGGTCACGGCATATTCAAATGAATTGAAGGTGGCAAGCGCAGTTGGCGAATTTTCGGTCGTGTAAATAAATGTGCCGAGATTCAGGAAGATAATGCTTGCCCCGATCGTCCCGCCAAACTTATCGTTGTCATTCCACTTGAAGTTCAGATTTTCATAAAAGAGATCGCTTTGGTTGAATTGCGGGAGCCATTGCGAATGCGTGAACGCTACTGCCGTGCCAGTTTGAAAGGCGAGGCCCGCTGGATTATAATAAATGGCGCCGACATCATCCGGAATACTCGTGCCGACATCCCCCATGCCACTCGATCGGGCGTCCGGCGCGATCAACATAAACGGCACCGCCGTGGAAACGATGGCGGAAGAGGTCTGCTGCGCGCGCGCGCTCCCTGGAAGGGCAAGGAATAACGTCGCGAGCGCGAGCGCACAATTCCGGAAAAATGTTCCTTGTTTTGAGAGTTTCATTCGTTGTATCGTCCTTCTGTTTGGTTGAATCGTCCTTCTGGTCATTGGTTTCCGCCTACTTCTCCTATTAAATTTGGTTTCTTTTAACGCAATACCACGCATTTACCCGTGGCGAACGAAGATGTTCCATCGCCCACGTCCTGCGCGTTGACAACGAACATGTATGCGCCATTGGCGACATTCGTCTCGCTCGCATCCCGGCCATCCCACGGAATTTCGATCACGCTTTCACTTGAGGAGGCCGTGAGCGTGCGCACGAGACGGCCATCGGTGTCATAAATTGAAAGTGTTACATTGACAAGGCTGCCCGCCTGCCCTGGCTGCACAAAGCTGAAGGTCGTGTGGTCTTGCAATGGGTCCGGCACAACCGAGATATTGTATAATTCGTAGGGTAGATCGTTCTTCGCGACAAAATCGACGCTGGCAAAGGATGCGTAATCGTAAGTATTGAATGCCCGGACGTGCAGTGTATGATGTCCGGCAGGAAGCTCGATGGGCTGCTGGCTCGTTCCCGAAGTAAAATCATTCTCTTTGGAGACGTAGCTGCCGGAGAGATCGATTGCCGAGCCCTCGGCGTCATCGACCCATGCCGTAAAACTGTGGCCGATGCTGGCCGTCGAAGTGTTAAGACCATACAGATCGGTCACATCGACGATGATCGTCGAATGCATCGAGACGTCATCGCCGCTTTGGAAAGAGCGGCTGCCGAGCCATACGTTGAGCGCAGGGCCGCTCGTATCCTGGACGGCCTCCTGTGCGGAATCCGGGCTGATAAGCCGAATGCCTGCGTTATCGCCGAGCGCGGTGCGTCCCTCCGCGCCCGAATACGCATAACCCGAAAGGGTGGCGAATCCGGAATCGAGCTTTGCATCACGAGGAATAATAAAACTAACGGTGAATTGCCCATTGGTAACCGTTGCCGTGCCGCTGTAGAGAATTGGTCCTTCGATCAAATAGTGATCAACCCATTGAGACGTATCGGGCAGGAAGGTGGAAGTTGCAATTACCTGCGTTGGGGTGTCGAAGAGTGTAACAGTAACAGTACCGTTGAAGGAATTATCTATTGCGGAACCCTGCGAACTGTCACTGCGGATGCTGCCCGCAATCCGCACCTTAGAGAGCGCTGGCACTCGGAGCGTATCGCTTGCGAGCGAACTGCCGTTGATCGAATCGAACGTTACATAAAGCTTTGGAAGAAGAAGCCGTTGCGCGGGATCGCCAAGAAGATAAAAATCTACAAAGTCGCCGCCATCGGATTTGCCGGCGACGAGCGCCTCGCCCACCGTCGAAGTCCCGTGGCCCGAGTCCTGCTGGAACAGCGTTTGATAAAACCCCTGGACAAGCGGCTCGCCGCTGGTGACCGAGCGGGAGGTTCCGAGCAGCCCGATCGCGCCGCCGTCCGGCTTCATCAGGAAGAGCTCCCCGCCGGAGAACACCGAGAAATCATCGTAGCGGCTAAAATCGCACGTCGCGGTGGTTACGTACGCAAGCCGGTCGAAATTGGTAAGTTGGTCGATCGACGAAGGAACGTTTAAAACAGATTCGTGAGTCCATACTTCCGGGTTTCCATGACCGACAAACGAGAAAAGTACCGTCCCTGAATTGAACGCATTCATAATCGCCGTATTAACTTCGGGCTTCAACCGCTGACCATTCGAAGCATAAACCGTCGGATAACTGACCTCATAAACCTTATGTACGAGCACACGATCCTGTAAGTGGGTTATTTCGTTCTGGGTATCTGCAAAGTGATTGAGCTGATCGATCGGGGGCGAGAATTCCGGGTCATTGTGGTCATCGGCAAGGAACGTCCCGAGCGAGCGCCATGTGCCCGAGTCGCTGCCATGCTCGTATTCCTGGACTTTTGCTACGTAGGCTTTGGCATCGGCCTCGTTGCGGGCCGAGATGCGGCCGACGGCAAGGTCATACTGTTGTGCCGGCTCGCTGTCAGAAAGGTGAACGAAGAATGCGTCGTCCGGATATGGGTCGCCGATACCTGTACGAAAACCGCCGGGGTAGGTCATAGGCTCGTACTCCCAGGGTGGAAGATAGTCCGGCGCGGATGTTTGGCGGTTTTGATAATCGCAGTGACCGCCTCCGAGCAGTGTAAGATAAAGTGGCCGTGTCTGTGCATGGCGCTGTGTATAGGCCATAAAATCGCGCAATGCGACGATGTCGCTGTTGCCATACCCAAATTCCTGATAAATTTGTTCGATGGTTACGACTGCCGCAGACATGGCTTCGGTCGCTTGGCCGCCTTCTTCGCGGAGTGCCGCGAGTTTATTCGCTTCCGTGAGGAATGCTTGCGGAGCGACGATAATCTCGTCCGCGCCGGTTTGGCAGATCGAGGTACGGAGCGATGGCGCAGCCAATGAAGCGATAGCCGGCGAAAGCACCGATTGAGCGGAGAACGCGATGAACCGGCGCATTGCATGAGGCTGGCCTTGCAGAAGAGCGGTTATAATGTCACTACTTGCGCTTGCGACGATATGCGGAGCAAGCGAATTCGTCACGTCCCAAAGCTCGCCGCCGCTGGCGCCGGTGAACTGATACTCGAACGCGATGCCCGTATCGATCAACATGAACGGAATGGACTGCGCACCGATAGCCGTGTTCCGGCGATACGCTAACTCGATAAAATCGAGCCAGGCATTCGCGGTCACGCTGGAGCTGGTAAAGGTTAGCGAAACGTTGAGCGGCGCCTGGATACCACGATCGAGGACGAGCGTGGAGTCCCAATCGCGGGAGGGAGAACCGCCGACACGACAGGGAAGCGTACCGACGGGCTGGTTATTTATCTGAACCATAACAAAACCGGAATCGGCGGTGTCGATCTGACCGTCGTGGGCAACGCGAATAATGGACGAATCGCCGGTATAGCCCGGAGCGTCAACGCTGACCTGAAGAGGTTGACCCTGAATGATTGCCTGATCGAGCATTTCACGGCCAATGTTGCTACCGGTGACGCCAATCTCCAGCGTCCTATCCACTTCGCGGCACACGGCGGTGAGTACCTCGTTGCTTGGGATCGGCGTGCGTTGCAGCGCGTCCGCCTGGGTATTTACTCGCAGCCCCTGACCGAGCAGGGCGCCGCCGACCTTTAGTAAGAAATGCCCGGTCGATGTATAGGGATTGAGATTATGATACAGGCCGTTCAGGCGATCGGTGTCAATTTGCATGTATTTCCATACGCTCACGCCATTAGCATAAAAATAAAGATCGGTGACCGTCCCTCCATTCGTTCGAACGTCGATCGGCGCTTGGATCCATTCGCCGCTCGAATCGGTCGGGCCTTCGAGCGAGGTTTGGACTTCCGAGCCAAGCATTGCTCCGCCGATACCGAAGAGTTCTATCGTGCTCGGGTCGATGGTGCCCGTGATGCCATTATTGGCCAGGTCCTGCGCGCTGATACGATAGATGCCCTCGTCGGTTGTCGTAATCTGAAGCCATTGCCCGCTGCCCTCCACATCCATCGGACTTACTGATAGACTCTTTCCGGCTTCCGATGCTTTGATAGCCGATGGCCACTCCACCATTCCGCGCGTATAAAAGCTCGTGACCGTTCCATTCACGAAAAGGGTACGGAAAAATTCCGATTCCTGGGAAGAGATCGTAACGCCCGCCGAAGCATTCGGCGCGGTGTTCGAAGCATCGGAGAAGGTAATGCGCAGCGTAAGTGACTTTACCCGCGTCACGCTGCGCGAACTGGCATCGTATTGGATTGGAGAAATAAGAATGCGTTCCGAGAAGGCGGTACGGAAACGGCTTACCGGGCTAATATCGAATAACTCGCCCGCCGCAGTGGCATTATAGCGATCTTCGTGGATGAGATACTGCTTGATGAGGTCCCCGTTTTTCTTCCGATAAGTTGGTACGGGAGCAAGATCGATTCCGGGAAGGACTTCGAGCGACTGGCTGACGATTGTTACCGTCGCGGGTTGCCGGCTTGGCGCGAGCAATGGCAGCGCGAGCCGCATCACCTCCGCCGCGCCTGTGGAATCGGTGAGGATTCCACCCGGAAACGTCATTTCCGTATAAGCGCGGCCTACACTATCTCGCACCGTTTGCGACGAGTACCTCGGCTGAATGCGAACGATGATTTCCTCCGGCTTTACCGAGAGGACACGATAGCTCTTCGGGCCGGCCACTTGCGAGCGCGCGGGTTGAGCGAAGAATTGAAACCCAAAAATAAAGGAAAGTGTGAGGAAGGCGAGCGTTCTTGGATAAAGTCCAGACATGACCTTAGGACGCTCCTGGAGCGCATCCGGCTTAAGACGGCAAATGATGTGGTTCCGCATCGACTTTTATTTCCGATCTATCATACACACCTCTCACCGCTCCGCGAGTGATGCGTAGCGATGAGCATGGGTCCGTGTAAAAACAGCCAAAAGATTTTCTGGCTGCGGATGAATGTTTACCTTTCGATCAGTGAGCACTCATCTCGCTGGTGTCTTAAAAATCGTAGAAATGGTCGATAGGTTCGCGGTTTTTAATAAAGAAGAGGAGCCATTCGCATCGCCGACGATGCTTCCGCGCCATCAATGATAATTCGTGGAGCGGTATTCAAGGCACATGAGCAAACGTTAAGAATGCGAAAGAGTTTCGCTCCAATTCGGAGATTGTGAGTTGCTCATAGATTGCCGCCGCCAAGCCGGATTATGGGCAAGACTCGGCTTCAAATTTGGCGAAAATGAGCGGAATTGAAAGAATTTTCCTTTCGCACTTGCTTTGGCCTTTAAAAATGTGTAAATTAGCATCCATGAATTATATCATCCGAAGCATTTCGAAGGCGCTTTTTATCCTGCTCCTTGCACTATCCATGCCGAATATCGGCAGAGGACAGAGCATCCAGTTCTCACATCCCGGCGGCGCTGAATCCGCGCTTCCGGAACGCAGCGCCCGCCGTATCGAGCGGTTTCTCGCGCATCAATTCCCCATGCGGCAAATGAGGCGATGCGCGCGCGAAGCCGGTGAACGCATGGAACCAAAGTCAGCACTAAGCCGAAGCGTGACCTATCGAGTCGTTTCGCAGGACGGATTGAGCTTTGTACTTGTGGGTTATTCCGCTGAATGGAATGAGCCGGTGAACGAACTCGCCATCTATCGGATGGAACCCGATGGGCCAAATCAGGTGTGGCGCTCGCGGCCGTGGGAAGGATGTTTCTCTGATTTGCACTTTTTCACCGTGGCGGAGCGTGACAAAAATATTGTGCTTTTTCAGGAGGGCGGTAGCGAGGGCGAGTTCGGGCTTGCGAGCGTATTCACATTTACAAACGCGCCGCAGGGTTTGTACCTTCGCGATCTCACTCCGGAACTGCCCTGGCTTCGCGCCCGCGCGCACTTTCCGTTCCGAGCGCTCTATGCGGAACGAATCTCGATGCGCACGATAGATAATTCCTCGAAGCATTCCGGCAAAGGCGACATCGTGCTTTCGGCCAGCGATGAGGAATACAATCTCGGCATGGCCCGTCTTGTCCGGCCCGGACGATCGTGGAAGTATAATACAGCGCATAATCGTTTCGAGCGCATGAACACGATGTATGTGCCGGGACTGCCCGAAGCAACGAGCAACAGATAATGTGAACGCCTAACATCTCATGCATTGGTTTGCCGCCAGAAATTTGCCAAGGATTTTGTTATCGCTGATGGTTATTGCCATCGGCGGCTGCGTGGTTAATTTAAAGACCACACTCCAGAAACGGGAGCGGATTCATGTCGATGCGCACTACCGGTATCCGGGCAGGAACGAATTTAGCTCGTCGGAACGATTTTATAAGAAGGAAATCGATAGCGGGCATTTTGCGCAGACCGTCTGCTCGCTCGATCCCGGACAGCAGTTGTTGGTGCTGAACAAGGCCGTTGTGCTGCATTTTTATCAGATGCCGGATACGTTTTATCATGCGGATCGTGCCCAATCCGGCCCGCCGCAATTCTTACGGATCTGGGCCGATACGTTAGATAAAACCGTCTATTGGAGCGGCTCGATGCAAGACCTGCAACCGGCGGATAATCATTTGCAGGAGCTTGTCGAATATATAGACTCCATCGTAAAATCGACGGACGACTACCAGGGATTGCCAAAATCGAAACTGACGGGGGAATAGTCCGCGGCGTTATTCCTTCACAAATTGCACCCGCGAGTGACCATCGCTGATGGAATACACGCCTTGCGGAAGCCCACTCACATCGAGGTCATGATCGCCATTTGCGCTATGCAGCCACGTTCGGCCAAGCAGATCGGAGATGACGATGTCATTCGAGCTTGACTCGATGTGTAATAGGCCGGTCGCGGGATTTGGATAGATGGCAAAATTGGATGTTAATTCATTCGAGACCGGAGCTACGCTTGCTGGCGCGTCAGGAATAAACTCCACAAGCCCCTGTCCGTTCGTGCCGAACCAGACATTGCCGATGCGATCGGCCATTCCTGTCCAAATGTCTTCGGTTCCGATGTTGGAATTAGAAGTGGTAAATGCGGTCCACGAGTTGCCATCGAATACTGAAGCGCCAGTTCCATTGCCACCGAGCCAGACATTCCCGCGCGAATCAATCGCGGTTACAGAGGCATACGGAACAATTTGTGGATCGGTCACTAATGTCCATTTCGTTCCATCCCAATGGTAGGGGCCGTTTTCCGTGGCGGCCCACACGCCGCCTTTTACATCGGCTGATAGGCTATTCGTGTAACTCGCATTTAGCGCCGTCGAATGCTGCCAAGCCTCGCTGCCGGCCATGAATTCGAATATTCCTGCAACACCATAACATCCCGCCCACACATTGTCGGCGGTATCCAGCGTGAGCGCCATGGCCTGAGGATAAACGTCTGGCTCGACCCACGTCTTCCATCCTATGCCATCGAATCGTGCAATGCCAGAATGATCCCCGGTATTTCCTTCCCAGCCATTGCCGACCCACAGAGCGTGGTGCCGCTGATCCCACATCAAAGAGTAGATCACGTTCGAGAACGTATCTACCTTATGCAAATCAATGAGCGTCGCCGTGCTGCCATCGAATTTTGTGATGCCGCCTCCGCCCGATCCAACATAAACGTTGCCGCTGCTATCGGCGCACAGAGCCAGCACACCGCTCGTACCATTTACCAGGCTGTCATAGATGGTCCAATTGGCGCCGTCGTACATATAGAGCATGTGGTAATAGCGCATCCCGAACCAATCGCGCCCTTTGCTATCGACGGTCATCGCATAGACTTCATCGTTCTCGAACGGGCAACCGGAAAAATTATTATAAATAGCCCAAGCTGTATCCTTACCATACGCAATACCGCCGCCGCCATTGCCGGCAATCCATAAGGAATCGCCAATAGGGATAACGGAACAGTCGCCAAAGAAGGGACGTCTTTGTTGTTGATGCAGTACCGAATCGATCCAAATGATGCCATACGCATCGCCGCCCCACATCATGCCCGCAGTATCTTCTTCGAGATCGAATGTAGCGTTATTGGTCGCAAGGTCTTCGTAGAGTTCCCACCCGAGACCTGGTATCTGGCGGTTTACAATTTCTGCAAAACCAATCCACAGCGCGCCGGTGTGATCGACGGTCATGCACCAGGGATTATCCGGATCGAGTTCGTGAGCAAGCACCGTATCGATCTCTTTTATGGTGTGAGTTACAGTGTCGAAGGTCGTATCGTACACCCAATGTCCATCGAGCGTGTCATTATGCACTTCCCAGTTCGACGTGCCATCGAATTTCAAAATATACCCGCGATCGATCGAAGTAAGATTATAGCTCGTCCCGACCCAAATATTTCCTTGCCGGTCAGCGGCGACGGCCTCGATGCTATTGCTGGCCAGCGGCGCGTTTAGCGAATCGTATTTCGTCCACGCACCTTTGTCATACTTCAGCAGCCCATTGCCCGTTGCAACCCAGAGACGCCCCAGGCTATCGACGGCAAGAATACCGCCGTCGCTGCCGGGCAACGGGCTGTTGGTCGAATTGAACACACTCCAATTCCCATTTTTGAATTTTGCCAGGCCACCGCTCTGTGTCGAGACCCATAACGTGTCGTTTTTGTCCACCGCCAATTTCCAAACGTCGTTAGACGGAATCGCGGAGTTGTCGGTCGTGTAGAGCGCGAGGATGGTATCCTTCGCTCGGTCGAACTTCAAAAGCCCGGCGTCGGTTGCGACCCACAAATAGGGCCCATCGCCGACCATGGCACGCGGCGTCGTGGAATTGATAAAATGCCGCCAGGTTCCCGCAGGCTGCTGCGCCGATGCGAGTGAGGAAACGCTGAGTAATCCAAGTAGTAGAATCAAGTATGATGTTTTCATGGTAATAATCGATAAGAAAGTCCAAAATCGAAAAAATTACGGACGTTTTGCGGCGCGGTGTAGGTGCCGGAATTAAGCTGTTCGCGCGAATAGGAAAGGACTGCGCTCAAGTTATCCCACGGGTTCCATTCGAGACCCGCCGAGGCTCTCCAGAGAAATCCCGCGCTGGGTTTGCTTGCAAAGCCGGTCGCAAATGGCTCAATGCCGAGAATTTCAAGATCGTTTGCATGGAATGTGTAATAAATTCCCGGCAGCGAGATAGGATTGTCGGAATATTGCCAGGTCGTCTGATGAGTATATGTAATTTTGCCCGTGGCGGGATTGTATGCCTCCCATGTCACAGTGGTCGAAGAAATTTGCCGATAGATGTGCTGTGAATATCCAATCCCTGCTTCCTGAAACCGGTCGAAGCGATAGCCAGCTTGGTAATTCAGATCGTTCGCGCTCGTCGCGGCGAATTCGGGATGCGCGGGATCGACTGGAATGCCGGGTTGCTCGAACGAGACGGACGCTGTCAGGCCGGAATAATCGAGCGGAGCATCAACTAACTGCAGTCGTTCGACACCAACGCCGATAGGCACGAAAGCCGCGCTCGGAATAATGCGCGGCAACTCCCTTGGTTCCACGAAGTCAACTGGCAGATCGTCATCGAGCCATGCGTTCGTTGCCGCTGATATGTCGCTGTTTGAAGCGATGCGTTCATGAGTTTCTGCTGCACTCAGTGAAAACAAATTAGCTGCGGTCCTTTGAGTCCTTTTGCTCGAAACATGCCGTGTGGGAACGACAATGGCTAACTTCTGACCCGATACGGATGCGGCTATCTCCTGAGAGGACATCACGGCAGCCGGCGATGCCGGCCCGAGCGCCGAGAATGCGATCCAGGCGCTCCCGCCAGCCAGAAGCAATGCCGCGATTAACGTGGCGGCAAAATATTTGTGAAAGAAAAGCGCAAGATCGAGTCGCACCGAATCCAAGAGCGCCAGAGGCCGGAATCCAACGGTGCTCTTCGAGCGCAATTCTTCGCTCAGTAAATCGAGCGAAGGGCGTGGCCGCGCATCGGTCTCGACGAGCGTGCGCAGCTTATCCCGTAAAGTTATTGGCTTATTCATGTGTAGCAATCGCGAAAAATTGGTTGATGGATGGGCTATCGATTTTTTTCTGTTCTTCACTCTGAGTGGAATTGGTGCGATCGAGTCGTCGCTCGCCCGAGTCTTCCGCCACTCCGAGTTTCCTCGCCAGTTCGCGGCGTCCACGGCGCAGGCGCGATTTCACTCCCGAAAGCGTGCCACCCTGGATCGCGCGGATTTCTTCGAGCGAAAAACCGGTTATTTCGAAAAGCGTAACGGCCTCGCTCTGTTTTATCGGCAGCGACGCGATTGCTTCTCGCACGAGCCGCGCGTCCATCGAAGCTTCCGGTGAGCCGTCCGTGGCGGCAATCTCGTTAGCTTCGTCGCTCGCGATATGTCCGAACCACCTGGCGCGCCGCTGCCTGTGGCGCTCGATGCGCGTCGCCACCGTGAACAGGAAGCTCGTGAAAGCTTGCGGATCTCGGATGGTATGGAAGCGTTCGTAAGTCGCTAAGATCGTTTCGCTCATGAGGTCGTTGGCGTCGTCGTAATCCCTCGTCATGGCAAGCGCGAACCGCCAGAGTCGGTCGTGAACCGGACCCAGCAGCGCCAGAAATGCTTCCTGCTTCGCTTGTGTCATGCTCGTGTCATGCGTGATGTACGTAGGTGGAATGGGATGCCCGAAAAGTTTCTTGGGCATGGTAATAATTATTTTAGTTACAACACTTGAGGGGACCAATTATATTCGAGGGTTTGAATTTTGGCGTGAGTGAAAAAATATCCGAAATCGCACAGCCGCCGAAAAATCGTCGTATATTAGTAGCGTCTTATATGTGCACCTGTCCGGGGAAGGTAAGAAGTAAGAGTTAAGAAGTAAGAAATGGGGAGGATCGGGGGAAGGTAAGAAGTAAGAGGTAAGAAGTAGGAAATGGGGAGGGGAGCATTGTTCATTGAAAATCGAGCGTGGCGATAGTTTTCTTTAGGAACGAGTTCTGTGCGAAAATGACTTATTCACACAAGTGGCGAAATTGGCTCGGAAACGAGTGGTCATCGGGAACTCTCAAGAAAAAAAACGGCACCTATTTCTTTGAGAAAAGTAAAAATGATTAAAGTCGGTAGAGTCGAGAAGAATCTGCACCGTTTCTGAACTTTTTCCTTCAAATGGGCATTTTAGGCCTTCCAAGAAAAGAAAGACCATTATGTTCGCTATCGTAGAAATATCCGGAGAGCAATTCAAAATCGATGACAGCATGACCACGCTGCGCGTGCCCTACATGGCCGGCGCGGCGGAGGGGCAGGAGGTTTCGCTGGATAATGTGCTGTTTTCGGACGGCAAATCGGGCGCGAAGCCGCTCGCCACGGTGCGCGGACATATTCGCGGCGAGAAAGTCATCGTATTCCACAAAAAGCGCCGCAAGCGTTATCGCAAAACCAACGGGCATACCCAGCGGTACACGGAATTGGCAATCAGTTGGTGACCTCGCTGCGGATGACCTCTCCCCAGCCCTCTCCTTAGTAAGGAGAGGGAGTTTAAATATAAGAGAATTTAGCACTTAGCACTTTAGCACTTTAGCACTCAGCACTTCCCCATGGCACATAAAAAAGGAATGGGATCGACGCGGAACGGGCGCGATTCCAATGCACAACGGTTAGGCGTAAAGAAATTCGGCGGCGAGTTCGTCCGCTCCGGCAATATCCTCATCCGCCAGCGCGGAACGAAATATCATCCCGGCGAGAACGTCATGCGTGCCAAAGATGACACGCTCTTCGCCGTTGCCGATGGCAACGTGAAGTTCGAGCGTTTCCGACTGGGCCGCACGCAGGTGAGCGTATATCCGCAGGCTGCCGCGTAGTCGTGACCTTCAGGTCACGGTGTGATTATTCTCGAAATTGGCTTCGCCACCGTGACCTGAAGGTCACGACTACACTGCTCTGGCAATGAGTTTACAGGAAAAAATCAACGAGGATTTGAAGTCCGCGATGAAAGCGGGCGAGAAAATTCGCACGGAAACCTTGCGTAGTCTTCGCGCGGGAATCATCGAGTTTGAAAAAAGCGGTGCGGGCCGCGAGATGAGCGCCGACGACGAGATGAAAATTCTCACCACGAACGCAAAGAAACGCCGCGAAGCCATTGAGTTTTACGATAAGAACAATCGCCCGGAACTTGCGGAAAAAGAACGCGCCGAGCTTGCTGTGATTCAGGCATATCTGCCGCAGCAATTGACGCGGGAAGAAGTTTCGGTGCGCGTGGCGGATGTGATCCGGGAACTTGGCGCGGCGGGCCCGCAGGACGCAAACAAAGTGATGCCCGTGCTGATGAAAGAGATGAAAGGCAAAGCGGATGGCAAGCTTGTGCAGGAACTCGTGAAGGAGCAACTTGCCGCAATGTAAGTTCCAGTGATTCTCGATGTAATAATTCTCGTTCTCCTTGTGCTTGCCGCGATTGGCGGCTGGCGTTCAGGCGCGATGACAATGCTGGTTTCGGTGGTTGTGCTCGCCGTTGCGGCGATAGCGGCTTCGATGCTTGCGATGAAAGTGGGAGGAACTCTTCACGTTGGCCCGAACTGGACGTGGCCGGTAATCGGATTTTTGCTAACGTTTCTCTTGCTCCTGATCGCCGGGAGCTGGGTGAAGCGCCTCATTCGCCCAAAGGATGGTTTGTTGCGCGGGATGGATGGAATCGCCGGTGCGTTGCTCGGACTTTTGCGCGGTGTCGTTATACTCGGATTGCTGTTCGCACTTTTCCAGCTTGTACATCTGCCGCCGGATAAGATCACATCGGGATCTATTCTTTACCCATTGCTCCTCAAAGCCGCGACGCTGCTGATTGCTGTTCTGAAGCCCTACATTCATGCTCCGAGCGGGAGCGTTGTCGTTTGATCGCGCATTCATCTTCGATTAACGCCATTGGCAACTGAGGAAGCATATCAGGATTCGACAGAAGATTTTGAGGATTCCGCTGGATTCCATTCTCGACTTGCGAATGAATTTCTTCAAGCTATATCTCCCACCTTCCGCCATGCCGCGCGCGAACTGGAATTCGAGAAAATTTTTCTTGCCCATCTTCAGCTAACTCACACGTTGCCGGGCAAGCAAGCATTAGTCCGGGAACTTCTTCCGAAATCCGATCCGGTTGCCATCGATCGCTCGCTTTCGGAAATCCGCGCGATGCGTTCGTTCCTGATCTCTGGCGAAACGCCTCGATTTTCCGGGCTGACCGATATTGCCCCCACGCTGCGCAAAGTAGAGATCGAAGGCAGCACGCTTATTATAGAAGAAGGCTTTCGCCTGCTCGGCGCGATGAAAGCCATGCGCGCGATGCGGGAATTTTGCTCCCGCCGTGCCGAGGAAGCGCCCGAGCTTTGGAAGACAGCCATGCATCTCTTCGATGATAAGCTGCTTGAAATGCACTTCGATGCCGTCTTCGACGATGCGGGGAAAATTCGTGACTCCGCAAGCCCGGAGCTTTCGAAGATTCGCCGGGACATGCTTCGCACCTCGGAAATCCTTCGCTCGCGGCTTATGGCCATCGTGCGGCGCCTGTCGGAAGACGAATTTGTGCGCGAGGAAATTATCACGCAGCGAGAAGGCCGCTATGTTGTGCCCATTAAAGTCGAGCACAAGCGGCGTGTGCCGGGATTTATCCACTCGGTTTCGCAGACAGGCCAGACCGTCTTCATTGAGCCAAGCGAAACGTTGGAACTCAACAACGAGCTGCGCTCGCTGGAGTTCGCCGAGCAAAGAGAGATTGATCGTATCCTGCGCCTGCTTGCGGAACGGGTGCGCGGCTCGATTCCGAATCTTCGTTCCTCGCTCGAAGCAGCCGCGCATTTGGACGCCATTCACGCAAAGGCGGCGTATGCGCTTCGCATTGTTGCCGAAGACGCCATGCTTGAAACGCAATCGACGAAACGTGAGCGTATGTTTACACTTACGAATGCGCGGCACCCGTTGCTCATCGAGAAAATTGGCAGGGATCGGACCGTTCCACTCTCGCTTCAACTCGATGAAGATCGCCGCACGCTTGTTCTTACCGGCCCGAATGCCGGAGGCAAAACTGTCTTGCTCAAAACGGTTGGGATTCTTTCGCTCATGGCCCACGCGGGCCTCCCTATTCCGGTAGGAGCAGATTGCCGCCTTCCAATTATGGATGGAATTTTTGTGGAAATCGGCGACGCGCAGTCCATCACCGACGATCTCAGCACGTTTAGTTCCCATGTGCGGTCGCTGGTGGAAATTCTTGGCGATGCAACGCGATCGAGCCTTATCCTCTTAGATGAAATTGGCGGCGGGACTGCTCCCGAAGAGGGTGGCGCGCTTGCGCAGAGCATCCTCGAACATCTTACGCGCATCGGCTGCTTTACGATTGCAACCACCCACTACGGCCGGCTTGCGGCTTATGCGGAATCCACGCCAGGCGCGGTAAATGGCTCGATGGAATTCGACCGCGACACGCTTGCGCCCACCTTCCGATTTCGCGCGGACGTGCCAGGCAGTTCTCATGCCTTCGACATTGCCGAGCGATTTGGACTTGGACACAACCTCGTTCAGCACGCGCGGCAACTCATCGGCGAGCAAAGCAATCGTATCGAGGACTTGACAGCTTCGCTCGAAGTATTACAACAAGAAGCGCGCGCGCGAAAAACTGAAGCGGAGCGCGAACTTGGTGCCGCCCGTGCCGTACGAATGGATTTCGAACGTAAGCGAGATGAAGCCGAGGAGATTCGCCGCACGGCAAAGAAACGCGCCTCCGAAGAAGCCGAGGAGATATTGAAGCGCGCAAATCAATTTGTAGAGCGTGCCGTCCGTGAAGCAAAGGAAGCAGTCGCAAAGCCAGAGGTGGCCAGCGAAAATTTGCGAGCCATGCGTCTCCGTCAGGAGCAGGAACGAAAAAAACTCATGGCAGACCTTTCCGTCGCTGAAGTCCCTTCCGTCCCTGAAGACGAAATTGTAATCGGCACAAGCGTTCGCCTCAAATCGAATCCCACTCAAATCGGGAAGGTTCTTTCTGTAAAAGGAAATGAAATCGAAATCGAGATTGGTTCTCTGCGAATGCGGACGAAACGCGATCAGATCGAAGTAGTGAGCAACGCTGATGCGAAAGGGAAAACGCGGGCTGGAAGCGCCGCGCCACGCGAGATTTCTACTGCCACGAAATATCTTTCGACAACCGTCGAGCGACGCATCGACTTGCGTGGCGAATATGGCGATGACGCCGTCATCAAAGTCGATCGTTTCCTTGCTGATGCCTCTGCGCATGGGCTGGAGCGCGTCGAAATCATTCACGGGCACGGCACCGGCGCGCTGAGCCACCGGATCACGCAGCACTTACGCGGCCATGAGTTCGTTCAAAGTTATCGCTTCGGAGAGCCGCGCGAAGGCGGCGCTGGCGTTACAATTGTGGAAATAAAATAATTCGTGAGCTTTAATAATATCTTCGTTGCAAATCGTGGCGAAATCGCCCGGCGTGTAATTCGTTCCGCAAAGGAATCCGGCTACCAAACGAGCGTTGCGTATTCTCCTCATGATGCCTCTGCGCTCTTTGTCCGCGAGGCGGATTTGGCATTTGCTTTTGCCGGAAATACGCCGAAGGAATCCTATCTCGATATCGAGCAAATTCTGAATGCAGCAAGGAAGGCCGGAGCGAGTGCTGTTCATCCCGGCTATGGGTTTTTAAGTGAGAATGCGTCGTTCAGCGCGGCGGTAACAGAAGCGGGAATGAAATTTATCGGTCCCGGGCCGGAGGCCATCGAATTGCTCGGCGATAAAACGAAAGCACGCGCGCTGGCGCGAAAGCTTGGCATTCCAACGTCGGACGGAACGACACAGGAACTGAAATCGGATGTCGAAGCAATAGAATCCGCGCGGGCTATCGGCTATCCCGTGCTGCTCAAGGCAGCGGCGGGCGGCGGTGGAAGAGGAATGCGCCTAGTCGAACGCGAGGAGGAGCTATTGCAGAATCTCGAACGCGCGCGCGATGAGGCTCGGAGCGCCTTCGGCGACGATAGGATTTATCTCGAAAAATATATCGTAAAGCCGCGTCATATCGAGTTCCAGATGCTGGCGGATCGACATGGGAACGCTATTCATCTCGGTGAGCGCGAGTGCTCCATTCAGCGCAGGCATCAAAAGCTGATCGAGGAATCGACTTCGGTGATTCTCACGCCGGAATTGCGACGCGAAATGGGCGAGGCCGCGATTGCGCTTATTACGAGCGCAAAATATGAAGGCGCGGCGACGGTGGAATTCTTAGTCAGTCAGGACTTAAAATATTATTTTCTCGAAGTGAACACGCGGCTACAAGTCGAGCATCCCGTGACGGAATTTGTGACGGGCCTCGATCTGGTCCGCGAGCAATTCCGCATCGCGGAAGGCGAAAAACTTACATTTTCTCCTTTTCTTACCCCCCCGCCTTTCCAAGGCGGGGGACGGGGGGTGGTTGCCCCGCATGGACACTCCATCGAAGTACGCATTCAATCCGAGGATGTATGGAACGATTTCTTTCCGAGCTTGGGTAAAATCGAGTACGTTCGTCACCCCGGCGGGGCGTTTGTGCGCAACGATAGTGCGATGTTCGCGGGACTTGTGGTGTCGGGCTTTTATGATTCCCTGCTCTCGAAATTAATCGTGTGGGATAGAAACCGCGAGGAAGCAATCCGCCGCATGACGCGGGCACTCGAAGAAATGCGCGTGGCCGGCGTTGCCACAACCATCCCGTTCGGACTGTTCGCCATGCGGAACGCGCGATTCCAAAGCGGCGAATTATCCACGGCCTTCGTGGAAGAAGAATTCACTCCCGAAGCCCGCGAGCGGGAACTTGCCCGTTACACCGCACATGCCGAACCTTATTTTACCGCAGTTCAGAGAGTGCAGGGTGAAAGGAAGGCTCGCGCGGAATTTGTGTAGTGGCGCGTAGCAATGCGCCCTTTTTGCTTAGGCACTCAAAATTACCCTTCCCGCGCGGGCACTTTTGAGATAAATTCCCGCTTTTCATGCGTATCATGCTTCCCAAATGGCTTCTCGCACTCACCCTCTTCGCCGCGCTCGCGGTGATGCCGGGGTGTGTGCTGCAGGCGCAGTGGGTGCAGACGAATGGGCCGTATGGGGGCAACATAAATGCTATAGCTTCTATAGATAGCAGTCTCTTCGTAGCGACCGATAGTGAAATCTATATTTCCCAAAATTACGACGGTTCCTGGAAACTTTCAAACCAGGGTTTACCAAAGAACCAATTCATTTCGCTTGTTGCAACAAAGCAAGAAATTTATGCGGCGACCGATAGTGAAATCTTTCTGAGTATAGATAAAGGCCAATCATGGAGTTCTATAAGGAAGGAGAAAACTTATGCCTTGACGATTAGGGATTCGGAACTATTTGCCTGTGGAAATGGGCTTTGGAAAACAACCGATAGAGGCACAAGCTGGTCGGAACTTGATAGCGCAACTGGCTTAGTGTCAATATTTGTGGACGGCACGAATATATACGCCGGTGGTATCGACACATTCCTGTATTCGTACGATGACGGAAGTTCCTGGTCTTCTACCAACAGGTTTGACACATCTGATCTTTCAGCTGCTTACTGTGTGGTCGATCGTATCATCGCACAGGACAATACGCTTCTTGTGGATATTTATGCTGGCGGTCCTGGAACACCCTTTGGAGTTTACCGATCTCTCGACAGGGGAAAATCTTGGTCCTCAAGCCCAATGTCCGGCGTAAATGCCTTTGTTTATGTGGGATCTAAGCTGATCGCATTTGGTGAATCTTATGATCCTACCTATACATCCGATGATGATGGAATAAGCTGGCAAGTCCATCCCTCAGATTTAATTCACGGAACCTGCCTTGTTTTTGCTAACGACCTCCTTTTTAGTGGCACATACGATGATGGTGTATTTGTATCTTCCGACACCGGGGCTACATGGACCCAGAAAAGCATTAGTTTGTCACAACCAGCATATTCGACAAGTGTGGTAAGTTCCAAGGTCTATGCTGCATGCAACGACCGGATATTTGTGTCATCGGATGATGGAAATCAATGGAGTATTACCCATGTCTTTGATACACCAAGTTCGGCGACCCCTTATCTTGGCTCGTCACTTTCAGTAGGTGACTCAACCGTCTTTCTTAGTTCGAGTGTTGGCTTATTCATATCAACTAATCGAGGGATCACATGGACATATAGACCTTCCTCGCCCACTTCTATATATGCTTCGCCTATTGTCTTTATGGATGGCACTTTATTTTGTGTCGCTGCATCTTACGGAATAGATCGGTCATCTGATAGCGGAGTGACTTGGACGGCTGTTCAGCTTAATAAGCTCGGTGTTCAATCAAATTATGTGAGTTCGCTTATTGCGTTAGGTTCCAAACTTTTTGCCGGTACAGACAGCGGAATTTTTGTTTCCGCAGATGTGGGAATTACTTGGAAGGAGAGCGATTCTGGCTTTCCGTTGGGAACGGGTGATAATACTGTTTTGAGTTTTTCCATTATCGGATCCAATATTTTTGTAGGAACGGATTATACAGGTGTGTTCCGTTCTACCGACAGCGGGGTTACCTGGTTTGCAGTTAGTCCGATTATCCCTGACACAGGCATTGTGACAGTTTTTAATGTAGAACAAGACCTTTTTGCTTTAGCTGGTCCTGATGGATATTCAATAGATGATGGTGGTCTTTTTTTGTCAACCGATCTCGGCTTTTCATGGGAACAGATTTATAATGGAGCTCCTATTAACTATTATGAGGGCTTTAATTCCCCTGTTGCCGATGGTTATCTTTTTCTTGGGACTGAAAGCGGTGTCTGGCGCCATCCTCTTTCGGATTTCGGCATTAGTTCCGTCGCGCAAACGCCGCCATCTCCCCAACACGAAATCCAAAGCTACCCCAATCCCTTCTCGCAATCCACCGAGATCACATTCACCTCTCAAGCTGCCGGGTATGTGGATGTTTCGGTTGTGAATCTTTTAGGCGTAGAGGTCGCGCGGCTGTATTCGGGTGAGTTGGGAGCGGGAGAGCATTCCTTTACATGGAGCAATCCTACCGGCTTGCCGGATGGGATGTATGAGTGCCTCGTTCGCATGAACGGACAAGTGGAGACGCTGCCGATGCTGCTTATGCGGTGAGAATTGCATTCGGTCATCTTATCGCATGCGCTCTAAATATTTAGCATCGCGGGCATTGTGTTTTATCGAAGCGATTGCTATTTCTTCCCCTTTAAGCCGGTAAACCACAAAGAAGGGAAACTTCCTAAGCGGCCAAGCGCGAAGTCCTCGATGTTTTGGTGGATACCGAGATGGATCGTTCCGGATTTCGTTATAGATCCGGTTTACTTCCTCTGCAAATCGCTCTGCCGATTGCGGCGTTTGTTGGTCGTCCAGATACCAATGTACCGCGCGAATAAAATCTCTTTGAGCGGCAGAAAGGACTTGAAATGTCACGGGCGGTTTTGCTTGGAAGCCATAATGTACTTACGAGCAGCATATATCGACTCTTCGGCACTGATGGCACCCATTTCTCCCCGATCAAAAGCGTGGAGCCGTTCGTAGGCTTCTTCAAAATCTGCGTCAATCGGTGAAAAAGTGCCGAGCCTCTCTTCGACCTCATCGACCAGCTGGCGCTGGCTCTCGCGGTCTAATTCCAATACTTCCGTGCGGATTTGCTCAAACGATCTATCCATAAAAAGAAAACCTGAAAGCCCCCTTTATGGTTCTTATTACTCCATGCGTATATGAATGTCTCGTCCGCATGAATGGGCAGGTGGAGACGCTGCCGATGCTGCTTATGCGCTAAAACTTTTGAATTGGTGTTGTCTGAATCAAGATCCTTCGACTCCGTTCATCCCTCGTGCCTCGGGATGAACTACGCTCAGGATGACATGGTTGATATTACCATGAGTTCGGGGAAATAATCTCGTATTTTTGTAGCCAAATAATAAGCACATGGATGCATTTCGCGTAACGGGCGGTAAGCCGCTCACCGGGACGGTTCGGGTGAGCGGGACGAAAAATCTTATTTCGAAGGTCATGGTCGCTTCGATGCTTTCGGACGAGGCGAGCACGTTTACGAACGCGCCCGTGCGCTTGGGCGAAGTGGATATTACTGCGGACATCGCGCGCAGCTTAGGCAGCGAGATCGCCATATCCAGCGATGCGGGCGGTATGCTCACAATGCACACCGCTTCGTTCACTACGACGGTCGTGCCGGAACGATTCGCCGGGCTGAACCGCATCCCGATTCTCATGGTCGGCCCGCTCTTGCACCGGACGGGTACGGCTTCGGTTCCCATGCCAGGCGGCGATAAGATTGGTCAGCGGCCCGTCAATTATCACATCGACGCGCTGGAAAAAATGGGCGCACGCATCGAGTTTGCCGATAATTATTTCCATTGCACAGCAGATACGCTTACGGGAACTTCTATCACGCTGCCGTTTCCGTCCGTCGGCGCGACGGAGAATATCATCATGTCCGCTGTGCTTGCGCGCGGCACGACGATCATCGAGAACGCAGCGGTCGAGCCGGAAATTGTGGAACTAATGCAGTTTCTTCAAACGATGGGCGCGATCATCAATCTCGAAACGAACCGACGCATCATTATTGACGGCGTCGATCGGCTGAAAGGCTCGGAACAGCGCATCATGCCCGACCGCATCGAAGCTGCGTCCTTTGCCTGCGCGGCCATCGCAACAAAAGGCGATGTCTTTATCGAAGGCGCGCTGCAATCGACGATGATGACGTTCTTAAACAACATTCGCCGCGCCGGCGCGGATTTCGACGTCTTGAACGGCGGCATACGATTTTTCTACAAAGGCCCACTCAAGCCGCTTGCCATCGAAACCGACGTACACCCGGGCTTTATGACGGATTGGCAGCAGCCGTGGGTGCTCCTCATGACGCAGGCGCACGGCATGTCCGTCGTTCACGAAACTGTTTATGAAAATCGTTTCGGTTACACGCGGGAACTTCAGAAGATGGGCGCGCAAATCCAGCTTTACAAATCGTGCTTAGGTGGGAACCCGTGCCGGTTCAAATCCTTGGTGCATCCGCATTCCGCCGTTATTCTCGGGCCGACGAAATTGAAAGGCAGCCGAATCGTGATTCCCGATCTTCGTGCGGGATTTGTTTATCTCATTGCCGCTTCGCTTGCCGAAGGGGAGTCCATCATCACAGGAATTCATCACGTCGAGCGGGGATACGAGCACATTCAGCAAAAGTTGGAAGATATCGGCGTGACGATCGAGAGGATTAAAGTGAAGGAGGAATAGGGGAAGGAAACTTCTGCATTTCCGACACTCACTCCTTGTTGCTGGAACTGTGTTTATCGGATTTCCCTCGCTCCGATACAAAGCGTCTGGCGTCCTGAGCCCGGCTCATGATGCCACGGGCGGAAAGGTTTAGCTCCTTACGCATCGCGAAGAATTGTAGAAATGCAAGGAGCGTCATGGAGATAAAGACCGCCAGCGCCTCGCCACGCGAAGCCATGCGTGGAACTAAGAAATAGCTCGCTATGAAGAACGTAGCAACGGCGCCGAGCGTCGCAAGGAAAAGATCTTTGGCTTTGCCCATGCCGATGAGCGCATTGGTTCCGACGAGTGCAAGTGGCAGTGTGAAGCCGGAAAGAATCATTATTTGAAAGACAACCGCGCCCGCATCGTATTGCCCCTGATACAGCACCCGGAACAGCACCGGAGCGCCGATGGCGAGCGCGAAGGAAATGGGAACTAAGAGTACGAAGGCAGAAAAGAGGAGCTGCTCGATGAGCGTGGAAAGCCCATCGAAATCGCGCTGTGTGTAAAGCTTGGAAGTCATGGGCACTACGAGGAGCGTGGCGCCTTCGCGGACGGCGTCCAAAAACCGGTAGATCGTTTTTGCGGCATTATAGACTGCGACCTCGCTCGGCGTGTAGAAAAATCCGACGATCAGCACGTCCGACCATTGCTGCAAGGTGAGCAGAGCGCTCGTTCCAGCCTGATACTTAGCAAAGACCAACATGCGACGGTACTCATGCCGTGGTACACTGAGCAGCGGCATCGAAAAAAACGCCTTAGAACAAAGAAAGAGGGCCACGATGCTCGACAGCGCCGCGCCAATCATGTTGAGGTATAGGAAGTCCATCGCCGTATGAAACATGCCGAGCGCGCTGGCGAGCACCGTGAGTATCAAAATGGAACCAAAAAAAGCCAGATCGACCCAGAAAATTGCATTGATTTGAAGCTCGATTTGCAAGTAGCGAATGCCGACGTTACGAAAAACACTAAGCGCAACGAGCAGTGGGAGGAATGCGAGCATCGCACCGAGTTCCGGGCTGGTAAATATCGAAGCCAGACTCGACGCAACTGCTGCAATGATAAAGCCGGAGGCAACAATGGCGACCGTATAAAGATTAAAACCGCCGGCGAGAACATGAGGAACTTCCGCTTCATGCTCCGTAGCAAATTTTACCATCGGCTGCAAAAAGATGGAATCGGAAAGAACGCAAAGGATCAAAAAAATGGATTGAAAAAGCGAGAACGCGCCCCACTCCGGGCGTGGCAGAACATTCACGACGAGGACGATCACTCCAAAGCCATAGAGCAGGAGCAGCGTCTTATCGGCAACAGTCCAGATGCCTTTATCGAGATTATCGGAAAGCTTCATTGGGCGCGGTCAATAGTCATGAGAATTGCAAAGAGTCCTGCTGGATTTGAAGCAGAGAGTTTCATCATGGTTGCAGACTGGGAAACACGGTAGGATAGCGAAAAGTCATACGGTTCAATGTTAATAGGATCGAATTTCCCATGAAGTGTTATACAGAGGCGGTCTCCCGAAGCATTTCGGAAGGAATGGGAACCCGAATTTAATGAAGAGGAGGATGCGGTATCCATTGTCCATTCCGGCGCGAGATGCAAGCTCCATTCCGCGCGGCCTGGAATGAGTTGAAGGAACCGGTCCACGATGAGTGCCGACGTGGAACGGATTTTGATGCTCCTTCGATGCTGAGGCCACTCGCCATACTGGGCGGTTGCTGTGGCATTAGAAGTGGTACAGGTCGATCCAAGCAGCATGGCATCGGGCCGGACGAGTTCCCAGCCAAAATTAGCGCGCGGCTTTGGGCCTGTTGGTGGCAACTCACCATCCGCAAGAACAACAAGGCCGTTATGGGAACTCGCGAGACGGTAACGATCGCGCGCGGCGGGATTGCCATTGTAAACGAAAGTTCCGGAATCTGTAAGGATTGAACGACCGGCAAGATAAATAATTGGACTCAGGAAATCGTCGTGAGCATGAGAAGAAAATCCAGAGCCGCCCATGCCAAAAGCACCTGCACGCAGAAACAGAAATGCATTGGGAAGGTGGGCTGCAACGATCTGCGCGCTGGGGTAGCTGCTTAGCAATGGTTTGGTGGCAAGCGTCGAAGCGGGACCAAAGAGGAAGCTTTTCCAGGCATCCCTATCGCCTTCCAACCAAAGCGCCCAGCCATCATCGGCGTCGCCAAAGCGGACGACCTGGCTATCCATCGTCATGCTTTCCAAGAAGGACTTCATATTCGAAAGGCGAACCTTGTATTGTTGGCTGAATGGATGATCGTGGCTCGTTGCGATGCGATCTGCCAGATCGAAAAAATGGGTAACAAACTGGTGATAGCAACTCGAAGCCTCTCGCGTCACGCCGTCGGGAAAAGTCTGGCGGATAATTTCCCGTTCCAGAATGCGTCGAGCCTGCGCAGCATATCGCTCGGCTTCAGTAAACTCCCAAAGCGCTGTGGCGGCAAAAAGCCCTGTAGCTTCGCCGATGAGATGGTTTATCGGAACTACTCTATCCGTCGAAAGATCGGCGCTAAGGTAGAGAATCTGTTCGTAAATAGAGCGCGCGATCTTCGGGTGCTCGCTCGTCGGGAAGCCAGCTTTTTTCAAGAGTAGAAGGGTCGTCGTCCAGGCGATAATCCGAATGGAAATTTCAAGCGCGCTCGACCAATTGACGGTTGAGGCGAACGGATTACCTTCGATCCATGAGAGTAGACGACGCTCCACTTCCGCCGCATATTTTTTTTCACCTGTGAGCAGCGCGGCTTGCCCTAATATGGGGAGGTCTTTAAAGCGATTGATTTCGAAGACAATTTTTGCGTCGTGTGGGGTATCGCGGTCGTGCAGCTTGCGTTCGGTGTAATGCCGGCGGGGCCAGTAGCGTTTTTCGATGGGATCGAATTCCCAGACGCGGTCCAAGTCTCGGGTATGGTTTGGGAACTCGAAAAAAAAGTTGTCGTCACGCAGCATGGCGTCCGCAAGGCGCAAAATTGCGCTGCGGTCCGATTCGAGTCCGGCCATGGAGGGAGTAAGGATTATTTCCTTCAATCGAGCACGGCCGCCGCTTTTGGGAACCCGGAGCAACATCGCGCGGTACCGCACCCATTTTATTATTTTGCGAGCGGAAAGGGCGAACATTCCCCATAATCCCAGACGCCGAAGGGAGCTTTTTAAGTTTGGATATCCCATGCATTGGAGGCTAATAATTCGATTCGTCTTGCCAGCTTACCGCTTGCCATAAATGAGAAATACTATCCTGGTGAAGATGGAAAACGGCGCTGCCATCGGCTTGCTCGATGTCCGCCTCGTTGAAGGTTACTGCGAGCGAGAATTGCCGTGTGACAGTCGAGTCTAACGGGCTGCCTTCGGCGTCCAATATGTCGCCCCATAAGAGTGTCAACGTAGTATTTTGGAAAAGCTGCGCGGTGACACTCATTTCATCGTCGCGACCCCACTGAATATCGACGCCCTGATCGTAGTCGTGAAAGCTGAAAATAAAATTCGGCGCGAGCAGGCTGCCATAGAGCGTGGTATCCCTGAATTGATAGGCATATTGAAACGACTGAAAATATCCATTGACGGTATGCGGATCGCCAAATTGAGTAGTCGAGCCGGTGTCGCTCACAGCCGGAGCAAAAGGATTACATGCCGCCACTATGGCAAGCATGGCAACCAAGAGAAAAACCGAAAGGCGGCTCATGAGGAGAGATCGACCTTTAGGTCGCTCCAAGTTGGCCCGGTGCCGGAGCGTGGAAGACCATCGGTCCAGGAGACGATACGCCATTCTTTCGTTCCCTCGTCCGTCGTGATAAAGGCAAGCTGAAATTGCAGTGAGCCTTGCACAACGCCGGGAATTACACTCGAAGATGTCGAGGCTGGGGTGTAGACCACATAATTGTAGGAAAGCGAAGCGGAATTAGCCGACTGGTCGATTACTGTATCGGTGAGCAGCAAGGTAATCTGGCTATTTGGCGGCAATTGACCTGCGAGCGTTGTGACCCAAGCGCCTTCGTTCGTGACGCTCCAATTACTTGGGGTGAAAATTCCCCTCGACGATGGACTGATGTTTGATGAGGGGGAGAACGAAAAAGTCATTGTACCGTTGCTGGCTGCTTCCGTCGGGCTGATAAAAACGCGTTTATAGTCTGGAGCATCCAGAATCTTGAGCGCGCCCGTTAAATTCTGGATGAGATAACCGGGCGTGGTGGCCGGGGTCCAAATGAACGTGGCAGATGCGTCGGGAGGCTGCGGCGCCCGCGTGGAAAAAATGCATCCCGCGAGGAAAGTGAGGCCGAGCAAAGGAAGGCGTTTCATATAGATGCAAACATAATGAGTCTCGGAGACGTGTCCTGAAGGAAAGCCTTACCGTGGTAGGAGCCAAATACATGCCGAAGAGTCAACCCCGCGCCCTGAAACATTCGTTCGAAATCACTTAAATCGAATAACCTCACGGATTCGATATACTCCTTCGCTTCGAATGAGTTTCGGATGAGCAGGCGTTTCTCGATGCGCCCATCCTCGATCCAGCGCGTTTGCTCGATATGAATTCCATTGGGCGTGACCTGCTCGTCATGAGCTACGAGATGGGTGCGTACCCACTGGCTGTTCAAAAAGTCGATCACGAACCACCCCTTATTTTTCACAAGTTGCCGCGCGACATTTATAATCATTTCCTCATTTTCCTCGTCGGTTTCGAAATAGCCAAAGCTGGTAAAGAGGTTCAACGCAAGATCGAAGGATTCGTCAGGAATCTGGCGCATATCGCGCTCCAAGAATTGAATGGAAAGTTGAAGCCTAGTCGCTTCTTCGCGAGCATCGGCAAGCAGCGTGGGAGAGAGATCGATGCCGGTTATATCGTGGTACCCGCGCTTGGCAAAGGAGATTGCATGACGCCCGGAGCCGCAGCCAACATCGAGCACGCGCCGCTCCGGTTTATGGCCGATGGTCCGCTCGATGAGGTCGATCATTTCCTCGGCCTCGCTTTCGTCACGGTGCTCATAGACGACCCGATAATTCGCGTCGAGAAACCAGTTTTTATACCACGTCATGGACTGTGATTGATTTATTAGACTGACGTTCGTCCTTCTATCGCTCTGGCAAGCGTGGCTTCATCGGCGAATTCGAGATCGCTGCCAATCGGGATTCCGCGCGCAATGCGCGTGACCCGATCGACGAGTGGCAATAGGAGCTTCGCAAGATAAAGCGTCGTGGCTTCGCCTTCGACGTTGGGGTCCATGGCCAAGATGATTTCACGTACTTCGACCTGCTCTACCTCTCCCCGGCCCTCTCCTTGGAAAGGAGAGGGGGTTGGCTCACGCAAGCGCGAGAGTAACTCATGAACTTTAAGTTGATCCGGGCCGACGCCTTCCAGCGGCGAGAGTGAACCACCCAAAACATGATACAATCCTTTGAATTCGTTCGTCCGTTCGATCACGAGTACATCGCTTGGCTCTTCCACTACGCAGATGATGGATCGGTCGCGCCGCGCATCGCGGCAGATTGGACAGGGATCCACTTCGGTGATGTTGGCGCAGACGCTGCACATGCGCACTCGTTGTTGCAGCGTGCCAATGGCCTCGGCGAGCGCGAGAACATCTTCACGTGGTTGTTTCAGCAGAAAAAGCGCGAGGCGCTGCGCCGTCTTGCGGCCAATGGTCGGTAGCCGCGAAAAGCGTTCGATGACCGTTTCGAGAGCGGGGGATGTGTAGAGCATAAGTCGAACCTGAACCTGGATTACGCTGATTTTGCTGATTACGCGGATAAGGAAGAACCACGAAATCTCCAAAATCAATCAGCGAAATCAGCGTAATCCCGGTTCTTACAATTCTTTTATGAAGCGTTTCGTTTTTTCTTCGTAGCCGAGATTTAGATAAAATTGATGCGTATCCAGCCTTTGCATCCCGCTTGCCACGGCTATGCGTACACATCCGGCTTCTTTGGCAAACGATTCGGCATGCTCGATCAATTGGCGACCAATTCCGCGTCCACGCTTGGGTTCGAGCACACACATCGCTGTAATCGTTCCAATGCTTCCTTCTCGATGAAATGCGGGTGCGGAATCGAAAGATAAAAAACCGAGAACAGTTCCACTTTCTTCGGCAACGAAGACTTTCGAAGATACTCGTTCCGAAAGTTCTCGAAGTTTCTTAATAACGAAAGCACCATCCTGCGGATAACCAAGCTGGGTAAGCAATATACTTAACGCAGGGGCATCGTCGTTTCGCGCGTCACGAATGGCAATGTCAGAGGACATAAACAAATCCGAAAAATCGTCCGCGTAATCCGCTTTAATCCGTGTAATCCCGGTTCAGGTCCCCGGAAATCCTGGTGGCAATAGGGAGCGGGCGGCATCGTTCATCGAGCTATCGGCCAGTTCACGCGCGCGTTCCAATGCGCGATTGACGCCGGCAACGACTAAGTCTTCCAGCATCTCTGCTTCCTTCGGGTCGATGATTTCTTTATCGATTTGGATGGAGACGATTTCGAGCTTTCCATTTGCGGTCACTTTGACCACTCCGCCGCCGGACTCCATGGTGACGGTTTTCGTGCCTAAGTCTTCCTGGACATGCGCCATTTGCTCCTGCAATTGCTGGAGGCGGTCAAGAATTTTGGAGAATTCTTCGGGCATGGTTATTCTTCGAATGAGGCCTCGATGGTTACTTCGTCATCTTCACCGATTTGCACATGAAGGACGTTCGGCCGGCAGCAGACCGCGCAGTCCTCGATATATTCCTGATCGAATCCCTGCGATTCATCGACCACAGTCTCGATTTCTTCACCGCATACGGCACAGATATAGGAAGCAAGCACGAACTTCTAACATCCTTGTCGTGAGAATTAGTCCTAAGAGATTTGCTTTTGTTATCTTCGATACGGCGCGGCGAGATACCGCGTTGCGTCACTATGGTCGCGGTTATGGTCGGGGAGTTCGAGGACACGCTGGTACATGAGCGTGGCAGTTTTCCGATCGTTACGCAAGTCGTAGGCTTCTCCCATGAATAGCTCGGCATCGGTGACGTACCACTCCAGATCGCCGGATTTGTCGATCTTGCGGCTCAGGAGATCGCTATTGTACAGATAATAAAGCGCGGTGTCCATATTGCCGTTGAGCTTCTTTAGCTGCGCCACGCCGATAAAGAACATCGCCTCGCGCGCCTGACGGATGGTGTAGGCCTCGCGCCGCTCGCTCGCGCGATCGAGCATGACGCGATAAATCGAATCGTACTCGGGAACGTTATTTTCCGTAAATGCCGCAAAGCCGAGATAGTGAAGGAACTGGACGTTATTCGGATACTTGGTTGCAAGCTCTCGTGCCAAGGCATACGCCCGTTGATAATTTCTTTCGTTTGCGTAGTAGATGTGCATTAACTCGAATTTCGCTTCTACGCTGGCGTAGGTTGCATGGGCCGCGGCCATCTCAAGCATTTGCAGACCCACGGCTTTATTACCGGCAGGGAACATGAGCGAGATGACCGGGGCCAGCGTGGGGTTTTCCTCTTTTTCCGATTCGACATAATAATTATAGACGCCCCGTCCAAAAAGAATATCGGAATTATCGGGCATGATGTCTTCCAATTGGTCTAAATATTCGACTCCTGTTTTCGCGTCGCCGAGAATAAGCTTGATAATGTCCATGGCGTCATTCGGCCCAACACGATATTCATAAATGCGCGCTCTCATGCCGATAGCGCCGCCCTTGTAAAAAAGACCGGCAATATCTTTGGAGTTATGCGCGAGCAAGGTGTCCGCCCGATCGACCGACTTTTGCAGCCAGCCGCGGTACTCGGCGTCGAATGAGGTATTGTCGGGATTGGTGATGGCGCGCCAGAACATGACGGTCGCGCGATAAAAATATCCGGCGGGATGCTCCGGGTGTTCCGCAATAACGGAATCGAAAACGGAATCCGCACGCGCGAACTCCATATTGTAGATCAAGTCGATGCCGCGATGGATCTGCCGGTCCATGAGACCCGATTGCAAAAACCACTGTGCCTGAAGAGGACGGCACACCGCGCAGCACGCGAGCGCGAAACAACACGCGCCAAGCCGAACGAGCCGAAACCGGGAAAAGCATGCAATCATCCGGTTACTTATATTCCGAATCGGAGTGAATTGTTTCGGCGGTGGCAAGAATGAAAATTAACGATGGGGCGAGTAAAAATTCACAATAAAACACGGAGCCGCCTGAGCTATCACAATCCGTAATAGCAGAGGCGGCTCCGCAACAGTCCGTAAGATCGCGGGCATAAGCCCGCGGCCTCACCTCGCGCCCAAGATGGCGTCCTTGGCCTGTTTCCCGACCCGGAACTTGACGACCCTGCGCGCGGGGATCTTAATCGCCTCGCCGGTCTGCGGGTTGCGGCCCATGCGCGCCTTGCGGTCGGCAAGCACGATCTTGCCTAAGCCGGGGATGGTAAATCCCTTTTTCGCTTCTTTGTAGGCAAGGCTGTTCAAAGTGTCCAAAACGCCGCCAATCTGGCGTTTTGTGAGTTCGTTCTTCGTCGCGAGGTGATCCACGATCGCGGCTTTCGTCATTTGTTTTGTGGTTGCTTTCGCCATAGAATAATTCAAAAATAAGTGTAAAAAAAACGTGGTTCAGAACGGCGGACGATTGATCGTGCAAGCACGACCTACCATTCGCAAGGAGAACGATTGCTCATCCTCCGGCGGTCCCGCGATGCTGTTTCACCGGCCACACAAAGTCAGTTAGAACAGCGCCTCGGATGCGGCATAACTTTCGCTTTTGCCGTTGCTCACCCGTCAATTTCCTGATTAGGCTCACAGTACCGTCCTACGAATTTACGACATTTTTTGGCCCGCGCATGAAAAAGCGTTTTTCCGAAGCCCTTGGTGGGTCAGGCTTTTCGGCAATTTCTCCCCGCTCGAAACTCAGTAAAACGGTAAATGAACTTGCCCAGATTGATCGAGGCCAGGCTGAAAACTTCCCTTCACATCGATGCCGCCATTATTCGGATTTACAAAAGTTCCACCTTGCTGCGCGTGAATCAAGATACGCGCCCACTGGTGCTGGCCGACAGGAGGTTGGTCGCCGTTCATCATCAAATACACAATGACGCCGCCGTTGACGCCGCGGTTCGTGGTATATTTCGGCAGAGCAATTGGGGCATTCGAAAATTGCGTCGGGTCGGCAAGCGGAGCAGTATAAAAAACAGAGTCCAATGAGGAGTCAACGTCCATACGGGTGAGGAAGCCAGCGCCATTCGGCGATTGCACCGTGAGCGTTACGATGCTGTCGGCGCCGACAGTGACGATCACTTGCCCCGTGTTATCCGTCGAGTCCACGGCTAAATCGTATTGTTGATTGAGCGATCCGAAATACATCGTCTTCAAATTCGGAACTAAAAGATAGCCCGCATTCCAGACGGAAGTGTCGTTGCTGGTTTTCGGAACCATTTCCGCGCCGGCCCAGACGATATGGTTCGTATCGGGACCGAACAAAGGAAGATTGTAAAAGAAGGTCGAGTCTCTGCGCTCGGACTTGACCCAGAATTGGTAAGGATATTCCTGCGAGGTGACAAACGTGCCGGAGGCCGGCGGTACGCCAACTTGAATGGTGCTGTCGTTACCACCCTTCGGCACGGTAATTAACAGATGGCCGGAATCGTTTGCGAGCGTCGAGAGCGTAGTGTCCCGATAAAAAACGACATATTGCAAAAATCCTGTATCTTTGTCGGTGACGGGATCCGTCCAGCGCAACAACATCATGGTTGGCCCGGTCGAAGTAGCGCGGAGATTGGTCGGGTTCTGCATGGGCAGCGGGTCGAACAGCCCGATGTACACCGAGGAATCGACGCTTATGATCGTCGTGTCCTTTGTGCCCGTCTTTTCACTATAGACGGTGAGAGCATACGTACCCTCCGGGATGCCTGAATTTGGAGCCGCACCGATAAGAGATGCGAAGGTATAGAATGTATCCGTAAGCCGGACGGGTAGCCCGGATGGGCGGAAAATAGTAATGGTATCCACAATTGCTCCTAAACTGTCCGATTTAGTTAGATAGTAACCGTTTGTATCCGCCATCTGGAGCGTCACAAAATATCCCTTGAAATTAAGCTGCGTATCGGCGATTGAGCGGTTCCACTTGACGAGCATCGAGCCCTTGGGCGGCGAGGAGAGTGGAATATACCCTGATATTGGCGCCGAGAAAAAAGCATTCGTCGGAGCAACGACCGTTTCCGGCCGCACCTGGAATGGCTGCACGGGATCGGAAATGCAGCCGGCAAGCGACGCACAAACGGCTATGACCGGCATGAGCCATATTGCCCGCCTTACGAGAGGAGCATGAAAATGCATCATTTCACAAAACGGAAAAGCCGCAGCAATGTTCCACGATGCCTAATGCGGCGGATTTCTCAATACAGACTTGATATTGTTTACCGGATGGCTCGCTATAGGCTTGACATTGCCCGACGGTTTTTTCGGAGCAGGTTTCGCATAGCGTGGGCGCCCGCGGCCGGCATAAGGCGTGTTCGCCGCGTTTTGATATGACACGTTCACCGTGATATACTTAAACCCGTTTGAAGAAATGCTGTAAAGCCTCGAGGTCGTCGCATCCGGGACGATTTCGATTAGCGCGAGATTGCTATTGACCGTTTGGCACATTAGCACGAGCGAGCCGCGTAACGTATCCCCGGAGTCGTTCGGGATCACTATCGGAGTAACAGTCACGGCAGAGAGGGATGATGTATAATTCGAGTCGCGGTAATTATTATTCAGGCCTCCGCGAACGAAAATGTAATTGGGATTAATCATCGTAGCATTCCCATTCGCATTAGCGCTGTCGCCGGCATCCAACGAAAGACGGGAAGGAACCGCAGTATCCTCAGCCAGCACTAAATCGGGTTTCACCGCGCCCGGCAATACGATAGCTTTCGCCGCAGGTGCGGTAAGCTGAAGTCCGCGAGGATCGCCTAACGTGTCAGCCATTTCGTAAATTTTGATCCCAGGGGTACGTTCGGCGGTCATCCAGGTGATCGTATCCGATATGCCCGTACTCATGTGAATGGAGATGCCGTATTGGACTCCTTCGCTAAGACCTGTTACCACTCCGGTGGTGTCGGGCGCTGATACCGTAGCAGTCGAAACGACGGTAGTTCCATTCATCGCAACAATCGTATCGACTCCATTATCGCTTATCCCGCGCGACCACTTCGCGCCGATGGACGAAACACTCATCGCGTTTACCATGAGTTTGAATGGAATGCCGGGTACGGTATAGGAAATGGCAGTGGAGCGCCCGGTCGCGGAGGCGACAATGATGATATACCTCTGTCCCGGCAGGAGTCCGGTAGCAGAGCCGGTAGAACCCATCGTAATCACAATCGGATCGGCTAAGGCACCTATGCTGTCTAAAACGAAGAGCGTGTCCGTGGTTGTGTCGGTCGGAGTTCGTGTCCAGCCGATGGTAATCGTCAGGCCGACGATGGAGGTGACCGAGACGTTAGTTGGAACGTTGGTGACCCCAAACGGATAGTGATAGGGCAACGAGCGGCCCGTTACGGTGCCGATGATTATCGTGTAAGTAGTCCCGCTGATAAGTCCCGATATAAACGCGGAATCAATCGGGTATGCTACAATCGTTGTGTCGAACCCTAATCCGTTATTCAGGAGAATCACCGTGTCGGGCGTGATGTCGGTTGGATCTCGCGTCCAATAGACCTCGATGGATTTGGGCGGTCGCGTGGATGCGGACACTCCGGTCGGTTTATTCCCGGTGATTGACGTCTGCATCGTGCAGCCGGCAAGCAAAGCACAGCCCGCCAGCAGAGGTAAAAACCACTTCGTCATTGTTCCGAGAGTAGAGGAGTGAAGCATCGCCAAACAAAAACGGAAATGCCGCAGCAATGTTCCATAATAGCTTCCCCGAGTTCAATGAAAAAACCCCCGCCTTTTCAAGGAGGGGGTTGGGGGGTGGTCAAATCCGAACCGAAGAATCACCCCCTGCCCCCTCCTTGAAAAGGAGGGGGAGTAATTCAGTGAACTCCCCCTCACCCAGCTTTGGGAGAGGGGCTGGGGGTGAGGCCCCTTAATGCGCCGAAATTCTCTCGACAGGTCCCGCATTGTGCGGGCGACCTCGGGCGGCGTAAGGAGAATCCGCCTGACTTTGGTACGAAACGTTTACCGTTACGTATTTATGGCTATTTGCATCGATGCTATAAAGAAGTCCCGTCAACGGATCTGGAACGATTTCTATCAGCGCCAGATTGCCGCTGGCTGTCTGGCAAATAAGGACACGAGAGCCGGTAAGCATCGTGGCAGGAATGTCGTAAGAATTAACGAGCGGTGTCGTAGTAGTGGCGATATTAAGTTCCGTAGAATAGTCCGCAGTGCGCCAGGCGCTGTCGAGGCCGCCGACAATATAATTCGGATTGGGATCGATATCCGTTACATCCCATCCACTGCGATAGACTCCTCCGGATTCGAACGAAATTCCGGCGGCCGCTGCCGAGACCGTGGCCAGCACGAAATCGGCGCTCGAAGCTCCGGATATGGATTCGGTTTGCGCGCTGCCATTTTCATCGAGAAGAAGTCCGCTCCGGTCGCTCGCGTTGGGATCGCCAGATTCATAAATCTTTAGCCCCATCGTCCGTTCGGCGGTCATCCAGGTGATAGTCGGATCGGTCCCAGTCGTCCCAGTGTGAATGGAAATGTCGTAGGATTCGCCTTCACTTAGGCCCGAGACAACATCCATGCTTGAAGATGACGGTTTGGTGCTGACCACCGTACCGCCGCTCATAGCAACGATCGTATCGACTCCGACGTCGCCGGCGCCGCGCGTCCATTCCGCGGCAATGGAGGCCTTGTCGTTCGAATGCACCATAAGTCCGGTCGGAAGCGCGCCTATGGTGTAATAAATTGCCGTCGTGCTGCCGGATGACGACTCGATTACAATGCTATACTGAACATTGGTGGTGAGTCCGTTAACAGTGCCGGAGGAGGAGCCGGACGGAGCGTACGCCGAATCTTTTTGCGAGCCACCCGTCACGAGGATGGTATCCACGGAGGTATCGCCAGAGCCGCGAGTCCAACTCACCGTAATCGAGGTGGTCGTCGCTGAGGTGACTGCAACGTTGGATGGCGGGCCACCCGCCGGGGGCGTGACCGTTGACGAGCAGCCGGCGAAAAAGAAGCCGGCAACCGCAGCACAAGTAAGGCTTGAAAGAATAGTTGTAAGTTTGTTCATGATATTATGAGATTAAAAAATGTAGATGGCCGCCCTCGATAAATGAATAGTCCTTTTAAGCATCATCAAGGAATAAATTTCGTGCCGTTCGACGAACATTATGCATGGCTCTCCAATTCCGCCTTCATCAATTCATTGACTATTTCCGGATTGGCCTTGCCCTGCGTCGCTTTCATCACCTGCCCGACAAAGAAGCCAAAAAGATTGGTCTTTCCGGCCCTGTATTTCGTTAGATTATCTTGGTTTGCGGCAATAACTTCGAGTATAGTCTTGCGCAGCGCATCCGCATCCGTCACCTGTACTAATCCGCGCCGCTCGACGATTTGCTTCGGCGACTCCGTGCTGCCGGGAAGATCGGGGAAAATATCCTTCGCTATTTTATTAGAAATCGTTTTATCCTGTATCAGATCGACTAATTCCGATAAGTAATGTGGCTGGAGCTTGAGTTGAAGGATATTTTCCTTGCGCTCCGACATGAGCCGCATTACATCGCCCATGATGAAATTGGAAATTGCCTTCCTACTTTCGTCGGATTTCGATGCAAGCGATTGGACGGATTCTTCGAAAAAATCGGCCACGGATTTTTCGGCGGTTAAAACATCGGCATCGTATTTCGGCAGTTTGTAATCGGCAACAAACCGATCGCGCCGTATGCGCTGAAGCTCCGGGATTTCGCTTCGTACTTCTTCGATATAATCGGGTGAAACGATAACAGGAAGTAAATCCGGCTCCGGGAAATAGCGGTAATCATGGGCCTCTTCTTTGGTTCTCATGGGGCGCGTAACGCCTTTATTATCATCGAATTGCATCGTTTGGTGAATAACAGGTCGCCCAAGCTCGACAAGGCCGATTTGCCGTTCGATTTCGGATTCGATAGCGCGCTGCACGTTACGAAAGCTGTTCAGATTTTTCACTTCCGTCTTTTGTCCGAATTTTTCAGCGCCACGCAATCGGACCGATACATTAGCATCGCAACGCAGCGAGCCTTCCTCCATATTTCCATCGCAGATGCCGAGATAGGTTACTATGGATTTAATCGCTGTGAGATACGCATACGCTTCCGCGCTCGATCGCATATCCGGTTCGCTTACAATCTCGATGAGCGGCACGCCGGCGCGATTGAGATCGACAAGCGTTTCAGCGCCGAAATCGTGGATGGATTTTCCGGCGTCTTCTTCCATGTGAATGCGCGTGATGCCGATGCGCTTCATTGTGCCATCTTTCAATTCCACTTCGAGGAAGCCATTGTGGCAAATGGGAGTCTCGTATTGCGAAATCTGGTATCCCTTTGGAAGATCGGGATAAAAATAATTCTTGCGAGCAAAAATAGAACGCGGACGAATCTTGCAATTTGTCGCCAATCCCATGCGAACGATAAACCGCAGCAAATTCTCGTTCAGCGCGGGTAGCGTGCCTGGGTGACCGAGGCAAATCGGGCAGGTGTTGTGGTTCGGCGGGGAGTTGAATTCAGTCGAGCAGCCGCAAAACGCTTTCGTTGCCGTCAGCATCTGCGCATGCACTTCGAGTCCGATGACCGGCTCGTATTTTTCGAGGAATTCAGGAGTCATGCGCTTAACCCGAGACGGCTCTTCATCTCTCCTAACGAGATACCCGGTGCGTTCCCATTTTCTTGCCGAGCTTCTCGAAGCGCGAGGATGTCTTCGGCCTGCTCGATCTCTTCCTGAAGCGCAAGAAATTCCTCATAAGGCAAAACGGCGTACTCCTTTTTTCCGCCTCGTGTGATGTATTCCGGGTGTAATGTCATTAGTCGTACGTGTTCTCCTTTCGTGGTCTAACCCGCTGAATCAGCAACTTGTTTCCTTCCATATCGAAGAGCACACGGTAGCGCCCCACTCGAAGCCGATAGGACTTTTCCGTTCCAGTAAGCTTAATTACGTCGCCGGCAAGTCCATTGCTCATTGTTTCGATCTTCTCGATGATACGCGATGCCGTGACTATGTCCAGCGACTTCAAGTCACGCTCGGCCCGAGGAAGAAAAACGATTTCATACTGAGTCATTCCGTGCAAAAATACGGCAATTTCAATAGGTCACTCCGAATTACCTTGCGCAAGGCCGGGAAATGCCGTATCTTTGTGGGATGAAAAAACTGGCATTCGTATTACTACTTTCATTGAACTCAGTATTAGCAAGGGGTCAAGTTGAAGGCGGAGGCTTTAGTCCATCAAATGGTGGACCAGCTTACGTACCCGCTGGAACAGCGGTAGTTTATAATACTGTCGCATCGGTCGAAATAAACGTCCGAGGAAACGTTGACGATGCAGACTTTTCATTCGAAGGCGAGGGCACAACCACGCCGTCTGGCTTTGAAGCCTATCGCGGCTTAACCACGTGCAACGTTCAAATTACGATTGAGAGCGATATTTCTGAATGCTATAATTGCAATCCTTGTGGAATCACCGCAATTGAGGTGGGTAATAGCTCTGTGGGTTTCTTCTACTCATTCGGCCCGGTTGTGTTTTATGATCCTCATATTACTGGGCATGCAAAAGCATATTCATTTCAATTACCGTATTCGGATACTATTAATTTTGGAAATACTATGGTCGGCGATTCTGTGAGGTCTCAGTTTCAATTAGCGCTTGATTCACTCGGCCAATACCGTGCATTCAAAGCCATAAATGCAGAGCCACCATTCAGGACTACTGACTCAATACCCATGGGATATTCATGTTCGCAATTTTCTACATCTTCCTTCGTTTGGTTTGTTCCGACGCAACCTGGTCTTTACATCGATACCGTGTATTTTCTCGATCCCCTCACACAGGATTCCATCCCACTCGTGTTGACCGGGAATGCGTACGATGCAGATGTTGCCGAAAGCACGTCCGATGAATCGGCCATGCAGGTTTATCCAAATCCGTGCGACCGGTTTGCGAATATCGTGCTGCCGTCGCAAACATTAGAACAAGTTGAGATACGCAACGCGCTCGGCGCCACCATCCAATCTTTTCATGGAATGAATTCTGATTTTACACTCGATGCTTCGTCTCTGCCGGATGGCATTTATTTTATCGAGGGGCGAACGCTCGGGGCAATTGAGGTGAAGAAATTAGTTGTAATACACTAACTATCGAAACTCTGCTTAGTCCAAGCTGTCATCCTGAGCGGAGTTCGGTGGAGCGACAGCGGAACCGAACGGAGTCGAAGGATCTCATGCAGCTTGGCTCAGTGGTGAACGACCGGAGATCCTTCGACTCCGTTCTTTTCTCCTTCGTCGAAAAGAACTCCGCTCAGGATGACAATATAATAATCCCAGTCTAAAACTCCTTTTTCGAAAACACAAAGCAGCTCATCGCGAGATAGACGATGGCAAGTCCGGCCGTCACGAATAAGGGCGTGAGCGTGACCGGCTGCGATAAAATGACGGAGGAAATCGTCGTGTTTAGTCCGCGCGCGGGCATGAGGTATCGCATGCCGGTGGCAATCGTTGTAAGAATGCCCTGCGTCGTTTCGCCATTCATCAGGCGGTCGATAAATTCGCCGAGCGGAATGATGAATCCGACTAAAACATAGAGCGCCAGCACGATAATAATCGCAAACCAACTGCTGCGGGTGAGCACTCCGAAGAGCGTGACGAGGCTATACACACCCGCAAACGCCAGCGTGATCGTGAGAATACTCAGCAAAAATCCCATGTTCCATGCTCCGAGCGAAAATCCTGCCACGAGCCACAGTCCGAGCACAAGATATGCTACTTCCGCAAGAATGATAAGTACCGCGCCCAGATAACGTCCGGCAATATAGACCCATCGATCCACCGGCTTCGAGAGCAAAAGATCGATCGTCCCTTTTTCCATGAGCGACGTGATGAATCCCGCCGTCACAAAGCTGCCTAAAAAAATGCAGATGCCAAGCAGAAACGCGGAGACGCCCATCCAGATAAAATCCAGAAGCGTCACGCCGAGCAATTGCGGTTGCGGCGCGTTAGGACGGCCATTATGGATGTGATCCGAAGCCGGCGCGAGCAGCCCATGCTGCACCGCATTCAATTGAAAAAGAAAAACCGCGAGCAGGATGGTGACCGTCGAGACGATGAACATTCCGAGGATCGTTTTCCGCGCAATTCCCTCGCGGACGGTGGCTTCGATGATGGCTAAGAGTTTCATATTGTATTTCTGGTTTTACCATGTCATTGCGAGGAGAATGAAACGACCGAAGGGAGTTTCATTCGACGAAGCAATCTTTGAAGGTTGTGTTGAAATTGAAGAGATTGCTTCGTCGGGAATTGCTGCGCTTCACTTCGCAATTCCCTCCTCGCAATGACGTATAAAATTAGTCATGGGTCACGGCGCTTCCCTGGATGAGATCTACGAACACATCTTCCAGCGAAGATTTTTTCGGCACCATGCTTTCGATCACGCCGCCGGAGGCGCGGATGGTATCCATGATACCATTCAGCAATTCCGGAGATTCGCAGGAGATTTCGAGCGCGGCGCCATTGGTGCTTATGACATTCGTTCCAAGCGCGGCAAGAATAGCCGGATTCATATTCGCAATTTGCATCTCATAGACGTGTTCGGTTCGCGTCAAATCGTCGATGGAATCTTCTTTTACAATTACGCCGTGATCCATGATGGCCACGCGGTCGGAAATGCGCTCGACTTCGCTTAAGAGATGCGAATTGAGGAAAATTGTTTTGCCCTCGTTTTTTAATCGAATCAGAACCTCACGAATTTCCTTGCGCCCCACGGGATCGACGCCATCCGTCGGCTCGTCGAGCAGGATAAGCTGCGGATCGTTGATGAGCGCCTGCGCAAGGCCCAAACGCTGCATCATGCCCTTGGAGTATTTGCGGACTTTCGTTTTTCTCCACTCGGTCATGCCGACAATGCTCAGCGTTTCGTCAATGCGTTTGCCCAATACAGGCTGCGCGATTCCCGAAAGCTTGCCGAAATAGGCGAGCACCTGCTCGCCCGTCAAGTACAGCGGGTAACGATGGTTCTCCGGAAGGTAGCCGATTTTTTCCTTTGCACGAACCGAGCCGAATGGATAGCCGAGCAAAGTTCCCTCACCCGAATTGAGAAAAACGATGCCGAGCATGCACTTGATGTAGGTCGTTTTTCCCGCGCCATTTTTTCCGAGGAGGCCGAAGATTTCACCCTGCGCGACGGAAAGGCTCACTCCGCGCAGCGCATGAACGGCTTTCGTGCCGCGTCCGTAGGTTTTTACGATATTATTCGAAGCGAGTGCGAGATCCATAATGGTGTCAGTAAAGAATGAAGTGAGATTAACGCCGGTAAACGGATGGGAGTTCGGTTGCTATTATCGAACGACTTAGCAGGATAGATGTTCGATCGTCGGCGATAGTCTCTAATTAACACAAAAAAATGCAATCCAATAAAAAAACCGCGCGAATCGCGGGGGTGCTTTATCTGCTCGTCGGAATCTTCGGCGGATTTGCCGAAGGATATGTGGAACCGAAAATGTATGTGGTCGGAAATGCGGCGGTAACGGCTGGAAACGTTATCGCGAACGCGGGACTCGTCCGCATGGGCGTCGTTGCCGATTTGCTGGATCAAACATTCTTTGTCTTCCTCGCCTTGACGCTCTATACGCTTCTCAACCATGTAAACAAGAGCGTGGCACGAGCAATGGTCGTGCTCGTCATACTGGCTGTTGGAGTTAGTTCCCTCAATGCGGTATTCGAGTTCGAAGGCTTGCGGGTCGCAACCGAGAGCGGATTTACGGCAGCCTTTGGTTCCTCCACGAATGGCGTTGTGCTGATGCTCCTCGATGCTCAGCATTACGGGCTGCTTGTCGCGCAGATATTTTTTGGATTGTGGCTGGCGCCCCTCGGATACCTTGCCTACAGATCGGGATGGTTCCCAAAGGCGCTCGGCGTCATTCTCATCGTGGGAACCGTTTGCTATCTCGTCGATCTGCTCGCGGCGTTCGCGCTCCCCGCGTTCGGCCAAACCATCCACGGATTCATCACCATCCCCTCTGCGATTGCGGAGATATGGATGGTGTTTTATCTTCTTATTGTTGGCGTGAGAACGGAGCGGGTTTTAGTTCCGTAGGAGCGTGATACTTGTAGCCGTGGGTTTCAACCCACGGTATGGGAACAATAACGCATGTCGAGCTCCGTCAGGAGCGAAATATTCTCTGATGAATAGTATGCCGCTCCTACGGAGCTTATGGCTCTTTCGCGCATCGCAACCCCCGGTTGAAACCGTGGGCTACAAATATTTCGCTCCTACGGAGCGGGATACGGAGGAAGTGATGTCCGGCACCGAACGCCCTCATGTCCCGGTTTGACGCTGGGACGCTCTACGTTTAAGCGCGCGGCTATGGAGGATATGATCGTTAGCTCCCAAATCCCTTCTCTTTTAGCCATGACAGCATCGTATCATAGTATGCTGGTGGCGACACAGCATTGCTAAGATCTTCCCTGATGCCGCCGGTTTTACATTGCAGCATCCCATGATCGCAATTCGGAAGAACCTTTGTACGAAGACTTGCACCCGGATTTTTACCGATCGTTCTCTTATACAATGCCAGCGTCTTTTTCCAATCGACATTACAATCTTTTTCACCAAAAATGGCAAACACCGGACAATTGATTTTACTGAGCATTTTGTCAAACTCCGGTACATAGATCGCTAAACCTGTTTTATCGTCGAAAATAATTTCTCCGGTTTTAATTTTCTTTTGCCATTGCAAATACCCTTCTTCGGTGGGCACGCTATTACCATTCAAATAGATGACAAACGAATCGCGCCTGAAGTCTTCCGTTGCTTTTAAATTTTCTTCAAATGTTCCACCCGCTCGCGCAATTTCAATGCCTTTAAACCATTCGCCCACTAATTTTTTTGTTTGCGCTTTACTTCTTCCCTCGATCAAAAAATTCTTTTCCAGCAAGTAACCATAGTTCTCTTCGCCGTCCGTGCCGCTGACCGAAATCCAAAAGGCAATCGGATACTGAGTTATCACTAACGGACAGATCCACCCTGCCCTGCTGATGCCCCATAATCCGATCTTTTCTGAGCCGGGAACGTTCCTGGATTTTACTTCCATAATGGCGGCAATGACTTCGCTTGCCTCATTTTGAACAGTCTGGTTATAGTCGAAAACGCCTTCGCTTTTGCCACAACCGGCTTTATCCCAGAGAAGGCAGGCAATACCCTGCCTGGCAAAGCGGGTTCTAAGATCATGATAAAAACCATCTTTGGCCATATTTGTTTTTCCGCTACCGGGGGCAATAACGATCAGTGCGCTTGCTTTTTTTTGCGCAGGCATATCGATCAGTCCGCTGTAACGCTTGCCCTCAAAAGAAAAAGTAAGGGTGTCGGTTTGCATTTGTGCCCGAGTACTTCCACAAGATAGAAGCAGGAATAACAGGAGTGTCTTGTTCATGAAAAATTTTATTACTTGGCTTTGATTCATCATCGAAGTTTCCATCATCTACGCCCATCCCTTCACAACTGTTTCGGGACTTTAAAGGGTAATCCCGATTTTTTTTGGTTTGCCTCGTTGCCCAGGGTTGCGCTTCGCTACACCCCGATCAGGTCGAGGGCAGGCTCTGGGCTGCGGGTACTTCGTGGCTCCGCCACTTGGGGGCTGCTTCCCGACGCGCTGATTGTGTCGTCCCCCCCAGTCAAGTTGTGGGCAGGCTCTCCGGGGCAGTCGGGCTGGAAGCACCGACCCTTCGGCAAGCTCAGGGCAGGCTCTTCGCGCGCGGATAGTGTCGTCCGCATCGCCCGGCGCGGCGGGCCGCTGTTTTTGGCGTGTGGCTGGAGCGGGCATTTGGTTCGGTGCCAATTTATCCGTATCTTTGTGTACAGTTGTTCGCGTTAAGCGGACATGTATTGTAACCATTCAGTCACAAAATAGGAGGAACAAAGATGATTACCGGTAGCAAAGAATACGATGTTTACGTTCTCAAGGAGCACAGTGGATTTTGGCGCTGGATTTTCTGGTGGATGAAACCATCGTATGAGATCGTGGTCGGACAATCGTTCGCCACTGCGGAAGAAGCGGCAAAGTCCGCCCAGATCAAAACGAATGCGTCGGGTGGAAGAGTCATTGGCATCGCTGCGGACGCGATGGTTTGCTGTTTCGAGGAAAATATCATCATCCGAGAGCAGACGCCCGGCGCGGGAGAGAACGGCTGAACCGGACAACGCCGTAGGCGTGGCCCGTTTGTAGAAGCCGATTCGAATTAAAATCCAAGCTCCGTGAGGAGCGACCTTTTCGCTGGCCGCTCCTGACGGTGCTTATTCGTTAAATCAAAAAATCTGTTTTCTACAAACGGGCCGTCCCTAACGGGACCTACATCCAGCCAAATTCATGATGGGCACCCATTCGACAAGCTCAGGGCAGGCTCTATTTCGGAAAGAAATTTTCAATTATTTTCAGGAATCGCTTGACATTGGCATTTTTATTTCGTAAGTTGCGCGTGTTTGATAGGCACCTATTTCAATGTATGAATGACAAATGATGAATGGGGAAGAGATCGATTGGTTTTCTGTATGAAGGAGAATTATGAATAAAAAAATAAAAATGGCGAAATTGGCTCGGAAATGCCACAGTTCATGAACTCCAAACTGCCCCCGCACAAACGGCACTTTTTTTCCTGCAGCAAAGATAAATGTGGAAAACGATTCTCTTATTTCTTCATTTTAATTTTGCGTTATGGGCAGGAGTTCACGGCAGAACTGGCAGTCGGTTGTGCGGGCAGCGTGGCTAGGCATCGATCTAAAAAAATAATCTTTTGAAATGGAACAAAGCCTGGCGAAAATATGTCAACGGAAAGGAACGCCAATAGAACCGAACGGTGTTCGGCATTTCAACAGGGAATTAACCGAGCCTACAAAGCATTATCTTGAACCTATAAAGCATAATCTTCCCCACCGGCAGGTAAGACCTGCATTTCACTATTGCGATTTGCATCGAAGTTTTCAAAGACCGCCTCGATTCGCAGCAGCACCTGCTGCCCCGAAGGCGCACCAATTCATTCTAATCAATAAACAATCATGCCTCTATACAATACCAAACCAAAAGACGGCCTCACCGACGCCGTTGACCGATTGCGCTCCGAACTGGGCATAATCAAAGAAGAACTGCGTGTTATCGAAATGCGCAAACCCGCACTCGAATCCCGCGCCCAACGCATATCCGAAGCCCTGCAAATGCTCATGGGCGACGGCTCGACCGGCGATCCGCGATGGATGCAGATGCCGCGCGTTACCGAAGGCGGCCTCGATCGCGATGAATCTGTCTTGAACTACTCGCCGCCCACTCCACGAGTGCCCCGGGAAAAGCATCAGATTGGGCCGCTCAAAAAGCCGGAAATTACAGAGGATGCAATCCTCTCGATGGCAGATTATGCCGAGCGCTCCAAACACCCGGTCAAATCGGCAGAACTCTATGAGCATCTTGTCCGAGAAGGCCTGATGGAGCCGATTGACACCGAGATGCCGTATAAATCTTTCGCCATTACGCTGCGCAATGTTTCGCAGGAATTTATCGAGTATGACCGTGGCACGAAGACCTGGAGCCCAAAGGATCGTTCACCACGTGCTAAACTCCGCGAGGCGCTTGAAAAGGGAGATGGCACGCGTGTTACTTCCTCCAATTCGCTTGGACTCAGCCGCGAAGATCACCCCTTTATCAAAGCGGTCAACGGGGTGTTTAAGGCGAACCGTTGGGAGCCAATGGCGATCAACCGGTTGTATGACGAACTCTCGGAAAAACGAGATTTCGGTCTCATCCCAGGCGTGGGGAGCATTGCTGACTTTGCAACGTCGCTTGCAAGTTACAACGATTTCTTCCAGTGGGACGACTCCACGGCAACTTATCGTGCGATCAAGCCGGAAGCCAAGCCGGAAATTCCCGCGTCCAGACCGGAAGTCTCGGCAGGCGTGGCTGGCCTCTATACCGTGAAATCGAATGGCGGCGTAACGGTTTAAGCAAATTGCTCTTTGAAAACAAATCCCCGAAGCATTGCTTCGGGGATTTATTCTCAATTCCCTATTTCGAGGGCCATGGAAATAACCTTACCGCCCGAACAGAAAAATCCATCGGCATGGTATGGGCCTGATTGGGTGACCCGCGAAAACGAGTGGATCGCGTTCCTGTTACCGGAGGAAATTGGGGAATTGGAATCGGCGGCAGCACAATGGGATGAATCTCATAAAACAGGAAATATCGAAACCATCGTTGTGGGGGATTTTATTCTGCCCACGCTCGCTCCAAAGCTGTTAGAGCTCCGTGAGGAATTAATTCATGGGCGCGGTTTTGCTCTTCTCAGAGGGTTACCCGCTGCCAACTATACCGAGCGGGAGGCGGCAATTATTTTTTGCGGACTGGGTTCGCATCTTGGTCTTGCAAGACCGCAGAATGCACAGGGACATCTCCTCGGGCATGTGCGGGATATGGGGATGTCGAGCAAAGACCCTAACGTTCGCGTGTATCAAACGAAGGAACGCCAAACCTTCCATACCGATTCAACGGATGTGGTTGGACTTCTCTGCTTGAATAATGCAAAAACAGGAGGACTATCGCAGTTAGTAAGCTCGAACACTATTTTCAATGAAATGCATAAGCGCCGGCCCGATTTGCTCCGATTATTAATGGGGCCAATTGCTACCGATCGAAGAGGGGAAATTCCAAAAGGGATGCTGCCGTATTATCTAATCCCTGTTTTTAACTATTACAAAGGGTATCTGACGGCCATTTACCAGCGCCAGTATATCGACTCGGCACAGAGGTTTCCTGATGCGCCGAGGCTCACTCCGGCGCATGTCGAAGCGCTCGATTTATTCGATGAACTTGCCAATAGTCAGGAACTCAATTTTTCGATGAAGTTAGAAAAGGGCGACAAGCAGTTTGTCTATAATCATACTCTTTTGCATGATCGCACCGGGTTTGAGGACTGGCCGGACACTGCGCAAAAACGTCACCTACTCCGTTTGTGGCTAAGCGTTCCCGGCGACCGTCCTCTGCCAGACATATTTGCCGAGAAATTCGGCAGCGTCGAAATTGGGAATCGGGGTGGGATTTTTGTGTAGCGCACAACTCCCGTAATTCGTAATTGATATGGGTGCCCATTACAGCATATACAAATATAAGCAATCCAAAAGGCAAAGTCAAGGGAAATCGAAGTTATTTTTTGAAAATCACATTACAGCAATCGATAGACGATTAAAGATCATACCCGGCTTGTTTGGCTCTTTGTCGAATATAGTCTAAAATCTTCGGACGCCAGACATTAACGAGGCTGTGAATTTCCTCTTCACTTAGACCTTCGCCATAAGGTCGCGGAGACTCCGGGTAAGCGACCTCGGAATAAATTCCAAAACTTCCTTCATAAAAAATTATCTCTATAAGACGAATTCGGATTTCTCGAATGTCTAAATTTGCATCCTTGCTTCTCTCCCAAAGAAATTCAAGATGCACATCTCTCGTTTTGTTAAAGTCAACGTCTGAAAGATTTTCGAGATCAATATCGGGCCCATTTCCTTCGAAGTCCCTAATTCGTGCCTGTACTCTCCTGCTATTAAACAGTTCGTCAAATGACTGCAAGGTTTTTTCTGCGTAGGCAGATAGTGGAGGCAGTACTAATTCAATCGTTTCGCGAATGAAGTCTCCGCGAGGTATTACCTTCTTCATAATAGGATTCCGAAGACTCGCTTTAAGCAGTGCAATCTCTTTATCAACGTCCTCCAACGATTCCCCGCGCGCGTCGCGAAGCCACAATTCCTGGGATGCGATTTCCTGCTTCGCAATGTAAGAGACAAAGGCATCCAAATCCTGACCATCGGCTTGCCGCAATGCGCGATAATAATTTTCTTTATCCTCAGTTTTTACGATGACGACCGGAAATCCGTTCTTCATGAGCACAAGATTCATCAGAATCCGCGCCATGCGGCCATTGCCATCGTCGAAGGGATGAATCCGCACGAAGCGATAGTGAAGTGGTGATGCAAGTATGATAGGATGCAATTCGTTTTTTGCATCCTCCGCTCGACACCATTCAACGAGCTCTTGCATTTCGGCTGGGACAGCAGATGGTTGTGCGAAATAAAATGTTTCACCCGTTGCGGTTCGAACGTGATTTGGCTCTTGTTTATATCTGCCTGGGACGACCATTTTCGTCAATTTACTATCAGGTGTTCCAGTCGAGATAGAATACGGCTCTGTGCCAAGAATTTTTTTATGAATTTCACGGATCGTATGTTCCGTGAGTTGCATCTCGGAATGAATGAGGTCTTCCGGTCCAAGAATGGCCTCATTATGCCCCTTTATTTCGAGCGAATCGCGAAGCGGTTTGCCACCCGCCGTTATGCCGTGAAGGAGGAATGCCTTTGTCTCGCCATAATCGTAAGAATTTCCTTCGATGTTGTTGCTATGATAGTTCCAGTCGATGCGAAATCGCTGCACGATGCGACCGAGAGTATCGGGATCGAGCGGGCGTAGCGAGGCAATCTCTTTTTGGTGATTATCGATGCGCGACAGCAAAATTGATAATTCCGACGCAGATGGGTGCGCGACGGGATCGTGTGCAATAGCGGTTCTGCCCGGAATCATGCGGATAATAACAACATCGAAACACCTCTCATTTCAGAGTTTCTATTTATTATTCCCCCGCCTTCCGCCACTCCTCGACCAACTCCGCATACTCTTTTGCCAGCGCGTCGGCTTCGGGCTGCGTGGCGGCGTCGGTGAGGACGGTGCAGTAGGGCCGCTCTTTTTCGGGCAGGATGAGCACCCACGCCTCGCTATTTTTCTTTGGATAAAACTTGATGCCGTCGATCAGGAATCTTTTCATGTTGCGGGAGTGGTCCATGGCATGTCGCATGACGCGGCCCAGCTCTTCGGGCGGGCAGGATACCTGTTTGCGCGACTGCGCGCGGCGCGGCATACCGTCGGCAACTTCGCCTAAGTCTTTATCCAGCACGGCCAGCATTTCGAGCGTCTTCGCCACCGTAAACAGCCCATCGACAGCGAAGAAATAATCCGGGAAAATCGCGCCTCCGAGCGTTCCGCCAACGAAGCTGATGCCTTCTTCGCTCGCGGCGCGCATCATGTCGGCGTGCGTATTCTTCGTGTAAGAGAGTTCCACGCCATACTCCCGCGCAAGCACCTCGACCTCGCTCGTGGCCGAAACGGGAACCGCAATGGTGGTAACTTTTCGCCCGCGTTTCTCCTCGCTTTCGAGGAAAAGCTTCGTCATCAGCGTGAGCAAATTGTTGTTGATGTAAATCTGGCCGCTCTCATCGGCAATTCCGACGCGCTCGCCGCCGGCGTCCAAGATAAATCCAATTTGATAGTCGAGTGATTTCACGACATTGGCAAGATGCCGGGTGGACTTGTCAAATTCCTCGCGGCCGCGAGTAAGGCGGGAAGGTTCGAGATACGCATTGATCGAAATAACTTCGCTTCCGAACGCGCCCAGGATATTCGGAAAGATCGTCGAGGCAATGCCGTTGGCGTAATCGATGGCGAGCTTGAACTGCGAGCGCGTGATGAGTTCGACATTGAGCGCGCCGGTGAAGCGCTTGGTGTAAATTTCTCCGGTGTGCGCTGGGAACTCTATCGTGCCGACTTTATCGAACGGCGCGCGCGGAAAATCCTCGCCAAAGAAAAATCGCTCGATGGATTTTCCCTTGCTAGAAGGAAGATCGTAACCGCCCGAATCGAAAAAAATCATGTCCGAGCGCCGCCGGTCCATCGGATTTTTGCGGACATGCACGCCGCCGGAATGCCGCGCGTCGCGCAGGTGATGCCGCGTGAGCGGAATCGGAGTTTGCTGCATATCGACGGCGTTCACGCCCGCGCTCATGAGTCCGCTGACCAACGCGCGCGAAATCACGCGCGAGCCGGGATCGCTGTCGCGGCTGATGACGATGCGCTGTCCCATCCCGACCTGCGCGCCCAGCGCCGCGCCGACTTTCGCGGCAAATTCCGGGATGAGTTCGATGTTCGAAGTTCCCGAAATGCGGGAGTTAGTAAAAAGCTCCCGGTTCCATCGGTCTTCCCAGACGAGGCTTGTTTGCAAAGTCGCGCCGGCCTCGACCCGCTTGCCGGGCCACAGTTTAACATTCGGCAGAATATGCGCGCCTTCGGCAACCTGGGAACCTTCGCCGATAAAAACATTTTCATCGACCGTCGCACGGTCGCCAATCAGCACATTGAAGCACGCGACCGCATGGCTCATACTCGCATTGCGTCCCACGCGCGTTCCGTTCCAGAGGATAGAATTTTCCACGATAGCGCCGGCCTCGATGTGGCAACTCGCGCCGATAATCGAATTGGTGACGATCGCGCCTTCTTCGATTTTCGTATCCCGGCCAATCGCATTCTGCCCTCGAAAGCGCGCGCCTTCTATCTCGCAGCCTGTTTCGACAATCGCGCCATTCGTTCGCTCGCCCGCGATCTCCAAATTGACGAGGCCGAGCAGCGCGTCCATGTGCGCTTCGTGATATTCGGAAAGATTCCCGACGTCGCGCCAGTATCCATCGGCGATATATCCCGCGAGCGCGCCCGGCTTTTTGAGCAGCTCAGGGAACAGGTCCTTGCTGAAATCGAACTCGCGCTTGTAGGGAATTTCCGAATAGGCTTCGGGTTCCAAAATATAAATTCCCGTGTTGATCGTGTCCGAAAACACTTCGCCCCACGACGGCTTTTCTAAAAAGCGCGTGACTTCAGAATCGGGATTTGTCATCACGATCCCAAATTGTAGCGGATTCTTGGCATGCGTCAGAACAATCGTCGCCAGTGATTTTTTCTTTTCGTGAAACCTGATGGCGGCGGAAAGATCGAAATCCGTCAGCACGTCGCCGGAGATGACGAGTACCCGCTCCGTCATTCCAAGCTGTTCCGTGGCATTGCGCACGCTGCCGGCCGTTCCGAAATCCGCTTCGGCGCGAACGTAGCTCATCGCGCAGCCAAAGGCCGAGCCGTCGCCGAAATGCGCAGTGATTGCATCCGGATGAAAATAGAGGAGCGAGGTGAGATCGGTCATGCCATGCCGCGTGAGCAAGCGGACGATATGCTCCATCATGGGCTGGTTCATCATGGGAACCATTGGTTTGGGCATGTTCATCGTCAGCGGCCTCAGCCGCGTCCCGAATCCGCCCGCCATGATGATTGCTTTCATAGAATATTCGAACCTGTGACCTTGTAGCCGTGACCTTCAGGTCACGGTGAAAATTCCACCGTGACCTGAAGGTCACGGCTACAAAGAGAACTTGTAAGCCCGCAAGTGGGTTAACAATTATTGTGAGTGAATCAATGCTAACCAAAATCTGAAATGAAACTCTACTTGTCGAATTCTATCCTAACTTTCGCCTTCATCGTTTTTTGTTTATTGCTCGGTTCTTCCGCAGCGCAGGCACAATTTTCGCGCCCGGTCGTGGTGATGAAAGGCTCGGTAGTCACCGCCGATCAAAAACCGGCGACCGTCCGGCTTTCCGTCCACGAAACCGGTGAAACGCAAGCCGATGAAGACACCTCAAACGAGATCACGACCTGCGCCATTCAGGAAATGACGGCAGGACGCGCCAATTCCGAATCCGGGCGCTACCTGCTCATCCTCAAGCCCGGCAAAAAGTATTGGGTTCACATCGAGGGGACGTTCGTGCAATCCATCGACTCGCTTATTCAAATGCCCAAAACGGATAAGGGGCTTACGATCGAGCGGAATTTTGTCGTCAACTGGCGGCAAAATCCTGACGGCACGAACGCGTCTGATCCCGCGGCGAAGAAGGATTAGCTGCTACACCACCGTCCCAAATAACGCTCCGATACCGGCCGTTACGGCAAGCGCAAGCGCGCCCCAGAAGGTGACGCGCAGCGCGCCCTTCGCCATACTCGCGCCGCCGGTTTTTGCCGCAACAGCGCCGAGCGTCGCAAGAAAAATGAGCGATGCGATGGAAACTGCAGGAATGAGCATCGCAGCAGGCATGATGAGAACGACAAGCAATGGCAATGCCGCTCCGGTAAAAAAGGAGGCTGCCGAAGCTGCCGCTGCCTGAACCGGGCGCGGTTTGACCGCCTCACTAATTCCCAACTCGTCGCGCGCATGAGCGCCAAGCGCATCGTGGGCCATGAGTTCATCGGCGACTTGTCTGGCAAGAGTGGGATTTAATCCGCGCTCAACATAGATTTTTGCCAGTTCTTTATGTTCGAATTCCGGATTGGTGATAATTTCCTTACGCTCCACTTTTAGATCGGCTTCTTCGGTATCCGCCTGGGAACTAACAGAGACATATTCACCGGCAGCCATCGACATCGCGCCCGCAACAAGGCCGGCCACGCCGGCGATCAAAATGTTGCCGCGGGCAGCATGTGCTGCCGCTACGCCCACGATCAAACTCGCGGTTGAAAGGATGCCATCATTCGCACCCAATACTGCGGCACGCAGCCAGCCGGTGCGGTTGGTATTGTGACGTTCAGGGATGTGGTGAGAGGAATTCATTAGGCTAAATACTTTCGCATCATTCAAATCTCAGCGCATCGATCGGGTTCATATTCGCGGCTTTGAGCGCGGGATAGAGGCCGAAAACAATTCCCACAAGCGAGCACACGCCGAGACCAATGCCGATCCAGAGCGTCGGAACATACACGCTCGCGTGGATGAACACGGCGAGTATATTCCCGATGCCGATTCCAATCGCAATCCCGATCAGTCCGCCAACTTCGCAAAGGACAACTGCCTCGGTCAGGAATTGTCCTGCAATATCGGCTTTCGTTGCTCCGAGTGCTTTACGGATACCGATTTCTTTGGTGCGCTCGGTTACGGAAACGAGCATGATGTTCATAATTCCGATGGAGGCAGCTAAAAGCGAGATTGCGCTGATGCCAAATCCCGCGTAGGAAAGATATTTCGAGAACGAATCGAATTGTGTGGTGAGCGATGTATTATTCTCGACTTCAAAATCGTTTTCCGCGCCGGGTTTATCGCCGCGCACGGAGCGCAAAGCGCCGATGATCTCGTCCTGCGTTTCATCGAACACGGCTTTCGAGCGCGCGCGAACCGTCATCTGAAGCGAGGTATAAGCCGGCTGAATAAAATATTTTATTTCGTTCGTGACCGGAATCAGCGCGAAGCCATCCTGACTCTGTCCCATCCCGCCACCTTTTCGTTCGAAGACTCCGATAACCAAATAATTGTGATCGTTCATGCGGACGGTCTGCCCGATCGGATCTTCGCCATGCTTAAACACGCGATCGACGATGTCCTGACCGAGCACAGTTACATCACGGCCATATTGCACATCTGCCGGAGTAAGCATTCTACCTTTTGCGACGTCGCGGCTGTGATTGATGCTATAATTTTCGTCGGAACCATAAAGCTGGAATTGCGGATCGCTTTTTTCATTCCCAAATGCGACGGTCAGCGGTGTGTACATATTTTCCGCACTGATGGCAAGCGGAAGTTCGGCGCTTTGCCGGGCGAATTTAATCTGTTCGTACGTGATCGGCTTGCGCTTCATATATTTCTTCCAATCGCTGTTGCCGAGCTGAATGGACGGCCATTTTTTTACGGTAAACGTTTCCGAGCCAAGCTGCGAAAGCGAGGTATCGACGCTATTGGTGAGCGCGCCGAGCGCCGTCATTACGCCGATAATCGAAAACACGCCGACGACGACTCCAAGCAGCGTGAGCGCGCTCCGCAGCTTGTTCGCGCGCAGGGAATCGAAAGCTTGACGTATGTTCTCTAACATTTATTCGTATCGCAATGCATCCACCGGATCGAGCTTACTCGCGCGCCAGGCGGGAAGGATTCCGCTCGCGACGCCAATGGCTACCGAAAGTCCGAGTCCCATGAAAATCAGCGCGAGCGAAAAATGTAAATGCACGTTGGAATCGGCGTCAAGCACGTTATGATTGATATAGACCGACGCGGAATACGCGATGAGTAGTCCGAGCGAGCCGGCGATCAGGCAGAGCATCGAAGCTTCCGAAAGAAACTGTGTGAGGATCACACGGCGGCGCGCGCCGATAGCTTTACGAATTCCGATTTCGCGCGTCCGCTCTTTCACACTAACAAACATGATATTCATAATTCCTATGCCGCCAACAAGCAGCGATAGGCCGGTGATCGTCAGGCCAACGGCAGTAAGCACACTTGTTATTCCGTCGAACACCTGATTGAATTGATCCATGCTGTTAATGCCGAAATTATCTTTGTCGCCAGGTTTCAAGTGGCGAACCATTCGCATTTGGTATTCCGCTTCGGCTTTGGTATTATCTTTATCGAGGACATCCTTTGCTTTAACCTGGAGTGTAAGCGATCGATCGGGTTCGCCATAGGCATTGATAAGCGTTTGAAGCGGCATGAGGATGTGATTATCGATTCCAAAATCTCCGAACAATCCACCGACCTCTTTCGCCACGCCGATGACTTCGAGCGAATACCCGCTGGCGCGGATGCTCTTGCCGATAGGATTGGATTTATGAAAAAGCTGGACCCAGATATTATGACCGATGACGCATACGGGCCGTGCGCTTGCCAATTCTTCCGTCGCAAAAAAACGGCCCTGATCTATTTCGACGGAGCTGGTGATTTCATATCCCGCATCCGCGCCAGCAGCAGTGATATCGTCTAACTCATTCGTTTTGTATTTTAGATTTACGTCCTGCATCGCCGTTGCGCTAATGGCTTTGGCGGTCGTCATTTTTTGGCGCAGCAGATTGGCATCCTGAGCGGTAAGTGCAGGACGGTTCTTTTGCGTCATCCAATCCTGGCTCATCCAATTAAATTTGTCGATGTAATACACGTCGGTTCCCATCGAGCTGGTGGTATAATGGAACATTTCGGTAATGCCGGTTAGGAACGAACTCATCAGCGTGACGGTCACGATGCCGATAATAATGCCGAGCATGGTAAGCGCGGAGCGCAGCGGATTGGCCCGGAGCGCGGTGCGCGCCATCGCAATTCCTTCGATCGTATCCTGAATGAAGCGTGGCACAATGAGGATGGAAATTCAGGTCAATCTAAGATGCGTTCGCTTGCCGGAATATAGTCGTCATGTTCGACGAGGCCATCTTTAATGCGAACAACACGCTCGGCGTGGCGCGCAATTTCTTCTTCGTGTGTCACGACGATCAGCGTATTGCCCTGATCGCGCAGTTCTCGGAACAAGCGCATGATGTCCTCGCCGGTTTTCGAATCGAGATTGCCCGTTGGTTCGTCCGCAAGGATAATCGAAGGCCGCGTAACGAGTGCGCGGGCAACTGCTACGCGTTGCCGCTGACCTCCGGAAAGCTCATTCGGCTTGTGTCCTGCGCGGTCGGCGAGACCAACCTGTTCGAGCGCCTGAAGCGCGCGTTCGCGCCGCTCGTCTTTTCCAACGCCGGCGTAAATTAGCGGGAGCTCGACATTATGAAGCGAATCACTTCTCGGCAGAAGGTTGAAGGTTTGAAAAACGAAACCAATCTCACGATTTCGAATTTCGGCGAGATCGTCATCGTCCAATCCGGCGACGTTGGAGCCATTGAAAAAATAATTTCCTGTGGTGGGCGAGTCGAGACAGCCGATCAGGTTCATCAGCGTCGATTTGCCGGAGCCCGACGGTCCCATGATGGCGACATATTCGTTGCGCTGGATGCGCAGGTTGATGCCGCGCAACGCATGCACCTGTTCCGAGCCCATGTCGTAGGTCTTCCACAGATCCTCGGTCGAGATCATGTAGGAGTCGGGCGCAGACCCATTTGCAACCTTATCAATTGGCAAAATTTCGGCAGTCGCCATCTTGCTCTCCTTATGCGGATCGGGCTCGAGCACGCACGCTCCTATGGCCGTTCTATCTTGGACGTACTAACCTGGCAGAGGTTAGGTGTCAGGTGTCAGGTCTTAGGTCTTGGGACTTGAGGTTTTCCTAAGACCTAAGACCTGACACCTGACACCTGACACCTTCTTTCTAACTGCTTTCGTCTTCTTTTTTCGGGGCCGAATTATCTATTTTGACACTCGTCCCCGGTTTCAGGGTACGCAAAACCTTGTAGCTGCCGGTGACGACTTCGTCACCCTCTTGCACACCCTTGGTGACCTCGATATCCGTGGTGCCACTGATGCCGGTATCCACCGGAACGAATTCGGCTTTCTTCTTGCGGATCACGAACACGCCCTGCACTTCTTCGTTGTTTTTCGGCTTCGATGCTTCCGCCGGAGCGCGGGTGGCTGCTTCTACGCTGCCCTTGCCCGCATCTTTGGGCACGAGATCGGCCGGCGTGCGGACCGTGAGCGCTTGAATCGGAATGCTGAGCACGCTGCTGCGGACCGCGGTCGTAATTTTGGCGGTCGAGGAGAGTCCCGGACGCAAATCCGCTGGCGGATCGGTGAGCGTTACGACGACTTTGAAGTCTTTCGCTTCCTCGCTCGTCGAAGTGGCCTGAGAAGTCGCCACGCCGGTCGAGCGCACGATCGCGTTGTCGCCGATTTCGCTGACGACGCCGTGGAAGGTTTTGTGCGGAATGGCGTCAATGGTCACGTCCGCGGGCTGGCCGAGACGCACGTTGACGATGTCGGTCTCGTCCACCTTCACCTCGGACGTGATCACCGACATGTCGGCCAGCGTCATCAGCGTGCTGCCCGGAGAATTCTGGATTCCGATGACCACCGTCTCGCCTTCGCGCACGGGAAGATTCGTGATGACGCCGTCAAAGGGTGCTTCGTAGGTCGTCTTTTGCAGCACGTCGGTAAACCGGGTCAGGTTCGCCTGATTCTGCGTGATGTGCTTGTCCATCGAATCTTTCTGCGCTTTGGCTTGGGCCACCTTAGCTTCGGCTTGGGCCAATCCGGCATCGGCGGACTCCCACGCGGCTTTCTTGACGTCGTAATCCTGCTTGGCGATGAGGGCCGCGTTGTACAGACCCTGGGCGCGTTCCCAGTCGAGCTTGGCGTGGACGGCGTCGGACTTGGCGCGGTTCAGGTCGGCGAGCGAGGTCTTTAGGGCGGCATCGCCGGCGACGGCGTCGGTTTCCGCCGCCTGCACGGAAGCACGGGTAGCATTGACGTCAGCCGAGGACTGCACGTTCTCGAGCTGAGCCAGCAATTGCCCCTCCTTCACGTGGTCGCCTTCCTTGACGTGCAGCTTGATGATCTTGCCGAAGGCATTGGCTCCGATGTTCACGTAGGTCTTCGGCTTGATTTCACCCGAAGCGCTGACCACCGAAGCCAGGTTCTGCTTTTGCACCTTCCCCGTTTGCACCGTCACCACGTTTTTTTGGCTCTGGTAAACGCTCACGGCGACGATGATCCCGAGCACCAGCGCAGCGCCAATCCCGATCAACACTTTCTTCCAGGTCTTCATAGCGAGTTCTTCATGCTTCATTACGAGGTCTTCATGACTTAGAGAAAAAGTCTGATTAAGTCCCCGGGGGCCTCCGTGCACCCCTGTGTACCCTGTGGTTCAAGGTTTTCGATGGTACATAATCAGAGTTCCTCTAAGTCTGAGCGGCGAATCTCGCCTTCTTCAGCAGACGGTTCCAAAGTTCCCATGGCCTTGGTCATGGAACGGCGGAAACGCACCATAGTTGCGCATGAATAGTTACGTGCCGACAAGGGGTAAAGTTCCCGAATTCCCGCGAAGCAGGTCGCTCCCAGTATCGGTCCGGTCGGCTTACGGAGGTCAGACCCGCGGCGCAATTCATTATATCGTGCCGAGTGTCCGGGCATCGCGCCTGGGAAGGGGTACCTACGCCACCTCTGCCCGACCGTAAGCCCCGGATTCTTATGGGATTTAAAACAGAGGATCGACGCAGGAAATCTTTTTCCCGACAGGCCACTTCTCCTTGCCTTGTTGTATCCAAAGAACATAGAATTAAGCACCTGTAGTTTCTCGTGAGGTAGGCCCTTCTATGTTCTCCGCAGGTCTTCGAAATCGTTGTTCGGCTGGTGTGCTGGCTGGCGTGATGGCGCTGGGTTTTACCGTCGTTTCCCGAGCTCAGGACAAGGACGCGAAGGGCTCCGAAAGCCAGATCGATCCTTTGAAGCGTCAAATCCCGGAAAAACAGAGGAAGGCTAACGCCAAGGCGCTCAAAATTGAGTTGAGCAAGACGTATAAGAAGTGGCTGGACGAGGACGTGCGCTGGATCATCACCGACGAAGAAAAATCCGCCTTCATGCAGCTCTCCAACGACGAAGAGCGCGACCAGTTCATTGAAGCCTTCTGGCAGCGCCGCGATCCCACACCGGACACCGAAGAGAACGAGTTTAAAGAAGAGCACTACCGGCGTATCGCGTATGCCAACGAGCACTTCGCCGCCGGTATCCCGGGATGGAAGAGCGACCGCGGCCGGACCTACATCGTGTTTGGGCCAGCGGATGAGATCGAGTCCCATCCCTCCGGCGGCAGCTACGAGCGTCCCATGGAAGAAGGCGGCGGCGAGACCTCCACCTTCCCGTTTGAAACCTGGCGTTATCGCTACCTGGAAGGGATTGGGCAGGAAGTGATGATCGAATTCGTCGATACCTGCATGTGCGGCGACTATCACATGACCATGGACCGCTCGGAAAAGGACGCCTTGAAGTACACCCCAAATGCCGGCCTGACGCTGTACGAGCAAATGGGCATGTCGAGCAAGGCGAGCCGTTTCACCAACGGCGGCATCGAGCAACTGGGTAGCTCGCCGTTCAATAAGGATCTGCAGTCCAAGGAATTCGACCGCCTGGAACAGTTCGCCAAACTGCAGGCGGCGCCGGCGGTGAAGTTCAAGGATCTGGAAGAAGTCGTCAGCCACAAAATCAGCGTCAACCTAATGCCCTTCGATGTGCGAGCCGACTTCGTGAAGGTGACCAGCGACACGGTGCTGGTTCCGGTCACGATTCAGATCAAGAACCGCGACGTCACCTTCCAGAACAAGGACGGCGTGGAGCGTGGCACCGTCAACATTTTCGGACGCGTCACCACGCTCACCGGCAAGATCGTGCAGACCTTTGAAGACACGGTGCAGGTCGATGTGCCCGTGGAATTGCTGCCCAAGACCGCCGAAAATTCTTCGGTGTACTGGAAGGCCCTGCCGTTGCGCATCAGCCAGAATCGCTACCGCTTGGACGTCGTCGTCAAGGACGTGAACGGCGACCGCACCGGCAGTTGGAGCCATGCCATCCAGATCCCCGACTTCAGCGAAGACAAGCTGAGCAGCTCAACCCTCATCATCGCCGACCAGATGGAACCGGTGGCAACCAAGAACGTGGGCACCGGCAATTTCGTGATCGGGACCACCAAAGTGCGACCGCGCGTGGCCCCTTCCGACGGCAAGCCCATCTCGTTCAAGCGCGACCAAAAGCTGAATTTCTGGATGCAGGTTTACAACCTCAGCGTGGACGAAAAAACCCACAAACCTTCGGCCACGATCGAATACAATGTGACCGACGCGAACAATAAGGCCTTCATCCATACCGTCGAGTCGACCGACACCATGGGCAATGTGGGCGACCAGGTGACGCTGCAGAAGACGCTTTCCGCCGCCAACCTGCCGCCGGGTTTGTACAAGATCGAGATCAAAGTGAACGACAACCTTTCCAAGCAGACCGTGGATCCAACGGCGACCTTCGCCGTGGAGTAAACTGCTGCCTGGGTTCCCAGAGGTGGTGAACGCGATGTTCCGAAAGTTCGGGTTCCTCGCAGTCGTCGCCATAATGGTCGCGACCGTGCCTCTTCCGGCGTGGTCGGGAACTGCCTCCGCCCCGATCCCCGGCGCGATCTCCGGATACGTCCGCGATGCCAGCGGCGCGCCCCAAATGGGCGCGGTGGTGGAAGTCCTCGGCTCCGCGGCCCAGGCGCTGAAGGCCTTCACCTTGAAGGCTTTTACCGATGACCGTGGTTTCTACTCCGTCCCGGGTCTGCTGCCAGGAACCTACAGCGTCAAGGTAAGCGCGCCTTCGTTTCTCCCTTCGCTGCGCGAGAAAATCGGCGTGCGCGCCGGCGCCAAGTTGATGGTGAATGTCACGCTGACCACCCTCTACGAAGCCATCCAGCTTGTTCCCCTGCGCACTCCGGTGGACGATGACGACTGGAAGTGGACGCTGCGTTCGGTCGCCAATCGCCCCATCCTGCGCGTGCTCGAAGACGGCACAACCGTGGTCGCGCAGAGTGGCGAGTCAACCGCCGGCCACGACTTGAAGGGCGCTTTGTCTTTCATGGCCGGATCGCCCGGACAGGGTTTCGGCAGCCCCGCGGATATGAATGCCGGTTTTGCGGTGGAGCGTTCGCTGCTCTCGAGCGGCACCGTGCGCCTCAACGGCAGCGTCGGTTATGGAACCGATGGCCAGAGCATCCCCGCCGCTGTGCTCCGAACCACCTACACGAACCGCTTCAACGGTATGTTCGAACCGTCCATGTCGATCACGGCCCTCCGGCTGAATTCGCCGGACCAGTACGCCATGCCTGGCGCCGCGCTCGAAGCCCTTTCGGTGACCAGCTCCGATCGGATCGTCCTGGGCAGCAAATTGGAGATGAAGCTCGGCAGCGAATTGCAAGCCATCCAGTTTATGGGGCGGGTGCATGCCTTCAAGCCCTTCGGGTCGGCCGATCTGCACATCACTCCCAACACGCTGCTGGAATATCAATACACCAGTTCCGTCCCGAACCTGGGATTGGAAGATCGTTTGGGCAGGAATAACGATCGCGCAGGAGACGATCCCCTGGATTCGACTTCCGCCGACCTCAGCGAAACCGCGCCGCGCATGAGCATGACCGGCTTCCTGCCGGCGGTCGAGCGGGCCCGTCACCAGGAAGTATCGCTCTCCCAGCGCGTCGGCAAGAACAGCATGCAGGTCGCCTTCTACTCCGACAGCATCGTCGATCCGGCGCTGATCGGCATCGGCGAAATGACGCCGGGCGCAGAATCAGCCGTGTCGGGCGACGTGCTGCCCGATGTGTACTCGGGTACGTTCAGCTATCAGGGGAACGATTTCGCGACGCGCGGGATGCGCGTGGTCGTGCAGCGCAAGCTGCTATCCGATCTGACCGCTACCCTCGATTATGCCTACGGAGGCGTGCTCGACCTCTCGCGCCCCGACGTCCAACTCCAGGACGCACGCCAGTGGATTCGCGCCCAGCAACGCCATGCCGTCGCCGCCAAGTTCAGCGGCGCCGTGCCCAAGGCGAAGACGCGCTGGATCGCCTCCTACCGTTACACCGGAGGCCACCGCGCGTTAACTCCTGTCGACCTGTTCGATAGTTCGCCCGGCCAAGCCGGTCCTTATTTAAATCTCTTCATCCGCCAACCGATACCCGCCAGTTTCCTCGCGGGACACCTGGAAATTCTCATGGACCTGCGCAATCTTCTCGCCCAGGGCTACGTGCCCGTGATGGGACCGGACGGACGCACTCTTTATCTGGTGCAATCGGCGCGCTCGGTGCGCGGCGGCGTGGCCTTCAGCTTCTAGCAGCCTGCGGAGAAATCAGGTTTCGCATCCCAAGCGCTAAGGATCGCAGGTTTCGTATCCGACGCTAAGGATCGCAAGTTTCGTATCAGGGCATCGCTTTAGCGATGCCGCAAGTTTCTCGAATCCCGATTCCCCTTTAGGGGCTTGCGGAAGAAAGTCGCCGTTGCGCTTCGATTTTGGGTGGAGCAGCGCTTCAGCGCTGCATTAACCGCGTTGTTTAGAATGCGGCTTTAGCCACCGAGGGCAGCCGCAGCCCGGAACGCGAGCCGCCGCGGTTCGCGCCTCCTGCTCCCCAACCATGCCCCAACCTTCTAGATTCCGTAGATTCACAATCTGTTATTCCGTATTTCGAAGCCGACTTCCACCGCTTCCGAGCGCCAACCTCTGCGCCCGATCTGACCTCTGGTCGCTTCCGCGCTTCCAGTCGATCAAACTTCCCGCCCCAATCCCCTTCCTCACACTACTCTGTGAAATTGAGCACTGTTTTTTCGCAAACGCTCGTATATAATGCGGCGTCTTTCCAAATTGGCACCGCGTTTGCTGCATTGCGCTGCTCGCGAAGCGTAGGCCCGTTCAACGCCCGCGAATACTTAAGGAGACCCCGTAATGAAACTGCGCCTATTGGTAGTCTTTATTCTGCTTTCGGCAACTCTGCTCGTGGGCCAAACGTTTCGTGGGACCGTTCTCGGCTCCGTAACCGATCCTTCCGGAGCCTATGTAGCCGGAGCGACGGTCAAAGTGCGCAACGCGGCCACTGGCATCGAGCGCACAACGGTGACCAGCGCCGACGGCAGCTACCGCGTGCCGGAGTTGCCCATCGGCACCTATGCCGTAACCGTTTCGCAGTCTGGCTTCCAAACCGCAGTCACCAACGACGTCGAAGTGAACGTGGCCACCGAGCGGCGCGTGGATGCCCAGTTGAAAACCGGCCAGGTCACGCAGACGGTCGAAGTTTCCGGGGGAGATCTTGCCCAGATCGAAACCACGTCGAACGACCTGGGCGGCGTGCTGACCAGCAAGGGAGTTGCAGATCTGCCCATCAACGGCCGCGACTACACCAAGTTGATTTTCTTGAATCCCGGCGTCGCCGGGTCGCCCGATCAGATCACCGATTCTCCGGGATCGTTCGGCGAGTTCTCCATGAACGGCGCGCGCGGACGCTCCAATAATTACATGCTTGATGGCACCGACATGAACGACGGATACCGCAACGATCCCGCCATCAACCAGGGTGGCGTGTTCGCCGTTCCGTCGGCGATTCTTCCCATCGGCGCCGTCGCCGAGATGAAAGTGCTCTCCAATTTCCAGCCCGAGTACGGACGCAACGCCGGTGCCGTGGTCAACATCGTGACCAAGAGCGGTACGAATGCTCTGCACGGAGAACTGTTCGAGTATTTCCGCAACAACGCGCTCGATGCGCGCAACTGGTTCAATACGACAGATCAGAAGCGGGCGCCCTTCCACAATAATCAGTTCGGCGGCGCTCTCGGCGGCCCCATCGTTAAGGACAAAACCTTCTTCTTCATGGATTACGAAGGCCAACGCGAGACAGTGGGGACGGTGACCCTCGCCTGTGTGCCGACGGGTACCGGGCCCGGCGGCTCTCTAAGTCCAAATGACGCGAGCAATCAGGTCATCAAGAATCTGCTTACCAATGACAACCCTTGGCCCGCTCCGAATATTGCCGGAAGAACCTCGACCGATACCGGTTGCCCACTCGGGCCCAACGCGGCTCTGATTACTCCGTCGTACAACAACCTCAGCAGCGTGATCGGAAAGATCGACCACAATTTCAACCAGAACAACATTTTGACCGGCCGCTATTTCTTCGGCGACAGCACCCAGTCTTTCCCGCTGGCCTTGACCGCATCCGGCGGCCAGCTCCCAGGCTTCAACACCATTACGCCGACCCGCGTTCAGTTGGTCTCTCTTTCTTATGTGCACACCATTGGCACCAATAAAGTGAATGAACTGCGCTACGGCTGGAACCGGTTTGCGGAGGGCTTCTTTCCCCAGGATCTGAGCTTCCACCCCACGTCGATTGGACTCTGCGCTCAAAGCCCAGCGCCCGACGGGAGTTGCCCGGCCGTCGGCGGGCCGCACGATTCTGGCCTGCCCATCCTTCTGGTTTCGACGACGCCGACTGGAGCCAGTTTCTTTGCGCAGCCCGGGGCAACCTCTGGTGACTCACGGGCCCGTGTGGATAGCAACAACCAGTTCATCGAGAATTTTTCCTGGAAGGCCGGCAAACACGACGTGAAGGCGGGGTTTGAATTCCGCCGCACCAGCGTTGAACAGACCTTCGACAAATATTTTCGCGGGAGGCTGAAGTTTAAGACCTTGTCGGACTTCCTCGCCGGCAATCCGACTGCCGGGGGTCTACAGTACTCTGGAAATTCCAGACGCCACACCTTCGAAAATGGCTACGGGCTCTATCTGCAGGATAGCTTCCGTGTAACCCCGCGGGTCACGCTCAACTACGGCCTGCGCTGGGACTACTACGGTGTAATCGCGGAGAAGAACAACTTGCTCTCCAACTTCCTGGTGACCAATTTCGATCCCGCAAGCGACACCGGGACGGGCAATTATCTGCAGGTGGGCCAGCCCGGACTGAGCCAATTGTACCAACCGGACAAAAAGAACTTTTCACCCCGAGCCAGTATCCTTTGGGACCTGACCGGAAAAGGCAAGACCGTGATTCGGGTCGGAGGCGGTATCTTCTACGACGCTTTCTCCCAAGACATGTTCCTCGGCCACCTGCCCTATCCGGCCTATTATGCCCCCGGTCCCGCCTACGGCAACTTCGGAGGAGCAGCCGCGATTACCGGGGCTGCCTTGGACCCCAACACCGCCGCTAACGGAATCACCGCCGGCGTACCAGTCTATGGCCCGTCCGACTGCATTAAACAGGAGTGCGACATCTTCGCGGTCGATCCGAAATTGAAGACTCCTTACATGGAGAACTACAACATCAACATCCAGCAGCAGCTCACCAATAAGACCACGCTCCAAGTGGGCTATGTGGGATCGCAGGGACACAGGTTATTCCGCTTCTACGACATCAGTCAGCCGACTCAGGCTGCGATTACTGCAGCAGATTGCCCGAATGGCATTGCGACATGTGCCACGACGGGAGCGATCCAAGACTTCGGTGTGCCGCGCGTTTTCGGATACCCCGCTGGTTCGTATTATTTGTTCCAGGAAAAATCCTCTGGGAAGTCGAACTACAATTCACTGCAAGTCAGCTTCAAGGTCAACGGCTGGCACGGGATCACTTCGGCGCTCAACTACGTGTATTCGAAGTCGCTGGACAACTCGAGCGACCTGGAAGACTTCGTTGTGAACGCGGCCCAGCCTCAGGACAGCAACCGTCCCAATCTGGAGAAAGGGCCTTCGAACTTCAACATTCCTCAGCGTCTTACCTGGATATTCAGCTACGAATTGCCGCAGATGGGCGGTTCCATGCGGGGGTTGAAGAACGGCTGGGGCTTCGATAGTACTGTGTCGCTACAGAGTGGCCAGCCCTTTACCCTCAACTACAATTGCGAAGACGATTACAGCGGCGGAGGTGACTGCTTTGACCGGCCGGACGTTGTCGGTCCCATCGTCTACCATCAGCATAATCCGTACAACTACCTCGACCTGACGGCCTTTGCTATGCCCTGCACCAACAACGGGACGATCTCAGGCTATGCGTCCGACTGCGTACCCGGTACGCGGCACTATGGCAATCTGGGCCGCAACTCGTTGGTGGGCCCAACCTACAAACAGTGGGACTTCGCCCTTTACAAGAACACCGCGATCGGCGAGCACGTGAAAGTGCAAATGCGTGCGGAG
>PLYO01000036.1 GCA_003151825.1 Ignavibacteriota bacterium
GGATCACCTCCTTTCTAAGGTGCTACGGATCCGCAGAGGATCCATCCTTCTATCTCCTCTCCCTTATGGGAGAGGCCGGGTGAGGGAAATATTTGGATAACGTCAAGGTTCTTCACGGGCCTGTTATNNGACCCTTCTGTTTTGATGGCTTTTTTGGATAGAAAGGCCCAATTTTCTTCGTTCTAATACGAACCTTGAATTCATTATGGCTCTCACTCCAAAACCTTACACGTTTAGCGATCTTCGGGGATACTCGAATACCGTTCAGGCTGTATTGCCGGGGTCAACGCTTGATCTTCGGGTTAGCAGTGGCCCGGATTATTCGGTTACTGCTGTCAAACCCGGTCCCAATGTTAACCAGCCTTCCATTTTTGATGCACTCCCATGGGAGATAGATGGACACACTATCGGCGGACAGATGATGCAGCCAGTAACACCGGGGTCCTACGTCGATATTGTGAATCATCTCACAAACATCCCTTCTAATGGATTCAGCGTGGAATGCTGGGTTCGACCATGGATTTCCGGTTACCATGGATTAGTGGCACAGTACAACTATCCTACACAATGTGGCTTCGGCCTATTCATTGACCCTTCGGGTTTCCCGTGGTTTTATTTAGGAGATGGAGGCGCCTATAATGCTGGGAATTATCTTCTGATCGCAGATACTTCGCTTTTCAATCTCGTTCCGCCTGATGATCCGGGCCCACCAGTGGTTCATCACTATCCTTATGAGTATTGGTACCACATCGTTGGGGTCTATGGTGGAGTAGCGACTGGTACAATGAGTATCTACATTAATGGCGTATTACACGGCACAAGAATACGTGCCGGCGTTGCGCCAGCACCCGGAGCGGCCGATTTGCTTCTTGCCTCTTATGGCCAGAACAACTTTGCCGACAACATGCTCAATGGCGATCTTGCGATGCCTGTGATTTGGCGGAAAGCTTTCAACGCTGGAGAAGTCATCAGCAGGTTCAACGACCGAGGATTAACCGTTCCCGTTGATCCCACGATTGATGGTGTCTGGCAGTTCGGTGAAGAACGAGGGAGCAGTGTTGCGGACTCAAGCGCAAGTGGGAGAAACGGAACTATCGTAAATGTCGCAACCTGGATGATTGGTGGACCGAACTTTGTCGGGCTTCCTGTTGGGCTGGGGACACCACCTTACTTTCCGGCAAAAGATTGGCCAGACCGGCTATGCGCATATAACCCATTCAATCCGGACGATCCGAATAATATCAATCCAAACGACAGTGTCCCGGGCCGAGGTCACGCTCTTCGCTTTGCATCCGATGACATTTATGATTGCGGATGGACTACAACCGACACGATTCAAGTGCCTGATAATGCGTTACCTGGATTATACGCGGCACTTTTAACTTCGACTGACGATACCCAGTTTCCGCAATACATTCCTTTTATCGTAAGAAGCAATGCCGAGACAAAGCCACCTTTAGTTGTGCTATGCTCAAGAAATACATGGAGAGCATACGGTACTGAAAATGATGTTGACATTTTCATAAATCCTCTTCCCGGCGCAGGCGGTGCATATTCCATGTACACAGCACATAACGCTGGCATGCCTGCGTATCAAGTTGGTCTCCGCATTCCAGTTCCCAAAGCGGAACCATATTTCCCTTATCCGGATTCGACGGTTAACATTCAAGATTACCCACACTCACCAGCACGGTCAGACCGTTTTTTGCTTATTTGGCTACAGCAATGTTCTTACGATTTCGATGTAATCGGCGATATCGATCTTCACGCCGATTCCACGATTATCGATTCATCACAGACCCTGATTATCAATGGGCATAGTGAATATTGGTCGGAGCAAGCTTATGCTGTAGTCCAGAATCATCTCAATAACGGAGGTCAACTCATCGTGATGTCTGGAAATACAATGTTCTGGCGCGTTAGCTTTGACAGTGATCTAACTATTATGGAAGGACGCAAGTACCCTGATTGGGTTACTGAATGGGGTGGAAGCAGTGCAACTCACATTGGCGAGGCTTGGCATTCGCAGGACTGGGAGCGGGGAGGATTACTACGCGAATGCGGAAATCCAATGTGGCCTCTTACAGGTATGGAATGCGTCGGATATGATGATGAATCCAATTATAATGTGACTAATCCTACTCATTCTCTCTTCACCGAGCCAATAAATCTCGGGCTTTCGCTCGGGGATCCTCTTGGTATAGCTCAAGGCCAAAATTTGAATGCAGGATGTGTGGTTCACGAATATGACGTGACAATTGGATCCCTTCCGAGTCCGACTACACCCACTTGTGGAACAGATCCGGGACCAGCAACACCGGATGTTTTAGCGAATTGTAAATCAAGTGGCGGCGAGTACGTTGATTATTTTATGAATCAACTCTCAGCATCAGATTCTATTTTGAGTGAAATTTCATATTGGGAGCGACCCGCCGGAGGAACTATTTTCTCGGTGGGCGCGATCGCGGCGGGCCAGGGACTCGTGTTCGATCCGAAGATGTTAATGCTGATGATGAATGTATTGGCAAACTTTAGTATTTCGAGAAAAGAGGTAAGTGCTTCATCCTCTGCTTTTTCATCTACTCAGAATAACGTCATCGCAATTCAGAACGATGGATCGATGTTAAACAAATGGTTCGATGGAACGAATTGGAATCCGTCCGAGACGGATTGGCAATCGCTCGGCGGACAATTCCAGGGAATGCCATGCATTGTTAATAATGGTACAACAATTACTATCGTTGCCTTGGGAACTGATCGTCATGTTCACGCTAATCAATGGAGTGGTAGTGATTGGAGCGGATGGGAAGATATTGGCGGTAACTTTATTATATCTGGAGATCCTTCCGACCCCCAGCCTACTGATGTAATTCTATATCCCGGAATGTCAGTTTCTCCAACTATGATATGTTTTGATTTCCTCTATGGTATCGCGGGTTTTGTATTCTGTATTGACGTTAATGGTGAAATGAATGTAAAAATTTGGGATGGAAGCTCATGGTCAACAATTTGGTATTCCTTGGGGGGTGCCTTCTTCACGCGTCCTTCTGTTGTCTTTAATCCCAATAACGCGTTGGGTAGTGTTGATCTCTTTGCTCTCGGAAATGATGGTGCCATCTATCTCAATTCTTTTGTAAAGTACGAGCATGGTGCTGCTTGGACAGACTGGCAACAACTTGATTCCTCATTCCTCGGAAGCCCGGCGGCGGCTTGGTGTGATTCATTTGAAGCTGTTGCGGCTACCGGGCTCGATGGCTGTGTGCATGTGATAACATGGGACCCAGATGACGGTTGGACAGATGATCAAAATTTAGGTGGCGATTTCGATCTTTCGCCGGCGATCATTTGGTCTCAGAGCCGGTTAAATATCATGCTTATCGGGATGGATGGACATCTCTACAATAAATGGAGTTATGATGGATCGACTTGGAGTGACGGCTGGCAAGACCTCGGCAGTGCGTTTCGGGGAGTTCCATCCATTGAGCAATCGGTGCCGGATCAACTCGAAGTGTTCGTCGTGGGAACGGATAATTCCATTTATCACAAACTTTGGAACGGGTCTGATTGGATTCCATCCACAACCGGCTGGGATAATTTTGGAGGTGATGTGGGGTTATGAATAAGAAGGAGTTCCTATTTTCGATATTTCTTTTTCTCTGCTGTTGCGGGCAATACGCTCATGCTCAATCTGTTTTTCAGCGTGTTTATCTGGACCCCAACTACCTGAATTGTGCCGCCGCTTATGGTCTCACTATCCTTCAAACCGATGACAGCGGGTTCGTTGTCGGCGGTGTTCCTGCCAACAACAACTTCGATAGCACCACTCTGATCAAGATTTCATCTGCCGGTGGATTGGAGTGGCGCTATGCTCCGGCTTACTACGCTACTTCTCTCGCAGAGCTTTCAAATGGTGATATCGTTGCTCTTTGTGGGGCAATTAAAATTTCCAAAGGAACTCAACTCGCCATTCTTAGCTCGGGAGGCTCGCTCAAAATAGATACTGTGTTTTCACTACAAGACGATACAGAGGGAGGCGTGTCGTTAATTGCAGATGCCGATTCTGTGGTCGTGGTTTCTGCTAAGTCCGATTCACTTATCGTGAGGAAGATTGGACCGGATGGCCACATCCTTTGGCTTACGAAACTTCCTGGCAAAGAAATTGAAACCGGCTCCGGCTACCCTCACCGATCTCTAATACAAAGGAAAGACGACTATCTTGTTGTTTCAGATTCTGAGGTTTTTTCTCTTGACCAGTCGGGGAGTGTGATTTGGCAAAAAGTATTTCGTCTTGGAATTGTGGGAATTCGTTCTGTAGGAATAAATGGAGAATTTGCAATCCAGATATTGTCACCCTCGTCCTCGATTCTTCATTGTGATTCCAGCGGTGCCGTTCGTGACTCGATCTTTTCGACTGCTATAGGCTTTGTACCCGTCGATGACGGATATGTTGTCACAGGGTTTGGTGGGAATCAGGCAACGGGTTCCGTTGCTATTATTGCATCGTCTGTCGGTTGGAGCAAAGGTTATGCATCGCCCCCCAAACACCCGGATTGCGGCAATGCTGAGAGTCCTGGCGGTGGCTGGAATGGAGGCGTTGATATTATTCACACCTTCGATGGAGGGTATGCGGTTGCTGGAATTTATGATGCTCCCACGAGCGAAGGTCCTGCTCCGGGTGGTGCCGGCATCTATGTAATCAAGACCGATGGCCTCGGTAATACTGATTCACTTGAAATAGATACGATTCGTGCTGAACCCGGAAATAGTGTTTCACTTTCCTCACATCCTGAATTCTCGTTGCAAATTTATCCGGCACCTACTACTTCTCGTACTGCGCTCTCCTTCACGCTCCCCGTGTCAGGCGTCGCGAGCCTTACTCTTACCGATGCTGCGGGCCGCGAGATACCGCTACTCCACTCCTCATGGATGGATGTCGGCCAGCATGAAGTAACGTGGGACGCGAGTGAGTATCCAAGCGGCGTCTATCTTTGCCGACTCACTTCAGGTGGCGAGAGTGTAACAAGGCGGGTAGTTGTCATGCATTAGAGCGCAACCCCTGAATTTAGTTGCCAGCACGTAATGGTGGGAACTCTAAATTAACTGCCTACGCAAGTAGTGAGGAAGATCGAAATGATATGAACGAAATCATCTTTTTAATCCAAGAAGCGCCAGAAGGAGGCTACAGAGCACACGCGCTTGGTCATTCGGTCTTCACTCAAGCCGAGACGGAGGAGGAGTTGCGCGCTAAAATTCAGGAGGTAACAGCGAGCCATTTCGGGCCAGGCCGTGTGGCGAAGATTGTAACCGGTTTCGAACACGCGCCAGAGACGAAGGTGAATCTCACTAACCGAATCGATTATGCTATGCATATCGACATCATGTCTGACCCTTCTGTTTTGATGGCTTTTTAAGACGAGCAATCGTCGGGAACCCGATCGCGTCGCGATCGGGTTTTCTTTTTGGAAGTACGTAATGTATGGGCTTAATCTTTGAGTGGGATCCAGTAAAAGCGGAGGCGAATTACAAGAAGCATGGTGTGCGGTTTGAAGAGGCCATGACCGTTTTCGACGACGAAATGGCAATTACGAGTTTTGATTTCAGCCATTCGCAGGAAAAGGATGAGGAACGGTACATCGATTTAGGGCGATCTCACTCAGGCAACATCGTAAGCGTGCTTTACACCGAACGAGAAGATAGAATTCGCCTCATCCATGCCAGAAGAGCAAACCGCGAAGAAAGGAGATTTTATGAAAAGAATAAGTAAACACACAACAAATGGACACTCCGATGAAATGCTACCGCATTATGATTTTAGCGGCGGCGTTCGCGGAAAGCATTATAAAAAATTCCGCGAGGGAGTAACCGTTCATTTAATTGGAGCCAATTCAAAAGTGGTCGTTCTCGACGAAGATTTGGGAAAAATTTTCCCAGATTCGAAATCGGTTAATGATGCGTTGCGTCATCTCGTGGACGCGCTGCCGAGGGCAAAGAGAAAACAAGCGGCGTAAACGTTCATGTGCATCCACATCATGTCTGACCCTTCTGTTTTGATGGCTTTTTAAGGGAACCCTCGGCTTTATGCCGGGGGTTTCGTATTTTGTATTGTGACATTCGATCGTAATAGGAATAGGGACATTGCCGCGCTCGTCTCACGATGTACCGGGTTCCATTGGGATGCCGGAAATATCGGTAAGAATTTGAAGAAGCACGGTGTTTCCGATGCGGAAGCGGAGGAAGTATTTCAAATCGGGCCGTTAGTATTTTACGACGATTTGATGCATTCGGCGGAAGAGGAACGATTCACCGTTCTGGGACGGAATAGCGGAAACGCTTTGCGCACCGTTGTGTTTACTATTCGAGGACTGGAAATTCGGGTGATTTCAGCGAGGGCGATGAGCGTAAAAGACAGGAAACTATATCATGAAGCAACCTAAACAACGACCGCATTTTGATTCCGAAGATGAAGAACGCGAGTTTTGGGCGACACACGAAATTGAAGATTATTTCGATATGTCGAACCCACAAGTCGTGACGAAACCTAATTCCTTTCCGAACCTGAAACGAACCGAAGGCTTGGTTGAGCTTCACATCGACGATGCTTCCGTTAAGCAGATGAAAACCCTTGCAAAGAAGCGAAAAGTCGATCTTGCGACACTGGCAGCCCAATACGTCCAGGAAGGAATTCAGAGGGATGCGCGGCTGGCCGCAAGGTGATGACTTACGAACTCTATTCGCAAATTGCACTCAGTGAAGACATTCCCGAGCATGGCCTCAAGCGTGGCGATGTTGCTCGCGTGGTCGAAAGAATTCCGCCGGAAAGTTCCGACCCCACCTCGTACGTGCTGGAAGTATTCAATGCGCTGGGGGAATCGATGAACGTGATCATCGTGAACGCCAACCAAATCGAGCCGCTGCAAAACGATGAGTATTTTACCGTGCGGCACAGGGAACTGGCATAAGAAAATGTCCATAAAACTCCTTTTCAAGGCGGGGTTTGGGGGTGGTTGAGCCAGAAAGATTCCTTTTCAGCCATTTTATTTTTCACTAAAGTGTAACTTTTGATGCTTTTTGGAGTTCTTATACTATGTTCATTCATCATAATAACGGATCTTATGAAAAATCATCATCGGGCTCTTCGGATTTTTTTGACATTCGGCATTTTTTTGATCGCCGGTAATGCAGGAGCGCAATCGGTAACCATAGATTCAATCTCGGGATCGCAGTTTTGTGCGGGCGATCCGATTGCCATTACTTTTACTGCAACGGGTTTGTGGGGGCCGGTAATGTTTTTTTACTACAATTATCCGATCCTAAGGGAAGCTTTTCAAACGGCTTCCGAAATATCGGCTCCCTTTTCGATACCGTGCCCGGTACATTTACGATCGATACGACAATTTCGTACGTCGGCTCATCCACGCATTACCGATTCCGGATTTTAGCTGCCGTCCCTTATATTATCAGTGCTGATAACGGCAGCGATATTGCAATTGGGACAGGACCGGGTTATTTCTATTTTGATATGGGCGGCTTGACAGGCGGATCTATAGGAACGCCGACAACATTTCTCATCCCTGATGGTGACCTCGGTCCTCCTGGTTTGCAGGATCAGGATACTGCTTTCTGGGATTTTGGATCGGGAGCAACACCCGCGACAGCTACTAGCATAACCCCAATCATCACAGGCTTGAGTTTTTCACAGGATGTCACATATTCGACCACTGGGGATAAGATGGTTACGCTCAGTGTTGTCGCTCCGGGAGGATGTTCCACCACCACGCTAACATACGAGATCCATATTTATGACTGCAGGGATCCGGTTATTTCTCATGATGCAATAGTTATCAATTCGGACACGACAGTTACTCTTGGTCATCTGGAACCTTCAAAGACCTATTGGGTGAATCCTGGATTCTCATTGATTTTAAGTGGTGGGGATACCATTTTTGCCGAACCTGGGTCAATGATTTCCAACCCTAGGAACGGTGCTTCCAATTGCGTATTATATATGAAGCAACGCTCTGTTTTCACTTCAAGTAGTGGAGCAAATAGTGTGATCTTTGGTGACGGAGCAAGCATTAATGCCCCATCCGGTGATTTTACTCTTAATTGCCCGACACTTGATTTCGATTATACCAATGCTCCGCCAAATCCTGCACATTCGTTAGCATCGGTAAAGGATGATTTGAACTCGGTTCCCATTACTCTTTTCCCGAATCCTACCGATGGGATGATCTCGGTTCAGGGATTGCCTTCAGGTAACATCACTATCTCTGTCTTTAATACTCTCGGCGAAACGGTTATGGTGCAAAAGATTCCACCATCTCCGGATTTCATGCTCGATCTCTCCAAGTTCGTTCCGGGAACGTATTATATCAGGTTCTCTTCGGCGAATTCGGTGGTGACGAAGGCAATAATTAAAAATTGACATTGCGGAACTTATGTTTTATCTCGCAAGGGTCTTCACGGGTCTGATGATAAAGCGAGACAAAAAATTGCTGGATCTCATCGCCTAACTCTGGTGCCGTTTTATACGCACCGTCATCATGATGACCCTCTGTTTCTGTGGCTTTTTGGATGAGCGATCATCCGCTAAGCCCTGCTACTCTGCACGGGGATTTTTTTATTTCAATATATTGTTTGTCACTGTAAAGATACTTCAGTCTAATAATGAAAACCCTCCTGAAACGCGTCATTTATGGTCTTCTTCCTGCGCCCGTCATTGACTGGCTGAAGGTGCGGCGTTTTTATTTTATCTTCGACAAGTATGTGACGTCCGATTTTCCCGAACGTCCGATGTTCGAGAAGCTTCTGAGGCCGGGAGATAGCGCTGTGGACGTGGGCGCGAACATTGGACTTATCACGAAAGTCCTGATGACGATCGTGGGGCCTACGGGCATGGTGCATAGTATCGAGCCAGTCCCTTATACTTTTAAAGTTCTCACGAGCAACATCGAGCGTTCCGGTGCTCGAAATGTAATATGCTATGATGTTGCCATTAGCGATCGCGATGGGGAAGCCACCCTCGCCGTGCCGACTTATGGGGAGATCCCTGTTGTTCGGTATGACAGTTCCGGTTCCCTGGGGGGTGTCCGGAATTATCATTTGGCACATTTGACAATGGAAAGTCCCTCATCGGCCGATCGACCTGCCACCCGCCACATCGCCACCCGGTCGCTCGACAGCCTGTTGGGGGATCGGAGGATGCGCATCGGTCTGATAAAATGTAGCGCCGTGGGATTTGAATTGCAGTGTATGCTGGGCGCGGAGCGGATTCTCTCGCGGGAACGTCCGGCATTGTTTATCGATCCGTGTTCCGATCCGGATGAACCCGGAACTCCGATGTTTCAATTGACCGCGTATCTTTGTGGATTTGGATACGCTCCTTATCTTGCGAAAGCGGGCAGACTTCAACCCAAAACAGAACGGCTGACACCCGGAGCCGATGGCCTGTTCACTCAGAACCTTTTCTTTTTAACAAAAGGGCAGGTTGCTTCTGCGATCGACGTTTAGTGTACATTCCATTCATTTTCGATTACAATTTAAAATTTGGCTCTTCTAAAATGTTTTCCAGCGTTGCATATATTCCTGACAGGTGTTCATTCGCATGAGAAAATGATTTGATATTCCGGGATAGACCCCTCTGTTTCGGCGGTTTTATAGATAGGAATCCTCATCGATTTGCGATTGCTTTTTAAATGTTTAGTGAACTATTTCTTCTTCTTATCCCCGCCACCAAATACTTTCTGCCAGAATGTTTTTGGCGGCGTCGGTTTCGGCACCGAGTTAATGGTGATGTCGTTATCGAGCGATGGAAATAGCGCCTGAACGAAGGCATTTCGCAGCACATCGAAGATCGCGCTCCAGGTATCGACATACGATTTCTTAAACGTACCATCCAATGGGATTTTTGTTGCGATCTGATCTTTCGCATGATTCGTTAAAACGAATGCTGCAACTGCAACTTCATAGACCTTATGTAGAAAGCTCTTGTTGGAATCCTGCGGTCCGAGTACCTTAAGGTCTTTGATGATCGGCTTCACGTACCCTTTGTAGTTTCCGTTTTTCGCCGCGACTTCGCTGTATAGACTAAAGTTACCCCTATTTACATCGACGCCGGCATATGCGGTTAAAAATGGGTTGAGTTTTGCAAGATTGGTATTTTTCAACTCCGCTTTAAATTGAAAGGTCGGGTCTTTGAGCAGCGGATTCAATTTTATGTCGAATGTAAAGGTTCCATCATAGACATCGGAAGTGAGATGGATCGTCGATGGCAGCAACTGCGTTGAATCGGCAACATTTGTTAAGTTTGTTGCAAGAACGTGAGTGTTAACCATCGAAATATCGACGGCGGGTTTTGTCGTCGGGTCTATATATTGGATCTTGCCGTGCGTTACCTCGAACCGATTGATCTTAAGAGGCATGAAGCCTTCGATCAAACTTCGAAAACTGCTCGAATCGTCATTGAGCTTTTTGGGATCGACTTTATCTTTGGTGAATCGCATCACCGCCGTCTCGAATTCTAATTTCGCCACGATCCGGCCATGTAGCAGTGATGGCCATTCTAAGGAAAGATCGATCACCTGCGAGGAAAAGAACGGAATTTGCTTATTATCAATGCTATCGACTTTGTTGAGGTACATCGTCTTGAGGGTATAAGCGCCTCGATAGAGATTTAGATCGAGATCCTCGATATGTCCATAATACCCAGGCATATCGGCCAGCCGCTTATTGGCATAATGGAGCACGATATAGGGCAGAACCAATCGAATAGCGATAAGAACGACCACAATCCCAAATATGATTTTCCATTTTTTGCCGATTTTAGACCGTTTGAGCGGTAAGGATTCTGCCATAATATGCTTCTAAAAAGCCCAACCAAATATTGAGTCGGGAATTTAATTCGAAGAGCATTCCATAATGTCGAAGTGCTCTTATAATAAAAGAGTATAGTAAAACACTTACGGGTTTTAACCGGTACTGTTTCGACGGCTTTTGAATGAGCCATTCCCGGCAGCCACTAATGGTTTACACTCGGGATTTTTGTGGAACTCAATTTAATTTTTGTGATGATCACAATTCCAATTTCAAATCTCCGCCTTCGATCACCACAAGTTTCAAATTTAATTCGCACAGCACATTCATGCGTTCCAGAAAATGATTCGACATTTCGGGCGTGAGCGCTTTTGTATCTGTATGGAGAAAGAAATAGACCGTTTGAAGGCCCTTGTCAATCCATTGCTTTATTCGGAGCGCCCATTCGTCGATGCGGGTGAAGTCGGTTGGATGCAACTCATTGCCGTTGAAACGGATAAATGCGGTCGGCGTGGTCAGGCCCATGTGGAGCGCATCGCGGCGCCCGGAAGTGTCGCTGATTACAGTTCCGATTTTTCGTTTTCGCATTTCTTCGAAGAGTCTATTTAGAAGTTCCGGATCGGAGAACCAATCAGGCTGCCGAAGTTCGACATGAAGCGGGAGTGTAGCATCCCACAGATCGAAAAAGTTAACTAAATCGTCAAATCGTTGCGATGAGAAGGTAGGATGCAGTTGCAGGAATACGGTTCCCAAATGATTGCCGAACGTGTGCATAGAATCGCAAAATTCCGTCAGCGCATTCCTGTTCCTGCCTAATGGTTTGACTTGACTAATCGGCTGCGAGACTTTGGGACAAAACAAAAATCCTTTAGGAACCATGCTAATCCAATCTTCTACCATTTTCCGCGATGGAATTCGATATAACGTCATGTTCTGCTCGATCACGTTGAATTGCTTAGCATAGAACTTCAGGAAGCCCTTCGGCTTCGTTCCTCTCGGGTAGATTTTGCCAGGAAATCCATCATTTCCCCATTCGGGTAAACCAGAATAAATCTTGGGATTTTTAATGGGCTTCTTATTTAAGATCTGCGCCGTCATCGGATGATCCGGCGGCAGCGAAAAGTCAATTGTGCTGATCTCATCTAAATGTCCGAATTTCATGCTGATTCACTGGATTTGTTTATGGCTCAATTTGAATTAGGATAACATATCATTTCCAAATACCCGATTATTTCATTCGCCAAGCTAAACTGATCCGCCTTCTGGGCGACGATCTCCGGCGTTCGGTGCAGTATTTCTTCGATGGCATTTGCCGTTGTCGTGCCAATCGCGGCGAGAGCGGGAAGGTTATCGAGTAATCCAGTTCCCGTTAGTGTTTGCGCAAACTGCGTTACGGCGGATGGCGAAAAGAAGGCAATGACATCAGGCCGCTCAGTGCTTTGCATTAGCGCAATGAGTCGCGCGGCATCGTGTGGAGTGGGGCCATTTGTATGATAAAGCGTAACGCGCTCAGGAATCGCGCCGATGTCGTGAAGCGCATTCGAAATTGTATCCAACCCGATTTGCGATTGCAATAGAAGGACGTGTTTTCCAGCGAGATCATATCCGGAAAGTAGCTGCGCGAATTCTCTGCTTCCAGCATCGGCAGGAATTGGAAGTTGAATTTCAAAACCGAGCCGATCTAATTCCCGCGCAGTAGCCTCGCCGATTGTTCCGGCGCGCATGTGGCTTCGAATCGCATCTAATAATCCAAGTTTGCGCGCGCGTAGCTCGAAAAAATTAACGGCGGTTGGACTGGAAAGAATAATGCTTTCAAATTCTCCGCGCGCCGCGCGTTCGAGCGCGGAATCGAGTTCCCTGAGATCGGGTGGGAGTGCAAAGGTAATCATAGGAACTTCTTCGACGATAATTCCCGCGCCGTTCAGAAGCTGGTGCAATTCGTCCTCGCCCGAAGTACGCGCGAGCGGGCGAGTGAGCAGCACCATATACTGCTTTTCATCATTCATCATTCATCATTGCCAAAAGCTCTTTCCCGCCCATATCGAGCAATGTTCGCGCAAGCTCTTCGCCGATGTGCTTTGCTCGTGTCGCATCTCCGGTATGCACGGCGCGCACCAGCGATTCTCCATTCATCGCTGCGATGCAGGCAGAAAGTTCAAGCGTGCTGCCTACAATTTTCCCATGCGCTCCAATCGGCACCTGACAGCCGCCACCTAAAGCTTTTAAAAGGGATCGCTCCGCAGTGACAGCATAACGAGTCGCGTCATGATTGAGCGGCGCAAGGAATTCCAGCATATCATTATCATCACTCCTGCATTCGATCCCAAGTGCACCCTGACCCGCTGCGGGCAGCACCCATTCGAGCGAGATCGTATGCGCAACGTGCTCATTGAGCCCGAGCCGATCGAGTCCTGCTCGCGCGAGAATCATTCCATCCCAATTAGATTCGAGCATTTTCCGAATGCGCGTTGGGACATTGCCGCGAATATCGACGACGCGAAAATCGGGTCGCTTGGTGAGCAATTGCGCTTTGCGTCGAAGGCTGCCGGTAGCAATCGTCGCGCCATCCGGCAAGTCCATGAGCCGAGCGTTCGTGTCTTTTGAGAGAAAAGCGTCTTCGACATTCGCGCGTTCCGGGATTGCTCCGAGCGTGAGGCCGTCAGGCAGAAGTGTCGGCAAATCCTTAAGACTATGAACGGCGATTTCAATTTCTCCTTCTAACAGCGCGGACTCTAGTTCCTTCGTAAACACTCCTTTGCCGCCAATCATCGAAAGTGAAGAGTCGAGAATTTTGTCGCCGGTGGTGTGGATAATCTTGATAGCAATTTCGAGCGTAGGATAGTTGGCGCGGAGCAAATCGCGGACGTAATTAGTTTGCCAAAGTGCAAGATCGCTTGCACGGGAACCAATAATGAGGCCAGGCAGGATCACTTCACTAAGATCGCTCGCAGATCGAGCAAGGCCCGTTTCATCGAACGGATTTCTTCAAGCGAGAGCGCTGCGGTAGGCGCTACAGGTTTCGAATCCGACACAAGCCCGATCTGAGCAGGGTCCTTCGAGGGAGCGGGTTCATCCTGAGGCTTTGCGTCGCTATTGCGCTCGGTCTTTAGGATGGCTTTCGCACCTTCGATCGTATAACGCTGCTCTCGGAGCAGTTCTTTGATGCGGAGAATGAACTTGATGTCGCGGTTCGAATAAATGCGGTTCCCAGCCCGGTTTTTCTGAGGACGAAGCTCATCGAACTCCGTTTCCCAATAGCGCAGGACGTAAGGTTCGAGTCCCGTGAGGCGGCTGACCTCCGAGATCGAATAATAGAGCTTTGGGATCGAAAGATCTTTCATCGTGCGGCGAGTTGGTGTTGCGTTATTTTTTGGAAGAGCATCGTTCCTGTGCGCGATTTGCTGCGGCGGAAAAATCTCCTCCGTGGTGGTGGTATCGAGTATTGCGCCGGGCCGTTCAAAAAATTCTCCCTGAGTTGCCATTAAAACAGGTTTGTAACCATGCAGACAACAACGGCGATTGACGAGGGTAAGTTCGGCCGTGTAGCCGTGGCCTTTAGGTTACAGTGCATATTTGTTCTTCTCAGCACAGTGTGTCTTCTCTCTGCATGGTAAAAATTTGCTCCGCGACCGTGACCTAAAGGTCACGGTTACGCTTGCTCGATCGTCACAATGGCCTCGGCTATGTCTTTTGTGTGCGTGATGGAAAGCCGAACGACGAAATCACTACCGACAATATGGCGCGCACGCTCGACCATCTTCCCCCGAAGCTCGATATAGGGTCGGCCCGACCATTCCTTAAGTACGCATACTTGGTTCCATACGAACCCCCGCCGCACGCCAGTTCCCAGCGCTTTTGCGTACGCTTCTTTTGCTGCGAAGCGCGCGGCAAAATGTTCCGCCGCATGGGGACGGTCAATGCAATACCGAATTTCGTCTTCGCAATAGATGCGTTTCAGGAATTGATCGCCATAGACTGAGACTGAGCGCGCAATGCGCGGCACTTCGATGGTGTCGATGCCAATTCCGAAAATCATGATACGTTTTGCGAATCCACAATTTCCAGAATATCCGAAATGTCGTTCAGATCGTAATCGGCGCCGTGGTTCTGGGTGTCGAAAACGTCGCCGTAGCGCGCGAATGCAGTCTGCATTCCGACGGCTTTTGCTCCGGCAATATCACGTTCGGCCCAATCGCCGACCATAAGCGCATAGGATGCGGGCGTTTGAAGATGATCGAGCACGGTAAGAAATGGCCGCGCTGAAGGCTTGCGCTCGCCCGTTTCATCGAACGTGACCGCGATATTGAAAATGTGATGAAATCCAATATGACATAAACGGAGCCATGCCTCACGGCTCGGAGCGTCCGTCAGCACAGCGAGCTTGATGCCGCGCCGGAGAAGCTGCATGAGCGTAGCCGTTGCGTGGGGATAGGGCTTCAGCGCGGCCTCGCGCGCGCGGCGATAGGCGATGACGCCAGCAGCGAGAATGCGGTGATCGATTTTTTGGAATACGCCAAAAATCAGGTCGTCGAACACTTGCTGATACTCGATGCCGCGTTCTTTATAAATGGCGTCGATGCGCGATTTAATATCCGCGCGCTCCAAATCGAGTCCGGCATCGAGCATCGCGTCGATCGCGGCTTCGATGGCCTGATGCTTCATCGCCATGAAATCGACGAGCGTGTTATCGAGATCGAAAACGATGGATTGAATCAAAGGAATTCTTAAAAATTGTGTATGTACTAAATACGTTTGAGGAGTTTGTCGTATTCCGAATGAGAGCCTATCCAAAACCAAATAATGTGGTCTCCTTCTCGTTGCCCTAAGGCTCTCCAATCCTCACCGACCCGAACGGAGTAAACTGGTGCGCTGGAATGTACCTTTTTAAATTCGATGCTCGGATGGGAAGGATTTTCTTGCCACAGTATATAATTCTTTCGGGCGAGAGCTTGAATTTCTTCCGGTAATTTTGCGAAGAGCCGGCGAAATTGAGCATTGAGATGGGATTTCACAACTTATCCCAGCCCAATTCGGTCGTGCGGCCTGCCCTAAAGTCTTCTAACGCCTCTTGACCCATTCGGGCAAGCATCTCCTGGGATTGTTCGAACAATACTTTCCACTGTAGTTCGGAATCCATTTCGGCGATAAAAAATGCTCCAAGTTCATCCTGGAGTTCTGGCGGCAGCGACGAGGCGCGTTCAAAAGCCTTTTGCAAGATCATCGTCATAAAAATATCAACGGAATGAGAGAAAAAGCGGTTCCGGCACTTATTTCTCGTTACGAATGATCGCTTGGATTCGATCTAATTCCTCGTCACTCATTCGCGGGCCGTCGTGCGTTGTCAGATAGCCTTGATAGAGTTCATTGAATTCAGCGCGGTGGCTAAGCATCGGCTTCCATTCACTCTCCGGAATGCCGTGCATCGGAATTAATTTCACATGCGCGTGGTCGATTCCCATTCCTTCCATCACAATTCCTGTTCGTTTCGTGCCAAGTTTACGGTCGATCGTCAACGCAAGTTCGCGCGCTGTTGCCGTCAGTTCGAGAAACCGTTCTTCGGGAAGTGAAGGAATGTAGCTCGACCGGTGCTCTCGCGTGGCAAGGACGGTAAAGCCCGGCGTGTTTGGAAAAGGAGTAAGAAACGCGACATGACGATCATCTTCATAGACCAGCCAGCGTTTTTCCTTTCCCTGAATCAGCCGGCAAAAGAAGCAGTCTTCGTTATACATTAAAATAATAACATTCAAGGGTCTTGCGGGTTCCATATCCTATGCCGAACCATCCAATTCGAATGCAAGCCCATCATAGCCGAGGCGCACCGTTTCCGGCAGTGTTCGCTCGACCTTTTCGTGCATCACTTCATGGTTGATATGGGTGAGATATGTGATGCGCGGGGCAATTCGCTTTGATATGTCGATCGCTTGTGGAATGGACAAATGCGTTGGGTGCGGCTTGGGGCGAAGGCCATCTAAAACAAGGGTGTCGAGGTTCTTGAGCAGGGGGAATGAGACTTCGGGTATCGCGCTGCAATCGGTAAGATAGGCGAAGCTGCCGATGCGAAATCCGAAGATAGAAAGCGTGCCGTGAAAAAGCGGTATGGGTGTAATGGAAAGTCGATAAAGATTGAACGGCTGCTTATCAATTTCAATGATTTCAACTTTAGGCAACCCTCCGCCCGCTTGCCGGGCCGCGCCAAAAGCATATTCGAAGGTACGTCTGATGTGCCGCGCAGTCTCCGGACTTGCAAAACAAATTGGCGGCTTCTGTTTCAAGAACTGAAACGCGCGAAGGTCGTCGAAGCCGGCAATATGATCGTAATGTTCGTGTGTGTAGAGAACCGCTTCGAGATGCGTTACATGATGCGTTAGCATCTGCTGACGAAAATCCGCGCTGGTATCGATCAGGATATTTTTCACGCCATGTTCTATGAGAACGCTCACGCGCAGCCGCTTGTCGCGCGGGTCATTGGACCGGCAGGTCTTGCATGTGCAGGCAATCATCGGAACTCCGACCGATGTTCCCGTGCCAAGCAGCGTTATTCTCATTTGCTATCTACTATCAACTATCCGTTATCAACTATCCACTGCTTTCGCTACCTCGTCATCGATGGCTTCGCGTAATGCCGGACGGATGAAGTTGTTGCCTAGCCCATATTCATTTAGGCCAAGCGCGAGCGTCCGAATCTTTTTCGGTACCGTGAAGCGGCGATTGATAACGAGCAATTTTTCCTCGCGCAGCAAGCAATAGCCGCCGCCAAAATTCCCGTTTTCGAAGCGCAGCTTTATGCCAAGCTCGCTTGCGAGGCCCTTTAATTCTTCAAATAATTCTTCATGCGTCATGTGTTCGTGACGTATCAACATGGAAAATGGACGAATTAGTTACGCGGGCAGCGGGACGCCGTCCAATGCGCGAGAAATAATTTCTACCACTTCCTCCGGCGGCATCGTTCGTGGCCGGAATCGTGCTCGTGCAAGATGAACGGCCTCTTCGAGTGAATTTACTTCGCCGCGCAGGTAAAGCCACACATGATAGCCGAGCCGGTTGCGGTCGTTCTCTTCGAGAGTGGGAACTTCGGCGACCGAGGCATACGCAATGCGCGCAAGCTCGGTATCGTGCTCTTTCGAGACGTGCAGCGACATGGTGCTTATTGCGTGAGCGATACGTGTTGGGAAACCTGCTCGTTTTGGGACCGCGCAATCACGATGTAACTGCCTCCCGAAAGGCCATTCAAAGAGGTCGTGTGATCGGCGTGGGTGTCGTTGCTCGTGAAGTTTTCCGATTTCAGAATGTTTCCCGATGCATCGCAGATGAGGATTTCGACCCGGCCTAGCGGACGAGAGGAAGCCACTTCGATTTCAATAATTGCCTTATTGTCCGGATTAGGAAAAACGTTGAGCGTAAGACCTTCGGTAGGCGTAATAGCGGGCGCGACGCTCGATTGCGATTGCTGGGTAATACTTACTGTTCGCATGAGCATCAGGCCGTCAGTATCGAGCTTGATCGTGTCTGGTACAAAACCGAGCGAGGCGCTGGCCGTGCTCGTTTGTGAAGAATCCATCCAAACCAACTGATCGGCGAATTGTCCGCTCGTGGAAGAAAAATGAATGGGAACAGGAACCCGAAAATAGGACGAAATGAAGGTATCGGTAGCGTTCATATACCTCGTGCGAATGGTATCGCGGTGCTGATGAAATGTAATCGTTGCTCCATTCGTCGTTTGCGACCATGTAACGGTATCGGTAGGATACCCGCGGCCATAGACCCACTCACGGAAGAACCACGACAAATCCTGGCCGCTCGCAGCATGCTCGAAAGCTGCTTCTAAATCAGCGCTTGTCACGGTTGAATATGCATGTTGATAGCCGTAATAGCGTACAGCATTAAAAAAGATTGAATCGCCTAAATAGAGCCTCAGCATTCCGAGCACCACCGCACCTTTTTGATAAATCGTCGAGTACGGATAATTGCTGTTATGATGATCGACCGTTGCGGCGCCAAAAAGCGGAAGCGTACTCCCTTTGGCTCCCGCTATATTCTCATGCTGGCGGGAAATATATTTCTCTCGGCCGAATAAGTGTTCGAGATCGAGCGATTCACAAAAATGCGCGAAGCCTTCGTTCAGCCATGCATCGTCGAACGTTTTGCACGTTACGCGGTCGCCCCACCACATGTGGGAAAGCTCATGAACGGCGATCGTGCTCACGTCAGTCGTGTCCGTCAACGGATTCCCGCCGAGCACTCCCTTATCGAGACAAATCATTGTTTGATGTTCCATCGAGCCAAACGCTGTCACCGCAAATCCGACCTTTTCGAAAGGATACGGCGCGAACAGAGAATCGTAAAACGCGAGTATGGGGCCGACGCGCTCGTTCATTTCTTTCGAGGCATTGACGCTATCGCTCTGCAAAGCATACACGTCGAAGGAATCGTTGGGCAGATTGGGTATTTCCTGCACGGTAAATGGGCCTGTCGCAAACGTGAGAAGGTACGTTGCGATTGGGTAACTTTCATGCCAGTGCATGATCCGCTCGGCTTGAGGTGTAAGGTTATTCGAAATGAGTGAGCCATTAGAGGCGGTAATATCGCCGGGTGGTGTGATAAAGGTGAGATCGACGGAATCTGCTTTATCGTCCGGCAGATCGTAACATGGAAGCCAATGGCGAGTGCAGCCGGTGTAGGGCGCATAAAAACCTACGCCCATCGCGAACATCATCGTATCCTCATCGGTGACGCCACCCCACCCAGGACCAATCGCGGGCGGTTCATATTGCTCTGGCAAAGGATGGCCGTGATAATAAGTCAGAACCTGAAATTGGGAACCCAACGCAATGGGGGATTGTGGGATGACGAAATACTCCCCGGATGTCGTATCGCCATATAGAATGCTGTCTCGGACATTATTGACAAAAACGCTGTCGATGACAAGGTACTTCACATATTGAAGAATTTGTGAAATAGAACTATCGGCCGTGGCTGCCATCGTCACCTGGCCCCAGAGCGAATCCTGAAGGCGGTCGAGCCGGATGTTTGCATTGTAATAATGGACGTCATATCCTTTTTCCGGCTGTGCGCGTAGAAGCCCGACGGCCATGAGCGAAAACGTCAGGAATAAAATGACCGGTTTCATATTCGCTTTTCTTAACAAAAGGCCGAACCGAGAAGTGGCACAAAGAAGTTCTGATAAGAATAATGCCGGAAACGACTGAAATACTGCCGAAATCGCTTGCCCTTCGCCCAAAATCATTAGGCAATGGGTTCGAAGTCGCGCTGCCGCGCAGCCAGACCGCGCCACTGCCGGCGCATGTCATCGCCGCGAGCGAGGAGATGCGCGAGATCGTCTCGGTCGTCCGCGCGATAGCGCCGACGGCCATTACCGTGCTTCTCATCGGCGAAAGCGGGACGGGCAAGGAGGTGTTCGCGGAACTCATCCATGATCTCAGCGCACGAAAAGGCCCGTTCGTCACAGTCAATTGTGGCGCGATACCGGAAGGACTGATCGAATCGGAACTGTTCGGGCATGAAAAGGGCGCGTTCACCGGCGCCATAGGCCAGCGCAAAGGTTTTTTCGAAGCGGCGCAGGATGGTACGCTTTTTTTAGATGAAATCGGCGATATGCCGCTTGCGCTACAGGTGAAGCTCCTGCGCGCGATCGAGACCGGCGCCTTCACTCGCGTTGGCTCGACCACCCCGCAAAAAACGAACGCGCGAATCATTGCTGCCACGAACCGCGATCTTGAGATCGATGTCCGCGCCGGGACGTTCCGCTCCGATCTTTATTATCGCCTTCGCGCGGTGATGCTCCGCATTCCGCCGCTGCGCAACCGGCGCGAGGACATTCCTTTTCTCATCGAGACGATGCTCGAAGAGTTCGTCCGAAAGCACCGGATCGGACAAATGCCGCAGCTTGCGCCGGAGGCAACACAATTACTCATCGATCACGAATGGCGCGGCAATATAAGGGAACTTAAGAATACGCTGGAACAACTCGTCGTCCTCGTTTGTGCCGTCCAAAAGTCAGATGGCCCGTGCATTATTTCCGCGCGCGATGTCGAACGCTCGCTCGCATCAAGCATTACCGGATGGGATGGCCAGCAGTTTGAGCGGGCGTTGCCCGCGCCAACCGGAGTTCGCGAAAATCCGCAGAGCGAGCGGGAGCTTATCTACCGCGCGCTCCTCGAACTTCGGAGTGAAATAGCAGAAGTCAAGGACATGCTCCGTGAGCGAGGCATGACCGCACCGGCTACCAATACGCTTGCGCTGCCTGCGGCTGCGACCGGGCATCAGCCAATCAAATCATTGGACGAACTCGAGACCGAAGCCATCGAGCAGGCGCTAAATTTTTATCACGGCAACCGCCGCCATGCCGCGAGCGCGCTTGGCATCAGCGAACGCTCGCTCTATCGCAAGCTAAAGGAAAAAGGATTGGAACAAGGATGAGGTAAGAAGTAAGAGGTAAGAAGTAACATGAAAAATGAAATTCGAATTAAGGAGGGCAAGCAAAATATCAAACAGAAGCGGAGGCGTTCGTTTCGATTCGTAACTTCCTGCTGCTTACCTCTTACTTCTTACCTCTTACTTCTTACCTTTCAAGGATGTTATTCCTTCACGGGCGCGAGCATTCCTCCGTATTTACACACGATCGGCATTCCGATGGTCGAAGATAACTCCGGCTTCGGGCAATCGGCCATTCGGCAGAACCTTACCGATCAGCTTACCCAGAAATTCACTACCGATGGCTCGCTGCGTGTTGCAAGCATTTCGCAGGCCGACGCAAAAGTCGAAGCGTCGATCCCGGTTTCCGGCATTATAGATGAGCCGGTGAGCGTCAAGGCAGGCGAGATTGTAACGACGAAGCAGATCACGCTCAAAGTCCACGCGATTTACACCGATCTCAAAAAGCAGAAGCAATTTTGGGAACGCGATTTTACCGAGACGGGACAATACGTTATTTCCGGCGGCTTGACGGCCCAGCAGACCGCGCTCTCCCAGGCCGAGGATAAAGTTACCACCGACATCCTCATCGCCGTTATTTCGAATTGGTAGGCGTGTGGGCCGAAATGTCCGCGCCGGCGGATTCGGCCCAGTGAGAGCAAAATATCATTTCGTGTTACACAATCGTTGGATTCATCTTCCATGCTTCTCATACCTCTCCACAAAAGCGGGATCGCGGTGGCGGAGGTTTTCGTGATCTACTTTGCCCGAGCGCATCATCAGCTTGTAGGCGAAGGGGATGGGATCGAGATGCATGTAGTCCTTGAGGTTTTCGAAGAAGAGCAGGCTCTCCATCGCGGCTTCCTGATATTCTTCGACGACGGGCCGTCTTTGGGCTTCGAATTCAATGAGTGCGTCGTTCACATTCGATGTATTTTTCAAAGCATGAAAGAGCGCAATCGAATCTTCGAGCGCGAGCTTCGTGCCGGAACCAATCGAGAAATGAACGGTGGCGAGGGCGTCGCCAAGGAGCACAATCGCCGGGGACACCATCCCCCAGCCCCCTCCTCTTGCAGAGGTGGGGGAGTTCCACCAATGGCGGTTGCGGACGAGGACGAAATTCAACCACTTCGAATTGTTCGAAAGCAGCGGAGAGCCTTCCAAATCGAGATGAAATACTTCTTCGAGATAGCGTCGCGCCGAGTCGTCGTCCATGTCACGGAACCCGGCGGCATCCCAAGTTTCCTCATCACATTCGACGATAAAGGTGCTGGTGTGCTTATCGAATTTGTAGGCATGAGCCGCAAACACGCCGGCGCTGTTTTCACGGAAAATGAGCGTAAGGCCATGAAACAAATGCCGCGTGCCGAACCAAATGTAACGGTTGCTTCGCGTGGAGAGATCGGGCTTGAACTCATCTTGGATTTTGGAACGAACTTCGCTCGCTACACCGTCCGCGCCGACAATGAGATCGTAAGAGGTGAGAGCTTCCAAATCCATGATGGACGTTCGGAAATGAAGATTCACTCCAAGCTCGCGGCACCGCTCCTGAAGGACATGAAGCATTTCGATGCGTGCGATGCCCGAAAATTTGTTGCCGCGTACCGTAATCTTTTCATCGCGATGGATAATATCGACATTTTCCCACGTTTCGAATCGCTTTATGATTTCCTGCCACGACGGGACATCCTCGGCTTCGAGATAGCCGAGGGTTTTATCGGAAAAAACGACGCCCCAGCCGAAGGTATCCTCGGGTGCGTTGCGCTCGAAGAGATCGATATGAATGTCCGGACGCCATTTTTTCACGAGGAGCGAAAAATAAAGTCCCGCCGGGCCGCCGCCGATAACTGCGATTTTCATGTGACTATTTCAGAATGGAAGGGATGTTTTTCGGGTAACGTTATCAAACAGGAGCAGGGGAGGGGACGTTCTGATATGGCCTCGCCGGAACTAACCGTTCGATATATTCTTTCTCCACGCTCATTATTACGCTATTCTCTTGATCGATAAACATATTGTTGCTTTCGGCGGCGACGGATTCATCGCCGAACCGGAAAATAAACTCTCGGCGAACTTCCTACTTAGTCTTGCTCGAAAACCCCGTGAAGCGAGCAAACATCGCGTCTGTTTCCTGGGCACCGCGAGCGGCGATGCCACGGAATACGTGAGCGCGTTTTATGCCCGGTATTCCGGTCTCGCAGAAGCTTCTCACCTCAATCTTTTCCGGCGCGAGGTGAAAAATTTGCGCGAATTCTTGCTTTCCCAGGACGTGATTTACGCTGGCGGCGGCAACACGGCAAATATGCTGGCTGTGTGGCGCGTGCATGGCGTCGATAAAATTTTGCATGAAGCGTATGAGGCCGGCATTGTGCTCTGCGGCACGAGCGCCGGATCGCTTTGCTGGTTCGAGTGCGGCGTGACCGATTCCTTCGGCCTCGATCTCGCGCCGCTTTACGATGGCCTCGGATTTATCGAAGGCAGCAACTGCCCGCATTACGATTCGGAAGGTTTGCGCCAGCCACAATACCGTAAATTTATCATGGAAGGATTTCCGGGCGGTTATGCTGCGGATGACGGCGCGGTGCTGCATTTTATCAATGGAAATTTTGTAGAGGCTGTTAGTTCCAAACTCGCCGCGCGAGCATTCGAAGTGAGAAAACAGAAAAATGAGGTTATCGAGAAACCGCTGCCAGTACGATTTCTTGGCACTTAGCCTCCGGAAAGCGAAAACATCAGTAGGCCGAGCACAAGAAGCGTCATACCAACGTAGAGATAATCCTTCTCATACAAAAATGCAATCACGGAAAATGCGACACGAAGAATCGGTGTGAGAATAAGCAGCAACATTCCCGATTGGATGATGGCGCGGCCATCCCCGGTCAAAGCATCGGTGATGATTGCGGGAACCGAACGAAGCGCGGAAGGTTCGCTCAGAAATTTTGCATAGGAGGGTCTCGAATCGAACGTGCTGGGAAGGGAAATCGACGCGCCGAGTAGAACGATTGCAATAGTAAGCAATATGCACACGCGCAGCAAATTACCGATGAACAGCTCGATAAAATGCTCGTCGCGTGTTTTTAACATTTTAGATCCTGCCGGTTGCGCCATTGTATATCATTTCGAGTGCCATGATGAGAATTACGATGCTGAAGACGATGCGAAGTGATCGGGGGTTCGATTTTCCAAGCACCTTCGCGCCGAAGAGCGAACCACCCAACACTCCCAGAACCACTGGCATTGCGAGCACCGGATCGATGTAGCCACGATGCAGATACACCCCTGCGCTTGCGGCCGCGGTAACGCCGATCATAAAATTGCTCGTCGTCGTCGAGACTTTGAACGGCAGCTTCATAGCTTGATCCATTGCCAGCACTTTTACCGCGCCAGAACCAATGCCAAGCAGCCCGGAAAGCACACCGGCAACGCCCATGAGTCCAAATCCAGCTAAAACTTTTTGAACGCCATATTCGACCATCGTTCCGTGAACGGGATATTCTGAAGGGAGTTTTAAACGAAGAGCAATCGGGTCGGAAGTATGCAAGGGCGCATGCTCCGCGCGAGGGCGGATGGAAAGATATGCGGAATAGGTTAGCGCAAGTCCGAAAATAATGGCGATCAGATCGGGCGAAAGAATTCCTCCGAGGAACGCGCCAACGAGCGCGCCGATCGTCGTTGCAATTTCCAAGAACATGCCGATGCGAATATTTGAATATCCTTCGCGCACGAACGCCGAGGCTGCGCCGGAGGAGGTTGCGATGACGGTGATGAGCGAAGTCCCGATGGCATAGCGCAGATCGACGCCAAACACAAGCGTCAGCAGCGGTACGATCACCACGCCGCCGCCCAATCCGGTGAGCGAGCCAAGGAAGCCCGCCAGAATTGCTCCGGCAAAAAGATAGGCGCTGAGTTCCGCGATGGTAAGGTGCATCTGGCTGGCTTCAACAACGAGATGGCAACTCTTGTGCAATTTCTTCCCTATTACTACTTGTTTTCGAACTATGCTCGGCCTTAACAACGCTACCTCGGAACAATGGCTCGCCGTCGCCAACCGCGATCCGTCTTCGGTCCTGCGTGATCACGCGCATTGCGAAAAAAAAGCTGCGACGATGGCGATTTCGTTGCTGAACCGGTATCCCGAAAAATCGGAATTAGTCGAACGAATGGCGGAATTAGCGGAAGAAGAAATCGGCCATTTTCGCCTCGTGCTAAACGAAATGAATACTCGCGGCATTGCGCTTACAAGAGACACTGGAGATCGTTATGCCCAGCAGCTTCACGCAAACATTCGAGTGCAAGAACCATTTCGACTGCTCGATACACTTATTGTGTGTTCGCTGATCGAGGCACGTTCGTGCGAACGGTTTCAATTGTTGTCGAAGTCGGTCGAGGACAAAGGGCTGCGAGCGTTTTACCGTTCGCTGCTCGAAAGCGAAGCGCGTCACCGGACAACATTTCTTTCGCTTGCGCGGCTTTATTTTCCCCCAATAGAAGTTACAACACGGCTCGATGAATTGGAGCGCGTCGAAGCCAGCATTATAAAGAGGTTGCAAAACGACCCAACAATGCACGGATAAAATTCTTATTTCTTACTTTTTACTTGTCATTCGAACTCGTTTCCGATTTCAAACCCTCCGGCGATCAGCCGGAGGCAATCGTGCAGCTTGTCGAAGCGATTAAGCGCGGCGATCACGCACAGGTGCTGCTTGGCGTGACGGGTTCCGGCAAGACGTTCACAATGTCGAACGTGATTGCTCAAATCGATCGCCCCACGCTTGTCATCAGCCATAATAAGACGCTTGCCGCACAGCTCTTTGGGGAATTTAAGCAATTTTTTCCCACTAATGCGGTCGAGTTTTTTATTTCGTACTACGATTATTATCAACCGGAAGCCTATATCCCTACGACGGACACTTTCATCGAAAAAGATTTTGCGATCAACGACGAAATAGATCGTCTCCGCCTAAAAGCCACGAGCGCGCTGCTCGATGGCCGCTCGGATGTTATTATTGTTGCATCGGTAAGTTGTATTTATGGTATTGGCTCACCGGACGAATACGCGCGCCAAATGCTGCGTGTCGAAATGGGGCAGGAGGTAAAACGCAACGATCTTCTGCGGGGGCTTTCCGAGATACATTATTCGCGGAATGATGTGGAATTTCAGCGAGGAACCTTTCGTGTTCGGGGAGACGTCGTCGATGTCATTCCGGCCTATGAGGATGAGGAGGGGTATCGCATCGAATTTTTCGGGGATACGATTGAGAAAATCTCTAAGATTAATCGCATCGATGGCAAGATAGTGGGCGAGGCAACGCGGGCGACGATTTATCCTGCAAAACATTTCGTGACCAGTGCGCCCGAACTCGAACGCGCCATTATCGCAATCGAACAAGAGCTCGAAGAGCAGCTTACATTATTTCGCCGTCAAGGAAAATTGCTCGAAGCGCAGCGCATCGAGCAACGCACCCGGTTCGATCTCGAAATGCTGCGTGAGCTTGGGTATTGCTCCGGCGTCGAAAATTATTCGCGCCATCTGGCGGGACGCAAAGCTGGCGAGCGGCCCAGTACGCTCATGGATTATTTTCCGGAACGATTCCTGACTATTATTGATGAATCCCACCAATCCATTCCGCAGGTGCGTGGCATGTTTGCGGGTGATCGCGCGCGGAAGGAAACGCTCGTCGGGCATGGTTTCCGTTTGCCAAGTGCACTCGATAATCGCCCGCTCAATTTCGGCGAGTTTCAGTCCATGCTCGATCAGGTTGTCTATGTAAGTGCGACGCCCTCGGAATTTGAATTTCAGGAAGCGAAAGGAGTTATCGTCGAGCAAATAATTCGTCCGACGGGATTGCTCGATCCGCGTATAGAAGTGCGGCCCGTGAAAAACCAGATTGACGATCTGCTCGCTGAAATTCGCAAGCGCGCGCGCGTGGGTGAGCGGGTGCTCGTCACCACGCTCACCAAACGCATGGCTGAAGACCTTACCGATTATTACACGAACGTCGGAGTGCGAATTCGATATTTGCATAGCGACATCGATGCACTTGAACGTGTTGAAATCCTGCGCGATCTTCGCACCGCGGAATTCGATGTCTTGGTCGGCGTCAACCTTTTGCGCGAAGGACTCGATCTGCCGGAAGTTTCGCTCATTGCCATCCTCGACGCCGATAAGGAAGGATTTCTTCGCAGCGAGAAAGCGCTCATGCAAACGGCGGGTCGCACAGCCCGTAATGCTGAGGGTCTTGTTATCTTTTACGCAGACAAAATCACCAATTCGATGCGCGCCGTAATGGAGGAGACCGTTCGCCGTCGCGCAATTCAGCATGAGTATAATGAAGCGCACGGCATTGTTCCTCAAACAATTAAGAAATCGCTGGAAGAAATTATGCAATCCACATCCATTGCCGACGTATCCCACAAGCAGGAAGCGCGCAAACATGCGGCGGTCGAAAAACGCGAAAGCAAGCGCATGACGCCGCAGGCTGTCCTCAAGCATCTCTCGCCCGCGCAGCTAAGCGAACTCATCGAACAAATGAAGCTCGAAATGAAAATCGCGGCGAAAGAAATGGATTTCGAAAAAGCCGCCGATATTCGGGATGAAGTTGTCGCCTTAGAAAAAGTTCTTGCCACGACACGCTGATGTTTAGTCTTTTCTTGCCCGAACGGTGCGTTCATTGCGAGGAGCCATCGGCCCATGCTCGCAATCCCAAAACCAAAGAACCATTTTCGCATTATCTCTGTGACGTTTGCCTTCGAATGCTCCATCATCAGGAAACGCCGGAGGAGCAAACGATACGCGACGAGTTCGGGAAGCTCGGAAAGATTATCGAGTATGCTCATTGCCGCGCCGCCTATACTTTTGTTGCCGGTTCGCCGATTCAATCCGTCATTCATTCGTTCAAATACGATGGGATGGTGAAATTGGCAGCGCAATTCGGAAAATCAATTTCGTTTCTGACTCCGCGCGAAGTGAATGTAATTATTCCCGTTCCATTACACCGCACACGGTTAGCCGAGCGGGGATATAACCAGGCCGATGCCATTGCAAAAGCCATCGCATCGCAAACGAAAGCGAATGTAGTGCCAGCCTCGAAACGCGCAAGGCCGACACCCTCGCAGACGAATTTGCCGCTCCCCAAACGCATCGAAAACATGCGTGGAGCGTTTGTGCTCACTCGAGATGCCGAGAAAATCAAGGGCAAAAATATTCTCATTGTCGATGATGTAATGACGACGGGTTCCACACTTGCGAGCGTTGCGGAAGCACTTCTTCATGCAAAGCCAAAATCTATCAGCACACTTGCACTGGCTATTGCGGAGCAAACGGCTCAATGACTAACCATTTGCGACCTGATAAATGACCGGCCTATATCGAGGCTCCGGTATGGGAAGGTTCTCTTCTCGTGCCGTTTCGATCCAAAGCGATTTTGCAATTTGAACCTCGTGCATCGCCTCTTCCGGTGTGTGGCCGAAAGCTGAGCAAAACCGAAGATCGGGAATATCCGCGATATACCCCTCGTCCTCGTCGCTGTAAAAAACATTAATGTGATAATCCTTCATCAGTCTGCGAATGGTAAATTATAGAGTTCGATAATATCCAAAAATTGCTTTACTTGATAGCCCTTCGCTTTCCCACTAACATTCTGGACATTAATTAGTTGCGGAACGGCAGGTTTCTTATACATGAAATGACTTCCACGACTACGTTTTAATATAAACCCGAACGCCTCAATTATCCGAACAAAGTCTTTGAAATCGACATTGTCCGGATTACTTGAAATCCTAAGTAAAAGTTGGCGTTTGTCCATAAGTGTTTATGCGGCTTTCGCCATCTCCTGCTCCTTGTATTGCAATTCATAGAGCGTCCGGTAGATGCCCCCGTGACGAAGCAATTCATCGTGCGTGCCTTGCTCGCGGATTTCGCCGTGGTGCATGACGATAATGTTATCCGCCTTCTGGATGGTCGAAAGCCGGTGCGCAATCACAATCGAAGTTCTGCCCACAAGCAGCTTCTCGATCGCGCGCTGAATCATTTGTTCCGATTCCGTATCGATGCTCGATGTCGCTTCGTCCAGAATGAGAATGCTCGGATCGTACGCCAAGGCGCGCGCGAAGGAAATAAGCTGTTTCTCGCCGACGGAAAGAATCGCCCCGCGCTCCATTACTTGCGATTCAAACCCATTTTGCAAGCGAGAGATGAAATTATCGGCACCGACGAATGCTGCCGCGTTCCTGACCTTCTCTTGCGAAATATCCTCGTTCCCAAGACTGATATTCGTCGCCACATCGGCACTGAAGAGAAATACATCCTGCAATACGATGGCAGTATTTCGCCGAAGGTCTTGTGGATCGAGGGAACGAATATCTATCCCATCAATCAGTATTTCGCCTCGCTGAAATTCGTATAGGCGCGTCATCAAATTCGTGATCGACGATTTTCCCGCGCCCGTTGCGCCGACGAAGGCGACCGTCTGGCCCGGTTTCACTCGGAACGAAATATCTTTCAGCACATAATCCTCGTCGTTATACGCGAACCAGACGTTGCGGAATTCGATCTCGCCCCGCAAGCGTCCTGTGGCGACGGCCTGTTCGGGCAATGCAAGAATGCTATCGTCATCGAGCAACCGGAAAATACGCTCGCTCGCAGCCATTGCGGATTGCAGGATATTATACTTATCCGCAAGATCGCGAATGGGCCGGAAAAATTGCTCCGAATATTGATAAAACGCGACGAGCGTGCCGACCGTAACTCCCGCCGTAAGCGCAAGCTTGTTATCTCCCAAGACTAACGTTCCTCCATACCACACGATGAGCGCCGTGGCAATGGAAGAAAGAAATTCCACGGCCGGATAAAACACGGCGTAATAAAATACGCTTCGGATATTCGCGTCCGCCGTGGCGCGATTGATTTTATCGAACTCCCGAAACGTATGCGCTTCCGCGCCGAAGAGCTGCACGGTAATCATTCCCGAGACGTGCTCATTCAAAAACGAATTCACCCGTGCTAATAATCGCCGGACTTCCCGGTACGATTCTCGCGCTTTTTTGCGAAAGATAGAAGTCGCAATCAGCAGCAGCGGAAAAACGGTTAGCACCACGAGCGAAAGCTTCCAACTTGTCGCAAACATAAAGATAAAAATCCAAAAAATCACGAATACATCCGCTACGATCATGATGATTCCGGAACTAAAAAGATCGTTCAACACTTCCACGTCGTTCGTGATGCGCGTAATCAGCCGGCCCACGGGATTGCGGTCGAAAAAACGCATCGAAAGCTGCTGCAAATGCGCGAACAGCTCTCGCCGCAAATCATAGACCGTCTGCTGGCCGATCCAGGCCGTGAGCAGCGTCTGCCCATACAGAATCAGCGATTGCAAAACGAGCGTCGCAACGATGATTGCGACAATTGTCGTCAGTCCGCCAAAATTGCCTTTTGCAATATAGTTGTCGATCGCAAGCATCGTGAGATACGGACGCAGCGGACCCAGCGCCGAAACGACGACCGTTATCGCAATCGCAAGCACGACCTTCCACTTATACGGCTGAAGGTATTTCACCAACCGCCGCATAAGCCGAGCGTCATACGCTTTTCCTAAAATCTCCTCTTCGTGTGGCATGAAAAGTGGTAAACGACGAGCGATGCGATTTTGTCTCTTCATCGCTCTGAGTCATTCCGGCCCCCATCAGGTCGAGGGGCTGAACCGAAAAAGTCCTGCTCTATAGTACACTACAACAGGACTCAATAAATTTTCAAGGAACTCCGGTGATCGATGTCCCCCAAGCTAAGGGTATACCCGCCCAGGACTTTTCGATCNNGCGCCATTTGATTTCATTGTGCAGGGATCATACATGCCTATACTGGCAGCGGTCTGTTTACACTCTCAACGCTCGCAACTAAATTATTACGTATAAAGAGCACAAATGTTTCAGGCAATTATAAGATTTTTGTCATTTTTATCCAAATTGCTTAAATTAGCCTAAAATCGCAAATTTTGCCGTTGTGTGGTCGATGCTCCTCGCTCCACTGTCCCGGAGAGCCTGCCCCAGCTTGACTGGGTGGGGGACGACTCAAGCCGCGCTACTGCAAATGCACCAAACTTACTCGCTGGGTGTGCCCGCCCACATTCACTACGCACTCATACATCCCATCCGTGAGGCCCGGAGGCATATCCCACACGAACGAATGCTCGCCCTTAATTCAGCGAACCCTCTTTTGTCGAAGTGGGTTCGAGGTGTTTCAAGACAAAACATAATAAGAAGATATGGCGAGAGCAAACCTTGACGCACTCATACCGAGAGAGGATTTTAAGGCCGAGGATGCCGTTATTGATGCTGGGAAGAAGAAAGGCCAGGTATCACTCCAAGATTTGGAGGAAACGGGGTGGTTTTACAAGAGCCTTCGAAAGCCGGATTTTCAGAGGGAGACTAGCGAATGGACACCAGCCAAGATTTGCGGCTTCGTGAAGACATTTTTGGATGGCGACCTTATCCCTTCGCTGATTCTCTGGAGAAATGAGAAGGGCTACACTTTTGTGATAGATGGCTCCCATAGAATTAGTGCTCTCCTCGCGTGGATAAACGATGATTATGGGGATGGAGCAATTTCTAAGCGTTTTTTCGAAGAGGTAATCCCAGAGGAGCAGTTGGAGATCGCTGCAAAAACACGAAAACTAATTCGAGTGGCAATAGGCCCATATAGTGACTACATTCTCGCCCATAAATCACCCGAAAAAGTTCGGCAGGATATTCTAGGGAGAATACCTAAACTAGGAACGTTGGCGATAGACCTTCAATGGGTAGAGGGGAACTCTGATAAAGCAGAAGCGTCATTTCTTAAAATCAATCAGCTGGCCTCCCCCATAAATAAGACCGAATTAGCGCTCATAAATGCTCGGAAACTTCCTTCAGGTCTTGCTACACGAGGAATATTAAAGAGTGGTAGAGGGCAACAATATTGGGATCGGTTCGAAGTGAAGCCAAGACTCAAGCAAGTTTCCGAGCAGACTAATAAAATTCTTTTTGCTCCCCCAATAAAGGAACCTATCAAGACTGTTGATTTGCCGATTGCGGGGCACGGGTACTCTGCGGATACTCTCCCTTTAGTTCTTGGCTTCGTTGAAAGCGTGAATAGGGATGCTGACGGAAAGATTTCAGATGCTGTTGACACAGACGGTAGAATTACACTCGACTACCTTGAAAAATGCCTTCATATAGCCCAACGAATTAGCAGCAAGGAGCCATTTTCACTCGGGCTTCACCCAGCTATTTACTTCTATTCGCAGGAAGGCAAGTATAAGGCCGCCTCATTTCGAGCTGTTATTGATTTTATTGCTGAGTTAGAAAAAACCGACGCATTCGATGACTTCACCGATGCGCGAGCGCGGATTGAAAATTTCCTTTTTGATAATGATCAATTTATTCAGCAGATTGTAAGGAAGCATAGGGGAGCGGTGAGGGCTGCTCCTCACATAAAAAACTTTTTCTTATTTCTGATGAAAAAGTTTTTGGAAGGAAAAACAGCCGACGAGATAATAAAAAATGAAATCGCCAAAAGTGATTTTAACTATCTAACCGTATCACCCTCCCCGAATCTGACGGAATATGGAAAGGAAATTCCGACTGAAGTGAAGAATCTTACATTCTTAAGTCAGGCAGTGCCGGGAACAATTAAGTGTGGTATTTGCCAGGGTTTTCTTGATTCAAAATCGATGTCTTATGACCACATTACACGCAAGAGAGAAGGCGGAACAGGCAACCCAGAGAACGTGCAGTTAGCTCACTTCTATTGTAATACCACATATAAGAATTAATCAATTGTGCTCGCGCCCAAGATCGCTTTGCGCGGCGAGGAGCATGACGAGACCGATAATGGCGAGGGTTCGCTTCATGAGTGGGGTGGTTAGCTGCTATGGGAAGCGGTTCGCGGGGGGAATAGTGCCCGGTTGATTTGGAGTGTAAATTCTTTCTTAGCTTATTGTGTTCGACAGGGCATGAACTATCGAGATCGAATCACGATCAACCCAAAGCAGCGTGGAGGCCAGCCGTGCATTCGCGGTCTGCGAATCACCGTTTACGATATTCTCGAATATCTTGCGTCCGATATGACTCGCGATGAAATCCTCCGCGACTTTCCGTACTTGGAACAAGAGGACATCACCGCGGCGCTTATGTATGCTGCGGACCGCGAGAAGCACATGCTCGTTCATTCTGCGTAAAACGCTTGAACGATGAAGCTCCTCTTCGATGCCAATCTCTCGCCGCGACTCGTGAGCTTGCTCGGCGATCTTTTTCCTGGTTCCACGCATGTGGAAGACTTCGCCAATTTGGATGCAGATGACGATGAAGTATGGGCCTACGCGCTGCAGAATGAATATGTGATTGTCACAAAAGACGCCGATTTCGATACCATGAGTAGGCTTGCCATTTATTCTCCAAAAATTGTCTGGATTCGACGAGGCAATTGTTCAACTTCTCTCATCGAGCACATTCTTCGCACGAATTTCGAGAGTGTTTCCGCGCTCTGTGACGAAGCAAGCGAGCTTTCAGTGCTAGTTCTGTATTGAAAGTTCCAGCATCACACACGCCGCCAATGATATTCCGCTTCCAGCGCCGCAAGCTGCTCCTTCGTATTCACGCCGCTCACTTCGATGGGATCTGAAGTGGTAACGACGGCAACGGCTCCCAATCCAAATTGCTCGATGATAAGCGCGAAAGCATCGGTGAGGTAGTATTCGGACTGCGCGTTTTTGCGGTCGATGCGCTTTAAGACATCGAAGAGAATCTTCGCATCGAAAACATAGATGCCGCTATTGATCTCGTTTATTTTTTTCTCGTCCGGCGTGGCGTCTTTTTCTTCGACGATTTTTTGTAAGCTGCCCGTATCTGTTCGGACAATGCGCCCATAGCCGGTTGGGTCGGGTAAAAGGACGGAAAGGACGGAAGCGATGGCATTCTTGGCGCGATGCTCTTTGATCAGACGAGAGGCAGTTTCAAGCGTGAGTAATGGAACATCGCCGGAAAGAATGAGCACATCGCCGCTGAAACCATCTAATTGCTGCTCGGCTTGCTGAACGGCGTGTCCGGTGCCAAGCTGCTCCTCTTGAATGGCTATCTTCGCATCGGGAAATTTATTGCTCAAGTATGCCGCGACGGCTTCACGGCCATAACCGATTATGCAAATGATTGGCGATGCCTGGACTTTATCGCACAATCTCACAACATGTCCCAGCATTGGCTCGCTGCCGATGGGATAAAGCACTTTTGGTAAGGATGGATCCTGCATCCGCTTGCCTTGACCTGCAGCCATAATGACAGAAGCGAGCGCGCGATTCGGAACCTCGCCTTTATTGGAATGCACTTACGTGTGTTAGAATAGAACTGGTATTAAAGTGTCATTCCCGCGAAAGCGGGAATCCATTTTTAGATTATCTCAACTCGTGAGTCTGGATTCCCGCTTTCGCGGGAATGACATATAAAAAACTGTGTGACACTACACCTTAATTAACCGTCGAAAATGCTTGAGTGTTATCAGTTATCTTCTTGATTCTATTGGCTTTATCGACTTGCACAATCGTAGGCCGATGATAACGGAGTTCCTCGACATCCTCATATTCACCGTAGGTAATGATGATAATTTCGTCGCCAATCGAGCCGCGCCGAGCGGCAGCGCCATTCAAGCAAACCACGCCAGAACCAGCAGGGCCTTCGATAAGATAGGTCTCGAAACGCTCGCCATTATTATTATTGACGATGGATACTTTTTCATAAGGCAGCATATCGGCGGCGCGCATCAGCTCGGCGTCAAGCGTGAGCGAGCCTTCGTAATATAGCTCCGCCTGCGTCACGGTGGCGCGATGGATCTTTGATTTGAAAAGTATGCGTTTCATAAAAAGCCTCAAATTGGAATGTTATCGATAAGGCGCGTGGCCCCTATATTTGCGGCAATAATGATAGTACATAAGCCTGTCGATTCAAACGAGCTAATTGGCTGAAATGTTTCGGAATTGACGATATCGAGGTAATCGAGCAGTCCATTTGGCGCAATTCGATGAAATTCGTGGGTTCCTGCCGCTTTTGCGCTTGCAACATCCTGTCGATCGCGCAATGAATCCCGCATGAAGAAAAGTGTCTTCGAAAGCGCAACAGCTTCCTTACGATCATCGGCGTTTAGATAGCGATTTCTCGAACTGAGCGCGAGACCATCCTTTTCACGAATTGTTGATCCGGCAATAATTTCAATAGGGAATGCCAGGTCCGCAACAAGCTTTCGGATAACCGCCAATTGCTGCGCATCCTTTTGCCCGAAATACCCCGCTTGTGGTTGAACGATGTTGAAAAGAATCGAAACGACGGTAGCGACGCCATCGAAATGTCCTGGCCGTCGAGCGCCTTCATAAAGATTAGTGATTGCATCCAGATGGATTCGCGTGTCATGTGCGGCCGGATAAATCTGCTGAACCGATGGAGCGAAAAGGAATTCGACCTCTTCTTCAACAAGCAAGCTCGCATCTGCCTCCATAGTGCGCGGATATTTTTCGAAATCCTCCGATGGCCCGAACTGCGTGGGGTTCACGAAAATGCTGACGACCGTTACATCGGTATGCTGTTTCGACATCCGGACGAGCGAGAGATGCCCTTCGTGCAACGCGCCCATCGTGGGCACGAAGCCAATGCTTTTCCCTTGCTCCCGCTGGAGTGCGAGGGCGTGACGAAGCTCGGTGACAGTGGTGATGGTGCGCATTTATAATATTCGCTTGCCCATACTGCTCGCAATAAGCCCTGCGGCGAATTCCGCGCTCGCGTTGCGCACATCGAGAATGGGATTTACTTCAGCTATCTCCATCGACGCCATGTAGCCCGTATCGGCAATGACTTCCATAATAAGGTGCGCCTCACGATACGTGAGTCCACCGGGTACGGGCGTTCCGACTCCGCTTGCGATCGCCGGATCGACCACATCGAGATCGAAACTGACGTGTAAGTGATCGACTTTTTTTCGCATCGAATCAACAGCTTTTGTAATAAGCATGTAAACGCCTTGCTTGTCGAGATCAGCCATCGTGTGTGCTTCGATTTTGAGCTTGCGAATAAGCGCGCGCTCGCCTTCATCGACCGAGCGAAGGCCAATATAGATTAGCTGATCGGGCTGGAGTTTTGGCCCGTTACCTCCGATATTCGTAAGCGTCTTTGTTCCCATACCGAGCGCAACCGCAACCGGCATCCCATGGATATTTCCGCTCGGCGAAGTTTCGGGAACGTTAATGTCGGCATGGGCATCGATCCAAATTACGCCAAGCCGTTTCTTCAGCCTTTTGCAGTGTGCTGCAATCCCGGCAATCGTTCCAATGGCCATCGAATGATCGCCGCCGAGCACCAGAGGGAATTCGCCACGATCGAGCGCGGATTCTACTTCGGAGGCAAGCAAGGTACACGCATTTGCAATCTCTGGCAAATAGGGAAGCGTTACGTCTTCGATTTCCTGGACTTCCGCATTGCGAATTTCGATATCGCCGGCATCGATTACATGGTATCCAAGCGCGCGAAGTTTCTCGCTCACGCCAGCAATGCGCAGCGCGGAAGGTCCCATATCCACTCCACGCCGGCCCGCGCCCAAGTCCATCGGGAAGCCGATGAGACGCACAGAACCGGGATTACGCGCATGATCGGTCATGCGCGGCGGATTGGATGGATTCACGGGATGAACGTTGGAGATTTTGTCTTCATGTCATTGCGAGGAGAATAAAACGACCGGAGGGAGTTTTATTCGACGAAGCAATCTTTTCAGGAATAGCGAGAGATTGCTTCGTCAAAATTGCTCCACTATCGTTCCGCAATTTCTCCTCGCAATGACGGATTGGAAAGATGGTTCAGAACTCTGGATATCGTCGCTTTCAATTCCTTCCGGTGCGAAATAATATCGATGAAACCATGCTCCTGCACGAACTCCGAGCGCTGGAAACCCGTGGGAAGCTTTTTGTGAATCGTCTGCTCGACGACACGCGGCCCGGCGAAGGCAATGAGCGCTTTTGGCTCGGCAATGTTCACATCGCCGAGCATGGCGTAGCTGGCCGTTACGCCGCCTGTTGTCGGGTCGGTAAGTACGGAGATATACGGCAGTTTCGCTTCCGCAAATTGCGCGAGTTTGGCGCTTGTTTTTGCAAGCTGCATGAGCGAAATTGCCGCTTCCTGCATGCGCGCGCCACCGGAACTCGAGACCATGATAAATGGCAATCGTCGGTCCATCGCAACGTCAATAGCACGCGCAAATTTTTCGCCGACGACCGATCCCATCGAACCGCCGACATAGGCAAAATCCATTACGCCCATCGCTACAGGACGCGCATCGAGATGTCCGGTTCCCACCCGAATCGCTTCATGCAAATGTGTTTTCCGTTCGGCATCGGCAATGCGGGCAGGGTACGGCTTCGAATCGACAAAGCCCAGCGGATCGGCGGGACGCAAGTCCGCCGCGATTTCTTCTTCGAGTCCATCATCGAGCAAAATCCGGAAATATTCCGTGCTCCCGATGCGGAAATGTTTATTGCAATTCGGGCAAGTGTAAAGGTTTTCCTCGATTACCTTCTGGTAGAGGATTTCCTTGCACTCGGAGCATTTTGCCCAGACGCCATCCGGCATGTCGCGCGGGGCAGCGTTGCCGCCGTCCTGCCCCTTGCGGGACTCGATATTTTCCTTCGATCGGGTAAACCAGGCCATGAGGAAGAGTATAACGAAGAAGAGGCAAGGGAAGTGCGTACCTGTCAGAAACCTATTCGGCTAAACTAAGTTTTGAAGTTAGGAACGGGGATCGTTTCCATTCGTTATATCCCTATCATCAAAATGCGATTTATGAATAATACGAGAAATCTCACTATCCTGATTTTAGGAGCGTTACTTATTGCCGCTTGCTCAAAGCAAGATCGGGTTCAGCCACCTGCGGCGGACACATCGAATATTTCTGCCGGGCCTGTCAAGGAAGGATCGGGCAAGGGAATCGTCCGTGCGATTGACACCGGAGCCAGAACCATCACGCTCGATCACGGCACAATCCCGAACGTGATGGATGCCATGACGATGGAATACTATTGCGATCAGCCCAAGTCGTTACGCGAGTTAAAAGTGGGGGATTCGGTCGCGTTTACCTTGCAAGACCGGGGCGAAGGGAATTTTGTTGTGACCCGGATTACATCAATTGCAAAGCTTTAATCACGAGCATAAGCATGGCGTGACGAATCATTTTTCCTGCTTCCACGTTTGACTAATTATGAAAGCTAAATTCGCTCGGATTACGCTCGCCGCTCTGGTATTCTTATCCAGCACGTTTGCCGTTGCGCCGATGGCTTTTTGCTTTATGAAAGCTGGAACCGCAAGTTGCTGCCAGAACATGGCAACCCATGCGAAGCATTGCAATCACAAGCCGCCGACGTGCCCAATCTGCGCTTACGACAAGCAGGATGCAACGCCCATTAATAAAACGGACGCTCCAGCACCTTCTTCACCACAGGTTCTACACTTTACGGTAAGTCCAGCAGTGCTCTCACCATTGCTGGCAATTTCACCGCTAACCGAATCTCGATTTTTCGATAGCAGCCCACCCCGGTTTGTCCTGAACCGCTCGTTCCGCATCTAAATAATCCTTTTCCAAATTCCGATACTCGGGCTTTATTGCAGCGCCCGCGTGTCCGGTATGCGCTTGCTTTTTTGTAAAGCTGGCATACCAATGGCCCCGTTGGCCGAACGCTGCATTCACATTTTTAAGGACAAAGGATTATATTTTTATGAAAAATCTCATTTTTTCGACAACCCTCGCTATAGGGCTGCTTACCATTGGGTCGTCGCTTTCCGCGACGGCGAATTTCAAAGCTCCCGCATCGAAAGTGCCTACCTGTAAATGCGATAGCCTCGCCTCTTGCTCTGTCAAGATGTGCGATAGCTGCGCCGTGTGCTGCGGCAAGGTGTGCGATAGCGGAAGCTGCGCTATGACGATGGCATGCTGCAAATAAATCATAATCGGCTTGCCGGAATATCATTCCGATATTCCGGCAAGCGTTAATTTCAAACTTTGAAAGGATTTTTAAAATGAAAACAACAACATTGTTTCTTGTACTTTTTTTCGGTATTACTTTTTCCGCGCGAGCGCAATTCGTGAGCGCGGATGTTGGAGTTAACGGACTTACATGCTCGATGTGCTCACGCGGGGTTGCGGCAACGCTTAAAACGTTGCCATTTATCGACTCGGTCTCGACGGACCTCAATGCGCTCGTCACACACATTACGTTCAAGAGCGGCTTGAAAGTCTCGATCGACGATCTTCGCAAAATGATCGAAAATGCTGGCTTTTCGGTCCGCTTCGTGCATGCGGTGTTCCGATTCGATAATGTAAAGATCGGCAAGGACTATCATTTCGTCTATAACGGCGATACTTACGATTTCGTCGGTGTCCATGGGCAAACGCTCTCTGGGCCGGTGGAACTTCAGTTTGTCGATAAGCCGTATGTGACGAAACAGGAATATGCGGTGCTCTCGAAGTCAGTCGATTTTGGAGAGCATAGCAAAACCGGAAGATTATATCATGTAACGCTATGAAGCATGCAACTATAATCTTTCTTGTGCTCTTCGTGGCGGCACGGGTTCACGCGCAAGAACTCTTTATCCAAACAGAACCGGCGAGCAATATGCCCGCCGGTTTCTGGGGAGTTCGGGTATCGTCAGAATCGTGGGAAGGCGATCATACAATTTCCAGAATAGGAATCGAGGGGATGTATGGCTTCGATAAATCGCTGATGCTTCATCCGATAATATTCGGCTCGAATCAACTGAACGGTTTCGGAGTCGAAACGTATGGGCTGTATGCAAAATACCGCCTATACAACGACGATGGCTTCAAGTATCATTTTCGTGTAGCGGCATTTGGCGAAGCATTAGCAGGAGAACAGCATAGCACGTACCCGACTTTTTCGTTCAATGGAAGCGGACCCTTTGCTACCGGCGGACTGATTGCAACGCTTCTGGAAAACCGTTTTGCTACTTCCCTTTCAGCGGGAGCAGCAGGCGCTTTGAAGGACATTCCCCTTTCGAATGGTTCTTATTCCAATATCAAGGGAATTAATACGATTCTATCAACCGGATACTTGGTGTATCCGCCGCGCTATACAAGTTTTTCCGATGCGAACATTAACATCTACGCAGAATTTCTCGATTACCAATCTTGGTACGATCACGTAACGAATGGAGCAAGCTTGCCCAAGCAAGGCAATGAGTTCCTTCTTTCATTCGGACCGCAAGTGATTCTGAATTCCATCGCCCGTTTCGATGTGGCGTATGTGGCGCTGCTTTATAGCAGTTTACCAGAGCGACGTCCGAATACTGTCTTCGCTCGTTTTGAGTATAATTTTTATTAATCGGAAATGAAACAAGCTCTTCTTCTTGTATTCGTTTTTTTTCTAAGTCTCATCCAACCCTGTGCGCTATTTTCGCAATGGGGTATTGAAGCAGGTGCAAGTTACAATATTATGAATGGTTCCTTCCGGGCGCCGTGCGGATGTATCTTCCAGTCTGGGAACGGAATTTGGAATGGGAAGGGGATCGGGTTTACGGGTGGCATCTTTTACGACATCCTTTCCGCGAGCGATTTTACTTTCGGCGTCGAGCCTGGATTCGATCTTCAAGCGTTCACCGCTTATGAGGTTCCAAGCGATCCCTTAAGCGGCGATCAGATCAATGTTCAAATGCGATATATCACATTTGGGCCGTATGTTCGCTATAAAATTCATGACTCGGGGCTATTCTTTCAAGTCGCGCCGGAAGCCGATTACCTAATCTCAAACTCGTACCAGCATATTAGTCGGCCGACCCCCGATCCCGCAGAGGACGTGGATAGCTCGATGGGCGATCTCCGGGCTATGCGGTACGCAGTCAGGGGTTCCGTGGGATATAAGTTCGCGTTGTTCGGACTGGATGTCGCGCCGATGCTCACCGTGGATTTGCCCTTAAACAATATTCGTCCGGACGTGCCTCTTGATCCCTCAACCGATATTGGCATTCACGGCGCCAGCAGCTGGCACATCACTTCGATCTATCTCTCGCTTGCAGCATTCTTCAAGCCTTGAGAAGGATTATGGCACCCGTACATTACCATGGTTGTTGAGAAGTAACATGAAAATTCAGCTTCTCGATTTATGCCACGCGCGTTCGGGCGACAAAGGGGACGCCGCGAACATCGGCCTCATTGCGCGCGAGGAACGGTTTTATCCGATTATCAAAGAAAAAGTTACGCGCGCGGCGGTCAAAAAGCATTTTAAAGGGATTTGTTTCGGGCCGGTCGAGCGATTCGAGTTGCCAAATCTTTGGGCGCTGAATTTTCTTCTGCATAATACCTTGGGCGGTGGGGGGACGGTCAGCTTGAAGCAGGACGCGCAGGGCAAAACGCTCGCGGCCGCGCTGCTAAGAATGACGATCGATGTGCCGCCATCTATTTTGAATTCGCCGAAGGTCGCCGCAAGAAAAAATTCGGGGCGTTCGAAGTAATGCTCAATCTTCGCCACTATGGATGTGCCGTTGCGCTGATATTGACAGTGTCCTTTGGCGGGTGCTCGTCCACGAGCGCGCCCACGGTTGCCAAGCCACAATACCAACTTCATATTGCTAACCTACGGCCGCTCGAAGCGGCCAACGGCGCGTATGTGCTATGGATACGACTGATCGGGGATTCAGCATGGTATGCGATACCGCTTGGGGCTTCATCGAGGTCGGGAGATTCTCTGGATTTTTCCGGCACATACAACCTCTCTCAGCCGATCGATTCGATCGCAAGTGCATACGTCTCGATCGAGCCATCCTCCATTCCTGCAAAGCCGACGAGTATGCTGATGACAGGCACATTTAACGCAAGATCGGGCTCGGCATTGTTAAGCGCAACGAATCCAGGCGGAGTTGGCAATTATGCTCTGGCCCAAACGACGGTTACGTTCACCACGAAATCCAGCGATACGAATCTTGCGAAATACGAGTTTTATTTGATGCGATTTATTCACGGGATTCCCGAGGCAAGCTCCGCGAACATGCCCATTGCTCCGATGGGATGGAGTTACGGCTTATGGGTGCTTGACTCGAATTTTTATCCCATCCATCAGTTCTTCTACGGCGCGTTTACGAATCCTGACAGCGCCTGCGCCGCCCCTACGAACGCCGACTATTCATTACCGGGCGGATATAATCCCGCGCCGCTCAACGATGCGGGAGCAAAATTAGAAGTTACGCTGGAACCTTCGTTCGGGGTTGCGTCGAATAAGGCATCAGGCCCATCGCCCCTCATCATCCTGTGGGGACAGCTCTCGGAGTTTATTGGATTGGGCGACACGCTTGCTCTCCAAAATGTATGGTCATCGAGCGCTCCATCCGGCATACTAACCATTCACTGAGACGCTTACCATTGGATAGGAACTTGGATTTCATCCTTATCCGATTTTTTCAGTTCCATACTGCCAAAGCGACGATAGCCTTCGGGAGCGCTTGGCGCGCTGCGGCTCGACTGGAATTCCAACTCCTGCGATTGATACGGCGTGAGCGATAGTTCGGAAGGCGTAGGCGCGAGATAGGTGCTATGCTGCAAATAACGCTGCTCCACAATGTGCAGGCGCCAGGGATGCGGGCGGTCTGGAAGCGCGAGACCGCCGCGAATGTAAAGAAGATAATTTCCAGAGATATCCGCGCTTGCCGAAGAATCGTCCTTCTGCGAGCCGAACAATACTGGAACGATTTTTGTACGATAATCGAATGCGGAATTAAACACCGCGCTCGAATCCGGATGCAAAACCTGACAGGCGATGTCGGTAAAAAGATCGTAGTCATCGGCTGGGAGCGAAATGTTAAACACAACTCCTCGTTCTCCGGGCTGCGCGGAAAACGGCAGCGTAAAAAGATCGCTCTCTGTTAGCACTGTATCAATCGTGCGCTCATAGCCGGCGATGCTTGCCTCGGGTTCGGCCTCGTAATCGAGCAGCGACGGATTTGCGATCTCGGTTCGCAATGCAGCGCGGCCACGGTTATCGACGCTTGTTTCGAGGTCGTCTATATCCATCGGCTGAATTTCCACCGTGAAATCGACTGCGAGATCGCGCTCATCCTCGCTGGACATGGTGCGCGATAAATCCGCCTCCCAAATGCCGGGTGTGAGTTGTGAGCCGGAAAAATAACTCGTCGAAGTCCGCGAATTGGAACCATTCCGAATACTGAGACGTGAAATTTCCTGCCCCGCATTATCGAACAGCGAGACAGAACAATTTCCTTTCGGATCGCGGGTGGAAAGGGTAACTTTTATCTCCTTCGCTCCCGGTGGAATCGCAAAAAACTCGCGTTGCACTCCACCGGGAGCGAGCGTTTGATCGGTAAGCGCCACGCGATACTCATTATGATCCGAGAATGTATGCGGAATGACAATGGAATTGACTAACTCGAACCGCGCATCATTTCGAGTATGCGGCGCGCCTTTTTCGTACGCCCAAATCCTTCCCGAATAAAGTCCCGGCTTTTGCAAGAGCTTTGCATTATAGCGAACATCCACGTCCATCGGTCCGGAACCGCGCCGGTAAATGCTGGACTGAAGCGGTGACATCCATTCCGCGTCCGAAACAAGATCGAATGCTTCCATTCCGATGGCGCGTTGGCGCGCGCTTGCTCCCGTAGGCTCTTCGGGTTGAACGGTGAAGGTTTCGCGCTCGCCATTTTGAGGAAAATTCCCCGCATGAAAATAAGCCGCAGTTCCCGTTTTAATCGCCGAAGGAACGCTTGCCTCGATTGAAACAGGAACAGGAACATACCCCATGCGCTGCCAGCGTGAGAGCAATTCGAAGGCCGCCGGCACGTCAATCATCCCATAGCCTTCGTCGAGCGGCGTTGCCCCATCGATGTGAGCGGCGGAAAGCAGCATTGCCCGTTTGATGGCGTAAGCGTTCACCGTCCAGGCAGGGAAGGCTTGTTTCATTGCCGAAAGCAGCAGCGCGCAGCAGCCGGTGGTATAAGGCGAGGACATGCTCGTGCCATTGTATCTGTCACCGGTGACATAATCCGGAACGGTGCTGACGGCCGTGCCCGGAGCAATGATGTCCGGTTTTGCAAGCTCGCCGCCGCGCGAGGAGAAATCAAAGATAACGGGATGGGTGAGGTAAATTCCGTAAAGATCGCGCGCCGCGTCCGCAGGCAGCGCCGCGCCGCTCGCAATCACGCGGCTGGCCGAACCGGGAAGGCCGATGCTCGAAAGTCCCGGTCCTTCATTGCCGCCGGAGACGCACACGGTGAGGTTCGGCGTAGCGGCAAGTAGGCTGTCGAGCCATTTGTCCATCGCGGCCTGGCCCTCCAATTCGTTCCCAATGCCGAAGCTCATATTTACGACAACGGGTTTGGGTTGCGACCTCGCGGTTTCCGCCGCGAACTCGAACGCCTGTTGCATCGAGCCGCTGACCGTTACGCCGCCCGCGTTATTATCCGCAAATTTTACAGCAATAATTTCCGCTCCGGGCGCCACGCCATTGAATCCAGTTTGATTGTCGATGTTATGGCCTGATGCAATACCGGCCACATGAGTGCCGTGGCTGCCGTCATCGAAATAGAGCGAGACGATGTGCCGATTGGGATAGATATTCACTGCGCCCGTCAGCCTGCGAGCGGAGGAAATTGTGCTATCGGTGGAATGGAATGCAAATGTATCGAAATGCTCATGATAATTGGTAACTTTATGTTCGTTCGTGAGATCGCGATCGCCATCGGAATCGACGTAGGCCGCATAATGATTATCGGAATCTTCATATACGAGCACACCGAACGTATCGGTATCGCTGCCATTGAAATTGAGATCGCCCAAACCGTTTTGAAATCGCTGTTCATTCAGCGCGCCGTAATAATAATGCCCATCGATGGCCGATACATTAATGGCATTCATCCCACGCAAGACGGTTTTGCCAGAAACGCGAAGTTCATCGCCAACGCGCTCGGCTGCAATATAGCTTACATCGCCCGTTCCGGAAACATCGCGCACATCGATGATTTTTCGTTTGCTCTCGGTTGTCGTTTGGAGACCATCGATTCCCGGATCGACTCCGGTATCGAAAATAAAGATAATGACTCCGCGCCCATCGTATGTGGGATGGCCGGCGACAAACTCATCGGCGCGGCTTGCGCCAAGCGGCAGGAAACTCCAGTTGGTTTTTCCCAGAGTTTTGTCCGGCGGCATGATGGGCAAAGGCGCGTTTTGCGGCGCAGTGCTTGGCCCGGTGAATGTCTTGCCGCGCTGCGCCAACGCAGCCGTCGATAAAATGGATACGGCGAAAATAGAACAGAAAAGCGTGCGACGGATCATCGGATTGGTGCGGAAATGCGATGCGTTAGTATGCCCAAAATGATTCAAAGACATAGTAAACTCCCAGAACGGCCTGTTTAAGTCCTTACTCTGTTCGGAAACTCCCTTTATGAACCCGACTGTTACCGCACCCGCTAATCATCTTTTATCTTTCATCTTTCATCTTTTCCCCGAACGGTCAGGTAGCTCAGTCGGTAGAGCAAAGGACTGAAAATCCTTGTGTCGGCGGTTCGATTCCGCCCCTGACCACAAATCAATTAAGAATTGAGAATGAAGAATTATCTGGGGTCATTCATCGTGTCCCTTTGGTCGCTTACCGTCCTTTCTGTCCTTGTCAGCTGCGGAAAACACGAAACAGCAGCCTTCCGAAATGGCCTCGGCGGAAAAAAACTTGGCGGCACTTACACGCTGAACGAAATCCGGGGAAATCCCTCCTCGCTTGACCCGGTGCGGATGAACAGCAAAGTGGAGGACGATATTGGCACGAATATCTTCGATAAACTCGTCGAAAATAATTCCAAGCTCGAACTTGTGCCGGAGCTTGCGAAATCATGGGAGATTTCATCCGATGGCATGAATTACACCTTCCATCTTCGCACCGATGTGCTATTTCACGATGACTCCTGTTTTCCCGCAGGCAAGGGACGCAAAATGGTGGCAAGCGACGTGAAATACTCGTTCGAGCGGGTATGCAATCCGAAAACGCTGACCTCCGGCTTTTGGGTATTTCAGGACATCGTCGAAGGGGCGAATGAGTACTTTAATAGTGCTGGGGCGCAGGCTGGAAGCACTAATATCGCCGGGGCGCAGGCTGGAAGCACTGCGCCACGCGAAGTGAGCGGCTTTCATATTGTAGATGATTCCACATTTACCGTTCAGCTCACAAAGCCCTTCGCGCCGTTTCTCGAACATTTGACGACAAGCTTTGGCTATATCGTGCCGCGCGAAGCCGTCGAGCATTATGGCAAGGATTTTTTTCAGCATCCTGTCGGAACGGGCGCATTTCGTTTCGTGCATTGGAACCCCGATCAGGAAATTCTTCTCACGCGAAATCCGAATTATTGGGAATATGACTCCGCAGGTAACCATTTACCACTTTTAGACGAAGTGAAATTTACGCTCATCAAAGACGATAAGACGCTGTTACAATCGTTCCTTCAAGGCTCCGAAGACGAGGACTTTACTATCCCGACCGAAAGCTTCCAGGAGATTGTGACTCCGGACAAACAACTCACGTCAAGTTATTCAAAATATACGTTACAGCATGTCTCGGCGATGAACAGCTACTTCATGGAGTTTCTATGCTCGAAGCCGCCATTCGACAACATGGCGCTCCGGCGCGCGATGTCGTTTGCAGTGGATCGCGAGAGCATTGTAAAATATGTATTGAAGAATGCGCCGCATGGCGTAGCCGATCACGGCATCGTGCCACCGGCATTTATCCGCTATCCGATCGACGACGTCCACGGTATCGCATACAATCCCGACAGCGCAAAACACTGGCTCGAAATCGCGGGTTATCCTGCCGGACGCGGCGCTCCGGCGATTACGCTTTCGGTCTATAACGAACCGCGCCCGATGCAAATCGCCGAAGCGGTGCAGCGCATGTGGCAGAACATTGGGCTGAATGTAACTTTGCAGGTGATGCAGTCCGCGCAGTTGCTCGATGGCTCGGAAGATGGAAAACTTGGACTGTGGCTTACACGATGGTACGCCGATTATCCAGAACCGGAGAACTTTTTGAATCTTCTGAATGGACGTCTCGTGCCAAAGAATGGAAACGATAAAAGTTATCCCAACAGCGCGCGGTGGAATAGCGAGCCATTTAACGATCTTTTCTATCGGGCCATTGCCACGACGGATGAATCGAAGCGCATGGGGCTCTATGCGCAGGCTGAAAACATTGCGGCCTATGAAGCGCCTTCCATCCCGCTATTCTATGAAGAGCATTACCGCCTGGTCCAGCCTTATGTTCGCGATAATCCGCTCGATCCCATGAACCGGATCGATCTGAAATATGTGTGGTTGGATAAGTAAGTGCTGAAGTGCTAAGTCGGAGATCAGGGTTGTCTTCTTCATCTGAAATAAATTGCAAATAATCTTGTTCAAGACTATACGTAGAGCACTCAGCGATTTAGTATTTAACACTTAGCACTTTAGCACTTAGCACTTTGAAGATCGTTATACAAAAATTTGGTGGCACGTCCGTCGAAGATGCTGCTGCGATGGCGCGCGCGGTGGAGATCGTACGCGAGCATGGCATCACGCGCCGCTCGCGGCCGCTCGTTGCCCTCTCCGCGTGCGCCGGTGTTACAAACGTGCTTATTCGAATTAGCGAACTCGCATTGAAAGAAACGACAAAGGAGTCGCTTGCCGCTATCGATCAGCTGGAAGTTCGCCATGCTCGCATCGCGCGCGAGTTGATCTCGGATGACACGGCATTCGCGAATGTTCATCATACACTCCACGGCTTATGGGAAGAGCTTCGTACGCTCGCGCGCGGCGTGAATCTGCTCGGCGAACTCACGCTGAAAAGCCGCGACCAAATGCATTCTCTTGGCGAGCGCGCATCATCTACAATCTTTCATGCCGCGCTCGCGGAGCGGTTGCAAGAAGATACCATTACCTGCCACTTATTCGACGCGCGCGATTTTTTTATCACATCGAATGAATTCACCTCCGCGCGTCCAATGACGGGCGAAATTCATCGGCGGATGAAGCGCGTACGTTCGGCTCTCGCAAAAGGAGCGGTCGGCGTTACGCAGGGATTTATTGGCCGTACGTTCGCCGGAGAGACGACGACGATAGGCCGAGGCGGCTCCGATTTTTCCGCTGCCATCATGGGCGTGGCTTTGAACGCGCGGGAAATTCAAATCTGGACCGACGTTGCCGGCATCATGACGTGCGACCCGCGTATTGCTCCGCAAGCGCGAACGATTGAACGGATTTCATTCCACGAAGCAAGCGAGCTTGCGTTTTTCGGAGCAAAAGTTCTTCATCCCGAGACGATCTGGCCGGCGGTTGAAAAATCTATTCCCGTCCGCGTACTCTCTTCGAAAGAACCGGAAAAAGAAGGGACTGTGATTGTCCATCAAACCGAAGAGACACGAGCGATGACCGGCATCGCAGTCAAAAAATCGATTTCGCTTGTTCGTATTTCCGCGAATGGCTTGCAACCCAATCCTGCTGTGCAGCAAACCGTGTGGGATGCTCTCGGAAAATCGGGCGCGATTCCACTGGCCGTCTCGCTTTCTGTTGACGGCGCTTCCTATGCCTTCGGCGATGCAGGCGCGATCCCTCTGCTTCGGGCAGCATGTGAAGGGTTGGCCACGCTGGCGCTCGGAACGAATCGCTCGCTCATTACTTTAGTCGGGCCGGGACTTCAAACGCAATCCGGCATTGCCGCGCGCATGTTCCGTGCGCTGGGCCGGACGAATTGCGAGATGATTTCCTACGGTGGTTCCGAAAGCGCGATCAGCCTCGTCGTGCAGGATGACGTGGCAAACCGCGTCGTGAAAAAGCTCCATGCGGAGTTCTTCGAATAACTTAAATTCCGAAGAGTTGAAGGTAAAGATATGTTAGCGGCGCAACGAAAAGAATAGAATCGATTCTATCCAGCACGCCACCGTGACCGGGAATGAGCGTGGAGGAGTCCTTCACGCCGGCGTCGCGCTTTAGCATCGACTCTGCAAAATCGCCAACTTGCCCCATCACGCCAACGATAAGGCCCATTGCAATGGCAGTAGAAAGTGAAACCTCTTCCAGTCCACCGATATACACGCGCACGAGAAGCCATGTCGCAATCGCAGCGATGAGTCCGGCAATGGCGCCTTCCCATGTTTTGTTCGGGCTGATGCGGTCGGCAATCTTATGACGGCCAAAGTTCCGGCCCACGAAAAATGCGGCACTGTCGCAAATCCAAATCGAGGCGAGCATCGCCACGAGGAAGTAACCTGCCTCGATCGAAACTAAGTGCGGATCGACGGTTAGAGGATTTTCGGCTCCGTGTATATAAAAATATTCGTGGATGCCGTAAAACCCGCCGAGTCCCATCCCAATATAGAGTGCGCCGGCAATCGTGGCGGAGACTTGCACGGATGGATTGGGGTAACCTTTTATCAGCTCGGCGATAAAAATGGAGATCGTTCCCGCAATGAGCACGACCGGGAGCAATTCCACGGTTGGATTGACCTGCAGCCGAAAATGCGCGAAGCTCACAACGATGCACGCCGTAAGCAGCATTCCGAGCACGATCTGCGGCGAAAATCCTTTTGCTTTTGCGAGGCCATAAAATTCATGGATGGCAAGGAGCGCAACGATAACCGTCAGCCCAAGCAGACTATACGGCTTGAATGCTACATAAATAATGAGTGGAATCGCGATGACCGCGACCAAAATTCGCTGGGTAAGATTACTCATATTCGGTTGGAGGGTTTTCGATATTTATGTCTTCGGCGGGGAATGTTATGGGTGGTGCCAATCGCTTTTGTAACGCTCGTTCCGCGTTTCCGCGTGCTTGTAAATTGGCGGTGACGCGATTAAAGAGTATCAGAAAGAGTGCCATCAATGGGAGAATCACCGCAAGTGCGATCAAAGATTCCGCGCCCGATAACCCTGTCGCGCCCACAAGGTTCGTATTCGATTTTACTGAAATCTGCTCGGGGCTAAAATAGAGCGCGGCCACGATGAAGCCATTATTCAGAGCATGTGCCAGACCACCGGCAAAAAGATTATTCGTGCGATAGGTCAACCAGCCGAGCGTAAGGCCGAGCACAAAGAGTCCGGGAAGCTTGAACAGGCTTCCATGGACCATCGCAAACAGAAGAGAAGCTACAAAAAGCGCGACGTATGGCCGCGTATGATGCTGGCCGCTTCGCTCGATGTTCGTTTGCGCGAAGCCGCGAAACAGCGTTTCTTCCGCAAGTGCGGGAACGATTGCCACGAAGAGAAGAATGAGCAGAAAATCCATTGGGCCGTTCGCGGTAACAAGCCCTTGCATCGCGGTATCGCTTGCGGTCTCGTATGTATCGAGGGCGCGATAGAAATCTGGAAAAAATTTCCAAAAGTGCTCGAACAGCGTGGAGAATGCACTGCCTCCGATTTGGGCCATCAGCATGATGGGAACCGCAAGCACATAAGCGGCAAGTGGCGTTTCACGGATGCCTTCCAAACGAAAGACCGCGAAAAGATTTTGTCTGGCCACTTTTGAGATGAGGACCGCTCCCGCCATCAGGATCGTGATCTCAGAAAGGCCGTTGATGGTCAGCGCCGCGATAGGATGGTTCTCGACATGGATCCCAACCACGGCGAGCGTTATGCCGCTACCCAAGCCCTGAAATAAAATAAAGAGACCCAACACGATGAGCACCACCGATGGCAAGCTGAAATAGCCGTTCCTCATCCATCCGCTTCGCGCGGCGGCAAAAAAGACCGCGCCCAAAACCATCAGCGTGACGAGCGCGCCGATTGCAATCAGGTGGAAGGAGGAAAATGCGAGCATCGATTACATCGAAGGCCGGCCTTATTTTTTGGTAATCGCGATTTCTTTTTTCTTTGAAGCCGATTGATAGATCGCTTCGACCACCGTCATGCGTTTCGCGGCCTCTTGCCCGGAGGATACGAGCGGGACAATCCCTTTGACCGTATTGATGAAATAACGCAACTCGTTCTCATACGATTTTTTATATAGTGCGACGGGCGTCTGCTGCTTCGCCGGCGTGAGATTAATAAGGTTGCCATGCACGCGTTTCATCACTTTGAGCGGGTTGATGAAGGCACTCCCGTCATCGCCATAGACGTTGCAATAATAAAAATCGCTCTCGCGATGGAAGGTCCAGCTTACTTCCGTCGTAATCGTAATATCTCCTGCAACGCGCATGAAGATTGCGGCGGAATCTTCGACTGTTTTCGTGTGAAGATGATAGGTGCTCGCACTCACGGTTAGCACGTCCGGATAATCGAGAAGCCAAAGCCCAAGATCGAGCATGGCTATTCCGAGATCGAGAATCACGCCGCCGCCGGACTTCTCTTTTTGCTGATGCCAGGGAGACGTGCTCGATTGCTGCTTCAGCCAGCCGGATTTAATATAGAAGACTTTTCCGAGTTCCTTCTTGTCGATGAAGGTTTTTAGCATCATCGTATCGGGCCGAAAGCGATTGTTCATCCCGACCATTAGCTTGCGGCCTTGCTGCTCGGCACACGCGACCATCTCGCGCGCTTCTTTTGCCGTTCGTGCAATTGGTTTCTCCACGAGTACGTCCAGACCGTGTTCCATCGCCTGAATGGCAAGGGGACGGTGCGTATCGGTCGGTGTACAAAGATCGACAGCATGCAAATCCTGCGCGACCGGCGAAGCAAACAGCGCATCGAGCGACGTAAAAACGGAAGGAATATGCGAACGCGCGGCAATAGCCTCGGCCTTGCGCTTGTCCGGATCGACGAGGGCCACGATTTCGACATCCGGCATGTGTTCGAGCACCGGCAAATGAACGACCTGAGCGACGTTTCCGCACCCCACGAGAGCGAGCTTTACTTTTTCCATGCCACAAAAATACTCAATTACTCGCTCCCGTGTGAGAGATAGGTCAATTTTACCGCTCGGTTTTACCGCTCGGTGAACTGGAGCCTATTCTCTTACGATTCGCTTATAGACCACGAGATCGCCTATTAATGCTCGAACGATGTAGGTTCCAGGCTGCAGTTGCTTGGGTTGCCATAGATAAGAGCCTTCGATATGAAAGCGATCGACTAAGCGGCCGAGCACGTCCATCACGGCTACCTCACCCGAATTCGCTCCTTCGAGCCGGATCGTTGTGATGTTGTTCATTGGGTTCGGAAATAGCGAAACCGAAATGTTCCTCTGGATTTCCCATGAAACCCCGGAAACACCCTGTCGCGAGAACGAGTAGTTCGCAGAATTCCCGGCCGTGTCGCTCACGCGAATGGAGCAGTGCGAGGGTAACGATGAATCTTGTAACGTCAACCGAGGTTCGAAAAGCCGCTGGCCCGGTATTACCGAACTGAGCAGGGGCGAAAAGCCGACGTTGGAACCATCCAACAAAATGACAGAACGAAGCCCCCGATCCCACGGACGGTTATCCTGGATATGCAGCGTGAGCCATGGCGAAGTCGTGTCCCATGTGACCAGTGGGGCTGAGGTGTCGGGAATGGTACAATATCTAAAGCTCATACTCTGAGCGAGTGAGTTAGCATCTTGTACATTAACCGTGGCCGTACCATTACGAAAAGAATCGATCACGCAAACGGTGAAGGTAACGGAGTCTACCCCTTTAGTAAATGGAGATATTTCGAGTTGCATGTTGTTCATCGCAACTGGAATCACGGTGTCGATCCCCATTGCCAGCGACCCAGTATCCACGACGAGCACGGTGGTGCATTGCGAGTTACATTGGCTGTCATTGTCGCTCGGTCTCCTCGACTGGACAGTCAGGACGGGCGGGTTGGTGTCGTAAGGAATCCAAAGAGAACCGTTCATAAGGATAAGCGAGGCATAAATGGCTGGCGTTCCGCTTCGAAAATCGGTCCATGCGGCGATTGCGCCATCGGTTCGGGGAATAAGGCACGGGTGTTTCGCGCTCCACTGTTTCGTGGGGCTGTTGCCACTGATGGCAACCCCCCATGAATTCAGTGTTCCCATAGTCGGGAAATACTTCCGGCCATCGCGGCCCATACGTTGTGCGTAAATCATGGTATCTATTCCATCCCATGCATCGTCCCACACGGCGAGCACGCCGTTCTGCTTTCCGGCGCCGGCCGGGTCCGTTATCTTGACGGCTTGGAAGTCATTGTTCATGTGGCTATTTTGTTCGAAGAACCAAAAGCCGGCCTTGGGCAAAAGGTTGCTGCCGTCACCCAAGACGCGGACCATTGCAATATCGTCGTCGGTCGTACCCGGTTCCTCGTCCATGAACGGGACAAGGACGCCCTTCGCTCCGAAGTCGCTCGAATCGTCTCCAAAGATGCGCGGATTGATATGGTCGTAAGGCTGATTGGTGACAGCCACCGCGTTTGATGCGCTTCCCCATACGAACGTAGTATCCTTGGGTGTACTATTGCGCATGCGCAGGGCATAGACCTCCTGGCTGCCGTTGTTGGCAGAGCTGGTTACTTGCCAGGTGAGCAGGAGCTGGTTGCTGTCCCGGTTAAGCCAAACATTTTTCGACGAGTTCGAGGTACTGGGATCTTTGTAAAGTAGAAATCCGGGTTGTGGTGCGGGATCCCACAAGGCGGTGCAGGTGCTGTCGATATGGGTTCCGTAAATCGCGTTAGGGCTGGTAGTACTGGTGGTCCATGCGAGGTAACACCCACCCGTGCCGTCGTTTATAATGCATGGTCCCGTCTGCTTATTGGGCATCGTATCGATGGCCAGACCATTCAGACCATCGACCGAATAAGAATAAGTCCCGGACGCGGGATATGCCTTGAGGGTGATCTGAGTATCGTTTGTCACGGCAAGAATCTGATAGTTGCCGTTCCCGGGGATGTCGAGATAGAGGTTGATCATGTAGGGCATGAAGTTCCCGTTCGGATCGTGGAAAAAGGTTGAATACCTAGGAGGATGTCCACCTAAATTAACGGTGGTAACGCTGCCCTTACCGGCTGCGATGAGGCCATATTTCACTCCATTCCGCCATAGCCGGTTCATCCATATGTCGGGCCGGGTCGATTGGTTGGTAGCCCGGTAATCTTCCCAAGCCACGAACGCATTGCCGAAGCCATCATCGCATAGCGTGGGGTTTTTGCAGCCATTAAGACCGACGGCCACGGACAGCCCGGTGTCCGGATAAGCCAGCGCGCCATTGGCCAATAGGTGTTGAGCGAAAAGGGATACTCCATACACAGCTGGCTCCCGGCTGTCGAGCCACACCACATACGCGCCGCCGCTGTCGTCCGATGCAATGATCGGGTTGGTCTGAGCATAGTCGCCGGCTGAGGGGGTCGCTAACTTCACCCCGTTTGGAGCCCACAAGGGGTGTCCATTCATGTCAAGGCGCTGTGCGTAGATTTGGTCAGTACCATTTCGAGCATCCTGCCAGACGAAGATGGCCCCATTGGCGCCATCGGTGCAGCCTTGCGGATAATCGCGCTGCCCGTGCCCGACGGTATCGCACACCAGCGTGTTTTGAGACGAATCCTGGTGCCATTGTGCAATAGCGAGCGATGGCGCGCCGCAGAGAATGATCGATGCGGCGAAAAATGCGAAGCTGCGAAAAACGCGGGACTTCATAATCAGGTTAAGTTTTAGAATAAGGATTAGAACGTTATGGCTACAGAAACCTACATACGCTGATAGTTAGCGAAAACCGTTCCAGCGCTGCTTTCATCGGAATCAGCAGTCCTTAACATTATATAACCCCGAATGAATTAAAATCATAACAATCAATTAAAGAAAGGTAAACGATTTGATATTTTATAGATGGAAAGATAGCCAAAAATTGATTATTTTATTTTCATTTTCTAAACTGTACGGCCTTCCACTCGAGGAAAAGCGGCTTGCACTTGTTGCGTTGATATTTGCCGGTGCTCGTGACCGGAATGTCATTTCCAAAAACGACGGCTTTTGGCGATTTTGCGAATGGAAGATGCTCGCGGCAGTGAGCGAGAATTTCTTCCGCGCTCAACACTGCGCCTTCAATGAGTTGCACATACGCCCCTATCTCCTCGCCATAAAAATCATTTTCGAATCCGACCGCAATCGCGGCTTTCACCTTTGGGCACAGCGCAAGCACTTCGTCAATTTCGAGTGGAGAGATATTCACGCCGCCGCGAATAATCAACTCTTTTATTCTTCCCGTGATAAAGAAAAATTTTCGTCCGTTTGTATCGAGCTGATAAAATCCCTCATCGCCGGAACGAAACCATCCATAGCGGAAGGTATTTTCGTTTGCCTCGTCATTTTCATAATAATACTTCATCACATTCTCGCCACGTATAGCGATTTCGCCTTTTTCGCCGGGCGCAAGTGGGCGGCCCGATTCGTCCGCGATCGTCATTTCGTTTTGTGGAATGGCGACGCCAATCGAAGGATAGCCAAAGTCTCGCATCCAATGGCGATGCTCTTCCGCGCTTAAATCAATGGGAAGAAAACAGGAATAGCAGGTTGTTTCGCTGAGGCCATAGCCATGGATAATCGGAATACCGAACATCTTCTCGAATTGCGCGCCGAGTTCCACGGTAAGTGGCCCTGCGCCACAAATGATGTGACGCAAAGAACCCCTCTCCTTACCAAGGAGAGGGGCAGGGGAGAGGTTTGGTTTTAAGGATGACCTCTCCCCTAACCCCTCTCCTTGGTAAGGAGAGGGGAACTTGTAATATTCAATCAAAAACGCTAAGAGCGTCGGCACCACGCTAACGACATTCACTCTTTCTTTTTCAATTCTCTCGAAAAAATGCTCCGATTGAAATTTTTGATTGAGAATGACCGTCCCACCAAAAAACATCGGTGTGACAAGCGTAACCACAGTTCCATTGACATGGTGAATCGGCAGGACGCACATCATGCGCTGGGCGTTGGTCATGCCATGCCACTCTGCGATGCCTTTGGCGTCGGCAAGCAAATTGTGTTGCGTCAGCACCACGCCTTTTGGGTTGCCCGTCGTGCCGCTGGTATAGACGATCAGCGCTTCGTCTTCAATGGTTACGGCTTCCTCGCTTGAAAAAAAAGGAGTTGCCGCCTGTAGCAGTTTGTGAAATTCCTGACTACACGATATGACCGATTGGACCCATGGGACGGATTGGAGGATGGCAGAGAGCCGTTCCGAATAATCCGCTCTAAGAAATGCAAGCTTTGTGCGACTATTTTCCAGCACGAAACGAATGCGGCTGTCGTCTTCCGAAAGGCTCACCGGCACGACGCACGCGCCCATGAGCCACGCCGCGAAATACTGGATCACTGTATCGGAATGATTGTGGCTGATCGTCGCAATCCGGTCGCCGCGCCGGATGCCACGCTCACGCATCACATTCGCGCATTGCAGCACGAGCGCGAAGAAATCTTTGTAACTAAATTCACTCCGGTTGCCGTCGAGATCGTAGAAGATGAGATAGGGCTTGGTATCGTAATAGCGAGCTTGCCTGAAAAGCAGTTCGCCGATATTTTGGTACTCAGCTTTTCCCCCTCCTGTAGAAGGAGGGGCGGATGACCAATCATCCGGGGGGTGGTCCCAGCGGGCCGCAGCAATTTTTTCGAGGGTTGCATCCGATAACATGTTGGAGATGCAACCACGAGGCACCGGGAATATATTCCCGAATTCCATTTTTACTCCTCTCCCCCATGGGGGGAGAGGCCGAGTGAGGGATTTATTTCACCACAATCGCCGACCGCTGCAACACCGCGTCTCCGGCTTGCAGCACGTATTGATAGCTCCCCGATGCAAGCTGCTTCGTATCGATCATGAGCATGTGAGGCCCGGCGTCCATATTTTCGTCGGTTGGGGTTTGGGTGAGTGTCCCCGCCGCATCATAAATACGAAGCGTGACGTGGGCGGGGCTGGCAAGAGTAAAATCGACCATCGCCATGCTTTGCGCTGGATTCGGATACACCGGCTGCATGGACATTGCGCTTTGCAGCGGGATGGCTACTCCGGAAGCGACAGCAGTGAAGGAGCCAGTCATGTTAAGAGGCGGTGTAAAGTGGTTGTCGCAATGATAGTGATACGTACCCGTTGCTGTCACAATATATTGAAAATTTGCTCCGGAATTTCCATTCAGAACATGCGAAAACGTTGCGGCTCCGGGCGGCGAAGTGACGAGAGTAAGCGGATGGGAGCCAAAATCGCCACTCCACACCATCGTATCTCCGACGTTCACAGTCAAAGAGCTATCAGAATAGAAAAAATTCGTAAACATGATGGTCCAGGTTTTCGCGTTCGCTGTCCCAGCAAACGCAAGAAGCGCCAAAAGTGAAATTCCGAAGTAAGATCGTTTCATAAATTGTCTTTCTAAAGTGTGGTTAAAATAATAGAGACACATAAATTAGAACGAGAGTTACAAGCTCGAAAGTTCTCACCGGGTTTGCAACGAACCCTATTTTGGCAATGTTACCGTGCGTCTGTCCGAAAAAACGGGCCGGAGTGGCGAAATTGGCAGACGCGCGAGACTTAGGATCTCGTATCGCAAGATGTGCAGGTTCAAGTCCTGTCTCCGGCACTTATTGTAGCGCAAACTTTAGTTTGCGATCTACTATTTTATTCAGTCGCAAACTGAAGTTTGCGCTACATTATAATTTGAATACTACAATCCACGAACGCTCGCCGATTGCGCGCGAGCTGGAAATTAACGTCGATGAGGCCGAATTGCAATCGGCTTTCGACGATGCATATAAAACGATGCGCGGGCGGCTTTCGCTGCCGGGATTTCGTCCCGGCAAGGCGCCGCTCGCCATTGTGAAAAAGCTGCATGGCGATGCCATCGAGGGCGATACGCTGGAAAAACTCGCTCAGAAAAAATTCCGCGAAGCCGCCGAAGAGCATAAAATCGAGCCGCTCGGCGCGCCCGTCATGACCGATCTGCATCGGCATCCCGGTCAGGGCGCGCATTTCAAGATCATGTATGAAGTCCAGCCCACAATCGAGATCAAGGACTTCACCGGCATGGAAGTCGAGAAAAAAAATCTTACGATCACCGATAAAGACGTGACCGACCGCATCGAGCGGCTCCGTTTCGGTCTCGCCGAACGGGAACCAACATCAAAAGTAGATGACGCTCACACCATCGTCAAAATCCAAATGACGGAACTCGAAGTGCCCGAAGGCAAAGAGGGCGGCAGATCGGAAGAGACGGAAATTTATCTCGCCGATCCGGAAATCATTCCCGAATTGCAAAAGGCGATTGTTGGCGCGGAAGTTGGCGCGAAGTTGATCGTCGAGCTTCCGCATCGCACGCGCGAACCCGGAACCGATATGATGAAAGAGGAAGTCGGCCGCGTGGAGGTAAGCGTGCTCGAAGCGCAGAAAGTTTTACTTCCGGCGCTCGACGAGGCGCTTATCAAAAAAATCTCGGAAGATAAATTTTCGACCGAGGAAGAATTGCGCGGTGAAATAAAACGCGGTCTCGAAGAATCCGCAGCGAAGCATACGGAGGAAAATCTCGAAGAGCAAATCGTCGCGAAGCTCATGGAGATGCACCCCTTCGAAGTGCCGCGCGCGATTTCGAACGCGATCCTGGGACAGATGCTCGAAGAGCGTGAGCAGGATAACGTCCGACGCGGATTTCCCGCAACTTACGGCATCGACGACGCAAAATTCCGCGAGCAATACCAGCCCATCGCGGATGCTCGCGCAAAATGGATGCTGCTCCGCGATAAGCTCATCGAATCCGAAGGCATCGAAGCGACCGATGAAGACTTAGAGAAACTGGCCGAGGAAGAATCCGCGAAATATGGCGTCGCGAAAGAAAATCTGCTCAAGTATTACCACAAGCACGATTCGATTCAAAACCGCATCGTCAGCGATAAACTCTCCGCCCGTTTGCGGGAAAAAGTGAAGATTGTCTGAACCATGATTTCTGGGATTCATGAGATTTTTGGGATACGCAATAAGTAAAGATGGGAGAAATTTTCCGGGATCACTTTGACCGAAAATATTATTTCTGGGCGAACGAGGGCAATGAACCACCCCATATTCATGTTCGCAAAGCGGATGCATTTGCCAAATACTGGCTCGGGCCACCCCTGTGGCTTGCGCATAATACAGGATTTAGAAGCAAGGAATTACGGTTTATCGAAGAGATGATCGAAGAACATCGAGAACTTATTTTAGAAAAATGGAATGAACAACAGCGAAAATTACATCCGGGCAAATGATCTTAAATTTACGCGCGATTATATGGTCGTGACGTTGGAAGATGGACGCATTCTTCAGATGCCGCTCGATTGGTTCCCGCCACTGCGCTCCGCCACGCGGGCGCAGCTTTACCATTTCGAATGGATTGGGAAAGGAATTGGCATCGAATGGCCGGAGCTTGACGAATTCCTTTCAGTCGAAGGATTTCTCCGGCAAACCCGGTCTATGGCTGCAAATTCCGCGAAGCCTCCCAAAAACACACGCCCGCGAAAGCGATTAACTCATGAAACAGCCCAGCCGCGTCCGGTCAATCGAAACCCCATGCGAAGGAAAGTTATCGCCTGACTCGCGGGAGTAATGCCATTCCGTATTATGTTTCCTCTGGCACAATAATCTCTTTGCGTTTACGTCATTGTAAAATAGGTCGAAGAGACATTCGTAATTTGAAATTCGTAATTCGTAATTAAAACACATGGCTTTAGTTCCAATGGTCGTCGAGCAGACGCCGCGCGGCGAGCGCGCGTACGATATTTATTCGCGATTGCTCAAAGAGCGCATCGTTTTTATCGGCACGCCGATTGACGATAACGTTTCCTCGCTGCTCATCGCGCAGCTCCTGTTTTTGGAGTCCGAGGACCCCGACCGCGACATCAACATCTACATTAATTCCCCCGGCGGATCGGTCTCGGCGGGACTTGCGGTCTATGACACGATGCAATACATCAAGCCGGACTGCGCGACGATCTGCCTTGGCATGGCCGCTTCGATGGCCTCGCTCTTGCTCGCGGGCGGCGCGGCGGGCAAGCGCACCTCACTGCCGCACTCGCGCATCATGATTCACCAGCCGCTCGGCGGAACGCAGGGACAGGCTACCGACATCGAAATTTACACGAAGGAAATGCTCCGTGTCCGTCAGGATTTGTATGGGATTTATTCGTACCACACCGGCAAATCCGTCGAGCAAATCGCCAGGGACGCCGAGCGCGATAACTACATGTCGCCCGAACAAGCGAAAGAGTACAACCTCATCGACAATATCATGTCCAAGAGCGCGCTGAAAGAGCTGGGCGGGGGAGTCCGTCTGCCGCTCACCGGAGCGGTTCAGGCGCTGAACGAAAAAGTCGATGCCGGCGAGATGCCGCTGCCGGAAAAATCGGAATAACTGAATGCCGCGTGTGGGCCGAAATGTCCGCCGCGATTTTAGTCCTGTCGTAGAGTACACTACAACAGGCCACAATACATTTTCAAGGAACTCCGGTGATCGATGTCCCCTGAGCTAAGGGTCTACCCGCCCAGGACTTTTCGATCGACCCTCAGGCGCCATTTGATTTCAGTGTGCAGGGGTCGACATACATGTACTTCAGCGGTCGGCATACACTCTCAACGCTCGCGGATAGGGGGTACTATCGGAAGGCCAATTCGGCTTCGGATATAAACCGCCCATATATATAGAACAAATATTTTAGGCAATATGTTCCAATTCTGGCAGACATTGGCCTTTTCGAGCTAATTTCTACATTTTATTTTTGCAGCCCCTCCCCTGAACTTGCCGAATGGGTCGGCGCTTCCTCGCGTAGGTCGGCGCTTCCTCGCGTAGGTCGGCGCTTCCAGCCCGACAGTCCCGTAGGGACGGCCCGTTTGTAGGTGACATTTAGGAAACAATTTAAGCAAGCTCCGTAGGGAGCGGCCCGAAGGTCGCTCCGATGGTGCTAAGTGACTGATATGGGAATGATTCCTACAAACAGGCCACGGCTACGCCGTTTTCAGGGTTCCCATTACGCGTAACATACAGTGAAAAATTTATCTCAAATGCGCCAACGGAACCCGCTGAACATTCCCGTTCACGCGGACGACGCACTCATACATCGGAATCTATTTGACTAATAGACCGTTTGCATTTAGACTCAAATTTAATTCATTTAACATGTACTCAATACTACTTAACTTCCAAGAGCCGGTTAGGGGGATTTCAGGTCAGTTACTTACGGGCACCGCCACGAAAGCTAGCAATGAAAGTGATACTGATATGAGCATCTTATCTCGTCTCGGAACTCAGACTATTACCGAGACACGGGAGAGCCTCGATACTGATAAGTCTCTTTCAAGTTACTCGCTTATTCCTCGGCAATGATTGTAATTCTCACGAGTAGTGAGGATGTTACTGCTGACTATCTCTGCTCCAAAGTAAGTGGGGCAGAGTGCGTTCGCCTGAATACGGATAGGTTGCTCGGACATGCAACGTTCGAGTTTGACGAATCGGGTTTCCGCCTTGGTATCAATTCAATAGAGATCCTTCCCGAACAGGTTTCCGGACTGCTGTACCGCAGACCATCTCCTCTCGTCTCCATCGAGAGATTGAACACCGAATTTGAGTTTTCCCTCAACGAGTGGCATGAACTTTTTGAAGGTTGGCTGGCGATGATTCCCAAACAAAGATGGATCAGTCATCCAGGTAATATTCTTCGAGCTAATCACAAGGTAGAACAGCTCTTCAGGGCAAAAGCAATGGGATTCAAAGTTCCCGAGACGATCGCGACATCATCATTTGATCGAGTGCTTTCTTTTTGCAAGAAATCGAAATCAGGTATTATAGCGAAGCCACTCTATTCCGGGTACCTTCAAAGAGAGAATCCAAGCGAAGACACGGTTATATACACTACGGCTTTAACTGAAGATGATCTGCGGCAGTATGAGATGTCTCTGCGAAGTTGCCCGACTCTGTTTCAGGAGAGAATTGATAAGCACTATGATGTTAGAGTGACCGTCGTGGACAATGAAATTTTTGCGGTTCGCATGGAAGCAATGGATGAGGGTCACCAGCGCCTTGACATTCGACGTGACAACTTTGCTGGTGTTCATCATACTCCTATAGAGTGCCCCGATCATATTCGTTCAACCATAAATACTTTCGTGCGAAGCTATGGGATTCGCTTCGGAGCACTTGATTTCGTGATCGATCACTGGGATCAATGGTACTTCCTTGAGTTGAACCCCAATGGGCAGTGGGCATGGATGGACCAACTTGGTGTTAGTGATATTTCTTCGGCTCTACTAAATTCGTTAAAAAATGACAGAAACTGAAACCGATAGTAGCTTGGAAACAGGTCTTCCGGACATAATAAAGTCGAAATTGATTGCAAGGTTGCAATGGTTGGTTCTTGCAATCTTTCTAATAGAAAAAAAGGATCGGCTCAAAATATCAGACGTTCGTCACCAAGCTTACGATCCACATCCGCCCGATGCTGTTGACGTTATCGCTTCCGCAGATCCAGATTTGGCTCTCGATTTTGCTAAAGAACGATTTAAGCAAGAAGAGGATAGGCTTTCATTCATCAATGACAAAATTCGAGGACTCACCACAATTTGTGCTATTTTGATTCCTCTTTTGAGTCAATTCGTTGTACCACGGAACAATTTTGGGGTTGTTCCACTCGCATTCCTCCTCGTCGCATTATTGATATTGACGATATCCATCGGCGTGGGATGGCGATCGTTTCCGGGAATACCTTCTGCGTCGGACAAAAGTGAGGCAAGCCGCGAACTCGCTAAGAGCTATCTCACAAGTGTGCGGAGAAATGGCCCAACAACTGATTTTATAACCGATACTTACAAGGCCGCAAGAAGGGCGTTCTTACTGGGCTTAATTTCTTTGGTCGTGATACTGGCAATTCCATCTGATGCGCAACCGTCCACCGTCGTGCTCGCACCACCTTCCTCGAAGAGCACTTCGATATCAGTTCCACACCAATCTATAAATATCCCACTGCCTCACACTTGTTCACCGCCATGTGCTCCTTGACATCATAGGCGATGTGCTTCCATTCCTCTTCAAAATTGAACCGGCTCGTCATCCTCCTGCTCTTCCTCGTCAACCGCCCCCGCCCGCGAGAAAATGCTTCCCACCATATCGCGGTAGGTGATTTCCGGGATGCCGAAGGCTTCTTCTTTCGCAAGCTTGGAGTGCTGGTGCAGGCCATCGAGCACGAATTCCATTGCGCTGGCGGAGTGGGAAACGAAGCATCATTAAAAGTGTTCTTCAAACATGCCTACGAAAACAGACTCGAAAAGCAAGCATAGAAGCGCCGTTCCAAAGATGGGAGAGCCTTCGCCGGATAATCATTCGATGAAAGCTCTATTGGTACGTATGGATGAGCGGTGGTCGCGCATCCCGGAATCCGAGCGGGCGCGAATTCCCATGGATGGCGCTATGAATCTCGATCATTACCTTTACGGTGCTCCGAAGGTCACGGAATGAGTGAGCGTTTTGCCGATACTTCCTATTGGATTGCACTTCAATGGCAGAAGGATTCTCTTTATCCGATCGCGCGAGGTTTGACGGAATCGCTCCCGCGCGACACGCGAATTGTCACCACGGATCTTGTGCTTGTTGAATTTTTGAATTACGCATGCAGCATTGGCTTGATGATGCGTATGGAAGCCGCCATCGCGTGGGACGATCTGTACTCTGATCCTAACATTCTTATTTTGTCCACACCAAGTGCGCTCTTGCAACGAGCGGTTGCGTATTACAGGAAGAATTCCGATAAATATTGGTCGTTAACGGATTGTGTTTCTTTTCTCGTTATGCAAGATCGTAACATTCACGATGCCCTTACGCACGACCGCCATTTTGAGCAGGCAGGATTTCGGGCGCTAATGCGGAATTAAACTTCTTCTGGGGTTGGCAAAATTGGCTCGGAAATGCTAATTGGCAAACTTACCGTTCTCCTTTCTGTCAAAATTGAACCGGCTCGTCGTCCTCATCATCTTCGCCGGCAGCACCGGCCCGCGAGAAAATGCTTCCCACCATATCGCGGTGGTGGTGATTTCGGGGATGCCGAAGGCTTCTTCTTTGTCACAACCGCGCCGATGGATTGGCGCGAAGTTCTTTCAGGCTGTGGCGGATGAGTTGGCCGATGGTCTCGGCGAGCGATTTTTTTCTCGATGCCGCTAACTCGGTTAGCTGCCCAAACTCGTCGTTAGGAATGGAGACAGGGACGACGTGAGCCTCACGCTTCCGGTTAGGGCGTTCGGCTTTGCTCCAATCCACGTAATCGGTCGTGTCGTGCGTGAGCCAAAAACGCGCGGCCTCTTCCTCTGTTTCGAGGTTCGGTGCTTTCTTAAGAATCCCGTTTCTCATATTTTTTTCTTTCTCTTAGATTTGCTCTGCGCGCCGAAATGGGCCTGATCTCCCCAAACCGCATCGTAAATCCTATCAACAACTTTTTCCCGGAAACGTTTTTTCCGAATGCGAGATACCGTTCTTCGATGAAAGAGTGTCCAGGATCGGGAAGAATTCGCAGATCGGGGTCATCGAAGACCTGCTCGGCTTCTTCACAAGAAATCCCGTGTTTCAGGCGGCTTTTGTCCCGATTGCCCTCGTCCCAATTGAATACTCGCGGCCATGGAAGTTCTATCACAATGCGAAATTACGAAAAATTATCCTATTAGCATTCAAAATCTCATCGCCTCATCCCCTTCAACATCTTCTTCGCCGGCAGCACCTGCCCGCGAGAAAATGCTTCCCACCATATCGCGGTAGGTGATTTCGGGGATGCCGAATGCTTCTTCTTTCGCGAGCTTGGAATGCTGGTGCAGGCCATCGAGCACGAATTCCATTGCGCTGGCAAGTTCAAAGCGGTTCGCCTCCTGAATTTTCAGATGGCGAGTGGTTAGTTCCCTGAGGCGCGGCACTCGGGAGAGTTCCTTGTAATAATCCGCGAACTTCATTGTGTCCGTCAGCGAAATCATATTGCCCTGCGCAAACCAGTCGAGCGCGGCGTCGTATTCACCTTCTTTTTGCGGCTTCGCTGGCGCGGGCTGCTTGGCATAGCGTTCTTCGTAGCGGTTGAGCGCATTCTTCGCGCGCTCGCGCAGTAGTGGGTCGGGAAAATATTTCTTAAAAATCTCTTTCACAGCTTTGCCTATGAGCGCGCGCGCCACTTTCGCCATGCCTTCCTGCTCGCCTTCGAACACAAGCTCAACTTTGCCTGTCACGCCGCTTGTGACGAACGCAAGATCGGTTACGCGCGGCAAAATTATTTCATCGCCATTCATGATCGAGCGCCGCTCGGCATTCGAGATGAGCGCTTCCATTGCGCTGGTCGTAAGTCGAGCCGAAACGCCTGACTTCTGGTCGATAAATTCCGACTTACGCGCTTCGAACGCAATTTGCTCGATGATCTCCTTAAAATATCTGGGAACTACAATCCCTTCTTCGCCAAATCGCGCAGTCCACGCTTCCTGCTCGGTGATGGCGATGGCGTGTTCCATCGAAATGGGGTAATGGGTGAGGATTTGCGAAGAGATGCGGTCCTTAAGCGGCGTGACGATATTCCCGCGATTCGTGTAATCTTCCGGATTCGCGGTGAAGACCATCATCACATCGAGCGGGATGCGAATGTTGAATCCGCGAATTTGAATGTCGCGCTCTTCCAGAAGATTAAACAGACCGACCTGAATGCGCGGCTGGAGATCGGGAAGCTCGTTGATGGTGAAGATGCCTCGATTCGTGCGCGGAATGATTCCGAAATGAATCGCGCCCTGATGCGAGTAATGCAAACGCTGGTGCGCGGCTTTGAGCGGGTCGATGTCACCGATAATGTCGGCGATGGTCACGTCCGGCGTAGCAAGTTTTTCGCCGTAGCGTTCGGAGCGATGCAGCCACGCGATGGGCGTAGCATCGCCATGCTCGCGCACCATTTGGGCGGCATGATACGAAATCGGATGAAACGGATCGTCGTTGATTTCGCTGCCTTCAACGATGGGAACCCATTCATCGAGCAACTCCGTCAGCAATCGCGCGATGCGCGTTTTCGCCTGACCGCGAAGACCGAGCAGAATCACGTCGTGCTTCGACAAAATCGCATTGACAAGCTGCGGAACGACGGTGTCCTCATAGCCGATAATTCCGGGAAATAATGTTTCGCGGTGCCGCAGCTTTTGAATGAGATTGCGCCGCATTTCTTCTTTGACCGGGAGCACTTCGTAGCCTTCTATTCGAAGTTGACCGAGCGTGGTGGGTTTATTCATTAAGTAATTGTGTTAACGTGGAGTTAACACAATTCAACAGCAGAACGTAACCACCGAATTCCGCGTGTCATCCGAATCGCCATCTATCCTTCTTCTCCGGCTTAGCTCGTTGGGCGACATCGTGCTCACGACTTCCCTCATCGCGTCCCTGCGCGGACGTTACCCCGCGAGCAACATCGAGATGGTAATTGCGAAAGAATATGCGTCACTCATTCCCGCGATTCCAGGACTCACGCGAGTGCATGTATTCGATAAGTCCAGCGGTATGTCCGGACTTCGCGCGTTGCGTAAAAAACTCAAAACGGAGAAATTCGATCATGTCCTCGATCTGCACAACGTTCTTCGTACACGAATGCTTCGTCGAGGTCTCGGAAAATCCATTACCATCATAAACAAGCGGACTTTCAAGCGGAGGCTTCTCGTAAAATTCAAAATCGATCGATTGAAAAACTCACCCGATGTGATTGGTCGATATTTCGAGACGGCTGCTTCGCTCGGCGTTTCAGACAATGGTTTGGGGCCGACCCTTATCGTTAACGCGATTCGGCAGAACAATCGCATAGCAATCGCGCCGGGGGCGAGACATTGGAACAAACGCTGGCCTGCGGCGAATTTCACAACAGTCGCGATCGAACTCATTGCGCGTGGCTATCATATTGATTTGCATGGCTCTAAAGAAGATGCAATTATTACAAAAGAGATTGGAAGTTATCTTCCGGTAGGACGTTTCACAGATTTTGCAGGACAGCTCGATTTGCGCGAAGCCGCAGAAAAAATTAGCGAAGCCTTACTCATCATTTCAAACGATTCCGGACTTACTCACGTAGCGGAAGCGGTAGGAACGAAAGTCATTGCGATATTCGGCCCGACGGTGAAGCAATTTGGTTTTGCTCCGCGATCTGCTAATGCTATCGTACTGGAAATCGAAGGCCTCTATTGCCGTCCCTGCACGGCCAACGGTCTCGACCACTGCCCGGAAAAACACTTCCGATGTATGACCGAGATCAATCCGGCGAACGTAATAAAAGAGTTGGAGATTATGGCTTCAAATTCGCAGCCAGGAACGAAAGCGTAAGCGCCCATGCGTGTTTAGCGGCAACGGCATTATAGGCTGGACGAGCATCGCAGAAAAAAGCATGGTTTGCGTCCGAGATCTCAACAGTGATGTATGGTTTTCCGGCTTTTGTCATAGCATCCGTAATGCCATTTCGCTGTTCGGGGCCGATGTGTTGATCCAGCCCGCCCCAGAAAAAGAGGATCGGTGCGCTCTCGTCTTTTACGAGATCGAGCAAATTCGGCACGATTCCTCCTCCATAAAACGAGACGGCTGCCTGAAGCGGAAGTTTCGCATTCGCAATGAACGAGGCGCGTCCCCCCATACAAAAGCCGATGGAGCCGATATGCGCGGTGTCCACTTGGGAATCTTTCAGAAGCCATTCATAGACTGCCCGTGCATCACTCGCGATGCCATCGGTCGTGACAGCGTGAAAATGCGGTGCGAGTGAGGCGAAATCCCCATAGCTTCCTACGAATCCCGGTGGCGCGGTGCGATGAAATAATTCCGGCGCGGCTGCGACGTAGCCTTGTTCCGCAAGCCGACGCGTGACATCCTTGATGTGATCGTTCACGCCAAATGCTTCCTGAAAAACGATCAGCGCGGGCGCGCGCTTTGATTCCGGGCGTGCAATATAGACACCCATGTCGCCGCCGTCGGATTGTAAAGCTATGGATTCCGTTGTTACATTCATCTTATGGTCTTTTAATCAGTTCCTGCCGTAATAAATCGTGTATCCCGCCAAAGCTGCCGTTGCTCATCACGATGGCAATGTCGCCGGGTTTCGCAACTCTTGCAACGCCCTCTGCAATAGAGGAGGCATCGGGTAAATAGTAAGCTTCCTTTCCCATTGCTCTTAAATCTTCCATTACACGTTCCGGGTCGAGGCGGTCTTCGGGTGCAAGCAAATTCAAACGCGCGATCTGCGAAATAAATACAATGTCCGCGTCAACAAAGCATTGGGCCAGCTCCTTCTGAAAGATATTTCTGCGCGTCGTATTCGAGCGAGGCTCGAACATCGCAATAATGCGATCGCGAGGATATTTCTGACGGAGCGCGCGGAGCGTTTCACGGATGGCGGTCGGATGATGAGCGAAATCGTCATACACGCGCATGCCCCCGAATTCGCCTTTGAATTCCATTCGCCGTTTGATGCTTTTGAACGAGGAAAACGCATTTTGAATTTCTTCGTCTGAAATGCCATGATGCCTTGCAGCAGCAATCACCGCTAACGCATTCTGCACGTTGAACTCGCCGAGCAATGGAATTTCAAAACGGGTTTGTGGTTGGGCGCCCGTATTGACAGAGAAAATGGACGAGTGATCTGAATATTTAATGCTCGAAGCTCGAAGATCGGCTTTGTCCGAAGTTCCGAACGTGACAACTGGCGCAATAGAATTTTCGACAACTTCCATTACATTTTTGTCGTCCGCGTTAACGATAATAATTCCATTTCGCGGGACGAGCAGCGTGAGCCGCTTGAACGATAATTTGATTTCTCCCAGCGAATTAAAAATATCGGCATGATCGAATTCGATATTATTGATGACGAGCGTCGTTGGAAGATAATGCAGAAATTTCGAACGTTTATCGAAAAAAGCGGTGTCGTATTCATCGCCTTCAAGCACGACAAATTCGCTTTTGGGCCGCGCCTGATAGCCTTGTCCGAAATTTTCCGGCACGCCGCCGATAAGAAAGGATGGCTCACGTCCGCTCGATTGAAGCGTCCATGCCATAAGCGATGAAGTCGTTGATTTTCCATGCGTGCCCGAAATAACGATTGAGGTTTTGCCCTGAATAACTTCCCGCTCAAGTAGTTCGGCCATCGAAACGAATGGCAATCGGCGTTCGAGAACCGTTTCCACTTCTTCGTTGCCGCGCGACATCGCGTTGCCGATCACAACAGTTCCATTGAATTTATCGAGGTTCGAAGCGTGATACCCGGGCAAAATGTTAATTCCCTTGTTGGCAAGCAACAGCGACATGGGCGGATAGATGTTATCGTCCGAACCAGAGACTTCATGACCCAGCTCGCGCATGAGGAGGGCCGCGTTGCCCATGGCCGAGCCGCACATTCCGATGAAATAAATTTTCATGGTAACGTTATTGCGCTGAGTTCTGGATAGTTGCTTCCGAATCCGCAAGCAATTCGCGCGCCACATCGAAGCTTGTTTTTCGATGAGTAACGATGTTCGATATTTCTTCTTCGAGCATGGCCCGGCGTTTTGTATTCCAGAAGTCAAAGCGCAGCATGGCTTCGACTAATTCACGGACACGCTCGCGTTCGCGCGTGGCGCGGCGCGTGAGTAGCTGACCGGTTGATTCCAGATAATTGCGATGCCGCTCGATCTCGCGCAAGACCTCCTCGATCCCGATATTTTTGCTTGCCGTTGCTTTTATGACGGGCGGAATCCACTCGTCCGCCGCATGAGTGACGCGAAAGGTGAGTATTCCTTTCAGCGCCCGCACGGCTTGATCCGCGCCTTCACGGTCGCTTTTGTTGACGACGAAGAAATCTGCGATTTCCATCAGGCCGGATTTCATTGCTTGCACGGCATCGCCGGATTCTGGCACAAGCACGACGATGGTCGTGTCCGCCGCTTTTGCAATATCGAGTTCCGATTGCCCGACGCCGACCGTTTCAAAGATCACAAAATCGAAACCGGCGGCGTCGAGCACATCGGCGGCGTCTTTCGCTTTGGAAGATAATCCGCCGAGCGATCCGCGCGTAGCCATCGAACGAACAAAGACGCCGGTATCCATCGCAATTTCCTGCATACGAATTCGATCTCCCAACAGCGCGCCGCCGGTGAATGGTGAAGTGGGATCGACCGCAATAATGCCAACCGTTTTATTTTGCCCACGAAGCAGCTTCGCAAGTTCCGCCGTGAGCGTGGATTTGCCGGCGCCGGGAGGGCCGGTGATGCCAACACGGTACGCATGGCCCATCTTCGGCGCAAGGGCGCGAAGCATTTCGCCCATCTCCGGCAAATCGTTTTCAACGATGGAGATGGCGCGCGCAATGGCGCGGCGGTCGCGGGAAAATATTCGCTGGACGAGATCGGCAGACATCATCGAGGCTTCAAAACACTCATTCTCCTGAAACTCTGTATAGAGACTTCAATTGGTTCATTAGAGTCGATATTGAACCACGCATGGAATCTGATTTGTAGAGGTCTAATAAATGTGATTATATCTTCTTTTTGATCTAAGACCGAGATATCAAGTTCAGTCAGATTAAATGGATACTTTAATTGCGCACCAAAACTTGGTTCCACGAAAGCATCATAGGCCACACGATACGTTAACTCATTTACAATTCGTTCTTCTTCGCGAGCAACTAATGACCAAACTTGGAGTAATTTGATAAAAGTAACATTATTAGTGACTAAATCCCGTGCAATAAATGAGTCATTGAATTGTGCGAGTTCCAAAGCCACACTTAACAAATGTATCAATTGTTCTCGAAGTGGGGGTGTCACTTCAATTGGGCTGAGTGATTGAATGTTCTGAAGAAAATGTTTTTGCTTAAATTCTTCAATTTCTTTATATAAAAACACTCGCTCATGAGTTCCATCCGAAATTAAATCTTCCACCAAATCTGGATGCAAAGAAAATGATCCCTTATCAGGATTCCTAAAACCATCATCACGTGAAATGATGTATATCGCATCCTGTTCTTTTAGAGCAATCGAGCGTACACATTCCCAGAAAATAGCATCTTTAAATCCTTTGCCATTTTTATCAAAAGGTTTTTTTCCCGCGAGCACTCGGCTGATTAGCATAGTGACATTAAGAGAAGGAATATGGATGATTTCAGCTCCAGCTTGAATTAATTTTTGTCGAAAATTTACTTCATAATTCTCGAAAGCATCACGATAAAGTGCGAAAATATTATGTTCATTTTTGTCAATATCTATAAATTCAGCTAATTTTTTTTTGGCCTTTTCTAATTCTGAACCGAATTCTTGATTGTGATGAGCGACGACTTCTTTAATCGTAAATTCTGAAACTAGAAACCGAGCAGCATTTTGTGCGAGAGACTCTGCAAATGAATTAAATGTGTCACCCGAAAGGTGATACCGTCCCGTTCCGATGAAAACGGTACTATCCGGTATGCAAATGATGCCGTTTTCCACTCAGCTTATGGACTCAAAAAACTCCCGAACAATTTTGGTTTTTGCCTCTGTATCTTCCTCATCCACTCCAGGATACATGGCAATAGAATGGGCACCGAGAATACTAAAATATGCGGCAATTTGCGCCTCCGGGACCATTGTCTTTAATGCAGCTTCTGTGAGGTCGCCGCCGAAAAGTTGAGGGTTATTAGAATCCCACCTGGAGCCGGTTTTTTCCAACCATTGAGAATAAGTGATTCGATTTTCAAATTGCCGCCTTTGATCTTCGTTTAATAAACCCTTGGCATACGCTCGTGAAACTTCGAGCGCGTCGAACGGAAAAGAATCTTCGATAAAGTGACGTCTTTCTGGCTTTAGTTCATTTCGTAAAACAACCTCCACGGCATCACACGCCATCAAACGAATACCATCGTCAAATTGGTCAGTTGAAAGCGTGCGTAAGGCCCAAAGGGCTTTTTCTAAATCACACTCATTGAGAATATGAATCAATTGGATCGGGCCATAACGATTTTTAATTTTTTCGAGACACGTCTCAAATTTAAATTCATCGGAACGGTATCGCAACGATTCCCGAAGCTTTTGTTCGTCAATAAAACCCGACGATGTCATTGTGAGCATTGCTATTCTTTCTATTGAATAATTACTATAATATACACAATTTTTTTTCAATCAACGTTCCACGAGATTACTCTGCGCCTCGGCAACACAAATAAAGTTCTCCGTCCACACTTGCTGCGTTTTGTTGGACTCGATCAATCGAATGGCATTCGCTCCGGCGCGAACGATTTTCCACGCAAGAGAACGAGCAACTCCCGCGACCCCAGAAGCAACAGGAGCGCATTCGGAAAATACAATATCGTGGAACCCGACGGCGCTGAGAAGCTGCGTGAGCGAGCCGGGAGAAAGTATCGTGGAATGCGTAAGATCGCCATAGATAATCTGACCGGGAAAAAGACCTTCGCCATTGACAGTTTGAAGCAACAGCACGCCTCCCGGCTTCATCGCCGAGCGCAATAATTCGAACAATCGAAATAGTTCTTCTTTTGTAAAATGTTCGATGAAGTCGATGGCAATGACGCAATCATAACCACCCCGCGCATCGTCGGCGATGCTCCCCCTCCTTGAAAAGGAGGGGGTGCTTGTGTCAAGATACGTAAAAACATCTGCGCATTCGGCATCGAGGCCATCCTTGCGGGCAAGCTCGATTTGCTCTTTAGAAATATCGATTCCCTTTGCGTTCGTAAAACCCTTGTGGCGAAGATAATTTAGTATGCGCCCGTGTCCGCAGCCCAATTCGAGTATCGAAGAAGATTTTTCAAGACTCTTGAGAAACGGGAAATATCGAGCGTCGCACCATTTAAAATAATGCGAAAGTTCCTCAGGTGTAAGCGAAGCATTCTCACGCTTAAACGTGCTTACGTAGCGGTCGTAAAGCTGGGAACGGACATCAACCATGATATACAGGATTAAAAGGATTATCAGGATGGGGATTTTAGGAGTCTCGGAATAGCCGTTGTTCGATTCTTTTTCTTAACTTTTCGTTAAACTATAATCATAAAAACCCGATAAATCAATCCTGCAAATCTTTTCCATCCTGTAAATCTTGGTTCAGGTTTTTTCTGTACACTCGGTATGTTTTATATTTCACCCCGTTCATCATCTGCGCTGCGCGGTTCATGGGGATGTTGCTTTCCTGCACCCAGGAGGCTTCGCCATAGCGGTAACCTTTTCGTTTTGCAACATTCATTGTTTCCGTGTAAAGCAAGGCATCTACGCCACGATGCCGATATTCCTTCAATACGCCGAGCACAATAATTCGAATGGTGTCGATTGCTTTTTTCTTCGTCAGCAGTTTCCATATTCCGATGGGAAGATTGGCGATGCCGCGTGGAATTTTTATTCCCGAATGAAATGCCTGATTGACATCGGGAAGCGAAAGCGCGAAACCAACGGCCCGTCCATCGACTTCGGCAAAAAGAACTAATTCCGGATCGTAGATTTGCTTTAAGTCCCTTGCAAGAAAATCCATCTCGGCATCCGTGAAGGGAACGAAACCCTCATTTTGCCATGCCGCGTTGTAAATCCGTTTGATATGCTCGACCTCTTCCGCAAATCGTTTTGTATTCATGGGGCGAACGGTGATCTTGTTCCGCTCGGCCATCGCTTTCGAAACGCGGACTAATTTATCCGAGCGAGCCGTATCCTGCGAAAGCAGATAAGCGTAGAGGTCTTGCTCTTTAGCATATCCGTTTTGCTCGATGAGAGCAGCATAATAAGGAGGATTATACGTCATAAGCAGGACAGGCGGGCGATCGAAGCCATCGATGAGCAGACCGTATTCGTCATTGGAGGAAGGGTTTGCCGGCCCGTAAACAATGTTCATTTCGCGCTCTTTGAGCCATGACTCAGCAACCTGAAACAACGCCTTAGCAACGTTGGCATCATCGATGCACTCGAAGAATCCAAAAAATCCGGCGCGCTCGTTTTGCGCTTGGTTATAGTTGTGATTGACGATTGCCGCAATGCGTCCCACCGGCTGGCCATTGCGTTCGGCAAGCCACCATCCCGTCTCAGCATGGGAATAGAATGGGTTCTTCTTCTCGTCGATGAGCTTCATCCGATCCATTTCGAGCGGAGGAACCCAGTTGGGATCATCGCGATAAATATCCCACATCATGCGCACGAAGCGGCGCTTGTCCTGCCGGGAAGAAATTTTGCGTATGGTCACGTTTTCGCTCATGGTGCGCAAGTCTCAGTTTTGATCGGAGCTGGCTGGGGGTGTTTTCATCTGCTCGTTTGCCTTGGCATTAGCTTTTCGCATATCCTCGTTTGCTTTGTTCAGCTCTTTGGTATCCGCATCGACGATCTTCATTCGCTTCCGGTATTCCGTCTGATCCTTTTTCGCGGCAAATGTAAACGTGTCGTGATCGAGCGAATAAGAAGTATGTTGTAAATAAAGAAGCACATTGAGCGCATCGGAATAAAGCTTGCTCATCGCGTCGATAAACACATTGAACGCGTTTCGGTCTTCGTGGAAGGATGCATCCAAATCATGGATCGATTGCGCATCGATATTGGGAGGTATTTCGACTGCGAGGACATAGAGAGAATCCTCGAAATCTCGTGCGATCGAGTCGCTCGAGAGGCGTTCATGCTTCAAATAATCGATAAACTCAATGAGGCGCGAGACGTTGGCGGAAACGTCGGCGGAATCCAACTTGCGTGTTTCGAGCGGTGCGGCAGCGTTCATTGCCGTGAGGCGAGTGTTAAGTTCGGCGTTTTCCGCATTCGCGCGGGTGGTCATCGCTTTAATGACGCTATTGAGCCGGTTCTCAAAAGCAATCCGCACGCGATCCTGCGGGGATTGCGTTTGCTGGGCGCGAAGCTGCGATGCGAAAAAAAGAAAGAGCAGCAGCGCGCTCGTGAATCTTAGAACAGGGAAACGAGCAAACATCATCCTACGACAACCGCGCTTCGAGGGTTAAAGATTCGCTGACCTAAAAACAAGAAAGGGTACGCTCTGGCGTACCCTTCCCATTAATACCATTTCCTTTCGTTTAAGTTTTGACAAACTCGACCCGGCGGTTATTCGCTTTTCCTTCGGGTGTATCATTACGGACGATCGGCACCGTGGCGCCGAAGCCCTTCGTTGTCAAGCGTGAGCCATCGATGCCCATCGCGACAAGCTGCGCCTTTACCGCATCGGCGCGCTGCTGCGAGAGCGTCATGTTCGAAGATGCAGAGCCATCGCTGTCGGTGTGGCCATCGATCTCCATGTTTACATTGGAATTCGATTTCAAAAATTTTGCGACATCGTTCAATACCCCCATGCTTTGCGGCAGGATGGTCGCTTTGCCGGCATCGAAGGTAATGCCATGGGTGACGAACTTCCCATTCGTGAGAATATTTCCGATTGCGTTTGCCGAGCCGCCGGAGGCAATGCGGACATTCCGGAACGTAGTCGGCTGCGTCTCCGAGCCAACGCCGCCAATATAGAGACTCACCGGCACGAAACCGCATTGTGGAACGACAAGCGCGCGCGTGTTATCTATATAGGCTTTCAATTGACCATTTTTGTATATGATCGCGGCATGATGCCACTTTCCATTGTAGTCCGCGTCCGACCCCACGTCGTTGCCGGAGAAGTTTTTTGTAAAACCGCCAGTCTCCACCGAATGACCGAACGACACATCGTGACTGTCATGCGCTGCATCGAAAAAATGGACCATGGGCGCATACCCGCCATTGGCAAGGTAATCGAATTCGATCGTGAATGGATCGGTCAGATAATTAGTGGTCGTCATGCGTGGCGAGATCATACCGTAGTTGCCAGCGGTCATACAAAATGCCTCTGCCCCTTGCACAGCATTGACTACGCCCTGCCCGGCCTGGAGATCCCAGTGCGCCGGAAACTCGCCGTCCTGATCGGATGTGAAATCATCGGAAAAAATGATCGTATCTCCGGGCTTGAAATCGTAATTCTGGTAGGCGGCAAAAGATTGCGGCGATGCCGCAGGAGCGTTTGCAGCGGGAGCGTTTGTGGCAGCGGGTACGTTGGCGGGGTTCGAAGCGCTCGAATCAGTGTGAGCAGGGCCGTTTTGATGGCCATTGCCGAGCAGCGTGTCCATCACATTGCCCGTGGTCTGGCTGGCCTTATCGTTGACTTTTCCTAATGCGGTATTCTGAACGGTATCCGAGATCGAACTGAGCGTGCCGCAGCTCGCAAAAAGTATGGATGCGATGAGGAGTGCACAGGAAGCAATTGTCTGTTTCATTTTGGATTTTCGAGAAATTAAGTATCGGTTCACCCCACGGAAATGCAAAAAAGTAACACCGCTACGGTTTAGCGCAAGCGGCGATGCTCCGATCCCGGTGATTCGTTCCATCCAGCCAGACTCACATCTTCTCCGCGCGGCTCTCCGGCAAGCTTCACGGTAGCCTCTTGAATTTAGTGAGCACCGCTTTGTATTTATTCGTGAAATTGATCTTACTAAGTTGTTTGATACTCTGCAGGGCAGGTTTGACAGGGGTTTTAGCTTTCATGCAAGTGTTGTCCATTAATGTGATCGTAACCTTGCTCGCTGGCTGCCCCTGCCCACTCACGGTAAAGGATGGATTGATGGCAGGGGGAGAATTAGTCGTAGTTGTCGGCTCTAGACCAACGCTGCAATCGCTCTGGCACATGACAAGGATGCCATAGGTCGTATTCGGCTGGAGCGGCACGCTTTTGGACTGGCCCGGAAACAGAGTGTCGGCGCTGTTGCCGACCCATATTCCACATGTGCTATATTGCATAACAGAGTTACTGCCGGTTCCGTTAGAGGGATTGATCGAAACAACAATGTCACCGGCGATGCCGCCGATCGTCAGAGAGGGGTTAGGGCATGAGTTCGTTGTCATCTCGAAGTATTGCGCTTGCGCCGCAAGCGGCGATAAGAATAGAAGGAGTGCTACCGTGATTAATTTTATGGTCTTCATGTTCGTAAATGGTTATGTCTGAATGACTGGTTTTTCAATGAATCGTTAGCTGAGAACGGCGGAGGATGATCATCCTCCGAACCTCTAAATACAAAGATACGAAATTTTTAGACGGCTTGCATGAAAAGTCGCAGCGAGTTCCCCGTTCATTTTATGCCTTTTGGGAACGCCGTTTTGTATTTATTCGTGAAATTGGTTTTATTAAGTTGCTTAATACTCTGCAGGGCAGGGTTGACCGGGGTTTTAGCTTTCATGCAAATGCCATTCATGAATGTAATCGTAACGCTGCCAGCAACCGGCTGCCCTTTCTGCGTCTCCACGGTAGTCCATGGATTGATGGCGAGGGGAGAGTTAGTGGTAGTGGTCGCTTCCAGATCGTCGGCGCAAGCGCCCAAGCACCCGACCCAGATCCCATAGGTCAGATTTGGCGCGAGCGACACACTCTTGGACTGGCCTGGCTGTAGCAGGGTGGCGTTGCCGGTGGTGAAATTCGTACATGTGCTATACGTCTGCCCAGAGCTACCGCTGGTCCCGTTGGCAGCAGAGAAGCAAACAAGAATGTCACCGGAAATGCCGCTAAACGTCAGAGAGGGATTAGGGCATGAGTTCGTTGTCATCTCGAAGTATTGTTGCGCTCGCGATGCAAGCGGCAATAAGAGAAGGAGTGCTACTACGCTTAATTTTAAGGTCTTCATGTTCGTAATCGGTTGTGTCTGAATGACTTGTTTTTTAAAGAATCGTTAGTTAGGAACGGCGGAGGACGGCCCTCCACCGAACATCTTCAAATACAAATATACGAAATTTTCAACCGACTTGCGCGAAAAGCTGCGGCGGTGGAGTATAGCACATGGGGAAATGCCAAGTTCCTACTGTGCGGAAGCTTGCGATTTCCCGGTAACTCTGACCGCTTTTTACACCGGCCCAATCCGTTCGTCGCCCTGATACAGCGGCTTTTCGAATACGCGGTAACGCTTGTATGGCTCGCCGTTCATCACTTCCGCTGCGCGGGTCATCATGGCGTTATCTTCGAGCACCCACGAGGCTTCGCCATAGAGAATGCCTTTCTTTTTCGCGCGCTCCATAATCTCACGATAGAGCAACGCATCGACAGCGCGCCCGCGATATTCCGGCATCACGCCAAGCAGCACGATGCGCAGATTATTGATGGCCTTCTTTTTTGTCATGAGATTCGAAATGGCCGTCGGGAGGTTCATCGCGCCTTTGGGTATCGGCTTGCCGGCCAAGAACGCCTGATTGATGTCGGGGATACAGAGCGAAAATCCGATCGTCTGTGGCTTGCCGTCTGCGCCCGGCGCTTCCGCAAAAAGGACAAAATCGGGATCGATGATTTGTTTGAGTTCCGAAGCGAGCATCGTGATTTCATCCGCATCCAGCGGAACGGCGCCCCAATTTTCTTCCCAGCCGCGCGAATAGAGATCGCGAATCAGGTTTACCTCCTCATCGTACTTCTTCATATCGAGTGAGCGAATCTTTACCTTGGAGCGCTCGCGTAGGATGTTCGTCACCCGCTCGATTTTTGAGGAGAGCGATATTGCTTCCGTGATCTTCCAGGCAAGAAGGTCCTGTACTTTGCCATAGCCAGCTTTTTCCCAAAGCGTCTTGTAATAGGAAGGATGATAGGGCATCATGACCGCAGGTGGATATTCGAAGCCTTCTACAAGCAAACCTACTTCATCATTAATTGAAGGACTTACCGGGCCGCGTACATGCTTCATGCCATGTGACCGGAGAAAATCCTCGGCAGCCAGGAATAGTGCGTTGGCAACTGACTGATCGTTAATGCATTCAAAGAATCCGACGAAGCCTGTTGTGCCATTCTCGGATGCATAAAGTTCGTTGTGGCGATGATTGATGATCGCCGCAATACGGCCAATCACTTTACCATTCGTATCTTCCGCAAGAAATAGCTGGTGGGTTGCGTGTTTATAGAATGGATTCTTCACCTCGTCGATGAGCCTCATGCGGTCCATTTCGAGCGGTGGAACCCAATTTTTTTCATTTTCATAGAGATTCCACGGCAGGCGCACGAAACGCAATTTATCTTTCCGGTTTTCGACTTTTCGAATTTTTGTTGTTGCAAAGGACGAAACGGACGGAAGCGACTTAATGGAAGTAACAGCATCCGATGTCTCCTCTTCATCGAGAACGCCCAATTCTTCGCCAATTTCTTTAAAAAGTTCTAAGATTCTATCGAGGTGGTGCTTTTCGTGCGTGGCCATGTAGCTGGTGCGCATCATCTGCATACCTTGCATGACGCCGGGCACAACGAAGGCATTCACGAATACGCCGGCGTCGAAGAGTTTACGCCAGAAGACCAACGTCTTTATATCGTCGCCGATAATGACAGGAACAATTCCTGTTTTCGACTCGATGACTTTAAATCCCATCGCTTTGAACTCGCGGCGCATGTAATCCGCGTTGTCGATGAGATGCCGGATGCGTTCCGGCTCTTCACGAAGAATTTTAAGCGACATCAGCGCCGCAGCAACGGAAGCCGGCGTGGGACTCGCCGAAAAGATCAGAGCAGGGGATTGGTGCTTGATATAATTGATGACGCGCTCCTCGCCAACGACAAAACCACCCAAGCTCGCGAACGTCTTCGAAAACGTTCCCATCGTCATATCCGTCTCTTTGACGAGATTGAAATAGCTTGCCGTGCCGCGGCCACCTTCGCCGATCACGCCAACGGCATGAGCATCATCGACCATAATGCGGGCATTATAGCGTTTTGCAATCTCGACCATGCGTGGCAAATCGACGATCTCTCCGGAAGTCGAAAAAACACCATCGCTAACGATGAGCTTTGGCGCATCCGCCGGAAGTTTAGAGATGCGGCGCTCCAGATCGTTCATGTCGTTGTGATTGTATCGCACGACCTCGCCGTACATGCCTTTCGACATGAGATTACCTGCCACGATGCAGGCGTGATTATCTTTATCGCTAATCACATAATCCCCGCGCTGGCAAAGCGTGGGAATAACTCCCTGCGCGGTCTGGTAGCCTGTCGAGAAAAGAAGGCAAGCTTCCTTTTGAAAATAATCGGCCATCTCGCGCTCGAGTTCTTCGTGCAACCGCACCGTCCCGGTAAGGTAGCGAGAGCCGGAGCAGCCCGTCCCGTAACGCTCGATAGCTTTGATCGCAGCTTCTTTCACGCGCGGATCGGCCGTCAGTCCCAAATAGTTATTCGAGCCGGCCATGATCATTTTCCGGCCCTCGATCTGTACGACCGGGCCTTCGTTTTCTTCTATAGCGCGGAAATAAGGATAATAACCGGCTTCCTTGACCTCATCGGCGCGCGTGAAGTCGTAACATTTTTGAAATAAATCCACAGGGTGGGGAAATTATGAATTATGAAGTATGAATTATGAAAGGAGGTGAATTGTAGTAAACGCAAATGGGGAGTTCTGAACTCCCCGTTGCCTCATAATCTCGAAAATAGCTCTTTCGTTATCGCAGGACTACGAGTTGTCGGCTAACCGTCACGCTTTCGCCACGCAAAACGAGTTCGTACGCGCCGTTCGGGAGATCGCCGGTTTCGATTTCGAGCGCGCTGACAGGCATTCCGAGCGGGCCTGCAAAATAATCGCGGACTTTCCGGCCAACGGCGTCATATAACCCAAGCTGGATGGGCTGTCCGGATGGCGCGCTCAGAATTACTCGGGAGCTGCCATTGGATGGGTTCGGAAATGGCTCGCCGAGAACAAGCCGGCTCTCGATCTGCGACGATGAAGCCACTCCACTTGGCGGCATTTTAATCGGAAACTTGAATGCCCGATAGATCAGTAATGTCCCCTGAACGTCCATCTCAAAAGTAATCTTTCCGCCGGAATCGACCTCCGTAACGGCATGCTGGGGAATAAATCCGGTTCCTCCGGCATAAAGGCCCCAGCTTATGAGCGTGTTGCCATTGGGGAGTCGCTGGACGTATCCCATGGCATTGCTCTTAATAGTCGAATCGTGATCGTAGTGCCAGACAAGCGTAGCCGTCATGTTATTGACATCGAGATCGTACTCACACGCGCGCGCGTAAGTTTGATTCGTATTCGTGTCAATAGAAATTTGCGGAGGCGTGACACTCGAATCGTAATTGGTATCGTACACAGTGGCAACAAAATGACCGTAATTGCCATTATCGAAAAGCGTGAGATGGCCATTTGCGATACGGCGAATGGCGTGTTGATGCGAAAAATGAATCGAGTCATTCACGAAAGTAAACTGATTGTGCTTTCCGCCCAATCGCCAGATGATCGTGCCGACGGAATCGAAGCGGTTGATCTTCGTAATTTCGTCCATGCTTCGAGCGGATAGAAGAATATTACCATCCGTATCGGACTGGACGGCATTGGGGTGAACAGCGTCAACGGTAGCTTCCAAAAAATTGTCGTTTGTCGCGTCGGTATCGAGATAATGCCCCGGATCCCACGAGCGCCATATCCACACTGGTTGTTGTATCGAGTTATCCACCTCCTCGATGACGGCACCGACGAGCGTTGCATTCTTCTTTCCGCCCGACACATCCTTACTCATATCCCAATTGGGCAGCGGCGCGGAGCCGATCATGAGCGCATGACCGTTGGGAAGTATTTCCATGTCATGGAAATCGGTGGTGTAGGGGCTAACCTTCTGCGTGGCAAAGCTATCGACGATAACGAAAGTGGAATCCATAATATAGTATTCGGTCGAAGTATTGATGATCGGGCCGCCGTTTACATAGCCACCTTCTGCGAAAGCAAATCGCCCATCCGAAAGGAGCTTAAAATCCCAGTCGAGAATACGAGAGGGCTTTGCGTAATAGAGAGGATGCGCAAGCGAATCGATTATCATTCGATAATTGCCGCTATTGCCACCCGTGTCGTCAAAAGTTGTGAGAAGAAGGTCGCCAGGTGCGGGATGGTCACTCTTAAGGATTGTCAGCGTCGGTAAATCGGATGGAAGTGAATCTGTTGCATCGAGGTTTAAGATTTTTGGTGGTTCATTGAAAGGAATTGCTTCGCCATTTGGGGTGGATTCCGAACTGCAGACCTCGAAGGAAAAAGAAACCGGCGGAATGGAAGCCCCGGCGGTTGTTCTCAAGCCGTTCTGAAGCTGAACGTTCACATGCTCACCAAGCTCGAATGGCGTGTTCGGCGTAAAAACAAGTGTGCGGCGGTCGTCCGAGAGCGCGAGGGAGCCGTCGTGTTTTCCTGAGGTCGAGCCAGTGACGAGGAATGCCTCCGCAGAGAGAGTCCCGCGATCGGCCATACCGGATGGCCGAATGATGATGCTGGATCGAGTTGGTACATATCGCGAGCCATCCATCGGGAAATGATATTCGATGGATGGCGTGGGTTGCGCGAACGCATTGCCCGTGAAAAGCAGTGAAATCGCGATTAGTACCAATCCTATTGGCGGAAACGAGAGCTTGTAATAATGAACCATAAGCTAAAGAGATTTTACACACTATAAAACCCCATACTAAAAGAATTATCACAACTTTTTCAGGGGGTAATTAGGCTCTCTTGATCATCGCTCCCAGCCGATCGATGTACGCCGCGAATGCTTTCCGGCCTTTTCGGCTCAACGTGTAGCTTGTCACCGGCTTCTTCGCCACGAATTGCCTTGTCACGGCGACATAGCCAGCCTCTTCGAGTTTTTTGAGATGGATGCTGAGGTTCCCATCCGTTGCGCCGATTTTCTCGCGCAGGAACGTAAACTCCGCCTCATCGACTGAAACGAGCACGGCCATGATCGCAAGCCGAATGCGCGAATGAATGACTTCATCCAGATGCTGATAATCGAAATCCGGCATAAATTTACGCCTCCGCCGGCTGAGACGTGATTCTCTTATATCGACGCTGAAGGATTATTCCCGGAATCACTTGGAAAACGATGAGCATCGCGGCGTATATCCCGAGCACATGCACTGTCGGCCAGATATACATCACGATCGCGCCCGCCCACCATGCAAAGCCGACATTGCGAAGCCAGCGGAGATCGTGTGCCACCCCGCTCAGGAAATAGGCAATCCCTAAAATCATCGAGACAATCGAACAGACATAGAAGGGATGAATGGCCGGGACCCTGCCATCCGTTAGGTTCACGCCGCTCGAAATGAGCAACAGAAAAAGACCGAACCCGATGCCACACGCAACCCAGATGGACGATTGTATGCGGTCGATAATGGATTTCACTCTAGCCTCCTGCTTACTTTGCTTTCGATAGAAATAGAACATCGATCCCCATCCGAAAAGAATGAGCGTGGCCCAGACATACGCCGTATAGAAATCGCGCTGGAAGAGGACGGAAATATAGCTTATCCCCATGCCGACGGCAACGAGGAGTCCCCAGAGGATATAGGGTCTCCCGTCCTCGACGAACGCGGCGCGGCTGTCGTCGATGACTTTGCGGATGTATTGAAGTTCCTCCTCCGGACGGGATGCTGTTTGCGAAGTCATAGTAGATTCCATGGTATGTAAGAATGGTTAAATAACAAAGCACTTTGAATTACAAAGTGCTTTAACGTTAATTTTTCCCTCTGGTTCCAGCCATTGAAAATTATTTTTATTGCAATCCGGTTGTAATAATTATGACGACAACCTGCACGCATCTCGACCAAATAAAAAACGCACCCCCGCGCACGCCGAACGGCTGCGAGGAATGCCTGAAAACCGGCGACACCTGGGTACACTTGCGTCTCTGCATGACATGCGGCCACGTCGGCTGCTGCGACCAATCGAAAAATAAACACGCCACGAAACATGTTCACCACTCCGGCCACCCGATCATAAAATCTTTCCAGCCGGGCGAAAATTGGATGTATTGCTATCCCGACGATCTTTTCATGGAGTGAAAATGTCGGGCTGGAAGCGCCGACCTACGCGACCCGCCGTTCCAGAAATTCCCGGTCCCAATGTCCTGCGTTTGCTACTAATTCGTAAGTGCTCGTCAAAAATTCAGAAATCATCGCTTCGGGTTCGGGCGCATTGCGGACGTCATCGTAATGCAGAATGAACTCGCCGAGATCGGCATTCCAATACGATGCTTTGGGAGCGATTGTTGCCCGTTCCATACCCGGATAAGCAGGATACCCATAAGCATAAAATGCGGGTTTCTGCAATTTGGCATTTCCTGGCCAGAAACCGGCGGCGAAATGCTCCTCGTCACATCCGACGCGCGACATCCTATTAGCTTTCGGCGGCGGCGAGCAGGGCCTGCCGCAATAACGGGAAACTGAAAGATCGAACGAACCCCACCACAACTGCACTGGGCTATTCTTGCCCGAAAACCCGGAACGAAATTTTTCAAACACACCGGAAATAGAAGCGAGAATGGTCCAAAAGCGTTGAACGGATTCCGGGTCATAAGATCCGTGGGTCATGTCGGTCTCAAGCGGAATTGCGCTTTCCATTTCTTGCGGCACGGGAGCAATGGTAACTTCAATGGACATCTCGCGGAGAGTTGACAAGACAAGCCGGTAAAATTCTGCAACGGGACAGGGCGTGAGTTCTATCGTATGAAAATTCCCAACGCTATCGAAGATTTCAACCTTGTGCGAGACGAAATCGAACCGAATTTCGAAAATCCGGGAGCGATAGGGAATTGGCCCTGTCGTAATCCCTCGTGCCCAAATACCGAGCGCGACATGCCACCATTCATTCAGGAATGGCGCGAGCGCAAGCTTGATTTTACCGGCGACCTGCGTATAGAGATGCAGCGTCTCATAAGTGTCGAACCAGTCTTCGTATGGCAACAGCGGCCATTCTTTATCGTATAGCATTCTCGATATTTTTTGTTATTTCTCTCGCGTTCGCCACAACCGGCGTACCACAACAATTTGCGCGGCGTGCCAGGCATCGTGCCGGACCACGCTTCGAACAAAGGACGCGATCGGCTCGCCGGAGGGAAGTTTTTCTTCGAGTGCCGGCTCCGGAACGCGCTCGATTGCCTTTCGCAATTCCTTTCGATACCGTTTAAGATTATCGATCGCTTCGGAGAGAGACCCGGCTGAAGGCGCGGGAAGATCCTCCTGTTTATGCGGGCGGTGCTCGATTCTGACGGCATAATTACGATAGCAATGCGCAAGATGCACGAGGTGCCAAAGGATCGTACCGGCGGGAGGATGTTCTTCTTCCGGCGGCTCATCGGCATAACTATAATGCCGGTACATCACCTCTTCTTCCGTCGCTCCGTTCAGCGCGCTTTCGAGCGACTCCCATTTGTGGCCCCAGGCATCGTCGAATGCAGCAAGAAGTTCGTCCTTCCGTGTCATTTATGCGGCTTCGAGAAACTCGCTCTCTTCCAAATCGAAGGACGAGAGCTTGTGGATGGCGAGAAAACGATTGTGTATCTCTTCGTGCATGGTGAGGAGGTTTTCGATGCCCTCGGTCGAAAACTTGCCGCAGCAATAGCTTGCAAGCACCGTTCCATAAATCACGGCGCGCTTCGCGTCCTGATAGCTGATCGATCCGCGTTTGGCAAGATAGCCGATAAATCCGCCCATAAACGTATCGCCCGCGCCCGTGGGATCGAATATCTCTTCGAGCGGATACGCCGGCGCGGAAAAAATGTGATCGTCGTAAAACAAGAGCGACCCATGCTCGCCTTTTTTGATGACAACAATTCGAGGACCATCCGAGGCAAGCATTTCCTGCAATCTTCGTCCGGCTACAATGAGGCTTGGGTGCTCGATGAGCAAACGCGCCTCGCTGTCGTTTAGCACAAGGCCGTTGGATAATGCGAGCGTCCGTTCGAGGCTTTCCCGGTAGCCGGTGATCCAAAAATTCATCGTGTCTAAGAGAATGAGGCGTGGACGCTGATCCAATTGTTCGATGACTTCGCACTGCAAATCGGGTTGAATATTTCCTAAGACTAGAAAATCAGGGGAACGGAAATCGGCGGGAACCCGCGGCTTGAAATCGGCAAAGACATTTAAATTCGTCGAGATGGTATCCCGCGTGTTCATGTCGTAATGGTATTTGCCGTGCCACGAAAATGTTTTACCGCCTTTCACGACCTCGATGCCGGAGGTATCGATCCCATGCGAGCGAAAAAGCTCCCATGCGCGCTCGGGGAAATCGTCCCCGACGACGCCCACGACGCCAATCCGCTCCGGTGCAAAATAACTGGCCGCCAGCGAAATAAACGTGGCGCTGCCGCCAAGCGCGTCCTCCAACGTAGCGAATGGCGTTTCTATAATATCGAGCGCGAGCGATCCGACGATGAGTAGTGACATAATGTGTAGGGACGTGCTGCGCACGTCCGATTAGGAGTCGTTCAACACGCGAGAGCAGAGGAAAGCTTCATGTAATCTTTAGCAGCCCGCCCACAGCGGGTTGGCGATATTGCATGGGCCACCACATTCATTGGGCATTCATCTCTCATTCTCCCAATTCCATTCCAAAACTCATGAATCTCAGTCCATTTCGACAGTTGTCCTGTAGCAATAGGTGCCCCAAATGTGTTTTCACGATTAATTTTCATTTGACTTTTCATGAACTTATGCATCTGTTATCGCATAGAAATTCATCTTTCATCTTTAATATTTCATCTTTGCCCGAGAAGGGTGCCTATCATGACACACACTAAGATACAACGAAAATTCCCGTCGCTTGAAATCCGAAATTTTTCGTAGGTCGGCGCTACCAGCCCGACACCCCTTTTTCGTTTTTTTTGGCTCCGTTAAAATTATTTCGTATTTTTGTTTCTTTTTACGGAAAGGAATTTAATCATGTCACATCTTCAAAATGCTTTTTCGCCGATTTTTAACGCAGGTTTCCGTTCTTTTTTTCTTGCGCTCGTTATACTATCGCTTGCGAGCGTCGAGTCACGAGCGCAAAGCCAGGAACTGTTCTCTGCATTGCCACAAGGCGAGGATTTTATTTCCGGAGGCCAAGTGGTGAATGAGGTTGGCTCTTCATCTGTCTTCTGTACTAATCGAGCAATTTACCATGGACGCGGAAAGGTGTGGGCACCTCCCTTCGATGCTGGAGCGATATACAAGATGACTATAAAGTCTTCAACGCCTTCGCAACATTCCGGTCTCGGCTGGTCGGTGCTTGTGCTTACGACCACTGGCCAGCTCTTTGTTGTCGGAGCTACCCCCGCGACTGGCGAGATTTTCAGTTACGAAGTTGCTTCGCCCAGCTCGCAGAGCCAATGGAACCAAATTTGTGGTGATGCACTCTACCTCCACTCCACCTCCGGTCTCGTCTATGTCACGCACGACGATTCGACGTGGCAGATTGACACGGCTGGATTCGGCACCGCGCAATCGCAATATCTTGCGCTCGATACGGCACAGAATGTTTATGCTGCGTCAGGGTCAGGAATATTCAAGCAGGGACCATCCGACTTTAGTTGGAATTTGCTGCCGAGCAGTACCTCGATCGAAAGCTTTTATCTTTTTGTAAGTCATGCGGACGTGATCTATGCTCCAACGAATAATGGCATCTTGATGAGCAGTTCGGATCATGGGGCAACATGGGCATTCGATTCCACCGGCATGGGCGTTCAACTTGTTAATTTCATTTCCGACGATTCCGTAGGGAACCTCTATGCGACGAGTTCTTATGGTTCCGACGCAAATTTTGTGTGGATGAAACCTGTCGGCGGCGTGTGGCGCTCGATCGGGGCCGGGATCGGACATCTTGCGTACGATTCCGTTTCGCAATTGTATGAAAGTTACCTTACGGGCGTCGTTGCGGACTCGGGAATTCATGTAGCAACGAGTTTCGGGCTGTTTAGCTCTTACGATACCGGCGCTACGTGGCAGCCGGATAATAACGGAATTGCTGCCGAGGAAATTTATGGATTTTATGAATTTCCCGATGGTAAACGCATTACAACGACAAACCTGGCCCTGTTCACCGAACAAGCCGGCGACACCACCTGGAATGAGAGCTTTCCGCAGAATTCTTATTTACCCGGTGTCCGGTTTTTCGTGGATAATGCAAAGCGTTTGTATGTACTTGGTACAAGCCGGCAGGAAGACACATCGAAATCGGGCATTCAAAATTACCTTCAATTTCCCGATGACATTTTTATTTCCACAGACGAAGGTTCCACATGGGCTTCGGATACGACCGGCCTTTCGCAATTTGCAAGCCAGCAGGGAAACCGCTCGACGGAATTTATTGACGAGACCGGCACGGAGCATATCGCAACATACGAGACTCCTCACATGCGCCTGTTTTCGAAATCCCCGGGCGGAAGCTGGCGTGGCGACTCAGATGGATATACTCCACAAAACGGCGATGAGGCAAGTGTATTCGCAACCGACCGCCACGGCTCGATCTATCTGGCGATTAATAACGGCACGAGTGCCTATAAGCTACTCAGCCGGCCTATTGCAAGTGGAACTGCATGGAGCGAAGTCTCCACCACTGCGCTGGGCGGAACTCCGTATGTCTTTACCGCGACGAAGGACGGAAAACTTATCGGAGGAGGAGCTAATGTCAAAACTGGTTACTATGATGGTTCAACATGGACGGTGATGAACAGTCCGCCCGGAAAGAGCAGCTACTATAGCTTCGCCCTTAGCGTCGATTCGTCGAACCAGCTCTGGTCCGCGTATGGTATTAATCAATACTATGCGCCGGATGTCTTCAGCACCACGGACCTCGGCCTGACTTGGACTTTGGCGTCCGATACCAGTCCTACGTTCGCGAGTATGGTCTCGTTTGGTGATACTACGTATGGCTTGCTGAGCGGCAATGGGCTTTATTATTTTGTGCCTGGGAGCGCGGGAGTGACACCGGACATCGCGACAAACAATGCATTTTCAATCACTCCCAACCCCAGTACCGGCAAGGGCGAGATAAGCTTTACCGTGAGCGAGCGAAATAATGTTCAGGTAACCATTTTCAACGTGCTCGGCCAGGAGATTGCAACGCCCGTTCAGGGTGTGTTCGATGCGGGAACGCATACCGGCTCGTTCGATCTTTCATCCTTACCGCCGGGCACCTATTATTGCAGAATTCAATCCGAGGGAATAGTAGAAACGCAAACGATTGTGATCGAACGGTAGGGGCGCATGGGGTTTGCGTTACTTCTCCATCATCTCGGCAATAATCTTGATGGGCGGGGAACCATAGGAGAGCAAGCGGTTGTGGAACTCGTAGAGCGAGAAGCCTTCTTCGTCCGCGCGTTGCATGCGCGCGCGGAGTTCCTTGATTTGGAACTTTCCGAGCGTGTAAAATAAATATCCGGGATCGAACACGCCGCGCTCGGCCTCGCGCCGCGCCGCATGGGGTCGCAACAGCGCTTTGTCCTCGAAGAGCTGCTGCGCTTCGGAGAGCGTCATCCTGCCCGAGTGGAGTGAAATCGCGGCGATATAGCGTGCGGCTCGCACCAGCGCCTCCTGAATAAACGCAAGCCGGATGCGGGCATCGTCTTCGCCCCAGCCGTTTTCCAGCATCATCTCCTCGGCATAATGCGCCCAGCCCTCGACAAACGCATACGACCAAAAACACTTCCCAACTTTGCTCTTCGATTTTTGAATATGAAGGAAATGCACATAATGTCCCGGATACGCTTCGTGGATCGAGATGATCTCGATGATGGAGCGGTTGAGTCCGTGCAAAAATTCCCGGCGCTTGGCTTCGTCCCATGCTTGCTCGGGAAGCGTGATATAATAAAAGGCTTCGGTCGCGGCGGTTTCGAAGGCGCCGGGGCTGTTCATCGCGGCAAACGCCCAGCGCATGTGCGCCGGCGTTTCCCGAACCGTGCATCGAATTTCAGATGGAATCGCGAGCAGATTGTTCTGCACGATGAACGCCCGAATGCGTTCGAGCATGCGCTCGGTCTCGCCCAGAATATGCTGCTCGCTGAAATGATCGCTTTCGATATAGGTGTGGAACACTTCGCGCGGGGCGAGATGAGGGTCAAGCTCTTCGCTCGCGCGGTAGAGTTCGAGCGTCAGCCGGTCCATCTCACGGCGACCTTTATCGAGTAGCGTCTCGAGCGATTCGTCCACGAGTTCAGAGGAACGAATGAAGCGTTCGAGGAGGTCCGCGCCCAGCCGGAACGAATCGTAGAGCGCATGCGGCAGCACGACGGTCCGAACGGCTTCGATAAAGGTCTGCGTGGCAAGCCGCGCGCTTTGAAGCGCGTCCATGAGATCTTGCAGAAGAGTTGGATCTTCGATCTTGCCGAAGTACTGTTCGGACAACGTATCGAGAAATGCGAGCCGGCCTTCGAGGGATTCAATCCCGGTTTCGACAATGGTGCGGTCGAGATGCCCGTTCAAATTTTGTCGCGCGACTGCAAGAATGCGGGGATAAGCACGCAGCCGCGCGAGCACGGAGCGCATCCGTTCGGTCAGCGGAGCAAAATCGCGGTCGATGAGATGCGTAAGTTCTAATTGATCGTTATAGATCATCGGGTTCCACTCGAACTCCTTCAGCTCGGTCATCCGGAAAATTTCGTCGCGGAGTTTCCACTCGATCATGCGGCGTTCGAAACGGGTCAGATCGTCTGCGGACGCTCCGGCAAAATCCCGTTCCAAAACAGTGAGCGAAGTGCGAAGCGCCAAAAGATATTCTTCGCGGCGGGGGGCGCTGAAATCTTCCACAAGGGCGTCGTATTCATGCAGGCCCAGCGCCGAGGCCGTGGTCGGGTAATATCCGAGATAGACCGAAAGCACGTGGTCTCGGAATTCGGCAAAATCGAAAAACTTGCGTGGCGTGGCCATGAAAAACTACTATCTCTATCTCTTAACCAAGCTTTACCTCGGATGAATCTCCGACATTGATCTGGCGCAGGCTGCCCTGCACCTTCGCATTATTTCCGACAATGCTGCCGGCAAGAATGATGTTCTCGACCGACGCATCGTCGCCGATGATGCTGTCGCGAATAAGGGCATTTCGCACGCGGGTTCCCGCGCCGATCGTGGCATAAGGGCCAAGAATCGCGTCCTCCACATCCGCCGTATCGGCAATGAAGACGGGTTCCCGGATAACCGTCCCTGCAAGCGAACGGCTCTGGGATTTTTTATCTAAGAGCGCGCGGTTGGTGGCGAGCAGCGTTTCCGGTTTGCCACAATCGTACCATCCTTCGAGTGGAAACGTCGCAAATTTCTCGCCGCTCTCGATCATCAGTTGGAGCGCGTCCGTCAGTTGGTATTCGTTCTTCGTTTGCGTATCGCTTTGGATGAGTGTTTCGAGACACTCGCGCAGGAGAGGAGGATTCCGGAAAAAATATAATCCCGCGATCATCCAATTGCTTTTCGGATGCTCCGGTTTTTCGACGAGCCGCGTGGCAAAGCCCTTTTCGGATTCGACCACGCCAAAGCGGCGCGGATCATCGACGTGAAACACGCCGATGGCACTCGTCTTTCCAGCAAAAACCGATTTCAGATCGACATCGAAAATGGTATCGCCAAGCACGATAAAAAGCGGCTCGATGCTGGCCGTGGGAATATCCTCGCGGGCCATCCATATCGCATGGCCGAGGCCAAGCAGCTCCGTTTGCTCGACAAAACGCACAGGCAGCGATGGGTAGCGCTTGCCGACGAATTCCCGAACTGCATTGCCCAGATACCCGACGATAATTGTCGCGCTGGTGACGCCATCGGCGACGATTCGATCGAGAATATGCGCCAGAATCGGTTTGCCGGCTACGTTCAGCAGCACCTTGGGCACGGTGTACGTATGCGGCCTCAGCCGTGTGCCAAAACCTGCTACGGGAATAATTGCATGCATGGATGTCATGCAGAGTAACGGGACAATCCAAAGAATTATCCCGCATAAAAACGTAAAAATCCAAAATCGCGTAAACGGCGGGCGTTAACTCGCGGGGAGCGGTGTTTATTACAATATGAGAAACTCTCTCTTTCGGTCATTTCTTCTTTTGCCGGGCGCGGCGACGCTTGCGATCTTTCTCGCCGGGTGCGTCACATCGAGCACCACCGTGCAATCGGAAACCGTCCAAAGTATTGCCTGGCTGCCGGATGAATCCGGCATGCTCGCGCTCATCGATAAGGTTTATCTCAATGTGGACGGTTCCCAGACTGAAGGCCAAAATCTATATCACGTGTCGAACAGCGGCTCGATTGGTAATTCGATGAATGCCACGGATGTGACGCCCAATACGGCCCCTAACGGCCCTTACTGGAACGCACCCATCGTCTTTGTGTCGTCCGACGGAAGCACGGCGATCACGCAATTCGGAACGGATATTTACAGCCTCGGAATATCGAGCGGGAATGATACGGACATCATTCAGAACACCGCGCTCTTCGGTGTTTCCCCCGATGGGAAATACGCAGTCACGAATCAGAGCCCATTGAATGCTCCAGGTATTTTCACGACATACCTTCTGACGACGACGCCAACCACCCCTGATCTTCCACGAACGACGGTCCTTGACATCATAAGCAACCAAGCATTATGGCTCAATAAGGATCAGTATGCGCTCACTATTTACGATTCGACGGGAGCCAATAAAGTCGTTTTCAGCCACGTTGCCATCTATAACTCCGGCGGCGGCATTCCTGTCACGGTCATTCCGAATGGCGATGTTTCCTTTTCCGCCGGCGCCTTTGCATCCGGTTCGAATGAGCTGTTCGTGAGGAACTTTGCCAATGGCATCGACCGCATTAACCTGACCACGATGAAGAGAGATACGATCGTTTCGAGCGACAGCGTCGAGAGCATGGACGTATCGAGCGATGGAACGCTACTCGTTTATTCATCGAGTAAAACGACGCAGGCATTGACATTATTCGCCGTGAACGTGGAAAACGGTCACACGAAAATGCTGACGACCGGCATTTCCAAGCCCGTGCTTTCGCCCAAGAAGGACATGATTGCCTGCATTAACTCGAGCGGGAACATTCAGATGGTCCCGGTCTCGACGCCGCCATAGCCCGGCGGCGCTATAAATTATTTTCCGCGAAAACGGATCAGCTCTTGTCGGCGGCGGAGGCTTTCGTGCAATGTCCGCCCTTCATGCACTTCGGGTCTGTGCAGGTGCCCTTGCCGGATGAGGATTTCATCGCCGTCGTCTTCGAGGTCTTGCTCGTGCAGACGCAGGTCTTTTTGCCTTTGTGGGATTTCGCCGAGAGCTTATCGCCGTCGCAGGCATTGGCTGCCGTGGCGCTAAGGAAAAGGCCGATCGTCAGAAGAAGTGCTAATTTACGCATGATAGTGTGAATTTTGAGATTAAAACGATTGTGAACTGCTCAACGAACAGCAGGAATTGAAAAAGGTTCATGAGCGCCATGCTCAGTGCCGGTAGGCACGGCATATTTATAGCCCTACGCGGCTTGGCCAAACCTCACTCCTTCTCCTGCCCGGCAAGCTTATCGCGGAGCGCGGCGAGGGAATCGGCAAGGGAGTAGCGCGTCGCTTTGCTGGTGGCTCGGTAAAGCTTGAGCGCGCTCTGCTCGGTGTCGCGTTCGGCGGCGGAGAGCGAGAGCGTAATGCGCGGCTTTGCATCTCGATCCCCCCCGCGTTTGCGTTCGAAATCAATTACACGAAGTCCTTCGATGGGCTTGCCGACTTTAAAGGCATCTTCCAAACGCATCGGCGTGGGATCGTTGGTGACTTCGCCTCTTGGAACGAAACCCTCCGCGCCGTGCGCCAACGTAACCACTAATCCGCCGCGCGTAATTTCCTTGACAGTGCCGGAGTGATCCGTACCGCGCTTGAAGGTATTTTCGATGGTGCGCATCGGGTCCTCGATGAGTTGCTTTCGGCTCGCGGTGATGCGGCGCTCTTTGTAATCGACGCTCATCAGCTTCACGTCGAACGATTCCCCGATGGAAAGAATGTCGGAGATCGCGCCCATGCGCTGCCACGCAATTTCGGAAATAGGCAGGAACGCGATAAGGCCATTCGGAAGCTCGACTTCCGCGCCGAAATGGTCGATGCCAACCACGGTTGCTTTATGCGTTTGCCCCGGAGCATACTCCGCATACATGGCAAGTTCAGGGTCGGGAGTAAGCTGTTTGATGCCAAGCCGGACTTCCCGGCGCCCGCGATCGAGCGCCAAAATTTTTGCTTTGACGGTCTCGCCACGCTTCAGAATTTCATAAGGATGCTCTACTTCCTGCCACGAAAGATCGCGAAGCAGAATAACGGCCTCGATGCCGAAACCAAGATCGACCATTACGTTGCCATGGTCGAAGCTTTTTACTTTGGCTTCGAGGATGTCACCTACGTTCATCTTTTTAATGGTCTCGTGTCCGGCCAGACGCGCTTCTTCTTCCAGCACGGCGCGATGACTGAGCGAGATTTCCGGTGCGGGCGCGCCGGGTTTGGCTTTTACGCTTGTAATTTTTACCAGAAGCGTTTTGCCGAAATAATGCGCGATATTCCGATTGGGATCGTGATCGATATTGTCATTCGACAGGAATGCTTTGAGCGTAGGCAGTCCCTCGATAATGGAGTCGATAATTTCCATTTCGAGTCCGTTCTTTTGCCATTTCACGACGCGGGCATTCACCGACTCCTTCTGGCGCATTTTCTGGCGAAGCGGTTCCCATTGATCGCTGGGCCGAGCCTGCCGGGTTTTCTCCTTCGGGGTATCGGGCGCGCTATTCTCGCCCTCGTTTTCACTCAGGGTGATTTCCGGCGATGGGCTTTCGGCAAGCGTGGTTTGGCCTTCGTCAGGCTGCGGCAAAGTGGCTGGAGGGGTAAATTCAGGGGTCATCATATTGCTTGGAAGCAAAATCGCTTCCAAGCAATATAAGCTTCACGGGTGGAAGCAAGTTCCGGCTTTACGGAAAACCCCCGCCTTTTTGAGGCGGGGTATAACCCTGACTAAATCCGGTTAATCGTGTTAATCACGGTGTCATTCCTTCACCAATTTCACCGATTGAACTTCCCCATACGCCGTGAGGATGCGAGCGAAATAAGTTCCCGGCGGCAGCCCTTGCAGCGAGAAAGGAATCGATTCATTCCCTGGCTCGACAACATTCCCAAAGCCCGCCGATGAAACCTGATGTCCCAGCACATCATAGAGATTTATTATCACATACGCCTCTCGCGCAATGCCAAACGAAATTACCGTTCCCTCGCCCGTGGGATTGGGGTACGCGGTGGCATTCGAGATAATGCGGGGTGTATTACTACTAACGCCAAGCAGCCCGGCATATTTTAGCACGCTATCCAAGCCAAGCTGCTGCATGGTGTAGATGGTGGTGTCGAGAGGAATTGAATCCCTGTTCAGACCCGGCCAGTTCAGATAACTCTCCTTTTGGGAACCGCGCCCGTTGATATATAGCTCTGAATCGTACGAACCAGAGCAAAGCGGGTTATGCTGTAGCCAATAGAGAACAGACATGCCTTCATTCGTTGCTGTGTTACAAGCTTGCCAAGAGGTGTCCGTGGTTCCGAATGTTCGCATGATAGAAAACACATCGGAGCAGAAATAGTCCGGTGTATTTGTGTTCCAAGCTAGAGCGGAGATGAGCCATTGCCGAAAATCAAGGTAGGCTGCAGGCACAGGCCCATCACCGCCATTATCCACATCACCCGACATATCTCCGAAAGCACCGGAAGCGTCTGGATCAGTTGGACAGCGCTCGACGAAAGCCTTTGAAGTATCGTAGGAGGCCGCGTACTCTCTATCATGCTGTAAAATATGACTTACACTATACGAATGCTGACATGAGGTATCGAGCGGCATGGATTGTGGTTTCGCTCCTTTCGGGCCCACTTTTGCATAATTTGTTCCGCATTCGATCCCCGTCGGTTGATCCAAGCCGCCGAGCGTATTCGTTGGCGATGGGCTGAATGAGATTCCGGAAGCGTCCTGCTGGCTTGTCTGTGCCTCATTCCAATTCGTTGCTCCCAGCGAAGGATCGAGAACTTCCGATAACGGAACGTTTTTCCAAAAATTACTATCGACGCTGGGGATTAATGTTTGCGCCGGTAGCGGCCCCGAAAAAGTCGAGGCCGCTATGATGAAAATAAAAGAGATTGACTTTTTCATATTTCATTCCTTCACTAATTTCACCGATTGAACTTCCCCATACGCCGTGAGGATACGCGCAAAGTAAGTTCCCGACGGAAGGCCCGCGAGCGAGAGCGGAACCGATTTATTCCCCGGCTCGAACAGGCTCTCAAAACCTGCTGAACCTACCTCATGCCCTAATACATTGAACAGCTCGATTTTCACATACGCCTCCTTGGCGATGCTGAACGAAATTACCGTTCCCTCCGTAGCGGGATTGGGGTTGGCGGTGGCATTGGAAAGAATGCCGTGGAAGTTAAAAGGTACATCCGCGTAAAGGAGATGCCTATCCAGCAGTTCCAAAAGCCCAGGCTGGATGGAATCGAGCGGAGGCAATGTCGTATCGAGCGGAACGGAAGTATCGTTCAGCCATTCTTGCCTTTGTGTGCTACGAGCGGATTTAATTTCCCCTGCTATTTGAGGAGTGTCACAAGTGGTGTTCTGAACGAGCCAATTAAGTACGGCAAGGCCGCGATTCAAAGCCTTCCAATTGAGTGTTTCAGTAGTATCCTTATTGGGATTAGATGTTAAGGTTCCAGAGAGCTGGACGGCGCAGTCGCAAAAATACTGAGGATCGGTTGTATTCAGATACAGCACTGACTCGAGCCATTGGTTGTATTCGGAATAGATATTGGTGTCGGCAATGTAGAGCTGCTGTACTGCGCCGGAGAGGAAACCAAAAATACCTTCCATTCCCTGGTAATTATTGTAGCAGCTATCGACTAATAATTTCCCAGTGTCATAAATTTCTTGCCATTGTTGCTTCTCTTCATAACTATATACTTCTGCCCAACGTACAGCGCAACTTGCAGAGTCAGATAGAATCGATTGCGGTTGCAGGTCAGAATGTTTTTTCGCCTTAGCAACGGGTGCGCTTGTGGGGCATGTTTCACCATTTGGAATCTGAGTTTGATATTGAGTGCATGGACCACTACCGATCGTGAAACATATTCGTTGTACTGAAATATTCGAACCCCAATCCGTTCCACAATTAGTGGTTGGAGCAACGCCCGTTCCCCAAAAATTATTCTCTACATTGCCGATGTTTGCCGAGACTTGATTAGAGTAAATCACGAAATTATGGGTATTAACTCCATCTGAATTGGTAGGATTTACCGTGAAGCTATTCTTGCCATCTTGGATTGTAATATTTCCATACTCGGTCAAACTCAGCGGATATGTTTGCTCCGATTCCGAGTTCCTGACGGCTTCGCCGGAAACGGTATTAAAAGCGCCAGGATTTTTTGGATCATATCCAAGAGCCGTGGAAGACATATCCGCAAATGAAGGATTATTGGGCCCAGAGTTAGTTTCGATACCGATTTCAGTGTTCGCGGTTATAGCATTATAGAGCACGCCGGTTAAATTATCATCGTACATTTCGATGCCGTTATCGTTACCTGTAATCGTGTTCTGGCTTATAATCCCATGCAAACCGTTCGCTAATATCCCGGTTCCGTCGAATCCTGCCTCGGTTTCCGTTCCCGGTATCGATGATGGAGGGGTTAGGCCGCTAATTGTGTTATTGCAGATTATAGAATAAGTCCACGGAGGCTTGCTAAAACCGCTGACAGGAGGATTAATAATAGAAATACCGACGGGATACCCATTATCTGCGATGGTATTGCCCGTAACCATTGCGGTGGAGTTTTCGAGCGTAATCGCTCCGTTCGTTTGGTGCACGGAATTCCAATCCGAGTTTGCGTTAGCGTTCACGGTGGGTTGAAAGCCATTGGGATAAGTGAAATAGTTACCAGAAATAATGGGAACAAGATAACCGTTATTGCTGGCATCGCCATTGCCATCGAGACCTCTTAAATAAATTCCGCATGGTAATTCTTCACTTACACCGCTTGGACCCAAATCGCTGTAGGCATTATCGTTGCCGTAGGGTCCAGGGTATAATGAATTGAAGATATTATTTTCTATGGCCATTTGTCCATAGCTCGTTTGGATGGGGCTTTGGTCATTCTCGATAAGAATGCATTTATTGCGAATATCCCAGAAGTTACAATAAGTTACCCAGAACATCCAGTTTTCAGGAAAAATCGGATCCGTTGGATCGAATACATGCAATTCAATTCCATTAAAATCGCAATTCTGTAATCCGCATTGAATAAAGGGCTGTGTGTTCCCTGTATTTCCCCCGTGGCCGAATAGCAATTCGCTTGTGCCACCGATTTCTAAGTTCCTAAACCAGACCCCAGTGGCGCTGAAATCTTCCGGGCCCCATATAAATTGATCGTAGTCTGTCAATTCACGATCGAAGGTCATAATCACTTGCCGTGAAAGGACGTTGCCATACATATCATTGGGAATGTGCGGGATATTTCCTATTACTTGGCCATTGCTAAGGTAGGTTCCTCCGCGGAGTGTCATGTGACCGGTAGCATCGCTGTTCCATGTTCCATTCGTCGTTGGAAAAATACTGGGTCCATACAACATGCAAATTGCGCCATCATTAGATATCAAATGGGAAATCGTCGATTCATAAAAGTCTGCACCAGCATGAACGTTCAGCTTCGCATAATTAGGGACGCCAGATTGTTCTGTGCCTATCAATTGAATTGAAGCAAAACCTTGAAATGGGCTTGCAAATTGATAGTTGCCATTAGCGTTAGGGGCTGCAATTCGTCCGTAATAATCGAAGATGGAGTTGGCATTGACGATTAGAGCTTGCGAGAGATCATTATCCACATCTGGAAGAAAGTTCATCGAGAAATATGGCATAACCGCAAGAATAGCACCTTCAACAAATTCTGGTGACCAAAGATTGGAGAGCCCGACGTTTAGAGCGAGATTGTCACTATTGATTCCCGATGCAAAGGTAAGCGTTCCTATGTAAGGGCTTAACGACTCGATATTGAGAGGAGAGTAAAGCCCGAAGTGGCTTAATCCGACATCTCCCGGCGGTCCATAATTCGGATCGGTCCAGATGGTCATTTCTAATCCATTTAATATGGTTGCGCCGTTCGTTCCTCCGTGATTCGTTCCCGTGGCTGTTCCGTCACTCACCGTGCATTGATCAGTCATGAGTGTATTTTCTTCGATCGGTTCATCGAAGGTGCGGTTCATATCGCGCGCGTAATAATGCGTCCACACCTCGCTGATAGGGTCCTGCGAACGCCAGTGGACGTGAATTCCCATCTGATTGACGGCGGCGACATACTCAGGATTAATAGTGCCTTCATCCCCGGAAGGATTATCTTCGATCGTGCTCATCGCGCCGCCGGTTTGGTTGAGCACAAGGCGCGTATCGTCCGTCAGCCCATCCGGTTGAGGAGGCCAATCTGCATCTACATCGGAGCCGCGCACGATGCAGAGTGGGTACTGCCCCGTCGCATGAAGATCATACTGATAAAGGCAATGAAATTCATCCAACGATTGCCACCCCGCTTGATTATCGTAGGGATCGGCGAATGCAGTAATGTAATTGGCGTAAACGGGCGGATTCGGGCTTGACATTGGCACAATCTGGCCTTCGAGTTTTGGCGCTTGCATCTCCGCGCCGGCAACATAGTTAGCCGTACCAAAGATATTCGTAGGCGGATAAAAGATCAACCAGCAATCTGCAGCGCCGCCTGCCGCCTGCGTAAATCCGGTGTTGGCAACCTCCGCGTACACGGCGAGCGAGGATGTCCCTCCGTTAATGCTGCTTCGGATGATTCGAGCATTAAAAGGAACTTCCCATGACTCAGAGGATGGTGTGTGGCTGTTTGGATCCCAGTAGGATTGCGAAAGAAATCCGAAGTTGGTCCAGCCATGTTGTGCGCTGTAGCTTCCCGCCCAAATTTGATTTGAAGTTGCGTCGATAAATGAAACATCGAATGCTGGGATAGTACCTCCGTTGCGATTATTGCGCGGGTCACAGGTAATTGTGGGAATTTTCCAACTATCCGCACTAAAACTTATTCGCCCGATTGCCCACGGAATCGATGAACCTATAGGCACAATTGCGACCCAAATCTGCTCCGGCGCTGGAGGAGTCGGAGGTGTCGTCGGAGGAATGTAACCCCACACGATATAAATGTACATCGCATCGGCGCAAACGTCGAAATTACCGCGCCAGTCGCCTGGTGAATTTGTGATCGTGTTCGGTCCGACGGATATATTTCCCCAATTATGGGGCGCTGGCGGAGTTCCCGGCGATGGATCTGGAAGGATGTTCATGGTTCCTGCTCCAGGCGTGGAACCTGGTTCTGGATTAGAAAGAAACGAGAGAGAAAGGTCCACATCTGCGGAGGTAAACCCGCTCTGCACGAACGCCGAGCCATCGCTATTTCTCCATATAAATGCAACCATCCCATCGAGATTCGCCACCGCTTTGGCGTCCGGGGCCGTTGGGAAAGGCTCAAGTCCGGGAAGAGGCCCACATTGAACGACACCGGGCGGAACACAATAAGGATGGTTCGTTGCATCGGAAAACTCATAACCGATCGAAGGTTGATACAGCCCATTTGCGAGAAGATACCAACCGAATGGGAACTCGTTAGCGCCCGTTGTGCCGTCGAGGCTCTGACCGGGTTTAGTACTTAACGTCCATTGCCCGTAAGCATTTGCGGCAAGGCAATCCATTGAGAGAACGGGGACGGGATCGCCGTTGGCGTTATACGCCACTCCATCGGTTACGGATTGCTGCCGGAATTTATATTCCGAATTCGATTGCGCGCGCAGCCCCGAAAGGCCGATGATAAGAACGACGCAAAACGTTAGCATGGCCGGGAACTTCCTTAGAAAGAGCGAGTTGCCAGTGCTGAGTGCTGAGTGCTGAGTGCTATTGTTATGTATCATTTTTTAAAAAATAATAAAGCTGTACGTAAGAAGAGGAACACGAAGGGTGTTTCCGGCCGTGTTATCCGAGCATTTGGGCGGGCCGGGACCGAGGTGGCAAATCATCTCGCGGGGCGGTTCGTGCGAACATTCAGAACCAATATACAAAATTTCGAATCGAAAGTCAATAGCTTTCTCAGTGAACAGCCGGTTTGTCGGGCCGGAGACCCCGGCCTACGCGTCATGGGAGGCGATCATGAATAATTATTCATAAAANNAAGTTGTCTTTTAGAAACTGCCAAAATTTACACAAAAACGATAGCTTTCACTGAGAACATGCTTAATTTCTCACGTTTTTTGTGCTGTTTTTTGGCTGATTTTGGCATTTTTTTGCAGGATTTTTAAGCGTCCAAAAGACAAAGCCTCTCCTCAGATCGTAAACGCTCGAAGTCCCTCGCGCAATCGTTCGGGGATACGGCGGGGGATGAGCGAAGTGCGTCCTACCGTCACCAGAACGCAATGCCCCGTCACCAGCACTTCGCCAATTTTGCCCTTCACCGATTGTTTCCGCGTTATTTCGAAGTGTAGCTCGATGGAGCTGTTACCTAAGCGGGTGGCCCAGATTTCGGTGGTGAGCAGGTCGTCTAAGAAGGCTGGGGCTTTGAAATCGGAATGGAATTGCGCGCGGACGGGATAGACATCTAACTCCTCGAACGCGCCGGAATATGGCAGCCCCATGGCGCGGTATAGCTCGGTCTCGGCAATCTCGAAAAAACGGATGTAGCTGCCAAAATAAATGATGCCCGCATGATCGACATCCGACCATCGGACGCGCTCCTCGATAGCAAAGCGCTTTCCGTCACTTGGCATTGTGATGATGAAAAAAGTAAGTTAGGGGATCGGACATCCGGGAAAAAAAAACCCCGGGTGGTGAGAGTTACCCGAGGTCTGATTGAGTTGTGTTGTGTCTTCAAAAAGCCGGAGGTTGTCCCTAGACCCCGGCTAACTCTTATGCTATGAAGCTTCTCTTCTGCTTTCTAAAACCATTTACGCCTCATTTTCGTGCGTGTTACACGTTTTCATCGAATTTTCTAAAATTTCCTGATTTTCTTTTGGAACCGTTCAATTTTAGAGACGCATGATGAGTCACCATGCAATTACCGGGCCATCTACACCCGTTCCGCTCTCCATTGGGTACCCTATAATGGATTTCGAACGTAGGTATAACACTGGAATTGGAAAAGTGTTTCAGCCTAAAGCCGTTTTTTTACAGTATTACGCAGAATTAATATTCTTAGGCCAAACGGGTCATCGGAAACCCTTCAACGGGCTCGATTCAATTCCCTTTAAAGAATCACACATTCACAAAAACATAACATTTTAACCCGGGTGGAGCAGGCGTCTCGCCTGCTGTTGGACAGCTGCCCCCGGCAGCCGTCCCCGGCTGTCCCGGCCCCTGTAAAAACCGCCGCAAAGTAACCCAGGCTACTCACTCAGGTCAGGACTTGGGTATGAAGCGCAATTTCTTCGAGGACGGAGCTAACATTCAGGCAATCGAGCATTTCGCCTTCGAAGATAAACGCTTTGCCTCGTGCGTGGACTTCCCACGCGGCGGAAGCCGCCTCGCGTCGCCCGCAGCTGAGGGCTTTGCGGACTTGACCGATCACTTCATCGAAGGTATGAACGTTATCGTTATAGAGCAGAACGCGCGTGCAAAGTTCTTCGAGCACATCGCTGGATTCGGCGAAGCCGGGTCCCGGCATTGCGCGAATGTTCCAAAATCGTGGTGGCCAGAGATCGGCCGCGAGATCGTTTATCATAAGATTCAATAACGAAAATTTAAGGTATTATGTAAACACGCGAACGAGCGAAAAAGCTCTCATACTAAAACACGTAGAATGGAAGGATTGTCACTTTCGAACCGCTCCTCCATTTTCGGATTGGATACGGCCTCCACACGGCGAAGTTCCGGCGCTTCGTGCAAGATCGCGCGTTCGATTCCGGCCCGAAGCGTCATCGAAGCCAGCGAACACGTTCGGCACGCGCCAACGAGGCATACTTCCGCAACACGCGCATCGTAATCGATGCGAACGAGTTCCACGCTGCCCCCATCGACGAGGAGGTATGGCTTGACATGCTCTAATGCCCGGCGGACGCGGTGTTCGATGTCGCCGGAGGCGTTATCGTGGCCATTGCTCGTGATATTATCTATTTCCAACATCCTCTTTTATTTGTCATTGCGAGGAGAATCGAACGACCGGAGGCGCATCGCCGACGATGCTTGTTCGATCCGACGAAGCAATCTTTTCACTTCACATAGGGATTGCTTCCCTCGATTCCTCGGAACCGGAATTACTCCGCTGACGCTTCGTAATTCCTTCTCGCAATGACATGAAATAATTTGAGTAAGTATTAAATTTCTATTTGTACCGGCGCGTGGTTCGGCGCGAAGGCGAGGATCGAAACTTGCCGCGCCATCTCGCAGGCGATATGCTCGAACGCTTTCCCGGCCGGCGAATCGGGAGCGGTCGCGACGATAGGATGTCCGGCGTCGCCGCCCTCGCGAACAGCAGTGACGAGGGGAAGCTCGCCGAGAAATGGCACCTCGAAATTTCTGGCAGCCTTTTCCCCGCCGCCGTGGGAAAAGATTTCTTCTCGCTCGCCGCAATGCGAACAGATAAAGTAACTCATGTTCTCGACAATGCCAATCACCGGCACATGAACTTTCTCGAACATGCGAATGCCTTTTCGCGCATCCGCCAGTGCCACATCCTGCGGCGTGGTAACGATCACCGCGCCGGTAAGTGCAATGGACTGCACCAGCGTAAGCTGAATATCTCCGGTGCCGGGAGGAAGATCGAATAAAAGGTAATCGAGGTCGCCCCAATCGACATCCGTCATAAACTGCTTGAGCGCGCCGGAAGCCATCGGCCCGCGCCAAACGACGGCCGTATCGGGATCGACCAAAAAGCCAATCGACATAATTTTTACCCCCTCGGCTTCGAGCGGAACCATCTTTACTTTATCGGGCGTGACCTGCCGCGCCATCGGCTTCGCGTGTTCGAGTCCGAACATGATGGGAATGCTGGGGCCATAAATATCGGCATCGAGCAGGCCGACTTTCGCGCCATCGCGCGCAAGCTGTACCGCAAGGTTCGCCGCAACGGTGGATTTCCCCACTCCCCCTTTGCCGGACGCGATGGCAATCGTGTTCTTGACCCCTTCTAACATTTCGCCGGCTCCCTGCTTTCGGGTTCCCTGAGGGACGCGAGAGGTCATTTTCACCTCTACATTTCCCGTGCCAGCAATGCGCTCGACGGCAGATTTCGCGGCATTCTGAAGTTCATCGCGAACAGGGCAGGAGGGGGTGGTTAATTCAAACGTGAAACTAACGTTTTCGCCGCTGACGGTCACATCGCGGACCATCCCAAGGCTCACGATGTCCTTATGAAGATCGGGATCGAGCACTGTGCGAAGCGCGTCGAGTACGTCGGATTCAGTGATGATGGAAGAGGATGATTTTGAAAAGAGGCCCATGAAATTATGTGGCGCGAAAACGGGGTCTCAGTAATATAAGTTCGAGCGGGACTCGGGCTAAACCCAGCCTATCTCCTCGCATAAATCGAGTGAATATCGAGAAGAGTATCGAGGATGTAATATCGCTGAATAAAATCCTTAATCTCCGGCGTAAGGGCAATAGAAGCATTGAACAACGTGCTTACCGTCTCCCCGTGATCGCGACTGATAACGATGTACCTCGGAGATGTTTGCTGAAGTGACTGTAGAAACTCGGTCCTCCACTCCCGTTGGTAGTCCGTTATCTCTCCGGATGCGCTGGGAAACAGAAAAGTCCATTCACCTTGGAACCGGTTTGATTTTCGCCGAGCCGTGCGCCAGGAAATCCCAGGATCCCCGATGACTTCAATAAATTCATTAGGATCCGTGTGACGGGTCAGGTAGGAAGCGATTGTGTCATTCTCTTGCGCGAGTCGAAACGCATCCGGAAAATACTGATAAGCGGCCTCTATTGAAAACCCGCCCTCGACAAAGGAGCGAACGAGGCCCCAGGGATAAAGGACAGACGCGATCATGATAAGGACTGCCGCAATCGCCGTGGGTCGCCACCGCCCAAGATTTCGCGTTAGGTCCAATATCATTTTCGTCAGCACCGGAATGAAGCCGAGATAGAATGGCGTGAAATGAACGGCCGAAAGCGCTTGCTGCGAAAACATCCCAAATAACAACGTCCCGAAAAAGAGAAGAAGAAACGATCGTTCGCGATGGGATGCCACGACGCATGGTATCCCCCGCGCCCGACCAATGGCATACACCGTGACCCAAACGGCGCCTAAAATGAATATCATGAGTATGCGAAGCTGCAGCAGGTCGTGAAGATACCATGAGAATCGTCCCGCAGTGGGAGGAAAATGATTATAAATATCTGCATTGTATCGAATGGCGGAAAAATAGGCTTGGCTAAGTCCGTCGGGCGTGAGTGCGAAGGGAAGGAGCATGAGTAGGACGGGCAACAAGAACCCCGCGAGGACCGAAATCCCTGCGCGAAGATTTGTTATTCGATATAAGGTGAGAATGGGAACGGCAAGAAGCAACACAAAGGTCGGCCTGATACAGGTCGCGATTCCCACCATGGCCCCACCGGCCTCGATAAGCCAATAGTTCGAACGGGAATCGTTTTTTCGAGCTGCCTTAACGAAATAGAAACACGCTAGTAGAATAGGAAGCAGCGCGAAATTATCTCGCATTCCCATACAGTTCATCCTTCCATAAGCATAAAACAGAGAGAAGATCGTGGTTCCGAGGAGCGACTCCCTCTCCGATAACCATAATCGGCATGTCCGATAGAGTGCCAGCAGCGTGATGAATATTGCCACGTACTCGACGAACCGAAACGCCAGCATCGAATTGCCAACGAAATAAATTGCTGCCGAATAGACGATCCCAACAGCAGGAAAATCATTGTCCCAGGCAGCAACGTACGGCAGCCCGCCATAACGAACGAACACGGTGCCGATCCATTGCCAGATATCGTTATCCGCATTGAAGGGATAGAGCAAGATAACGGGCAGGATAAGGACGGCGATGACCGCGAAACATACTACAAGCCACTTTTTCTGAGTCACGATAGGGTGTTTCATTGGTGAAGCCGGTAAAGGATAAAATTCCCGCAAAGCGTGTCCCTCATCCGATAGTTGTTTGAAAGGAGATTACGAATTCCATCAAAAAGGGTGTCCTCTTGAAGGAGCGATTCGCTTGTCTCCGGTTTTCCTCGGAATGCCGTGCTATCGAACCGCTCGATTGCGATGATCGCCGGTTTTTGCCACGCAAGCGTGTCTACCATGGAAAGAATATCGTTATTTGAAATAACCCCGCTCGTAAACAGCAGCGAATAGACATATCGTGTTGCAGGCAACCGGTTTGCGCGCCAATAGGCTCCCGGTTCTTCGCCAAAAATAAATACCCTATCCTGCGGAACCGAATGAGCATCGAGATACCGTGCAAGCAAACCCGTGCATGGAGGATAATAGAGGCTCTTCGGCGAACCAAGTGAAGCAAGATAGCCCGGATGATCGTGAATGGATTCGATTGCGTCCGAAATATAATGGATGCGCCGCCGTGCGCTGGGGGTAATAAAAAGGGTGGCAAGAGCAATAACGATGGCGCCGGCCACCGCAAGGCTTCTGGAATAAGCATGAACGATCCCATAGAGATAAGCAGCAGATAGGGCGCACAGCCATACTAACCCCGGCAGAATCACAACATACTGATAACCCCACCCCTTGTTTTGAATGATGACCGCCGCAATTCCTGCCCCAAGCAGCAGCAATGGCGATACCGTTGCGCGGAGAAATAATCGGTCGCGACGAACAATTGCAAATGCGATTGCAACGATTGCAAAAATCGCCCAAATATCTACATACGTCCACTCCGTCCGTAATAGATCGGAAAAATGGAGGCTCGAAACTTCATTTGGATGATGAAGAAACACGCTCCACGTAATGCGGAAATATTCATTCAGGCTACCCTGCAACGCCAGCATTCCGATCTGAAGCATACTCCATGCAAAAAATCCTGTAACTAAAAGAAGGAGCGAGCGCCACCGTGGGTGCGCGTTGTAAATCCAAACTTCCACCGCGATGGCGATGAGGAAGACGGCATTCGTCGTCTTGAAAAAAGCCGCGACGCCAATCGACGCACCAGCCGCAACAAGTGCGAGTGCATAGTTACGCTTCTTCTGGAATGGCTGCGCAAGAAGCGACGCGCCGATTAAAAAGCAAAGCGAATACGATTCCGTTTGCGCCGTGTCCGCAAGACCGAGCGAGAGCAGCGTGAGCACAAGCAGGATCGAAGCTAATGGGGCAACCCATTCTCGTCCATGGCCGGCAAGCAGCGGGGATTGACGCTCGGTCGCGGCGAAAATTGCGGCGCAGGCAAAAAGTGCGAATACGTAATCCGAAATCCGTACCGCAAAATCATGCTGGCCGAATATCCATTCAAAGAGCGCGTAAATATAAAAAATATTCGGCGGCTTCACATCCCACGCATCGACGTAAAGCTTCTTGCCTTTAAGCATCAGCGAGCCGATTTCGGCAAAGATATTCTGGTCCAGCCCAAGCGTCCAAAAAAGCGAGGGCAGATAGAGCGTGGCTGAAAGCGCCATCGCGATCCAGAACCGGCGGGATAGTGACGAATGATGAATGATGCATGATGAATGATGAAGCCGCGAAATTGGTTGCTATTATTTTCCATCGAAGGTTATCGCCCGCCAAAAGACATCACCCCAAGACGAAAGCTCGCTTCAGCGCGAGCAAATTCGCGGCGCGCATGAGGATCGGGATCGCGCGCGCCGTAAGCTGACCAAAAAGCGCGAGCGCGTCGGAGTTGCACCCTCGGAAACAAAGAGTATCGAGCCTGTTGCGCGCGTCATCACAACCGAGGGATCGTCATTCGTGCTGCGGCTTGCGGATGGAAGCACGGTTCGCGCCAAGACCTACAAAGGCACTCGCAGCGCTAACCCGAGTTCCACATTGGTCGCGGTAGGCGATGAAGTGCGTTTGGCAAACCCCCTCCTCCTGAAAGAAGAAGCTGAGAGCCGAAGCAGAAATGCGCGAGGTTATCTGATCGAAGAAGTTCTTCCACGCCGCACCAAACTTTCGCGCAAAGCAGCGGGGCGGCGAGATGCATTCGAACAAGTTATTGTCGCGAATGTCGATCTGCTCATGATTGTCGCAAGTGTCGTCGAGCCAAAGCTGCGCTCCGGTATCATCGACCGTTATATCGTTGCCGGCATCGAGGGCGGTCTGGAAATCGTAATTGCCATCAACAAAATCGATCTCGTATCCGAAACAGAAATGGACGAAGCCTTGTATTTCCGCGACCTTTATAGGGAAATTGGCTATCCCCTTTATCTTATTTCTGCCGCGCTGAGTTCGGGCATCGAACAATTAAAAGAGGAAATCGCCGGAAAGACGAGTGTCTTTGCCGGTCACTCCGGCGTAGGAAAAAGCTCGATCGTCAATGCCATTCTCGGACGTGAAGCGGCGCTGACGGGCGTGCTACAAAAGAAATTCCGGCGCGGCGCGCATACGACAGCGGCAAGCACACTAATCGAAGTCCCCCTCCTTTTCAAGGAGGGGGCAGGGGGTGGTCTAACATTCATCGCCGATACACCCGGCGTGCGCGAGTTTTCGAACTTCGAGCTTCGCTCCGCCGATCTGAAATATGCCTTTGTCGAATTCCAAAAATTTCAGGAGCGATGCGCCATTACGAATTGTTCTCATCTCCACGAGCCGGGCTGCGCAGTCCGGCAAGCCGTCGAGGACGATACGATTTCCGTCGATCGTTACTCGAGTTACCAAAAACTATTCGAAGAATCAAAACAATCGGAATTAAAACGCATTCGAAACCAATGAATACATCATCGACATCACATCGTTCTTTCTCAGTTTCCCCCTCCTTTTCAAGGAGGGGGCAGGGGGTGGTTTTTGCCGCTCTCCTTTCACTTTCCATGAGCGCCGTGGCATACGCCGGATGCTCAAAAACCGAAAACACTCAAATGACAGATACCACTTCCTACTCGCAACCCGCCGATCCCCCAACCACCGCCACTCCCCCATCTGGACAGCAGACTTCCACGCAGCCGGATGCGTCGCAAGCTGCTACGCCAGCGCAGGAAATGTCCAACCCCGGCAAGCATGGCGATACCGTCATCACCGCTTCCGGACTCGAATACATCGACCTTAAGAAGGGCACCGGGGCAGCGCCTACGAAGGGACAGACGATCACCGTCAACTACACCGGCAAGCTCACGAACGGCAAAACGTTCGATTCCAATGTCGATCCGGATTTCCATCATGTCGCGCCGTTCTCGACCAAGATTGGCGTCGGACAGGTTATTCCCGCGTGGGACGAAGGGATGCTCACAATGAAAGTGGGCGGAAAGCGCCGCCTCATTTGCCCGCCGAACTTAGCCTATGGCCCGCGCGGTATGCCGCCGACGATCCCACCGAACTCGACGCTTATTTTCGATGTCGAGCTTCTGAAGGTGCAGTAAAAAGAATTCTCCAACGTTAGGCCGGGTTTTACCCGGCCTTTTTTTATTTTAGGCGCACATGTTGATCTCAATCCGTCTGCGTTCGGTGATTTCTTTTCACAGTACGTCAATCCAGAAAATCGTCCGCGTAATCCGCTTAAATCCGCGTAATCCCGGTTCTATTCCATCCCCTCCATAAACTGCCCGAACAAATAATCGCTTTCGTGCGGGCCTGGTGAGGCTTCGGGGTGGTATTGGACTGCAAAAATCGGCAGCTTCGTGTGGCGAAAGCCTTCGACGGTCTGATCGTTCAGGTTTAGGTGCGTGAGTTCGCAATCGTTCGGCATTGACTTCCAATCGACCGCAAAACCGTGGTTTTGGGAAGTAATTTCAATCTTCTCCGATAGCAAATTCTTCACCGGATGGTTCGCGCCGCGATGGCCGAACTTGAGCTTGTAGGTATTTCCACCAAGCGCAAGGGAAAGCAATTGATGTCCTAAGCAAATTCCGAAAATCGGGTGCTCCTCGCGCTTGATTAGTTTTTTCAGCATTGCGATCGTGTCCTTCACCGCATCGGGATCGCCGGGACCGTTCGAAAGAAAAATTCCATCCGGTTTTTGCTCGAGGATCTGTTCCAGCGTGGCGGTCGATGGCATGACTGTTAGCCGCGCGCCGTGAGCGACAAGCTTTCGCAATATATTTTGCTTAATGCCGTAATCGAGCACCACGACATGCGGAGGGGAAACCACCCCCTGCCCCCGCCTTGGAAAGGCGGGGGAATTAGAATCAAGACCATACGCTCCTTTTGTCGTCACGCCTTTGGTGAGATCGAGGCCAGCCATCTTCGGAGATTGCCGCGCGATCTCGACAAGCTCTCCATCCGAAAGACTTTCGGTCGAAAGAACGCCGCGCATTGCACCCTCGCTTCGTAATATGCGGACAAGGCGCCGCGTATCTATTTGTTCAATTCCGAGAATTCCATTTTGTTCGAGGAACTTTCCGAGGCTTTCGGAAGCGCGCCAGTTGGAATAACGTTCGGCATTTTCACGCACTACAAATCCCGATATAAATGGCTTCCAGCTTTCCAAGTCCTCCGCATTCGCGCCGTAATTTCCCATGAGCGGGTTCGTCATTGTGACGATTTGTCCGGCATAGGATGGGTCGGTGAGGATTTCCTGATAGCCGGTGATGCTCGTCGTGAAAACCACTTCTCCTGTATTGCGTTTTACATCGAGCGCGCCGAATGCCACGCCGCGAAAGACCGCGCCATTTTCGAGCACGAGGCGAGCGGGAATTTCATTCCGCTCTTTATGCTCAATGCCATTCAAAGAAAGTTCACTCATACGCAACGATCTCCCGCGACTCATATATGCCATTGCGCGCATTGCCATGCGCCCCTACGTCTTTTAAAATTAAATCCGCGAAAACAAATCCATCGCGCTCGACGATTTCGCCTAATCGAATAGCTACTGGTTCCCGAAACATCGGCCCTGCGAATGCAAAGGTGTGAAACTCTCCATATTCTCCGCATGGATCGACGTCCGGTGGAAGTTCACCAAGCAGCGATTGATCCCACACGCGACCCGCGAAACGTGCGTCAAGTTTTTTGGGATCGATGCAAGTTATTCGTGATTTAAGTCCTCCTGATATCATTTCGTTCGCCAATTCCTTCGTAGAAATTTCCCACAAAGGAAAAATCGGTTTTATCGGTAATCCTTCCATTTGTTTCTCGCGGTATTCGCGAATGTCACGCAAGAAGAGATCGCCGAATGCTATTTGCTCGAAATCATCAGCAATAAGTTCCTCCATCGCCATCTTCATCCGCGATTCATATACTTCATTCGGGCATGGCCACGGCAAATCGACGATCATCAGCGGTAGGCCCACCGCGTCAGCCTGCGCTTCGAGCAGTGAGCGGCGAACGGCGTGCATCGCAACGCGCTGATGCGTCGTGTTCACTGTCGTGAGCAACATGCTCACGTCCACACCCTGTCCGTGCAAGACGTGCAGCGTCCACGCGCTGTCTTTGCCGCTGCTCCAGGAAAGCGCCGTTTTCATTCGTTCACAAAAAGAAGGCCCTCACACTGCGCGAGAGCCTTCAAAAAGATAATGGAATTCATTTTCATTGCGCCACGCGAACAAGTTTTGGCGCTTTCAGCCGAATAAGTTCGTAGCTTCCGAAAAGCACCGCGCTCCACGTAAGATCACCCAAGAGCGTATTACGGTAAAATGGGAGGCCCATCATAAAGCATTCCCCGAGTCCTGCGAGCGTGTGCGGATAGAACGTTCCATCGCCGAAAACCCACACCGCGAAGTTCGTTGCCACAAAAAACGTGAGCGAACCGCCAAGCACGCTTCCGATCCACCGCAGGAGCGTCGCGTCTTTCGCATAGAACTTGCCGAGCAAGACAGCAACGGCAAGCGAGCCATAAACGACAGCCATCAGCTTCCAATCATAGAAACCAATTACCGCATCGGTGATGAGCATGGCGATAAATGGAATCACGAGTCCCATTCGCTTCGATCCGAGATAGGCGCCGGCAAAAAGTCCGGCGGCCATCACGGCATTGAAATTATAGACGTGCAGCATATTAAAAATAATGCGCGTCGCAATCGCGAAGACTACTAAGAGTCCCACGAGAATAACCTGATTTTGGTTCGGTTTCATTGTGATTTCAAGTGAATTAGTGGTAGAACGCGAAATGACCCGGTGCGATTCCGGCTGGATGCGACCATAGCAATTTGCCCGTCGAAGCGCTATACACATCCATGCTCCCGGGGTTCGTAAAGTCCCCCGCATTTCCAAGATAGAGCGCGTCCGATGTAGCATCGTACATGCCCTTGTAATAGGCCACCGTGCCCCGGACGATCGGCGCGGGCAATTGGTGCGTTGGCACGGCTAACGGATAGACGTTCGTGCCCATCACGATGAAGTGCTTGCTGCCGGTCGTTAGCTCCGGGTCATCTGCGGGCGTGCCCGGCGTCAACGAATCGGTAATGACATCGCTCGTGGCATTTATAAAGTATAATTTTGACGAAGTCGTGGTTCCGTCCCCCGACATCCCGATAATGATATTACCAGAGGAGCTATCGGGAAGCGCTTGCTCCCCAGACAGCGGGAGATTAAACGTCTTGGTCACTTGCCGCGTCGAAAGATCGACTACATTCAAATGGTAGGGGCCGCTGTATTCGGATGCTCCCGTTGTGATGTACGCCTTGTTGTTTAAGACCGCAACGGCAACGCTCACGCCTCCGAGCGGGATAGAATCCGTAATCGTATTGGTGGTGAGATCGATAATGGCTGCGCTCGTGGCAAGGCGGCGCGTCACCAGCAGTAGATTAGCGCCGATCAAGGCCATCTTATTCGGAGCATCGAGGCCGACCGGAATTCCACTCATCGACTGAAGCGGAGTGACCGAGCCGACATCGACAAGATTGGAGCCATTATCGACGAGGAGGAGCTTGTTCCCGCTAACGAGAATATCATTCCCGCCGCCCATACCGGAAAGTTCGGGCACATGAACGAGTGTGTCCACTACCGAGGATGCAGCATGAAAGACGATCACATCGAGCGATGCATTCGCCGTCGGATAGCTGCCTTCATTTACGATGAACAGCGCGCGATCCCCCGAAGCGATGCTGATCGTATCGCGAACACTCAAAGGGATGAGATTCGACTGCTCGGGCGCCGTCGAGGATTTACACGAAGCGAATATTGCAGCAAGCGCCGCAGCAATGCAAATGTTTAGAAGTTGTTGTTTTTTCATATTAATGGTAATTGAGTTCAATGGAAAACTTGTAGGTTCGGCCCGGCAAGGGATAGTCGATCACTTCTTGATAATTTTTATCGGTGAGGTTTTCGACGCCCAATAATAGGTGAAATCCAATGCCCGCAAACGAAAAATCGCGTGTCGTAATATTCATATCATAGATCGTCACGGGAGGAAGCTCGCCCTCCGGCGTATTTGCGGCATCGGTAAAGGTATGGCCCCGATAATGGACGGCCAGCGCAAGCGATCCCCAGCCCTCATGTGCAATGCTGCCGATCAACAGCGAGCGTGTGGGCGAGGAATAAATGAGTTCGCGTCCTTCATTCGAATCGCCGGGCGTGATATTTTTTGCGCTGAGAATGGTGTAGCTCTCTTCGATACCAAATGTTGTGTGCCGATCCAGCGTCGTCGAGCCGGACGCGCGCAGTTCCCATCCCTTCGATTCCGCCACGCCGACGTTGAACGGTCGCCAATCGCTGCCGCCATCGGCAGGCGGAAGCCAGAGAATTTCGTTTTGCGCGCGCGTATAAAAATATGTTGCACCGAGCTCCGGTTGAATTCCCCAAATCGCAGGCGTGTATCGCAGGCCCGCCTGCCCATTATTCGCTTGCTCCGATTTGAGATTTGGGTTCCCAAGCCCCGCCCAATACAGATCGTTGAGCGTCGGAGCCTGGAAATTGCGGCTATAGGCCACGCTCGCCAGCAGTTCGGGCAACGGTGAGTATTCGACAAGCGCCTGCGGCAGCAACTCGAAACTTGAAATGTCCGAAACATACTCGGAGCGGAGCGCGGCGGACATTTGAAATGCCGGGGCAGGAACCATCGAAGCTGCGGCATAGCCAGTGATATTATTGCGGCCAATGACGCTGCTTGCGTTCGGAAGCGTAAGGTTCGAGCCAATAAGCTGTGAGTGAAGATAATCGAGGCCCGCATATCCTTTCAGCCACTGAGCGAGCGTGGTGTTGGCCGAGGCCGTAAGCCCATAAAGCACATTGGTCGCGGTATCGCCCAGCCCTTCGCTCGTCCCGCGAAAACCCTCGAACTGATTTTGATAGTGCGCGACTACCCAACCGGACCAGTTCTCGTCCACATGTTCGAGTTTGAGCGCAGCAAGCGATTGTTCGTCCGCCAAACGCTCGTCGAGCGATGTTGCGCCGCGATACGGCGTGGTCGCCACACCGGGCGAGCCGCGCTCGACGGAGAAATGATTCGTGATGAGTTTAAGAAGCGTTCCATTGCCTGCATTATATGCTGCGTTCAAATCCGCGCTGTGCAGCGTAGCATCGTTATTCTCGCGGAGAACATAGGAGTTAGTTTCTTCCTGGTAAAATGGAAATCGCCCGTTCGATTCGTCGAGCGAACCGCCGGCAACGACCGATAAATCTTCCGTGGCATGCACGGCGAGCGAACCATAATATCCGTTCTCCGGTAAACCCGTTGTGTGGGCATAACCAGTCTGCTCGGTTCCGATGCGAAGCCGGGAGGTATCCGAAAATTCGCTCGTAAAATCGATCGCCGCGCCGATGGCATCGCCGCCGAGAAGGATAGCCGCCGATGCCGGAATCAATTCGACGCGAGAAATACCGTGGAGCGTAAGCTGCCCCAAATCGGTCTCGCCAAGTTGTTCGTTCGTTACACGAATTCCATCCCGATAGACCGTTGTGTATTCCGCCGGGAGACCGCGAAAGCTTGGAACCGCAATGCTCCCAAGCGTCCCATATTGACGAACATCGAGCGAGGGAGAGAGTGCTCGAAGCGCGTCCGAGGCGAGCGTTGAGCCGGTCTCGCTCGTAAGAACCACCGTGGGCTTGATTTCCACGCCGCGCGCGTCGATAGCGGGCAAATCGCTCGGCCGCAGCGCGGTGATTTCCACCGATTTTGCCGGAAGGCGCTTTAGCGTATCCAGCGTTTGCGCGCGCGCGGTCACATAGCTCAAAGCTATGATAAAAATCGGCGCGATGATTAAAAAATGCGACAAAAAAGCTCCTATGTGGCCTTAGGGAGGCGAGCATAGGAGCACGAAAAATCGAGCGAATGCGGGCAAACTAAAGTTTGCGCTACAATTCCGATTGTCAGTAACTCCTGCCTCTCCCTCGAAGGCAAAATGAATTAAGTTAGGTTGTGGCAGGTCTCCTGGCTTCTCCTAATCGCATCAGCGATCACCTTCCCAGCAAGCACCGGACTAAAGTCCGGGCTACACCAGTGGATTTCTTGCGAATGATCGCTCATTCGCGTGGAGTTACAGTTGCGGGGCAGCTCTCGAATTAGTTCGCATGATCGCTCATTCGCGAACCGCACGAGATTCCCTTTTCACCTCGCCGAATGGCGATCATCCGAAGCGAGGCACCACATACTTGGTACAAATATACGAAAAAATAAGCGCGTGTGAGTGAGAATTACTTTATTGCATCCTGCGTTAACTGCTTTTCTTAGCATATTTTGTAAGTTACAATGAACGTTCGGCAGCTTCCAGGATTACGACTTTTGCGACGCGGTTATGCCGCGCAGGCATTCGCCGCGCTCCTGTTGCTCGCGCTCGCCGGACGAACCGAAAGCGACTTTTTCCACTCTCATGAGGCGCTTTCGGACGACAGGCTCGCCATTTCGGCTCCTTGCAATGCATGCGACTTAGACGCAACCATTGCGCTCAACGCTCCGCCCCCGCCGATTCTTCCGGCTCTGGCATTCACTCCGGTCGAGATTTTTGTTTGCTCTGTTGCGAGGCCGTTTGCACCGGCCATCCTGCACACACAGGGCCGCGCACCTCCCGCGCTCTAAGTCCGCTCCTTTAGCGTATTTCATACGCTTACTATCATCTATCGGGCACTCGAAGCAATCGAGGCCCGCGTGTGCATTTACCTCATTTAAAAAATTTCACGTCATGAATTATTGTCAACTTTTTAGCCGGCATCGTCTGGCATTTCTCGCATTTTTTTCCATAGCGATTTCGCTGTTTTGCTCCGACACACTTCTCGCCAAACGGGACAAGATTCCTCCCACGCAGGGCATTACATACACCGTCGTTGTGTATGACGGCACGAATCATCTCCCGCTCGAACTTGCCCGCGTTGGGCTGTATCGCGGCTCGTCATTCGTAAAAGGAAAGGTTACCAATCCGGAGGGCCGAGCCGTTTTTACGGATGCCGTCGCGGGAAAATACACATTAGTGGTGCGCACCGTCGGATATAATGATGTAACGGACACTATCCTGATTGACAAAACGCATATCTTCGACTCGGTAACGCTTTCGGAGACCGGCGAAGAGGTGACAGTTGCCGGATTCCACGAGCCAGCAATAACTACATTCGATCCGTCGACCGGAAATCAAGTTTTCGAGTCTGAAACGTATCATGCGCCGCCAACAGCCCGCATGACACAGCTCGTGCAAGAAAATCTGATGGGAGCCGTGCGCGCGCCTACGGGCGAAGTTCATATCGGCGGACAACATGGAGAATATACCTATTACGTCGATGGCGCACCAGTGCCGCTCGGCGTGTTCGGCGGACTAAATGAAGTGGTCGATCCAAAAGTCATAGAGCGAGCAACGTTCATGACCGGAGGATTTCCTGCTGAATATGGAGGTCAGATCACCGCTGTGATAGACATTCAAAATCGCGTGCCGACCGGTGCATTCCATCTGGACGCTTCAACCTATGGGGGAAGTTACATGCCGAGCATAAGCAAGGATTCAGTGATTCAACCGAATCGATTCCTCAATATGAACGGCCAGTCGGTTTCCATGAGCGATCACACAGGCAAGTTCGGTTGGTTCCTATCAGGCTCACGACAGGAAACAGACCGTCGTATCGATCCACCAATCGCGACCATCTCTCACGATCACGGCTTCGATTATTTCCTGTACGGGAAAGCCGATTACCTGCTATCGGACGTGGACTACCTGACGCTCAATTTGAATTATGGCATCACCAATACGCAAGTGCCTTACGATCCAATTGAAATTGGAGGTTCCTATAATCCTCCACAACCTCAGAACGATAATCAATACACGACCAATGCATTTCAAACGCTGACGTATTACCGAACTATCTCATCGCAAGCCGATCATGAGAGCAACCTGATGGTCGCAGGATATGCTCGCGAAGGAAGTCTCAACTACACGCCCGGCGGAATCGATGCTCCCACAGTTGACACTGTTTTCGGAAATACGGATGTGATTTCGGAAGACCGGAGCTTTACCACGCTCGGGGTTCGTGCCAAATATGACAACCGTCTTTCACATGAATTCATGTATGCGGCGGGATTCAATTTCAGCAACACACATGGAATTGAGGATTTCGGACCGGTCGATAGCACGTATCTCAAGCAATATAGCACCGTCACTGGCCCACATACACAATCCCCATATACTGGCAGCGACTTCGGTGCATTTCTCCAAACTGAAATACATCCCGCAGAATGGACTAGGTTTGATGTCGGTGCTCGCTACGATCAGCAAATTTCGCCAGCGAACGGACTCGAATCGGAATGGCAGCCGAGGATCAAATGGAACTTCCTCATCGACGAGAACGACTACGCCTATCTTTATTATGGCAAGATCTTCATGCCGAATAATCTCGATGGACTTAGTTCGATTGCCGGTCTTATTTACCCTGTAAGCAAATATCCACAGCTTGGCGGAACACTCGCAGAACGCGATAACTTCTACGAGGCAGTCTATACACACTCGTTCGATTTCGGATTGCGCGCGAAGCTCGAATATTTTAAGAAGGACGGCACGCCCGGAGTCGATGATGCGACGATCGGATCGAGCGCAATCAAGACGCCGGTCAATATTACGACCGTTCATGGGCAAGGCGTAGAACTTGGACTATCGTACAGCTCTCCGCTTACGCCATTCTCTGGATACGTCAATACTTCGATCATTCATGCCTATGGGGTTGGCCCGATCACAGGGGGGTTTGTTCCCTTCGCCAGCGATGGATTAGCGGTCGATCTCGATCACGATCAGCGGCTTTCTGTCGTTGCTTCGCTGAATTATCAGCCATCCGACTGGTTTGCAAATCTCGTTGCAATATATGGTTCAGGACTTACCAGTGGCGATAACGATGCTGCTAACCCTGGGAATTACTTTGTGAATGGCGTCGATGTCCCTTTTAAAACCGGACTCCTCGATTTTAATTCACCTGCCCACGTCCCAGCTTCCACGATCTTCAATCTTGGAGGCGGATACACATTCCATCTTGAAGGCAGTTCGACGATTTCGCCTTCGCTCTATGTTGGCAATGTATTCGACAATGAAACTCTGCTCAAAGGCGCTTACTTCAGCAACGCATTCTGGGAAGAACCACGTAGCGTGATACTAAAAGTGAACGTACACTTCTAAGCGCAACCCGGATTTATGGGATTAATGGGATATAGAATTCCCATTAATCCCTTAATTCCGTAACAGCTAATTTTACACCAATTACGAATAAATAAGTTATGGAACAAGCTGAAGTTGTCGAAGTACATCATTTGGAAAAAGCTGACCTCGTTCGAATTGCTTTCGTCGCACTCTCTGCCATCGCGGTGTGGCTGAAATGGTGGGAGCCATTCGAGAAAGTTAGCGTCATCGGGATCGCCGCGACGCTTATCGGCGGCTGGCCGATATGGAAAGAAGCGTTTGAAAATCTGCGGGAAAAACGGATGACGATGGAGCTTTCCATGACCATCGCGCTCGTTGCAGCGCTCGTTATCGGACAATTTCTCACAGCGATAGTAATAATGTTTTTCGTGCTCGTCGCCGAAGTGCTGGAGGGTCTGACGGTTGCGCGCGGAAGAAAAGCAATCAAGGATTTAACAAATCTTCTCCCCCGTGAAGCCGTGTTGCGAACATTGGAAGGAGATCGAATAGTACCTATCGAGACGCTCCATGCTGGCGATATTGTACTTATCAAGCCTGGCAGCGGAATTCCGGTCGATGGCATCGTAACTTCCGGTGTTTCCTCGGTGGATCAATCTGCAATTACCGGAGAATCTATTCCAGCAGAGAAAGCGGAAGGTGCAAATGTATTCGCGGGCACCATGAATCAGTCCGGTGCTCTGACGGTACGCACAAAAAGCATTGGCCGCGATACAGCTTTCGGCAAGATTGTCGAGACCGTTGAACACGCGGAGCAAGTTCGGGCACCAATTCAAAAAACAGCCGACCGCCTCGCCGGATACCTCGTCTATTTTGCGCTGGCCTGCGCGGTCATTACATTTATCATTACACGAAATGCCACTTCGACAATATCCGTTATTATCGTCGCTGGAGCGTGTGGCATTGCTGCGGGCACACCATTGGCAGTGCTGGGCGCGATAGGTCGCGCTGCGCGTAATGGCTCTATCATCAAAGGAGGGATTTACCTCGAAGCACTTGGCAACATCGATACCGTCGTATTTGATAAAACTGGAACACTAACGTTTGGAATTCCAAGAGTCACACAGGTTCGTCCTGCTCTGGGGAGAAATCCTGAAGAAGTAATCGAAGCTGCAGCGATCGCCGAGAAAAATTCCGAGCATCCGTTGGCCAGCGCCATTCTTGCAAAGGCCGCAGAATGGAAGATAATAGTTCGCGCGCCCGACCAATTCCGCTATGCCGCCGGACGCGGCGTAGTATGCTCGGTTGGGCTGACAAGCATTGTTGTGGGAAATAGACAATGGATCGAAGAAAATGGAATTAAGGCTTCGAATCCAAGTACAACAAATTTTTCAGAATCCTCCATGTATGTAGGGAAAGACGGCATGTTACTTGGAACGATCGATGTCAAAGACGTAGCTCGTCCGGAGTCCCGCAAGGCCATTCAAGCCTTGAGGAAAATGGGTTTGCGGACGATTCTTCTGACGGGAGATTCCGCATCCGTTGCGAAAGAATTGAGAACGGAGTTAGAATTCGATTCGGTCATGGCGGAACTTTTGCCAGACCAAAAAATGGATGAGATCAAAAAGATGAGAGCAGAAGACCACAACATTGCAATGGTCGGAGATGGCATAAACGACGCCCCGGCACTCATGCAAGCCGATGTTGGGGTCGCTATGGGATCCGGAACCGATGTCGCGCGAGAAAGCGCCGACATCGTCCTAATCGGCAACGATCTTCTGAAATTTGTCGAGACTGTGAAAATCGCCCGATGGTGCCGAAGCATTATTCGACAGAATTTTATAGGAACCATCGCAGTTGACACCGTCGGTGTTGGGCTTGCAGCCTTTGGAATGCTAAGCCCACTTCTTGCTGCACTTATTCATGTTAGCTCGGAATTGATATTTATTTTGAATTCCACACGGCTGCTTCCACGGAAAGCAGTTTGAATCTTTATTATTCCCTCGGATCGAACTCCGAAGTATCTCGCAGTTTTTCCCACAACTCCCGCTCTTTTTTGCTAAGAGTTTCGGGAATTTCGATATTAACTGCGGCATAGAGATCGCCACGCGAGCCATCGGAGCGATAAAGCCCTCGTTTTGCAAGCCGCAGCTTCAGCCCATTCTGCGCTCCGGCAGGAATTGTGAGGCGTACATTTCCATCCAGTGTTTCCATCGGAACTTTCGCGCCCAGCACGGCTTCCCACGGCGCGACATCGAGTTCGCGGTAGAGATCGAAATCCTCGATGTCGTAAAAAGGATGGTTTTGATATGCGAGCGTGAGAATGAGATCGCCTGCTGCTGTCGTACCTGGCTCGCCTTGCCCCGCAAGCTTAATTTGTTTTCCTGCGAAAGAATGTTCGGGAATTTTTACTTTGTACGTCTTCGTCGTGCCATCGCCTTTGCGAATGGTGAATTGCTTTGAGGTGCCATGGAACGCCTCTTCGATCGAGACGGGAAGCTCGGCCTCGATGTCGCCGCCGCGTGTGTTGAATCCGGGTCGGCGGCGCTGCGTGGTCGTCGAGCCGAAGCCCATGCCGGGACCAAAGAATTGTTGAAAGAATTCGGAGAAATCACCACCACCTGCTGTTGTATAAGAATACCCTCCGCCTCCCGGCTGCGGCCCGTATCCCGGCGGCGGAGAGAACTGCTCGCCGGTTTTCCAGTTCTCGCCGAAGCGGTCGTACTTATGACGTTTCTCTTTATCGCTCAGGACTTCATACGCCTCGTTGATTTTTTTGAATTGCTCCTCAGCGGATTTATCGTTTGGGTTAACATCGGGATGGTGCTTCCGCGCGAGCTTGCGATACGCTTTTTTGATTTCGTCCTCCGTCGCGGTGCGGGGGACGCCGAGGATTTCGTAGTAATCTTGAAATGTTACAGCCATTCGAAATTCAAACAAGCATCATTCGTTGCTTGTTACCGCGACATGAAAGACATGCATCGGCATTCTTTATGCCTCCCGATTATCTGGGTGCTTATTTTTAGTTTGTCTGTGTTTATCACTCATCATTCATCATTCATCCTTGGTAAGAGTCGGTATTGTTGGCGCCACGGGCGCCGTCGGGACGGAAATATTACGTGTGCTCGAAGCGCGCAATTTTCCTCTTGCTGAACTTCATCTATACGCGAGCGAGCGCTCCGTTGGGAAGCAGCTATCATTTCGTGGTTCCCACATTCCCATCGAGCCGCTGACAGAGCATTCGTTCGAAAATCTCGACATTGCCCTCTTCAGCGCCGGAAGTGACATTACAAAGAAATGGAGAAGCGCTGCCGAAAAAGGTGGCTGCATTATGATTGACAATTCCAGCGCCTTTCGCATGGAGACGGGCGTGCCGCTCGTCATCCCGGAAATCAATGGCGAGGATTTACGCGGACATCACGGAGTTATCGCCGTCCCGAATTGCTCGACAATCATCATGCTGATGGCCGTTGCTCCGCTGCGCACGTTTGGAAAAATTAAGCGCATTGTCGTTTCGACATATCAGGCGGTCAGCGGCGCGGGTGCTTTGGCCATCCGAGAGTTAGAAAATGAAACCTATAACTATTTGGCAAATAAAGGATTGTGCGTTTCATCTCAAGAGAACACAGACTCGGTATTTCCCCATCCAATCGCCTTCAATCTCTTTTGCCACAATACGGCGATCAACGAAGCCGGATATAATGGCGAGGAATGGAAAATGATCCAGGAGACGAAGAAAATTTTACACGATGAAGATATTCAAGTCGCCGCAACCTGCGTGCGCGTGCCGATCTTCCGAGTCCATTCCGAAAGCGTGAATATTGAATTCGATGGTTCCATTTCTGGCTGGTCGCGCCCTTCTGTAGAAGATATTCGTGCGGCGCTTTCAGCATTTGACGGAGTGGACGTTGTGGACGATCGGATTAGGAACCACTTCCCCATGCCAAACGAAGCCACGGGCCGGTATGATGTTCTCGTTGGGCACATCCGGCATGACGTGAGCAATCCGAACGCAATCGATCTTTTCGCGTGTGGCGACCAGCTTTTGAAAGGTGCGGCGCTCGACGCTGTTCAAATCGCCGAATGCCTCATCCAGCGAGGAATTTTATGAGCCGCCATGCGCTTTTCACGCGCGGGCAGTTTTTTTGTCGTATATTTGTACCCGTAAGGTTTGAGTGGCAGTACCACTTACCCATTTTTTGAGGTTTTCATCAATTTTTTACGTTCTCATCCATTTTTTAGAAAATTCGACCATGAAAAAGTTATACATTCCAATGCTTGCACTCCTCATCGCTTTCGGCGGATTAGGCTGCACCAAAAAGACGGGCAATGCAAATTCCGATTCCACGACCACCGGGGCGGGTACGGCCACGACTCAGCTCCAACCTCCGATTGTGGCACCTGGCCCTCCTCCGGCCGCAGGCCCAATCCGGGTAACGTCGTCGAGTCAGCCTGCCGATCGAATTTCTGTCAGCGCGGTATGGGCTGGACCGTCTATCAACCAAACCGTCACGGTGACGACAAGCGCGGGCGGCGCGACATTAGCTTCATTCTCTAATGCTGTCGGCGGCACTACTTCCGCAACGTTGCCGGGGCCAGGGATCGGCGTGACCTACACGATCACGTCACTCGTAAACGGTATTCCTTACACGGGTGTGACGAATGTCCCCAATAATCCGAACGAGCCGAACATCGTTTCCACTTATACCGACGGCGGTGGCAATTCGGTAGTGGTAACGGTTTCGGACCTTCCCTAAGTAGCAGCAATAGCCTTCTCCTGCTCGGCGAGGTCTTCGAGCTCTCGAATGTGAGTATTGAGTTCGCGCTCGCATTGGGAATCCTTCGTGACGAATACATACTTCCGTGTCTGGTCGATCTCACGATACCCGTGATCTATTGCTTTTCGAAGCAGCGTGATATAGAGCTGAGGCTTCCCGAGATTGTCATAAAGACACCCAAGAGTATAGAGCGCATAGCCGCCGAGATCCTCGAGTGCGAAAAGCTGGTCCGCTGCTTCTGTTGCCTCTTCTCTTTTGCCTGCCCAGAGCAAAACGAACGCTCGGGAAACCATGGCGCTCCGGTCTTCCGGTTCTCGAAGAAGGTATCGGTCGAATACCGGAATCGCCTTTTGCGCCAAATATAGTTGCCGCTCCTCCATCTCGGACCCGCTGAGAGCATTAAGGAGATTGAAGTAGCCCATGGTGCTTTCCTCAATCTCAGTCGCTCGCAGAAATGCCTCGATAGCGGCCGGACGGTTCCCATTCTCCAAATGAATCGCTCCAAGCACGTTGAATGCGTTGTAATTCTTTGGATCGAGTTCGGCGGAACTAGTGAGAGTCGCGGTGGCAGCCTCATCGTCGCCTTTTAGCCACTCGATCATTCCACGAATATACAGCGTTCTCGACGTCTCACCGCTGACCGCTTCGGCATTAGCAAGACTGGCTTCCGCACGTTTGAGCCATTTCGGGTTTTTCGAGTATTCGCGGTAATAAAAGCAGCAGACCGATGCGATGTTGATATGCGCCCGCTCAAACGCCGGGTCGAGCGCGGCGGCTAGCTCGTAGAGTTCGAGCGCGCGAAGGTAGCTCTCTTTGGTGAGATAGTACTGCTCGTGCCGGCCTTTGAGGAATAGCTCGTAAGCCTCCACGTTTTGGGTGGGGCGGGTTTCCATTTGCTCAATTTCCTTCGGTGCAAGCTGAAGCTTGAGCGCTTGAGTTATACTTTTCGACACCGATTCTTGAAATGCAAAGACATCCTCGAACGAGCCATCGAATTGGTTGGCCCAAAGTTGCTCGGAATGACGGGAGTCGATAAGCGACGCATTGATGCGAATGCGCTCGCCGGCCTTGCGAACCGCGCCCTCGATCAAATAGCGCACGCCGAGTTCGCGAGCGATCTCGCGGCTTTTCTTGCGATTGTCGCGGTAATGCAGCACGTCCGAGCGGCTGGGGATCCTCACGCGCTCGATGCCTCCGAGCGTCGAGATGAGTTCGTCCATCATGCCATCGGCAAACCATTGGTTGTCGCGCTGCGGCGAAAGGTCGTCGAAGGGAAGAACGGCCACGCGGACGGACGTATCGTCTTGCTCATGCACATTTAGCGCCGGAAGTTGATCTTTAGCGGCAACTCCGCCTTGAAGCATCTCGAGCGCGCGAAAGATCGCGGGACGGTCGTGATAATAAACCCGTTGAAGCCCCGCAAGCGAATATTCAAAATTCGTGGGCAGCGCGACCTTCTCGATGACAATGGGAAGAATATTTTTCCTTTTTTCGAAGGCAAGATGCACCTCCTTCGCTACATTGCGTGACGCGACGGAGTCCGGCGAAATAAGGACGAGGAAGGTCGAGCAGCCATTGATCCCTTCGACAATCTCGGCGGACCAGTTTTGCGCGCCGCCGATGCCACTCTGATCGATCCAGACCGAAAACCCACGCCCGCGCAGTTCGTCCGCCAGCGCGAGCGCTTGCGAAAGGTCGGGCTTTGCGTAGGAGATGAAGAGGTCCGCCATGAGGGATGAATCGAAATTTCACGGGCGAGAACAGGAGCACGCAGGAGGAAGTGTCCGAAGAAACACAATGCCGCTCAATCGGAAGTCGTAGCAGCCTCGCGCTCGATAAGTTCTTCAAGCTCATTCAGGATGGACTTGAATTCACTTTCGAGCATAGAGTCTTTGGACTCAAATGTGGCGTTACGCATCCCCTCGATCTCGCGGTAGCCGTGCTTGATTGCTTTTCTGAGTAATGTGAGATTGAGTTCGGGTTTACCGAGTTGATTGTAAAGCGATCCAAGTTGATACAGAGTCTGTCCACTGAGATCGTCCCGGTCGAAAAGCAGGTCCGCGATTTCGGAGGCCTCCGCATCTCTGCCGGCCCACTGGAGAATAAATCCTTTCTCGATAGTCGCGTTAAGATCTTTCGGTTCACGCAGGAGATATCTTTCGAATACCGGCAGCGCCTTTTGAGCGGTTTGGACAAGGCGTTCGGTTTCTTCGCTGGAACTGAGAGCTGCAAGCAGATTAAAGCAGGACATCGTGTTTTCCACAAGATCGGCCACTTTCTGCAATGCCTCTATGGCGGCGGGATAATTGCTATTCTCCAACTGGATTATTCCGAGTATATTGAGTGGGTTGTAGCTCTTTGGGTCAAGTTCCGATGAACGAGTGAGCGTGACGATTGCACGGTCGTCGTCACCTTTCAGCCACTCTATCATACCTCGGATATAAAGTGACATCGATGTTTCTCCTGTGACGGCCTCTGCTTTGGCAAGGCTTGCCTCGGCTCTTTTAAGCCACTTTGGGTCTTTCGAATACTCCCGGTAATATGCACAGCAAACGGATGCGATGCCAATGTGTGGTTTCGTAAACATCGGATCGAGTGCGGCAGCTTGTTCATGAAATTCGAGCGCACGTTCGTAGCTCTCTTTGGATACGTAATATTGCTCGTGCTTGCCCTTGAGATATAGTTGATAAGCTTCCGCGTTTTGCGTTGGCCGGGTTTCGATCTGTTGTTTTTCTTGAGGAGTGAGGTGGAGTTTCAGCGCTTCCGTAACATTTTTGGCGACCGATTCCTGAAATGCAAAGACATCGTCGAACGTCCCATCGAATTGGTTGCCCCACAGCTGCTCGATAGTTCTTGTGTCGATGAGGGTTACATTGACACGAATTCGTTCGCCGGCTTTGCGAACCGCTCCTTCGATCAGATGCCGGACTCCGAGTTCGTTCGCGATCTCCCAGCTTTTCTTCTTGTGCTCGCGATAATGTAGAACGTCTGAACGGGAGGGAACTTTCACTTTGTCGATGCGGCCGAGCGTGCCTATGAGCTCATCCATCATGCCATCGGCAAACCATTGGTTGTCGTGCAACTGCGAAAGATCGGCAAAAGGGAGAACGGCAACGCGGATGAAAGTGTCATCGAGTTCGGGCGCGCTCCGCCGCGGGAGTTGCTCCGTGGCTGGAAGTCCGGTCCGGAGCAATTGTAGCGCGCGAAGGATAGCGGGCCGGTCGTGATAATAAATTTGTTGAAGGCCCGCGAGTGAATATTCGATATTAGGGGGCAGGGGGACGTTTTCGAGTATCACCGGAAGAATATTCTTTCTTTTTTCGAAGGCGAGGTGTACTTCCCTCGCAACGTTGCGCGAGGCAACGGACTCCGGCGAGATGAGCAGGATGAAGGTCGAGCAGGCATTGATCCCTTCGACGATCTCGGCGGACCAATTTTGCGCGCCTTCAATTCCACCCTGATCGATCCAGACCGAAAATCCCCCCACGCGAAGCTCGTCCGCCAGATCGAGCGCCTGCGGACGGTTATGCTTTGAGTAAGAAAGGAATAGTTCGGCCATGAGAGATAAATCGCAGTCTCATGAACCATAACAGGCACACGCGGGAGGAAGTGTCCGTCACACAGTCGCTACGCCCGCTGTAACCGCTTTTCCATTCGTCAGGACATTTGCGCCAGTCGCATGTTTCGCATGGTGCATCCGCTCGCCGATCTGCTGGCGCCACATGGCATAATAGAGGCCCTTCATTTCAAGGAGATCATGGTGCCGGCCCGATTCGATGATTTGCCCGCGTTCGAGGACGTAAATACGGTCGGCGTGCATGATGGTCGAGAGGCGATGCGCAATCATGATGGTGATAAGTTCCGAGCTAGCCGAAACGTCGCGGATCGTCGCGGTAATTTCTTCCTCGGTCAGCGAATCGAGCGAGGAAGTGGCTTCATCGAAGACGAGCAGATTTGGGTTTCTCAGCAATGCGCGCGCTATCGAAAGCCGCTGTTTCTCGCCGCCGGATACTTTCACGCCGCCCTCACCGATGACGGTGTCAAGCCCTTGTGGCGCGCGAGCAAGCAGCGTCTGGCAGGATGCTTTATCCAAAACATCCATGCACTCTGCGTCCGTCGCGGTCGGATTGACGAAGAGCAAGTTCTCGCGGATGGTCCCACTAAACAACTGCGTGTCCTGTGTGACAAAACCAATACGTTCCCGCAATTCATCGACATCGATGTCATTGCTACTGATGTTATTATAAAGCACTCTTCCGGCTTGCGGCGGATACAGTCCGACGAGCAGCTTGACAAGTGTGGTCTTTCCCGCGCCGGAGGGTCCGACGAAGGCGATCGTCTCACCGCGCCCGGTCGAAAATGTGATGTTCGTGAGCGCGTAGTTCGATGCCGTCAGGTGCTTGAAGGAAACATCGTCGAATGCAAGCGTCTCGATCGAGCCGATAGGAATCGGATGCGCGGGCTTGCGCTCGATCGGAGATTTTAATATCTCTTCGAAAATATTCAGCGACGCCTCGGCCTCACGGAAGGTATTGATAATGTTTCCGAGCTCCTGTAGCGGACTGAAAATAAAGAACGAATAAATATAGAGCGCGAAAAACTGGCCAAACGTCACCTGATGATCGAACATGAGATACAGCATAAGAAACAGGATGCCATTTCGGAGCGCGTTCACGACTGTGCCTTGCAGAAAGCTTAAGCTCCGCACGTATTTCACTTTTTTTAATTCAAGCAGGAGGATTTTTTCGGTTGTTGAATTTAATCGCTCGATTTCCTGCTCCGCAAGGCCGAGACTTTTTACCAGCTCGATATTGCGGAGCGATTCGGTAGTGGAACCGGAAAGCGCGGTCGTTTGCGCGACGATCGTCTTTTGTATCGTCTTAATTTTTTTTCCTAAGACCCAGCTCATCCAGGCGATGGTTCCCATGCCGAAGAAATACGCCGGCGCGATCGCCCAATGAACATAAAAGGAATACACAATGACGAACAGTACGCCGATCAGTGTCGTAAATACAAATCCGACGGCGGCTTGAATTACTTTTTCGGTATCGAGGCGGACTTTTTGCAGTCTTCCAAGCGTCTCGCCGCTGCGCTGGTCTTCGAAGACTTGATACGGCAGCTTGAGGGAATGCTCCACTCCCTCGCTATAAATTTGGACGCCGAGGCGCTGGGTGAGCACATTAGTGTAATAGTCCTGAAAATTTTTCGCGATGCGTGACACCATTGCCGCACTCATCATAAGCAACACAAGCAAACCGGCGCCACCGAAAAATTCGCTGGCAGTGATCTTCCCTAATTTCGTCACATAATCATCGAGAATGTGGCGAAAAATAAGCGGATCGATGAGGGAAAACGAGGTATTGACCGCCGCAAGCACCAGCGCCAGCGCCACGAGCTTTCGGTAGCCCTTCAGATAACCAAAAAGCAGTTTCATATTTAGTTGAAATAGACGACTGGTGTTTCAACGAATAATTTGCAAAGCGGTTTCAGGAAAATGGCTTCGCCCTTGTCGAAACTTCACCCATTCAAATCCACCCAAACAGTTTTCGTTTCCGTATAAAGATCAATGGCGGCGCGGCCAAGCTCGCGGCCAAAACCGCTCGATTTGTAGCCGCCGAAGGGGACGGCATTGTCCGTCGTCGAGATCGTATTGATCCAGACAGTTCCCGCTTTCACGCGGCGGGCCATAAGGTGCGCTTTCTTGATGTCGCGCGTCCAAATAGCAGCGGCAAGGCCGAATTCGGAATTATTGGCCTCACGAATTCCCTCCTCAGGTTCCCGAAACTTAATTACTGACGCTACCGGGCCGAAAATTTCTTCCTGCGCCACGCGCATCGAGTTCGTCACGTCTTCGAGCACGGTGGGCTTCATAAAATATCCTTTCGTTCCAATGCGCTCGCCGCCAATGGAAACGGACGCGCCTTCATTCCTGCCAATCGTCACGTAGTTCAACACGCGGTCGAGATGCTCCTGTGAGATAAGCGAACCCAGCCGTGTCTTGGGATGGAGCGGATCGCCCGCCACCATTTTTTGCGCGCGTCCGCGAAGAACCGACATGAACTCATCGTAGCCCGCTTCTTCGACAAAAATGCGCGAACCCGCCGTACACATTTCCCCTTGATTGAAGAAAATCCCACCGAGCGCAAACTTCGCGGCGGTTTCAAGATCGGCGTCCGCAAAAATAATATTAGGTGATTTCCCGCCCAGTTCCAGCGAAACGCGCTTCAGCGTATTTGCCGCGCCACGCATGATCGCTTTGCCAACTTCGACGCTGCCGGTAAATGCGATTTTGTCAACGCCCGCATGATCGACGATTGCTTTGCCCGTCGTGGGGCCAAAACCGGTCACGACATTAAATACTCCGGGCGGAAGACCCGCTTCGAGCGTCAGTTCGGCGAATCGCAAAGCTGTGAGCGGCGTTTGCTCCGCCGGTTTCAGCACAATGGTATTGCCACATGCCAGCGCTGGCGCGACTTTCCATGCGAGCATTTGGAGTGGAAAATTCCATGGAATAATCTGCCCGCATACGCCAATAGGTTCTTTGAGCGTATAGACCAATGCTTCGCCGCCGGAGCTATTAGCGAGCGTTTCGCCGGCGATTTTTGTCGGCCAGCCGGCGTAGTATTCGAAGCATTCGGCGGAAAGCGGAATATCGAAGCGCGAGGATTCGAAAATCGGCTTGCCCGTGTCAAGCGTTTCAAGCTCGGAAAGCTCTTCGGCATTCGCACGAATAAGCTCCGACAGCTTCCACAGCAGACGCGAGCGGTCGCGCGGATTCATCTTGCGCCATGTGTTTCCCTCCTCAAATGCTTTGCGCGCAGCTCGAACGGCGAGATCGACATCTTCCGGACCTGCCTCGGCAACTTCCGTGATTACTTCGCCAGTTGCCGGGTTGCGCGTTTCGAACGTCCGCGCGGAGAGCGCATTGACAAACTCGCCGCCGATAAAAAGCTTTCCAGGTTTCGGCTTTGCTTTTGCTGGTTTGAGTTCAACGCTTATTTCTTCCGATGTTTGTGTAAGAATTTCTGGCATAGTTGGATTTTATGGGTTTTAATCCGCAAAGAACAACAACCGAACAAAAATCAATCAATTTAATAATGTTATCCTGAGCGCAGTTCGATCCGGCGAAGGAGGAATGAACGGAGTCGAAGGATCGCTTGGGGTTATCACGCGATTCTTCCACTCCGCAAGACTCCCGCGCATGACCGATCATGCGCGCTATCGCTCCGATTTGCTTCGCTCAGGTTGACATGTCCACTTCATCAGAGTTTCCTTAGATTGAAAATCGTCAGAAAAGGACTTTGCTCAAACTCCCTATGTTTAAAACGCACAGGGTCGCTCGGGTTACAAAAAAATTAAACTTTTTCAAAAGTGCGAATTTGGCTTAAATGCGAGTACTTTAATTGCTATATTTTTGTTACTATTTTTGTTACATTAACAATAATTATGCTCACACTACGTCCGGCTAACGAACGCGGCCATATCGATCACGGATGGCTGAACACGTATCACACGTTTTCCTTCGCGGATTACCACGATCCCGCGCACACGCATTTCCGATCGCTGCGCGTCATTAACGAGGATCGCATCGCGGCGGGCCGCGGCTTCGGCATGCACCCACACCGCGATATGGAGATTATCACCTATATTCTTTCCGGCGAGATCGAGCATGAGGATTCGATGGGGAACTCCGGCATCATTCGCGCGGGCGATGTGCAGCGCATGAGCGCGGGAACCGGGATCGTTCACAGCGAACGAAATTCGTCGAACGAGCCGGTGCATCTCCTGCAAATTTGGATTTTTCCGCACCATCATGGAATTCATCCGAGCTACGAGCAGCGCACCTTTCACGATCAGGACAAACGCAACACCTTCTGCCGCATCGCCTCACACGATGGGCAGAACGACAGCCTGACCATCCATCAGGATGCAAGTGTCTATGCGAGCATTGTTTCGGATGGTGCAGTGCTCAAGCATCATTTTATCGCGGGACGCGGTGGATATTTGCAAGTCGTGAGAGGAACGGTGTCGGTGAACGAACAGAAACTCCATCATGGCGATGGGCTTGTAATCGAGGACGAGCATGAAGTTCTCATCACCGCACCCGAAAATGGCGAAGCAGAATTTTTGCTGTTCGATTTGGGCTAAATATTAATTCGTATCTTTGTCTCATGAAGCACAACCATTACGTCATTCCCTTCTTTTTCGTCATTTTTTCAAGCGCACTACTATTTTCCTCCTGCTCACGCAAAGCAGGCATTCAGCATTCTCTGCGCGACGGTAACGGCGGCAAAAAGCTTGGCGGGACATTCCATGTTAATGAAACGGCGGATATACGCTCGCTCGATCCGGTGCAGATGAACGATCAGACATCCGTGCAGGTGGGCGAGAATGTCTATGACCGGCTGCTCGAATTCGATCAGGGGTTGAATCTCATTCCCGGTCTTTCTGCGCTGCCGGAAATTTCGAAGGATGGCCTCACATACACCTATCATCTTCGAACAGACGCCTATTTCCACGACGATGCGTGCTTCGCGGGGGGCAAGGGAAGGAAATTTGTCGCTTCGGATGTGATTTATTGCTACACTCGCGCGCTTGACCGAACGACGAACACCGGCGCGGAACCTTATTTCAAATACATCAAAGGCGGTCCGGCGTATTATGAGAGCAATAAACTCCCATCGGGCGGCTTGCCGGGCATGCAGGCGTTGAACGATTCAACCATTGTCATCACGCTCGAAAAACCGTTTTCGCCCTTCCTGTTTTATCCCGCCGTTGGGTTTGGATTTATTTATCCACACGAAGCCGTCGAGCATTACGGGCGCGATTTTGTGTTTCATCCCGTGGGAACCGGAGCGTTCAAATTTGCCGGATATAAACAGGCGCAGTATTGCACGCTTGTCCGCAACGAGCGTTATTGGAAGCGCGATTCGGCTGGGAACCAACTTCCGTATCTCGATACCGTGCAATTTACTTTTATTCTGGACAACAAAGTGGAGTTGCAGGAGTTCGAAGCGAATAAACTCGATCATGTCTATCGCATTCCGAGCGAATTCTTTCAGGATATGGTCGATGAGCACAAGGAACTTAAAGGCAAGTGGAAAAAATACGATCTCATCCATGTGCCGGCGATGGCCGTGCAGTTCTATGGATTCAATTGCACCACTCCGCCTGTAAATAACCGGCATTTGCGGCGCGCGATGGCGTTTGCCGTCGATCGCGATAAAATTATCCGCTATATTTTGAAAGGGCAAGCCGCGGGTCCCGGCATTCATGGAATCGTTCCGCCTTCGATGCCCGGTTATCCCGTGAACGATGTGCATGGGTTCAGCTTCAATCCCGATAGTGCGCTGGCCGAGCTTGCGCTGACCAAAAAAGAATTGGGCGATGTCATCCCTGACATCACGCTCTATCTCAACGCCGGCGGCGGGCGCAATACCGATGTTGCCGAGGCGATTCAATCGCAATTGAAAGAAAATCTCGGTCTTAACATTCATCTTCAACAGCTTGAATTCTCGCAGCTTACGCCGCGCATTGACGACGGGAAAGCCCCGTTCTTCCGGTTGGGATGGATTGCCGATTATCCCAACCCCGAGAACTTTTTGAATTTGCTCTACGGAAAATCGATCCCGCCCTCTGGCCCAAGCACCATCAATTCCACGCGCTATAACAATCCTGAATTCGACCGTCTCTTCGAAGCCGCGATTAACGAAACGGATCGCGTGAAATCGTATGAAGATTTTGCTCAAGCCGAGAATCTTGCGATTCAGGATGCGCCCTATATTGTGCTCTATTACGATGAGGATTACCATCTCCTCCAACCAAACGTCCGCGATTTCCCGGCCAACGCCATGTTCCAGTTGGATATGAAGTATTGCTGGTTTTCGGAGTAGAGAACTCTCCGCTGCCCCTTAATGTTTTAAAAATATGGGTAAGCAAAATTTGATGCAAGGAACGGATAGCTCGAAAGACCTCTCTGAATCCTATTTTTTGATGTTGAATGCGCTGCCTTCTGACAAGAAGCTCCGGCTTGCCGTGCGTTTAATTGAGTCTGTCCGTTTTCCCGAATCGAAATTATCGTTTGCATCTTTTTATGGCGCGTGGGATTCCGATAAATCCGCTGAGGAGATTATCGCGGAAATCGAAGGTTCCCGTACATCCACGCTCGACCGAGAACCCCTCTAAGTCCCGTGCCATCGTACCTATTAGACACGAATATCTGCGTGTACATGCTGCGAGGCCGGTACGGCATTGATCGTAAACTCACCGCTGTGGGCGAAACGAATTGCGCAATCTCAGAGATAACTGTGGCGGAATTATTATTTGGAGCCGAAAAAAGCCCAGATGTTAAGAAAAAGAGACAGCTGATTGAATCGGCCATATCGAATCTTGAGATAATTCCCATCGCTTCTTCCTTAAATATTTTCGCCCGAGAAAAAGCTCGCCTTTCGAAGGCTGGAATGATCATCTCCGATTTCGATCTCCTCATCGGGGCCACGGCCATTGCCAACGATTTAATTTTAGTTACCAACAACGTGAAGCACTTCGAGCGTCTCGAAGGAATTAGAATTGAAAATTGGATAAGTAATTCTTAAACCCCCACCATCTGCTCCGCCCGCTTCTTCGAGCGATGCCGTTCCGTCGCATCCAAAATCTTCTTCCGGAAGCGCGTCGATTCCGGCGTTACTTCAAGGTATTCATCGTCCGAAAGCCACTCGATCTGCTGTTCGAGCGAGAGCATCCGCGGCGCTTCAAGTTGGATTGCGCCGTCGGAGCCGCTTGCCCGCATGTTCGTCAAATGCTTCTTCTTCGTGACGTTCACGACCATATCATCGTCGCGGGAATTTTCACCGACGATCATCCCGCGATACACTTTCGTTCCTGGCGGAATAAAAAAGACCGATCGCTCCTGCAAATTTTCCATCGCGTAAGGCGTGGCGTCGCCATCGTCTAACGAGACGAGCGCCCCTCGCATCCGTCCGGCGATGGGGCCTTTATACGATTCATAATCATAAAAGATTTGATTGAGCAAACCGTTGCCTCGCGTCATCGTAAGGAACTCTCCTCGGAACCCGATCATGCCTCGGCTCGGCATGTGATATTCGATATGAGCCTGGCCGTTCAGCGTGCTCATGTTAATCATTTGCCCTTTGCGAGTTCCGAGCGCCTCGATCACGGCTCCCACATATTCCTCCGGCACGTCGATCACGACCTGCTCGATAGGCTCCATCGTATCGCCATCGACTTCCTGGAAGATAACCTCCGGTTTCGAGACAGCAAATTCATAGCCTTCCCGGCGCATTGTTTCGATGAGAATCGCAAGCTGCAATTCGCCGCGCGCCGCGACTTTGAACGTATCGGGCGCGACGTCTTCGACATGAATCGAGATATTTTTTCGAAGCTCGCGCATCAAACGCTCACGAAGATGCCGGCTGGTAACGAATTTTCCCTCGCGTCCGGCCATCGGGGAATCATTCACAACGAAATTCATCGAAATCGTCGGCTCATCGACGTTGATGATGGGCAGCGCGTAGGGATGCTCGGGATCGGTGATCGTTTCGCCGATGCGAACGTCTTCCAATCCCGCAAGCTGCACGATCTCTCCTGCAGCTGCTTCCGGCGTCTCGACTCGTTTCAGGCCTTCGAACGTATAAAGCTTTGCGATCTTTGCTTTCTCGATGGTGCCGTCGTGCTTGATCCGGGTGATCCAATCGCCCTCACGAACTTTGCCACGAAAAATTCTTCCCACCGCGAGCCGGCCCAGATAATCCGACCAATCGACATTTGCCACAAGCATTTGGAATGGCCCTTCGGTCTCGCCCGGAGGAGCGGGAACGAAATCTATAATCATGCGGAAGAGCGGAGCCAGATCGGTCATCTCTTCTTTCAGCGTAAGTCCAGCAAGTCCCGCTTTGCCGACGGCATACAGAATTGGGAACTCCAGCTGCTCGTAGGTCGCGCCGAGCGACATGAACAGCTCGAATACTTCGTCTAAAACTTCCTGCGGACGCGCATCTTTCCGGTCGATTTTATTGATGACGACGATGGGCTTCAGATGAAGTTCCAAACTTTTCTTCAGAACGAATTTCGTTTGCGGCAAACATCCTTCCGCCGCATCGACGAGCAAAAGGACGCCGTCCACCATTTTAAGAATGCGTTCGACCTCGCCGCCGAAATCCGCGTGGCCGGGAGTATCGACGATATTGATCTTTTTGCCACCCCAATGAATCGAGGTGTTTTTGGCCATGATCGTAATGCCTTTTTCGCGTTCGAGATCGTTCGAATCCATCACGCGGTCGGTCAGGTGCTCGTTGGAGCGGAACGTGCCGGATTGCCGCAGCATCTGATCGACAAGCGTGGTTTTGCCATGATCGACATGCGCGATAATGGCGATATTGCGAATATCGTCCCGTGTTAAACTGCTTTGTAACTCCGACATAATGCTTTATATATAATCTTTCCTTAATATACGATTGGCTTGTTTGCGCTGGGCGCGCCGCTAACGACAAGTCGGTGTGCATCGTTTCTTTTTCAATGAACTCACAATAAAAAGCATTACCAATTCCAGTCATTCCGATCGGAGTAAAACTTCGCGGAGCGAAGATTTGCGGAGTCGATGAATCTCGGAAAGTTTTTCCATTAGTCAAACTTCCAGAAATCTTCCAAAAATCACCTTTCTCCATGACAACTTCTGCTTATTCGATTCGCATTAGCCACTAAAAATATTTTTTTTTGCATTCAGAATTCATTAACATTATGCAGAAGATTCTATTTGTTCATGAACATTCTGCAAGTTTCTTCATCAGCCATCGCCAATAATTCGCCATATGGCATTGGAATAGGGTCCCATGGAGCCGATAGGCCCATATCCTATCGAATAGGTGGAAATACCCCTATGACGAGTCTGCGAATAGACGACCATCGAAAGCTTCCGATTGATTCGAAGCGAGACAAGTCCGCGGGCCAACTCCCATTTCGCATACTGCGAGAGCGATGAGGATTCGAACGAGTTAAGGATCACGATTTTGCATCCGTGCGCGGTAATTTCTGAATCGATCAGCTTGGTCGAAAGCGTATCGTACGGGCAGTTCAGAACGCGAAGGTTCGGAGGCATCACGGCGTCCGGCGATTCCGAAAACTTCGCCTTCCTATTGGCCATAACCGCCCGGTATTTCCACGACGAAGGCAGCAGCATATCCGCATCCATCATGCCTTTCAGCAGCGATGTTTGCATCAGATCCTCGCCGGCATACGTATTGATGAGCAGCGTATTCCGTTCTGGGAATTTGGTGGAAAGATACACCGCCATCGCCGCCGAGTGTTCGACCGAGCGGTGAATATCCCGGTCGAGCACGAGCGTGAGGCTGTTGTTCAGCGCTTCCAGCTTTTCGCCGTTACTGATGCGCGTGCAGAGCAAGTCTTTCGGCGGCTCCGGCGGTGATTCGAACATTTCGTTCAAACTAACCGACTTTATTGCTAAAATATCGACATTTTTCATAATTGTAGTTTTCTTTTAGAAATTGGTGCCTATCAGCGCACTACTATAAAACTCCCAAAATTACGAAAGGTTTCAAGAAATATCAAAAAAGTTTAAATTTCTTTGTGAAATAGGTGCCCATGGGGAAAATCGTTGGAGTTTGAGTTATTCTCCGTATTTTTGCCACATGGGATTGATCGATCATTACGGCGGGTTCAATTGGGACGCGGGGAATCGCGGAAAGAACTGGCGCGCGCATAAGGTAACAGATCGGGAAATCGAGGAAGCATGCCGCAATGAGCCATTTCTGATCTATCCTGATGCGGAGCACTCGGAATTGGAAGAGCGGTGGATCATTATGAGTAAAACCGATCGTGGCTTTCCGCTGTTCGGAAGTTATACGATACGGACCAATAGAGTCAGGCCCATCTCATTCCGAAAGATGGACCGAAAAGAACGGAGAGCATTCGATGAAGCAAATGAAGGAACTACCTAAATTCAAGAACGAGGATGAAGAGCGGGAATTTTGGTCCGCGCATTCGTTCTTAGATTACTACGACATAAAAAAATTTAAGCGGGTACCGGAGCGGGTTCCTTCGAAGGATGTTATGTTGCACGAAGTGCTTGCCGGCCTGACCGACCAAGTCGAAAGCCTCTCGCGCGAGAAAAAATTGAGCGTCGAAGAAATGGTACGCCAGCTCGTCGCCGCTGGACTGAAACAGCAGCGCGTGCAGCCGGGGGCGTGAAGTAGGGTTTCTGATAAACATGGCAGTTCCATCATACAAAGCAGTCCTGAAGCACTTCAATTCGGTACCCGCCGATGTTCAAAAGTCTTTTATGCACTTACCATCACTAATTGAGAAGTACCCCTGGGAGGTTAGCATAGCCTACCAATTTATCGGTGTGGAAACAGCTCAGAACCGCACACTTTCAGGCGGTGTTATGAAACTCCATAGTGCAGATCCAACTGTAACGGATTCGATGCTGCACTCATTGCACATTACGCGGGATTCGTTCCTAGCCCTATTCAGCACCATTTTTGGTACCCCACTTCCAGACTCCATCGCCAAGAAACTCAAATTCGCTGAGAAAGTACGTGACAAGACCGTACACGGGAAAGGTGTTTTGCAGGCAGATGCTCGACAGGCGATTGTAGACGTGTTGGACTATGCCGCTGATCTTAACACGTTTGTCGAGGGAATTGCCGGATTTCGCCCATTTGGTGGCGATATGCGGGGCTTCGTAGGCGCACGGCAACCCCTTGAAAAGTCAACGACTCATTGGCTTTTGAAGGGACTTGGTTTTTGAATTCGTTCCAATATAATGGCGCGTCGTACAACAATTGCACAAAAATTTTGTCGTCAGTTAGTTGCCTACGACAAAATAATTGGGAACTCATGGGAAATCAAAATACTGTTTTGGTAATCTTCTCAACACCGTCAATCATTTCTCGAACTTCATCATTCGTCGGCTCACGATCCTTGCTGTGATCGCAAAGATTTCTAATGTCACCTAATCTCTGAATGAAGCGCCATGTCGGTACATTATAAATATTTGCTTCTTTAAGAGGATCGTTTAAGTCAGCAATCGTCGGATGTTTTTTGCGAATTGAGACAGAATGATCGGTTGCGACCTGTCCTAAATGCTTTTCCAAAACAACACCGCAGATAGCGCCAGCGCTTCGCAAAAAACCGTTTTGTAACAAATGCCGAGCAGCATCGACTTCAGAATCGAAAAAATCAGCTTGGACAAGTTTTCGAATATCGAAGAGTGAACTTTCGAATCGTCTATTCAACGAAGCAAGGATTTGATTCTGCAATTGAAATTTGGCTCGAACCACACTTAGCTCATCAAAGCTGCTCAAATCCATAAAGTTGGACACGACCCCTAATTCCGTGAGCCATTCTTTAATAGAATACGTCCCAGCGTTCAAACTCTTTCTCTTTGGATCAGTCAGATAAAGTGCCTGGAATTCATCCAATCGTTCCGGAATGACTTGTTTAAGTAGAGCACACGATTCAGTGTACCAATCTTGGTATCCTTTTTCAAAAGATCCTCCGATTATTTTTTTGAGAGCCTCAAGGGCTTCCCAACTATTCTTAAATTCCTCGTCATTAACCCCGGGCCGTTGCTCCATGTCTCGCATAAGAATACGAAGCTCCAAATCTTTAAGCATTTTTTCGCCAGCCTTGAGCAGGGAAGAAAGATCGGTCTTATATTTATCGAGGTTTGTGCTCACATAAAAGTTAACGAAACCACACCATTGTTGGTGCCATCCCCGCAGAGGTTCGCAACCCTTCCGGCGCACCACCAGCTGTATATTTCAGCGGTGTAGCGTGTTTGGCGAAGCCAAAAGAAACGAACCAACCAAGCCCATCTTCGTTTTAAAGAACATGAACGAACTCATTTTTTTAGTGGAAGAGGCACCGGAGGGTGGATTTACAGCAAGAGCCTTGGGAGTTTCTATTTTTACGCAAGCCGAAACCGAGGAGGAGTTGAAAGCGAACGTCCGTGAAGCGGCGGAATGCTTTTATGGCGATGAACAAGCTCCGAAAATCATTCGCCTTCACTTTGTCCGCGAGGAAGTGTTAGCCGCATGAAGCTGCCGCGCGAAGTATCGGGCAAGGAGTTGGTCCGCGCGCTGGAGCGAATCGGGTATCGACAACTAAGACAAAAGGGAAGTCACGTCACGCTTGTTTCTCGATCACCGAACGAGCATCACATCGTAGTTCCGCTTCACAATCCTCTCAAGCTCGGAATCGAAAGATTTCGAAAGATGAGTTGGTGAGAGAACTGTTTGGATGAAGATAGGTATTCCAAAGTGTATTTTACCGCCGGTATTGCAGCCCAATCCGCGCGCCGAAGGTGGTCAGGTGCCAGTCCAAATCCTTGACGGCATTGAAGAGCGGCAAATCCATGTACGCGCCGGTGAGCAGTGCGATATTCTGGCTTAGCTTGAATTCGAATCCTGGCGAAAGTTCCAGCGCGAGATTGAAGGTGACGGGATCGGGGAACGAGCCGGAGGCAATCGTCGGATTTCGTGAGCCGGTCGAGCGGCCGGTGGAATCTTCGAGTGTCGTCGGGAAAATAATATTGCGCGTCTCCGTATAACTGTTCGCAATGAGGAATCCGGCGCTGAGTCCGGCAAAGATATAAAATTTATCCGGCACGGGATAATAATAAACGCCGCCATTGAGCGTAAGATAGCTGAGCGAGGCGTCGGTCTCATAATTTTCGAGCAGTTTCGAGAGCTTCGATCCGGCGGTATCGCCAAATTCGATGGAATCGGGAACGAATGTAGAATGCGTGTTTATGGCCGCGCCGGAAAAATTGGCAAAGCCGATTCCGCCGGCAAGCTGAATGCTTTTATCCACAGGAAAAATATACAAGGCCTGAAATCCACCGCTGAGCTGCGTTGAAAATTGATTGAACGGCCCCGCTCCGATGAGATAACTCGGAGGGTTGAACGTGACGTCGGAAACAGTAAGCGATGGCGTGGCAATAAACTGTAAGGTTGTTTGGCGGCAGCTTGGGCAGATGTTATCGCGGCTTTCGGCAAGGGTGTAATTCCATTGTGCGCCGATCAGCGTTCGGCACACCACCCAATAGGAAATATTGCCGGCGGCGTCGGCAAGCTGAATGCTCATAAACCCGCAGGAACCCGTATCGCGGACGTGAAAGAGCAGCGGCACCTCCGGCGTTCCAATATCGAACATTGGAACTTCGTCCGACCGGAAATTATCGCTATCTCTCACGACAATCGAGGCGAGGCCCGCATCGAAGAGGCGGTCGTCTCGCGCGATTAGGCCGAGCGATTCCGACGCATCGTCGGAAAGAAGTTCGAGGATAGGCCGCGACGTATCCTGCATAAGCGGGACGGTCTTGACCAATTGGCCGCCATCGTTGCCGTAGGAATCGTAGTTGTCAGCTCCCACGCCGAAACCATAGCAATAAAGCCCGAATGGCTTATCGCAGGAAACGGCGTGCGACCCGAAGCCCACTTCATACTGCGCGATCCCGTAATGCGAAATGTCTATCGTCTTGAAATACCGAAGTGGAACAGGTCTCCCATCCACGCGCAGCGAGCTTTCCGCGTCTAATGGGACCACCAAATTGATATAATGGTGCCACTCACCGTTAATGGGCGTCGCAAAGCGGTAGTATTTCAGAAATTGTTCGGTCGGCGTGATAAGCAGCATCATGGGATCGCCGACTTGGACCGTGTCCGCCGTCGATCCCTGGGAATATTCCACTACCAGTACTGGCGCCGAGGCGGTTACGAAGGAATTATCGGCGAGATGATTATTTTCGTAAAATGCACCGGCGGAAAGTTTGGCGACGAGTTTATTATTGACGAAGACCTCGGTCTTGTCTTCGCTTGCGATGACCCGCATTGCATACTGACCTTTGCCTTCGAAGCGTCCCACGTAAAATTGCCGACCCCAGCTTGGAGTCGGCGGTTCCATTTCGAGCAGTTGATTGCAAAAAGAAACGTCCGGGGGCACCTGCGCGCACATGTGGCCAATGAAAAAACCGATCGGCTTCGTTGCGGTTACGAGCGATCCGGTCAGATCGCTGGGGCGCCCCGTCGTTGTAGATCCCTGCACGAGATACGTCTCGCCCTGATTGAGCGAAACGGAGAAGGTCTCGCCTTTATGATGGCCGCCACGCGTATCGGCATTGAGCGTCATCGTCACGATGGTATGGTCCTCCGTGGCGACCATGGCACATTCGGAGGTGAAGCTCTCCGGCCCATTTTGCAAGGGGTGATATCCGACCGCGCGATAGGTCGTGCCCAAGACTTTCACCGGAAGGGCCAGATAGGAATCCGTGCTTGCCGGACGGTGCGAAAGGCCAAAGACCGCAACATCGTTATCGGCCGTGACATGCACGCCCAGCTTTTGGACTTGTTCGCTGACCAGCAATTGCGCGACGGAATCGACATCGACCTCCTGAATTTCGGAAGGGTTCAAATGGAATGGCGTGAGGATGCTCAACCCGGGTATGGAAACGACGCCTGTCGTGGTGCGATCGCTCGTGATGAAAAGCTTTAGACTAAGGGTTTTATTTTCTTCGAGAATCGCGTTTTGCGGGAAGGCGAGCCAGAAGTCCTTGCCTCGGGAATCTTCCATCGCCGGCTGCACGAGGGCCTGCGCGCGAACGATCGACGGCAATGCGCCGCTCGAAAGCACGAGAGAAGTAAAGGCAAGGAAAAGTTTTATGCTGGACCGGCGCATCAAGAAAGATGGTGCATCAATTGATAATAACAAAGCTGGCATCGTCAACTACGTCGGATGCGTCGGAAGCCGTGTAAGTCACGAGTCGGACATGATACACGCCCGCCGCAAGCTGATAGTGAGGAATGGTTAGCGTCTGCAATCCGGCGGCCGTCATTTGTTTCGGTATCAGCGCGATCGCGGCCCGGCCTAATACGTCATACACCGTGACGGAAAGCACGACCGGGTCGCGGTTATAGGTCTGCACCGTGATCTGCTGGCTGCCTTTGGCGGGCGAAGGAAAACATCCCACGACGTAAGAACCGGAAGACCGCGGCCGCAAATTCTCGGTTCCCGACGAATCCTGCGACCCTGCACCCGACTGCGCATAAGCAGGGGTGGCGGCAAAAATGAGTAGAATGACGAAAAGTGACCTCACGGCTTTAATAACAATAGGAACAGACTCTAAAGATTCTCAGGAATGCCCCAATTTGGATTTGGATGTTATAATCACATGTCATTCCCGCGAAAGCGGGAATCCAAATCCACCTGGATTCCCGCTTTCGCGGGAATGACATGTAACGTTTTCGACTTTGAAATTCAAATATTCATATCCTTTGTGATGCCCGCCGCAATTTGAATTTTCAATTCTGCCAATTGACGAGCCTCGACAACCGAGGGCGACCCATCCATCAAATTTTGCATGGTCGTCGTTTTGGGAAAGGCGATGACGTCTCGGATATTATCCGTGCCACAGCAGAGCATGACGATGCGGTCGATGCCCAGCGCCATGCCGCCATGCGGCGGAGCGCCATACTTGAAGGCATCGAGGATAAAGCCGAATTTCTCCTCCTGCTGTTCCTTGGTGTGCCCTAATAAATCGAAGACCTCTTCCTGCATTGCACGCTCGTGGATGCGGATAGAGCCGGAGCCAAGCTCGTAGCCGTTCATCACAATGTCATAAACCCTCCCCCGGACTTGCCCGAGCCCCTCATGCCGTCTCGCCCAATCATGAGTATTCGGTGCAGCAAAGGGATGGTGTTGGTACGTGAACGTCCCATCCTCATTTTCAGAGAACATCGGGAAATTGGTGATCCATGCAGGAGCAAATTCGAATTCTTTTCCTTTCAGAAGTTCGAGGCGCTTGGCTAATTCGGTTCTCAGAGCGCCCAAAATCGTATAAGCGCGTTCCCATTTCGGATGCGATACAACGAGAATGAGATCCCCCTCGCGTGCGCCGCAGACGGAACGAATGTCACGCAACAAATCGTCCGAGAGAAATTTCTTCGCGCTCGAATCGCAGCCCTCCGCCGCAACTTTTATCCAGATTAACCCCGACGCGCCATAGACTTTTGCGAGATCGGTCAGCGTATCGAGCTGTTTGCGTGACCATGCACCTCCTCCCGGAGCAACGACCGCGCCGATCACCCCCAGCCGTTTTTCCAGCACATCGGTGAATGGCTTGAATTCTGTTTTACCGCGCACCATCTCGGTCAGCGTTTGAATTTCGAGACCGTAGCGAAGATCGGGCTTGTCGGTCCCGAAGCGGCTCATCGCTTCGTGGTAACTAAGTTGAAGAAATGGCGAGGGAAGCGTCAGCCCAAGATTCGACCAGACACGCGCAAGGCAATTTTCCATCACGTCATAGACCATGCCCTCGTCCGGGAAGCTCATTTCGACATCGAGCTGCGTGAATTCCGGCTGACGGTCGGCCCGCAAATCTTCATCGCGGAAGCAGCGGGCAATTTGGAAATAGCGGTCGAAGCCGGCGATCATCAGCACCTGCTTGTAAAGCTGCGGCGATTGTGGGAGCGCGTAAAACGAGCCGGGATGCTGCCGCGAAGGAACCAAAAAATCCCGCGCGCCTTCCGGCGTGGCCTTCATCAGAATTGGCGTTTCGATTTCGTAAAATCCTCGCTCATCGAAATAATCACGAATGGATTTTACGATTTTATGCCGCGCGGCGATAATTGCCTGCAAGCTCGGACGCCGAAGATCGAGATAGCGGTATTTCAGTCTCAAATCTTCATTTGCGGTCGTATCCTCTTTTACTTCGAACGGGGGAACTTCGGAGGCGTTGAGAATTTCTATTTTTTCAACTTCTACTTCTATATCACCTGTCGGGAGCTTGGGATTTTTGTTGCTCCGTTCCCGAACGACGCCAGCGACGGAAATGACGAATTCATTCCGTAATTTGCGCGCCAACTCATAGGTCCTATCGGACGGATCGGTCGCATTGCCTTGCGGACGAACGATGCACTGCGCCTTGCCAGAACGATCGCGAACATCGAGAAACATTACACCGCCCATATCCCGCACGCCATCGACCCACCCCTTGAGCACCACGCGCTGCCCGATGTGTGCACTACGTATATCGCCCGCCATGTGTGTCCGCCGCTCGAATGACATTGTTATGGATTATCCTTACGTTTAGAAACTACAAAAATACGACGGCAAACCGGGCCTCAATCAGAGGAACGGATTTATGATTCGAACTCCTTCGATAATTTGATTATGCTGGAAGTCTTCGGAATAGAGCACCTCGCATTGTGCTTCGAGGGCGGAAGCGAGGATGAGGCTATCGTAATAGGAGTATTTGTACCGTTCCGCAAGTGAAATTGCGCTCGTGACAGTGGCCTCCGTTACCATCATCAAAGTGAATGAATCGCAAACCTCCTGAATGACGCCGTGAATGATCGGCCAACTTTGCTTAACTTTCGAAGAGAGGACATTCGATAGTTCAGAGAGAACTTGGGTACTCACGATACGCTCATCCTCCAAAAGAAGCGAACCGACACGCTGCCGTTTGAGAAGGTCGGTCCTCGTGTAGTAATAGGCCAGAATATTCGTATCGAAGAATTGGCTCATCGGCGTCGGTTGGCTTCCTCGCGATCAAACTTGAACCCGCGCGTATCGATGCTGGCGGCCGTGAAGTGCGAAAGTGCTTCTTCGATGGAAGAAAAATGCCGATTGCCGGGCCGTGGTTTGCCGTTCGTTCCTAAATCGTCTATCTTTACTTCAACGGTGTGCCCCCGAAGATCCTCGGGGATTGGAATAACCAGTGAATCCTCAGTTACTTTGAAAATGTGAGTGTACATAAATTTTCCTCAATTCACATAAGCCGGATTTCCCGAACTTCGTTTCACTCACCGCATCAGTACCACCGGCAGCGTCTCCACGTGCCCGTTCATGCGAACGAGGCACTCATACGTTCCATCCTGCATTCCGGTAGGGTTGCTCCATGTGAAGGAATGCCCTCCCGCACCCAACTCACCCGAAAACAACCGCGCAACCTCCACGCCGAGAAGATTCACAACCGAAACCTCCGCATATCCTGCGGCTTGCGAGGTGAAGGTGATCTCGGTTGATTGAGAGAAGGGGTTGGGGTAGATGCGAATTGCTCCATCGTTTGTTGTCTGATCGGTCACACCGGAAAAATCTCCGGTAGTAAACGTCGCGGTGTCAGACCACACCCATAGAGAACCCGAAAGATTCCACATCATGCCATTGACGCCAACGGCCCAATAATAAGTTGTATTTGGTTTGAGAGATGAAATCGTAATGTAAGTTTCGTACGGAGTATCCGTCAGAACGATTTGGGTCAATTGCGGATCCGTAGCAATTATTATTTGATCCCAGGAACCTCCATATTGGTCTATAGGTGCTGTCCAGGTAAAATTGGTCGGCATAGAAATATTACCGGCTCCATTTGGGGGAGTAACGGTAGAAGGCAGTGTTTCATCGATATCAATCAACGTTCGTTCCGAAGGGGGCGACGCGCCGGAATCGAATTGAGCAGATACCGACCACGAAAAGTATCCTCCGGCGGCAACGCTCAATGCTACGGCAATCGAAGTATCTTCGGTAGTAATCGTTGAATCCCACGATCCACCGCGAATAGAAAAAATATAATTGCGTGCGAGCGGCAGTGCGTGCCAGACGAAGGTCATCGAATAAATTTGAGAGAAATTTAAAATCTGAGAGTCATCTGGCGGCGCAATGAGAATAATGGAGTCCGCGCTTGATGTATCCATTTCGGAAAGAGGGCGGCGCCAAACACCATTATCGAAAGTCCCTGTAAAGAGATTTGTGCCGCTCACAGCAAAAGCCTGTACCTCTCCTCCGAAGTGGCCATTATTTGCAGGTGCGCAATGGGATTGGGCGGGAATCCCAAAAATTAGCAAAAAACAAGCAATAATAACGTTTCGGGTGTTCATGGAAGTAATCTCTCTTTATAAGAAGACCAACGAAACGCCAAAAGGTTACAGCAATTTGTCAAAAATCTTACGAGGCGCGGCGAAGAGGGTAAGCGCGAGGAATCGTTTCGGAAGCATGATACCCCTGAAAACGGGAATTTATCTCAAAAGTGCCCGCGGGGGAGGGTAAATTTAAGTACTTAAATTAGGTCGATGTTATAATGCTTGAATTGCGGGTCGGATGTGAGGATTGGGATTTTTTCGACGATACTCTGCGCGATGATTAGCCGGTCGAATGGATCGCGATGATGATGCGGAAGCGAATGGACCACTTCGAAATGCTCTATGGTTGTGTGAAGAATACTCATCCCGTTTTCTGTCACGTTCCGATTCACAAACTCTTTAAAAGGGGCTTCGAGCCTGAGCTTTCCGAGACCACTTTTGATTGCAAGTTCCCAAAGACTTGCGATACTAATAATTTTTTCGTTTCGAGCATCCTTAATCATCTCTACCCACTCTCGAGAAAGGCGAGAATCGTTAAGGGAGAACCATAGAAGGACATGAGTGTCGAGAAGAATTCGCATTCGTTACATGTATTCCTCGAAGCCTGGGGGCGTTTCATCGAAGTCTTCTGCAATATACGTTATCATGCCGATAGCTTGCCCGGGAATGCTTCCTTTAGCTCGCCCGGGAGTACGCTCATTTTTCAGACGGCCTTCGTAGGGAATTACTTTTAAAACGGGAATTTCGTGATCGGTGATCACGATCTCTTCCCCGCGCAAGGCGTCGCCAAAGACGGTCGCGCTATGCGCCGTTGCTTGTTCAATGCTGATTTGGTGCATAAAAAGTTCTTTATATGTCAACAATGGTAATGTCGATAGGGTTCACCCGGCACCTACAAATACTCCAGCACATCGTGCCGGGTGACGATGGCTTTGACGCGGCCAAATTCTTCGAGGAGCACGGCGGGGGAGTGCTTCAGCAGCGCGACGACGCTTTTCGTATCGGCGGACTCCTCGACGACTGGGAATGATTCCTCCATCACGTCGATGATGGGCGCTTCGAGCGTGTCGCGGTCTTCTAAGGCTTTGGACATGAGGCGCGATTCGCGCACCGCGCCGACGGATTTACCCTCGGAATCAATAACGGGAAGCTGCGAAATGCCGGATTCATCCATGATGCGAATGGCCTCGCGGACGGAATCATGCGGCGCAACCGAGACTAATTTCTGAATTTTCCCTTGTTTTAGATCAGCAATCACGCCGATCGTCAGGCGATCGGTGGTGAGCAGGCGTTTTTCTTTCAGCCATTCGTCTGAATGGTGCTTGGTGAGGTAACGCTCGCCGGTGTCGCAGATAATCGTGACGATCACGCTGCCCTCCGGCGCCTGCTCCGCTACGCGGATGGCGGCCCAGACATTCATTCCCGACGAACCGCCGCAAAGAATTCCTTCTTCGCGCGCTAAGCGGCGCGCCATCATGAAGGAATCGCGGTCCTGCACGTTCATCACTTCATCGATGTATTTCAGGTGTAGATTATTGGGAATGCGTTCCTGTCCCACGCCTTCGACGAGATAGGGGAGTGCCTCGACTAAGCGATCCGTATCGAAATAAGTTTTGATGGAAGAGCCGGCCGGGTCCGCGCCAATAACGCGAATGTTCCTGTTTTTTTCCTTGAAGAATCGCGCGTTGCCGCTGATCGTCCCACCCGTTCCCATGCCGGCAACGAAATGCGTAATCGTTCCGTCCGTATCGTTCCAGATTTCGGGAGCGGTCGTGCGATAATGCGTTTCAGGATTGACCGGATTATCGTACTGATTGAGCATGATCGCGCCCGGAATTTCTTTCGATAGACGGACGGCGGTATTGTAATAATAGTCGGGCGAACTGGGCTTGGCCGCGCTCGACACGACGACGATTTCCGCGCCCATCGCTTTCAAATACCGGACGCGCTCGATCGAGGCCTTGTCTGTCATCACGAAGACGCATTTGTAGCCTTTCTGAGACGCGGCGAGCATGATGCCGATGCCGGTATTACCGCTCGTCGGCTCGACAAGCGTGCCGCCCGGCTTCAATCGCCCCGTGCGTTCCGCATCTTCGATCATGCGGATGCCGATACGGTCCTTCACAGAGCCACCGGGATTTAGTTCCTCGAGTTTGACGAGGATCGTGCTCTTCAAATTTTTCGGCACGACCTTCCGCAGCTTTAGTAGCGGCGTGTTGCCAACAAATTCGAGGACCGATTCAGCGTATTTCATACCAACTATCGTCTGGGTAGCATCTGAAACGTTATCGTTTCGGAGCACCGCCTTGCGGAGCGCGAGCTGGCGCGGGGCTGCTTTGTGGAGCACGGGCTGGCGCGGGGCTGTTTTGCGGAGCACGGGCTTTCGAATAGCCGCCGCCATAATTGCGGTTTTGGCTCTCTGCCGGCATGGAAGGTGTGATCGAGTGCATGGGAACTTCATGCACGACATGGTGATACGTCGCCGGTGCGCGAACCGGGACAGGAACGGGTGGTTGTCCCGGCGGCGGCGGACGAACTCCGCCAGGCGGTGGCTCCGGAGGGGTATGCATCGTGGGGCGCTGCATGAATGTCACTCGATTGTTATTTTCATTGAAGGCTCGCGGCACTAATTCGTGGCCCGGTTCCGTGTTCGTGACGATCCGGTTGCGGACGACGATGTCCTTGTATTGATCGTAACCGTGAGTCGGATAATTGTCGCGGTAATAATCATGGTGCTGCCACGGCCGATCGATATCCCGGTCGATGAGCACGACGAAGGCGCCGTTTAAATCAACGCCCGCAAATGCAGACGGCGGCCCAACGCTCGAAACCCATCCGCCATCGCCCATGTACCACCAGTCGCCGTCCCACACGTCGTAATACGCTTCGTAATCGGGAAGGTAATAATACCGGACGGCGCTGACATTATCATACGGGGGCGCCCACGGCGGCGGCACATAATTTTGAACGACGCTGGTATCGTCCTCGTCTTGCGGCGGAGGCATGCAGGAACTCCCGCAAACGGCCAGTATGGCAAGGAGTGGAAGGATTGCGCCAAAGTGGAATAGGCTATAGTGTTTTTTCATAAGATTACATTCGATGTTAGATTTAGTGTGATGAGATGTTACATCCATCGTTATATTCGAACATCAAAGCAGGAAGTTTCGATCATTGCGCTCGAACGTTGAGCAGCCTGATCGGGGAGGTCAAAATCCAAAAAAATTGGCGGTGCGGAAACTATTGCGGCTGTTTGAATGTCACTGCACCCGCTCAAACAACAACTTTTTCCAATCATTCAAAAAAACAAAATTATGGTACTCAATCCTGAAGGACGCGCGCGGTTTCAAAATCATCTTCAATCGTTTCTCCGGCAGCCATGCTCGGTTTGCGGCACCGGCAATTGGCAGGTCGAGGACGCGATCTTCGAGCTTCGCGAATTCGTGGGCGGGGGCTTGACGGCGGAAGGTGCCGTCAAGCCCGTGCTCGCGATGACCTGCAATACCTGCGGTCACACCGTTTTTATGAGTCCGCTCAAGGCGGGGATTATCAGTCTTGCGCAGGCGCCTCTGGCTCAAGTTGCAGAGCCCGAAGCGGCGGAAGTAGATACGGATGATGGAGAGTGATGATTGTGATTCGGGTAATTTTTATGATTTCATACGCATCATAAAAAAATCACCCGAATCACACAAATCATAGTTCAGACGATGTATTTCCGTCCCTCTTTTTTGAGCCAAAGCAATGCGCCGTGCTTGCGCAGCCAGAGGCCGGACCACATTTCGTAATAGTTATACGCTTCCTCCGGCGAGAAATAGCGCACCCATCCCGGATTGTAGTGGTGTGGCATTCTATGCTTATCGGTCACAAATTCGCGCCAAACGAGCGGGCGGCTCTCGATGGCTGTTTTGAGCGCGGTTTCGGCGTCCGTGGCTTTCAGGACATAGCCAAGTAACGCGCGGCCAAAAAGATTGTACGCCGAAATTGGATCGGGCGCCTCGTTGATTAATCGGAGAGCATCGGGATATTCGCTGTCGGCGATAGCATACTCGATCGCTTTTTGCCGCACACCCATATTATCTTTTGGATTGAATGTGAGATAGTCCTTCGCGTAAGCTTTTGCGCTTGTGGCGTCGCCGGACTCCGCTAAGTCGATCACCATGTATGCATAGGCGCTGAGCAGAGGCTTATTGCCGGGCCACTCGGCGGGAATCGTTCCTGCTCCCACGAGATCGTCCGGCCAGAATTTTTGCAGATCGAATATGACAGGTTCAAGCAGATCGATGGCGTCCGTGAAATGCTCTTTCCCGGCATGAAAGCGCGCGAGCGCAATGGCTGCGTTCGCATGTCCCGGCCAGGTCTTTAACATTTCCTCGATGGCCGCAATGCGCGCGGCAATTTTCATGTCTTTGCGGTAGAGCGCAGTGTGTTCTTCTTCGAGTGTGTTGCCGCGCTCGGTGAGATCGTAAACATAAACTCTCGGGCGCACTTCCAGAAAGCGGACGAACTCATCCTCGCCAATCACTTGCGCTTTACGAATTAGCTCGGTCTGATCTTTTTTAACAGCCTCTTCGGTTTCGGGCACACCGGCAGTTTCGCCGGAGCGAGTAAGGCCGGTATAACGCTCTCGGCGAGCGCCCAATCGTGCCACGCTCTTCGCCGCTTCGCGCAGCCATTCCACCGCGCCCGCTATCGATTTCCACGCGGGGCCAAAAACTTCATAATACCCAAAATGTACCTGTAACTCGCTCACAGCTTCGCCGGGCTTCGGCATGGGTGTGCCGCCTTTCCATTCGCGTGTGAGCGCTTGCGCCACGTCCGGCCAATGCCGGAGCGCAATCTGTATGGCAAACTGCGCGTTCTCCTGCTGGCCAAGCGCAAAATACGCAAGCGCGCGACCATAGAGCACATACGGCGCGAGCGACTCGGCTAACGGTTCGAGCTGCCGAATCGCGGCCATCGGACGACCGATGCGAATAGAAAGGCTGACGATGGAGCTTAAAACATTTTCCGGATCCGAGGGATCGAGCGCGCGCGAAAGCTGCGCCACGGCAAGCGCATCTTCCAGACGATCCGCGCGTTCGAGCGCAAATTCGTAATTGGCAAGAAGCTGCGTGAAGAGATGTCCACCGGCGTTCGTCGCGGAAAGCTGCGAAGCTTTTGTAACGCGCGCCGAGACAATCATCGCAGACCATTCGGCGAGCGCAGCCTCGCAGATTTCGACCGCCCGAATCGCCTCGGAAGCTTCGATCTTTTCGTTGATGGCGTTTTCGACCACGCCGGGGTGGGACGGCCATTTCGATTCTACTTCCCCTAACCGTTCGAGGACGTCGCGGTCGTTCATGCCTTTTTCATCGGCAATGCGGGAGGCTTGTTTATAGATTTGATCGAGCGATTCGCCTGCCGGCATGAGCGTGAACGCGAATTTTCCGGCTGCATCTTTGGAGACCTCGACAAACGCGCCGATGCCGGAGCTTGCCGTAGCGTTAGAAAGAATGCGCTCGAACATGCGCTCGGGACTTTCGCCGCCGGAGGAGGAGGCAATCGTTAGATTTTCGTCAGTTTCAGAAGGCATCGAATGTTGTTCAGATTAATAATGTCATCGCCGCTTTTCACGCGCGTCAGCGCTTGCCTGCATTGCTTGCGTCCTCGAAGCCATGCGCGATCGCGTGATCGAAGGTATCCATCATCTCATGGTGGAATGCTTTGGGCGCCAGATCGCGCACGTAATATTCATCGCGGTAGCCCATGGCGTAAAGCCGCTGGCCCCACTGGTAATACCCCTCCTCGATCCGGTCGTAGGCAATGTTATTGTGAGCATAGCGTTGGTCTTCCTGCGCGAGATTCATCGGGTCGAGCGGACCGCCCGTAACGGATTGCGCAATCACGAGCGCGTCCTGTTTATCGAGCGACGGCTGATCCGTAAAACCGTGGTACGGCGGCTGCGCCGTGGCGCAGGAAAGGAGCGTAAGCGTTAGTGCGAAAAGTAAAGAGCGAGGCATCATCGTTGACATAGTGACGCCGCCGAACATGGAACAGGGCAAGAGGGTTGCCAGACGAGGCAAATGCCTTAGAAATGTTCTCTTCAAAAAAACGGGCACTTTTTATTGCCCGGAATGTTCTGAACGCCACGAACGGTTTAACAGGCTCACATTTTTAACACATTGTCATGAAATCTCTCAATTCTAATCTTTTGATTCCTGTCGTAACGGTACTTGCCATTTTCGGAGCGATCGCGGCCTATCAGCTCACCAGAGCGAATGGTCTCACTTCCTCCGCCATGCCTAATGGCTCTGCCGATAGCGCGCAGATGATTTCCAAGCCCGCGCCCGATTTCACGCTGCAAGGCGTCGATGGAGTGACTTACCATCTTGCCGACTATCGCGGGAAAGTCGTGATGCTCAATTTCTGGGCGACGTGGTGCCCGCCCTGCCGGAAGGAAATTCCCGAATTCGCCGGATTCCAGAAAGAATTTGGCCCAGAAGGCATTCAATTTCTCGGAATCGCGATGGATGACGAAGGACTTGCCAAGGTGAAACCGTGGCTCGCCACGCATCCGGTCAGCTATCCCATTTTGCTTCCCGATCCAAAAGTTACCGCTTCCTACGGCGAGATGTCTTCGATTCCGGTGACCTTCGTTATTGATCGCAAGGGCATCATTCGCGCGAGCTTCACTGGCTGGCGCTCGGATACCGTCGTCGAAGCGATGTTCAAGCCGCTCCTGGCCGAGTCAGCGCCGGCGGGAATGAAGTAAAAAGGGACTGTTCGTAGCGGAACTACTATTTCTTGGGAAGACCGTCCCAACGAAATCCATCCTCGATGAAGAGCATGCTTGGGTGAACTTTTAGCGCAGCCGAAATAAGGCAAAGGTTCCCGACGCTCACATTGCGTTCACCCCGCTCTACGTGGCCCACGTAGGATCTATCTATCCCTGATTTTTCAGCGAGTTCTTCCTGCGAGTATCCCTGCGATTCACGCAGGAATCGAACGTTTTTTCCAATCACTCGGAGCATATCCATTCCTTATTAATCATGTTTTGGAGCGCTCGGCTTCCGAATGCTACATGGAGTCCCTAAAAATGTTGTATCTTTGTACCCAAGAAACCTTCATTAGCCTAAAAGGGGCTAAAAAGAGGATGTTCGGCCTAAAAGCCAAAAGTAAGCAGTCGAACTCTTCCATTAAAATGAAGATTTCTCCATTGTCATGATTCATGGGAATCATGCACTTCAAGAAAAATTGAGAATTACAATGAATAAAGTGAACCATAAAATAAAGCCACATTTGATGTTCGCATTCTTGCTACCGTTGATTTTGGCGGCAAGTTTATGCCACGCACAATATCGCGGGCCGAGTGATTTTCATGGCGCGGTCAAGCTCGCAATTCCATTTCCGACCTCGTATCCGCCGATAGCTCCCGGCATGCCGCCCGATGTGCTTACCGGCTATCTCATCTTCGATAGCCTGATGCACATCGCTATTGACCAACGCCAAATTGATTCCATTGTTAACACGATTTCCGATTCCGATACACTGAGATATGCCCTGAAATATGCGTATGAGATGAAGGATTACGACCCCATCGCCTTTTTTCAGCTTACGGAAATGTTCCCATGGTCAGGAGAATATCTTGAAAGAAGACCTGCCTCTCTTATCAATCGAGTTCTTAGCCGGGTTGGCACTGCAATTCCCGATAGTGGAAAGCTGCTGATGAGCCTTGCGTATGCTGACGCCATTGTCGATCTTACGGTCATCGATACGTTTTCGGTGATCGATAGCGCGAAACCGGGAAATGCCAATATCTGCGAGGGAGTAAACGCTACGATCAACGACATTATTAAGGGGCAAAACCTTCCATCAGGTTGCATAGATACGGAATATCGCGCAAAAGAAAAATTACGGGTTCCAGCGAGCGCACCTGGCGATTGTTTAGCTTTTCAATATTGGTACTATTGGCTACAGAATATACAAATTCCTTTGGGGGTTACAACCTATAATCGGACACCCTGGTGCGTACCCGACAGCGAGTATATCGTGTTTCTGAAATTCGATGGCTTAGGAAGAGATAGCATTCAGTATTATGCCACGCTCAGCCCTGTCGGGATGAGTTTTTCATCGCTCATAGGAATGTATCTCGTTCGCGGAGGAATAGTCTATGATCCCAATAATGACCTCGGGTTCGGAACGGGCCTAACCGTGGCCGATTTTAAGTCAAAACTTCGTCAAAAAATTCTATCCATCACCAATTACCATTGAGCGATTATGAAAACATTGAACTATCTTTTTGTTATCATAGCGGTCACGTTCAGCGCATCCATGGCCCTGGCGCAGCCCTGCTGCTGCCAGAAGTTCCCATTTTATTATTGTAACGAGGGCGCGTCCAATCCGCAAGCTTCCCTTCAGGAATGGTGTACGGACGATCCCTATAACGATGGCGCTCCAAGCACCGGCGGTGTATTAGGCCCGACGGTCGTCGTAAAGGCTCAAGGAATTTTTAGCTGCATTGTAATCGGCAATATTTATTCTTGCGGAAATGTGGCTGGCGGCGTCGATTCTTTAACGTCGTCCAGACCCGGCGTTAATGTGGACCCCGATAGCATTGACTTTAATTCGATTGGCTCGCTTTTTACACCGCTTTATCCCGGAGGCCCCAACCAACTAGAGGAACTTTGGGCCAGCCCGGGAGGCCTGATTCAGAGTTGCATCCCATCGGCGACATTCGATAGCAGTTGCTGCATCCAAGTCGTGTTCGAGAGCGATCTCAGTTGGTGGCAACAAGAACTTGGGCCGAGTTTCGATCCTGCAACCACGGCGCTTGGAATGGTAATACGGCAATGGAGTGAAGGGTGTCAGGTCGAATGCTATCCGAATCAGCCAGGGACAAATAATATTTACATCAACACTTGCCCCGGGTTTTTCACCGACCAGAGCAATCCTAATTTTATTCCAACGACACTTACTCGCGGCTATGCCAATTTCTTGTTTAGAGGGGCGGTACCAGGTGGCAATATTCAGGTCGGGGAACTCGACGATAGCGAGTACAGCGTGAACATGACCTATGCATGGGATTTCTCCTCGATCATCATGCACGAAATGGGCCATTGGCTGGGACTTCCTGATCGCAACGATACATGCGAGAACACCAATGGCCAGCCGTGTAGTACCGACAACAATTCGTTCATGTCACCGCTTTATAATGGGGTACTACGCCTGACTGGCGACGCCGAAGACTGTTGCTGGCTCAATAAGCTATACAACCCATCGAGTGTGCCGAAATGTGATGAGAAAAATCAGGTCTGTATCGCAAGCTCCGTAAACGAGAACAGCGATGTTGGCTCGCTTAATCTTATTCCTGCTTATCCTAACCCCACAACAGGTGAAACAACCCTCGGTTTCACGAATGACCGCACGATCAATTTTACTTTCGAGGTCTATAACGATCTTGGGCAGACCGTTTACAGGATTGCATCGAATGAAATCGCTGATCCTGGAAGCCATAGCTATACAATTTCGCCAGACGCTCTTGCTCCCGGCACTTATATTTATTCACTTCGGGTCGGAGGCGTTGTTTTATCGAGGGAGCTTTCGGTGACCAAATAGCATCGATTCATCAATCAGGTGATCGAATTCAGTTCTTTCATTTCGCTCTCGTCGAGTGAGATATTCGTAGCCGCGATATTTTCTTCGAGATGCTGGACGGAAAGCGTGCCGGGAATGGGCAGCATCATCGGCGAACGCCGGAGCAGCCACGCGAGCGCGATTTGCGAGGGAGTCGCCTCGCATTTTTTTGCAATTCGCTCGATGGCATCATTCGTTAGCTTTGCTTTCGCGAGCGGATACCACGGAATAAACACAATCCCGTTCGCTTCGCAATAATTTAGCACCGCCTCGTATTTCCGTTCGAGAATATTATATTGATTTTGAACGGAGACAATTTCGATAATTTTTCGGAATTGCTCGATCTGTTCCACGCTCACTTCCGAAAGCCCGATGTAGCGCACCTTCCCGGCGTCCTGCATCTCCTTTAGAACGCTCGCCGTTTGTTCAATCGGAACCATTGGATCGACGCGGTGCAATTGATAGAGATCGACGTACTCGCGTTTCAGCCGCATGAGGCTTGCATCCAACGCATCACGCAGGTACTTCGGATCGTTGATTCCACTCCCATCTTTCCACGACATCCCACCCTTTGTAGCGATGAGAAGCCCTTCGGGATATGGCGCGAAGGTTCTGGCAATCGTCTCCTCGCTCTGGCCTTTTTGATAGAGATCGGCGGTGTCGATGAAATTAATTCCCAATTCGGCTGCGCGCCGAAGCACGGCGCGAGCGGCTTCGGTATCGGTAATCCGGTTCGTTCCCAGCCCGATGCGATTAACCTTAAAATCTCCGAGCGTTAGTGTGCCAGCCGAGTTTGCATTCATATTGTTGCTGATTTTTTTCACTTCTTACCTCTTACCTCTTACTTTTTACTTGGTAACTTATCCCGGCGGCCATCCGAGTTGCCGCCCGCCAAGCAAATGAAGATGAATATGATCGACGGTTTGGCCCCCGTGCCTGCCGCAGTTGAACACGAGGCGGTAGCCGGTATCCGAAATGCCGAACTTCCTCGCCAGTTCGGTAGCTACCACGATCATTTTTCCTAGTAATTCCGCCTCGTCCCCTGTGACATAGTCGAGCGAGGGAATCGGCTTGCGCGGAGCGATAACGATGTGGTATGGCGCCTGAGGTTTAATGTCGTGGAATGCAATAATATCCGCGTCCTCATGCACGATTGTTGCCGGGATTTCGTGATTTGCGATTTGTTCGAATAGAGTCATAGTTATTTTTTGATTTGCGCCAATTCGACGGGATGGCCCGCGCGAAGTTTCCCAATGGCGAGCCGGTACTTCGCTTCGCCTTTATCAATATTAATACCGGCGTCTTCGGCAAGCGATAGGTCGAACGGTCCGAACGAATTCGATACATGCGTTCCCATCGGCAGCGCAGCCAGAATGCGAACGGTCGAATCGATATAATTATCTTCGGAGCCGAGCAGGATGGGAATGACCGGACTAACCCCGCGTGGCACAGTGCTTCCAGCCTGTGCAGCTTGAGTATGAACCATTCCGCCCGGAATTTGAAAGGCCGCTGGATTTTCGAGCACATCGCCTTCGGTAAAAAGATAGAGTGGAGCCGTGGCCGAATAGGACAGAGTTCCCACAAAGACCGCCTGTGCGCCGAGCGTCGAATCCATTGTAAAGCGAATGTGGATGTGGTCGAGATGTTCATCCTCGCGCGTAGTTTCTCGTTCGCCGGAAACGAGTGAACGCGCGGAGTGAATCGCGTCCAATGCGGCCGCGCTGCCCTGAGCGATGGAAAACCCATTCATCCCGATTGCAGCAATAACAACGATGACTGTGCAGGTATAAAGCAATCGGTCGATGGGCGTTCTCCGCACGGCAGGACCGCGAGAATACGATCCCGCCAAAATAAACGTGATTGCAAGAATGACGCCGGAGGAACTTTCGACGCCTATGCCTGCCAGCAAGGGTCCACAGAGCGCGAGCAGAAGCAGCACATATCCCGCGCTTCGTACCGCGCGCGATTGCCAGGTCGCTTCCTCGATGGCGAGTAAATAGGCGCGAGCAAAACATCCGAGCAATACAACAATAAAAAGCAGCGTCACGAGCGCGTGAAGAATATCGCCATACCGGAAGGTTGCCTCGAGCACTCTGGGAACAGGGGTTAGGAGAAACAGCATCCTCGAAAGGCCGGTGGGAAGGAATCCGGTCGCGGATAATCGAAGCATCGGCTCGCCTGCTAAAAATCCCATGACCAATACGAGCGTGCCCAGCGTAAGCAAGCTCATCACCACGCGAGGCTCATTCATCCAGCCTTGCGAGAGATGGACACTGCGCCGTTGTTCGAGCATAATCATAATAACGACGACCGCCATCAGTAAAAAGACAAGGCCGCTGAAGAGCGAGACGAGGAGCAGGCCATGACTCAACGTCCAATAGGCTGAGGAGCGCGGGTGATCCTGTGATAGAAAATAGACGAGCACCCAAATCGCGAGCGTTTCACCCATGAGATAGGGAAGCGCGCCAGTGAACCAAAGTCCGGTCATGGCAAGGACGGGAATAAGAAAATAAATGGCCGCATCGCGCACGCGCAGCACGCGAAACAGGGAGAGCATAGCCATGCCTCGAAGAAAAATCGCTCCCAACGTGAGCATCAATCGGATGACTACTTCACCCGGAAATAACGATGTAAAAAGCGCGGCGAAAAGTGGCGCGCCGATGTTCGAGGCGGGATAGGGGATCAGCCGCCAGCCATCCGCAGCATGGCCCGCGATATGCTGACGAATAAGTTCCGATTGCAACGCCCACAGCCCCGCATCGAGCGGGAGATATTTCGTGAGAAATACCCACAGCGTCTCGGCTGCAAGAACGAAGATGACGATCGTTCGTGCGCGGCGTTCGTTAAGTCCTGTGGTTTCGTCGAGCATGTTATTCTATTGGAATGTGAAGGCCGTATTGATGAGCTTCCGTCCTTGCTGTTTCATACCCCGCATCCGCGTGTCGCAAAAGGCCGAGGGCGGGATCGTAAGTAAGAACTCGTTCGAGCCGTGCATCGGTCTCCTTTGTTCCATCGCAGACAATAACCATCCCAGCGTGAATCGAATTGCCGATCCCCACGCCGCCGCCATGGTGGAACGATACCCACGTCGCGCCACCAATCGCGTTCATCGCGAAGTTGAGCACCGGCCAATCGGCAATGGCATCCGAGCCATCTTTCATTCCTTCCGTCTCGCGGTAGGGACTTGCGACGCTGCCGCAGTCCAAATGGTCGCGGCCAATTACGATGGGAGCTTTTACTTTCCCATCACGCACAAGCTCGTTGAACATCCGTCCTGCTTTCGCGCGCGCGCCCATGCCGAGCCAGCAAATCCGCGCGGGAAGGCCCTGAAAATGAATATGCTTTTGCGCAAGTGGGATCCAGCGATGGAGTGTTTCGTCGTCTGGAAATAATTTCAGAAGTTCGCGGTCGGTTGTCAGAATGTCTTCGGGATCTCCCGAGAGCGCAACCCACCGGAACGGGCCTTTGCCCTCGCAAAACAGTGGACGGATATATTCGGGAACGAATCCCGGAATATCGAAAGCATTCGCGAGTCCATTTGCCTTTGCTTCGCCGCGAATGTTGTTGCCATAATCGAAGGCCACCGCGCCGCGCCGCTGCATTGCGAGCATCGCCTCGACATGGGTGACAATGGATTTACGCGCTTCCTTCATATATCGTTCCGGGTTGCTTGTGCGGAGTTCATCCGCTTCTGCTTTGGTAAACCCGGCAGGATAATATCCGTTCAGAACGTCATGCGCGCTCGTTTGGTCGGTGACAATGTCCGGCGTGAAACCTCTGCGGACAAGTTCAGGATGAATTTCCGCCGCGTTTCCGACAAGCCCAACAGAGATTGCTTCGCCGTGCTCCTTGGCATTGGTAACTATTTCGAGCGCTTCATCGAGATTACTCGCCATGCGGTTGCAATATCCTGATTCGATGCGTTTCCGTATCCGGGTTTCGTCGATCTCCACGCCTAAGAATGCCGCGCCGGCCATCGTTGAGGCAAGTGGCTGCGCGCCGCCCATGCCGCCAAGCCCGGCCGTGAGAACTATCCTTCCAGCCAGCGAACCACCGAAATGTTTCTTCGCACATGTCATTAAAGTCTCGAACGTGCCTTGTACGATACCCTGGCTGCCAATATATATCCAGCTTCCGGCCGTCATTTGCCCGAACATGGTGAGGCCAAGCTGTTCGAGGCGGCGGAATTCATCCCACGTAGCCCAATGCGGAACAAGCTGCGAATTGCTGATGACAACGCGCGGCGCATCGGGATAGGTTTTGAGCACTCCGACAGGTTTGCCGGACTGCACGAGCAGCGTTTCATCGTTTGCCAGCGATTTCAGTTCCCGGACGATGGCGTCATAACATTCCCAATTGCGCGCGGCTTTTCCGGAGCCGCCATAGACGATAAGTTCCTCCGGCCGTTCGGCCACATCGGGGTCGAGATTATTCATCAGCATCCGCATGGCCGCTTCCTGCTGCCAGCCTTTGCAGGAAAGCTTGCTTCCGCGTGAAGCGCGGATGGGGAAGTGACCAACGGGACGGATGGGACGGATGGGATCAATGGCAGAAGCCGCTGCATTCCTCCCATTTGTCCCATCGGTCACTTGTAATTCTTTATCCCTCATGTTTCAAAGGTCTCCGTGAATGGGGCGCAATAGTATTTCTTCCACCATCGTCCGTTGGGGTTCCCGCAGCGCGGCGGCGATGGCACTCGCAATGTCAGAGGGCTGCATCATGCGCTCGTGATATTTCTCGCGCTGGCGGTCGCTCCAGAGCGGTGTTTCCGTTGCGCCGGGAAAAACAGCGATGACGCGAACTCCGTGCTCGCGCGCTTCTTCGCGCAATGCGTTGGTAAAACCAAGCGATGCAAATTTACTCGCCACATACGCCGCGCCGTTCTTATATCCTTTGATGCTTGCAACAGAAAGCATTTGCACAATCGCGCCGGAGCCGCGTGCATACATCGCCGGCAGCACCGCGCGCGAAGTGAGGAACATTCCCCTTGTATTAATAGCGATTACTTTGTCGAACTCTTCCGTGCTCGTTTCGGTAAAGGTGCTCCACGGAGAAATGCCCGCGCTGTTGACGAGCACATCCGGCGCTCGGCCAAAATGATCTACGATTTTTCGATAGGTGTCTTTTACATTGGCTTCCACGGAAACATCACAAGGGACGAGAAGGACCTCATGGACGGAAAGGCGGTTGTGGGAATCTGCGGTGAGTGTGCCGGATGCTGCTCGCAGCGCTGCTTCATCGCGGCCTGAAAGTGCAAGGCGGTAACCTTCACGCGCCAGCGCCTGCGCGCACGCGAGGCCGATTCCGCTCGAGCCGCCTACGATCCAGGCCAATGGTTTATCATTCATTCACTGCAAAATTACGACATTGTGCGGAGAGGGTGGTGTACACCGGGTTTTAACCCGGTGCAAACATTGCCACTAAGCGATGCTCGTTTATGTTAACATTACCATCAAACAACCGCCTAAAAATAATCCAATTACATGATCCCTCGCTACACACGCCCTGAAATGGGGGCGATCTGGACGGAAGATAACAAATACAAGATCTGGCTCGAAATCGAACTCCTTGCGATGGAGAAGCAGGAGCAGTTGGGCATTGTGCCGAGCGGGACGTCGGCTAAGATTCGCCCGGTCGCCACATTCCAGCCCGCGCGCATTGATGAGATCGAGCGCGAGACAAAGCACGACGTTATCGCATTCCTAACGAATGTGGCGGAATCCGTCGGGCCGGATTCTCGCTTTATTCATCTCGGCATGACTTCGAGCGATGTCGTGGATACGGCATTCTCCGTGCAGTGTATGCAGGCGGGTAAATTATTGGTGGATGGAATTCAAAAGCTGATAGATGCGCTGGGTGCGCGAGCGGGGGAATTTAAGCACACGCCCATCATTGGCAGGACGCATGGGATTCATGCAGAGCCAACGACGTTCGGCCTCAAGCTTGCCGTCTTTTACGCAGAAATGAAACGCGCAAAAGAGAGAATGGAACGAGCTCTAAAAACCATCTCCGTTGGAAAAATTTCGGGCGCGGTTGGCACGTTCGAGCATTTGGATCCCAGCGTGGAAGAATATGTGTGTGCGAAATTGGGGTTGGAAGCCGCGCCCGTTTCCACGCAGATCGTGCAGCGCGATAGACATGCGGAATTTTTCACCACGATCTCATTAGTTGGCGCGAGTCTCGAAAAAATCGCGACGGAACTTCGGCATTTGCAGCGCACGGAAGTTCGCGAAGTGGAGGAATTTTTTGCGAAGGGGCAAAAAGGTTCCAGCGCGATGCCGCACAAACGCAATCCGATTACTTGGGAGCGTGTCACGGGCCTCGCGCGGCTGCTGCGCGGCTATGCGATGACGGCAATGGAGAACGTCGCGCTGTGGCACGAGCGNNCGAGCGCGACATTTCGCATTCCTCCACCGAGCGCGTCATCGGGCCGGACGCAACCATCGCGCTCGATTATATGCTCGACCTTATGTCGCGTTCTGTGCAAACAATGTTCGTTTATCCCGAAGCGATGCGAAGGAATCTTGCTATTACGCGCGGACTCGTATTCAGCCAGCCGCTGCTGCTCCTGCTGGCAAAATCAGGACTTTCACGCGAAGAATCCTATAAAATAGTGCAGCGCAATGCGATGAAGGTGTGGGAACTCGCGGCAAGCGGTTCGCATACGGAAATTACATTTCGCAAACTCATCGAACAAGACGCCGACGTAGCCGGACGCCTCTCCGCCGCCGATCTCGACTACGCCTTCGATCCCGCACAAGCCACCAAGCATGTCGATAGGATTTTTGAGCGGGTGGGGTTAGTCTGAACCGTAAGCGCCACGAGCCAAACGGCAAGCGATGCTGTTGCTTTCCAAATGTTTTTTATGCGAGGAGGGAAGCGCTATAGACCAACTTTATCGACAAATTCGTACTTTAGAATCTTCGAGTCGGATGTCATGAGCGGTGCCTTTAGAATTCTCGAAGTTGCCACGATCATTCGGTCAGCGGGATCGCGGTGGAATGAGCCGGGAAGATTATTGGATTCAATTACGATGTCGCTGTTCAGATCGATCACGTCGATCTTTGGTTCGTCAAGGGCCATTACGAACCATTCTTTGACGGGCTTCGGTAAATCAATGCGGCCTTTCGATTCGAGTAAGGAAATTTCCCACAACGAGATGATGCTAACGGCCAGCTGATCGGCGGTGTTCTCTAAAAATTCGCGTTGGGAACGTGATAGCAGTTCCGGGGAGGAAACCCACCAGAACCAAATGTGCGTGTCAAGAAGGTTCATCGTTCAAAGCATCCCAATCTTCGGGCGGGGCGGCAGGTTCGAACGGGTCGGTGTACCGGTGCGGCAATCCCCGAAGAGGGAATGACCGGCGAGTATGCGCAGCACCGTTCTTCGGTTCGATCGTAACGCTTACTCGCTGCCCTGCGGTGAGCGGCAGCTTCGGAAGAAGCAATAGTCCCTCGCTGGAGACCGTGGTGTCAATGTGGTACGCTTGCATACAAAATGAAACCATTGAGGTTCCGAGACAGTGCCCCGGTAAAATAACTCGTGCGGCAATAGAAGGCGCCGCAAGCCACACGGCATGTCGATAGGATTTTTGTGCGGGTGGGGCTAAACCGTGATTTATGGGATGAATGAGATGTATGGGATTTTTTCTTAGCTACATTTGTAACGCCTGCTTTTTCAGATCGCGGGAGGTGAATTGCTCCTTCAAATCGGCAAGGCCGCCGGCCCAGGAAAAGGTCAGAGGAGGAACAGGCCGGACGCGAGCGTGCTGCGAGGCAAGAAATTCGATGAAATCTTCCGCTTCCATGCGCTTGAGCGATAGAAGATTCTCGATTTGGGCGAGTAAATGCTTTGAGTCCATACTTTGTTAACGATAACCATGATGAAAAGCTTCCCCGCCCGAATACGCTCCCCGCACAAGCCACCAAGCATGTCGATAGGATTTTTGAGCGGGTGGGATTGAACTGTGATTAATGGGATTAATGAGATTTTTTGGATTTATTTGGTCGGGATTACGATTTGAATAATGACAAACCATGAGACTAAAAGTAGATAAAGAATCCGATGCGCTGTATTTGCGCCTCGACGAATCCAAAATTGTGGATTCTGAAGAGGTAACGCCCGGCGTGGTGCTCGATTTTAACGAGCACGATGAAGTGGTGGGCGTGGAAATTCTTCGCCTCTCGAAACGCGTCTCGATCACCGATATTTCAAAAGTTTCTCTCGAAACGGTGTAGTGCTTCGATCCCGCGCAAGCCACCAAGCATGTCGATAGGATTTTTGAGCGGGTGGGGTTGTGAACACATCTTTAGTTACGGAGCGACGAAGTACTCGCAGCCCAGAGTGCAACGAAGGGGAAACCTGTTTTAGCTATTGGGGAATACTTCAATGGCTCACATAGGTTTATAGGCTTTGAGTAATATCTAAACTTTGAGAATAAACCTAACACAAAATGAGAACAGGAAGAATTGTTGAGATAACGAAAGATGGGCCTATTTTCCATCCCGACGCGCTGCACTCATTTGGTGTTGCTCACAAATCGGTTTTTTATGGGGTATTCCTGCCCCCGCACTACACGCAGGAAGCCGAAATACCGAAGCAAGAATATCATCTAATCTTAAGCCCGATTCTTCCAGCCAGCTGGCCATATATTTTCAGGCTCGAATTATTGATTAGCAACACGCAAGGTTCGCTTGCATGGGTTGCAGACTTCCTCGCAAAGAAGCATGTAAATATTCTCTTTGCCGAATGCACCGAGGCTGGTCATTACCATGCGATCTGGAATTTGGTTGCCGAGGTGAGCGAGTTCCGACAAGAGCATGAAGATGAAGATCGTCAAGTATTAGAAACCGCGAACGAGGAGGATAAGAAAACTCTTGCCTTTAAGCGAATGTGTCAGTTATGGCAATTCCTTCCAGAACTCATTGACGACTTAGAAAAAGCTGACACGAAGAAAAAATTTATTTATGGGAGGTTCCGCGACAGGATATGTACCTTTAATGAAACATTCTTTTCGGAACCAGCCGTAAAAAAGCTACTTGAGGAGAACGATCTTAAACGATTCAAATCACGCCCCGCAGATTTTGCATTCTTTCCCGATTTGACCCATATTTGGCGACATGCTAAAAAAGTGTTCGATCCATTAAGAATGCATTATGATCAGGAGATCGGTGCTTTAACCCCAGATGAAGGGAGGAATAAGTTTGCATCCATTCTAGGAACGTGGAAGCATGATTTGCCCTGTATGGGTATCTCATCAATTGTTGATCACGAGAAGTACGTCCGGCTTCAACTTGTGAGTGGAAGGGATATTCGAGACTTTTTTGAAACAACATTCGAGTATGAGGTGAAATTAGATGAGTATGATCCAAACTATAATGCTACCATCGGTTTGATCCGGGATGTGACATCCAAAATGGCGGATGAAAACTTCAATCTCTTACATGTCCATAACTCGATAGAGAAAAGTGAGCCTGGTGGCTTGGAGACTGGCACCTTGAAGATGGTATTTGATACCAAGCACAATTCAAAGGTATCACGAGAGGAACACGCGCAGGAGAGGCTCGACGCAGTCGCGAAGTCGCTTGCCACTAAATCTGGCTGGCAATCTGGATGTTTCCGAGTCTCTCGACTTCCCCGTCTTAACATTTTCGTTTCGTGGCACGTTGAAGGCTCGAAGGAACTCGCAAGGCAGATAGACGAAATTGGTAAGGAACTCTGTTGCCGATTCAATCACGAATTTACTCACACAAAGGCTGCTGCTGTTGAAGTCGCTCGGCGTCTCAGGGCGAGCGATGCCGTCTTGCAAATATGGACAGGGAGGCGAACAGACCATCCATGGCTTGAGGCCGAAGCGTTCGGGGCCATCCTTCTTGGGAAACCGAACTTCCAAATTGTGGACATCAGGAGTCCGCATATTGAGCAAAATGTATCGAAGGATATATCCCCTGAACATGTGGATGTGACGAACCCGGTTGAGTTTCGGGAGGCGGTGGTCAATGCGGTCAGGGAGTTCAGAGAGGAGCTTCTTCCTTATCCAGGACAATATTAAATAAGAGTACTAATAGTACCTAACCATTATTTGGGAATCTCAACTTTTAGCTTAGGGAGGTATAAACTGATCGGATTGTCGTCTGAGGTTGCTCCTTTATTCGAGGAAGAGATGTGCTCTTTAAGTTCCTTTCGTGCAGCTTCAAAATGATCCATGATCGTATATGGATCAGAAGTGTCAATTATTATAGTTCTACCCTGAGCAACGTCGAACGGTATCTTTTCTCCCTTCCGGATAATTTGAATCGTTGAGAGTTTGAATGCTTGCCGGACACCTAACTCGTAGAATGCATTGGGGTTGCCAAACGAAAGATCCGAAACGCATACTCTCGAGTATGCTATGTGCTCGATTACCTGCTTATTGATTATCCCTGGCTTCGAGATTTTATCTGCTCTGACAGGGCGCAACTTAAACTCTTCGAGAACCGGCTCAAGTAGATGCTTTAGAATAGTGTCAGAATGTTTTCTCTCTTCGGAGTCGTCGTTTCCTATCGGTGTGATAACAAAGCAGATTTTGTCCCAATCTCCATTTGCAGAGGCCCCTTGGTCGTCCGGCGTGGCCTCAGCATCCGCCCCACCAATATCATGCGTTGATAGATCGGCCTCACGTGGCTTTGTCACGGGAAATGCGGCGTCAGTGAATTCCAGTCCTTCCTTTCCATCATCACGCTTAACAAGTGCTTTCGCATAGCGGGCATTTTCGATTAGGATCTTAATCGCTTCCGCTGTCCGTCCTCGTGGTACGCCGTAGCGGGTCTCAAGTACGTTCGGAAGAAGGTCAGGACCTGGAATAGCTGATCCATTGTAAGCTGTGTAAAATCGGCTTAAAACTGAAGGAGTGAACAATGCCTTCTTGATTCCCTCATCTTTTTCACTATCGTACGTTGGAGCAAGTATCTTCCTTCCTGTCTCACCAAGCGAATACGTGTTATCTTCTACTTTTAGCACGATTCCGTATGCGGTTGCAGCCCAAAGAGGGTAGCGATTTGGGTCATTTTTCTCTGAAACACCCATCGCTTGGGCGATTTCTGACCATGTAGCAGATCCTCTCGAGTAGGTGTCTCTAATTATTTGTGCCACGCGCAGGGCATCCTCGAGAGTTCGTCGTGGAAGTGCATCGGACGCAACCTTAGTGCCCTTCTCCTTTTCAGGCGTTTGATTCGATGCTTTTTTTGATTTATTCTTCGTTTGCGCCATTCTAATTGGGTAACTTAGCTCGGATCGATCGTCTAAGTTTTGAGGTTTTTAAGGTTTCGTCAAGTCAAAGATAACTTTACCTTTGCCAGCCACTGCGATAGCAACCAGCTGGGATGTAGCCTTTTTATGTGCATTCTTAACTATCACCGTCGCATCGGATTTTGATGCAGCCGCAGCAATCTCGACTAGCTGTGAGCCGGCTTTATCCGCGTCAATAATTACTCCACCACCCGCCCTTACTATATCAACGATTAGACTGGTTGCTTTTGTTGTTGCCATTAGATGAATGGTTTAGAATTTAACCCTTTATTTGAACATGTTTCCGCTTTAATAGAGTTCTCGAAAGTTCTCAATCATCGTAGCTTGCCTGCTTTCTGTCGCGGCACGCACGTTTGGACAAAGGAATGTCTGCACCCGCCACGGCGGGCCTTCGGCTATGGGGGCAACGATGGACCACGATTCACAGGATTGACGGGGGAAAAGATGAAAGATGAGAGATGAAAGATGAAGGGGGAATGGAGGGAAGCATTCGGGGTGGATTGCGGTTAGGGTAATTATGCATACATATCATGCTCAAACTATTGTCGAGCAGGACGGGCGATTAGTGCTTTCGGGCTTGCCGTTTCCGAAAGGCGAGAAGGTGGAGATCGTCATTCGTGAGGCTCCGAGCAGCGCGGACGATGACGCCGCGTGGAAACGCCTTGCCGTCGAGTCCTTCTTCCGCGATACGAGCGAGAAAGACGCGGACTATGATAACTACGGCCGATGACGTACGGCTTCGGAGACGTCGTCCTACTGGACTATCCGTTCACGGATGGAATCGGTTCAAAGCGTCGACCGGGCCTCGTTCTGCTTCCCGAGAACGACGGTGACATCCTTTTCGCGCGGATCACAAGCCAGGAACGTGCTGGTGAATGGGAGATCATGATTCAGGATAGAACGGCTGCTGGACTTCTTCACCAATCGGTCGTGCGAATGAGTAAGTTGGTGTCGTTGGAATCCACTTTGATTGAAGGCAAGATCGGAAAGCTTTCTGAACGGGATCAGGTCTCGGTGCAAGCCGTATTTGAGCGATTAGCGAAGGCAGTTGGACGCTAAAAAATCGCCCATCGTGTCACGTACTTTGGGGAAGGGAATGTCTGAACCCGCCACGGCGAGCCTTCGGCTATGATCCCTTCGACAGGCTCATGGCAGGCAGTGCGAAAATAAAATGTTGAAAATTGGCGCAAAAAGGCCAACATCTGCCCGCATGGGCACATCCCGCCTAAAAATTTTGTTCTATATATTGGGAGGGGGTATTCTTCAATGCATACCCCACCCATCCGCGAGCGTTGAGAGTGTATGCCGACCGCTGAAGTACATGTATGTCGACCCCTGCACACTGAAATCAAATGGCGCCTGGGGCAATCAAAAAGTCCGAGACCGATAGATTTATCGCCGATCCGAGACAGACCCGAGAATGTAGGGTTGAGGTCATTGTTTCGGAGACATTGATTGCCGGAGTTCATTGAAAATGTATTGTGGCCTGTTGTAGTGTACTCTATCGCAGGTCATTTTTACCTTTGGTGGCAACAAAAATAGCGAATGCGGCTCGGAATCGAAGGGTGGGTTGGGAACTCACAAGAAAGAAAAACGGCACCTAATTCTTATAGAATTATGCAAAACGGCTCCCTTAAATTCGTTCGAACTTAGCCTGGAAGAAGCGGAGGTATTTCGGTTCATAGACCATTTGGAGTCCGCGCACGTCGTGGCGGCGGTCGTGGACGGCTTCGACGGCTTCGGTCACTACGTCGCAGTGGGCTTGGGTATAAACGCGGCGGGGGAAGGTGAGGCGCACAAGTTCGAGCTTCGGAAAGGTGTGCTCGCCGGTCACGCTGTCGCGCCCGGCGGAGACGATACCGCGCTCCATCGTACGAATGCCGGATTCAAGGTAGAGTTCCGCAGCGAGCGTCTGCGCTGGGAACTCGAGCTGCTTCAAATGCGGAAGGAACCGTTTCGCATCGAGAAAAACGGCATGACCGCCAATGGGAACTACAATCGGAATGCCGATCGAAAGCAATCGCTCGCCGACATATTCCACTTGCCCGATGCGTGCGCGGATATGATCTTCCTGCACGGCTTCTTCGATGCCTCGGGCCATCGCTTCCATGTCGCGTCCGGCCAGGCCGCCATACGTATGCAGTCCTTCATAGACGACGACCAGATTTCGTGCCTCTTCAAATATCTCTCGATCGTTCATCGCAAGAAATCCGCCGATGTTGACGAGCAGATCCTTCTTGCCGCTCATGGTGCAGGCGTCAGAGTAGGAGCACATTTCCAACAGTATATTCGCAATAGAGTGCGTCTCGAATCCGGGTTCCCGAGTCTTGATGAAGTAGGCATTTTCGATGGCGCGGGTCGCATCGAGCACGACTTTGATGTCCAGCCGGTGTGCCATGTCTCTCACGTCACGAAGATTTTGCATCGAGATCGGCTGCCCGCCAGCCATGTTGACCGTCGCCGCGACGGTGACGTAAGCAATTTTATCGGCTCCCACGCGGTCGATAAGATGCGCGAGTTTACTCAGGTCGATGTTGCCTTTAAACGGATGGAGGCTTTCGGAATCATGTGCTTCATCGACGATAACATCCACGAAGGTTCCACCGGCCAGCTCCTGATGCAGGCGCGTGGTCGTGAAGTACATGTTGCCCGGAACGAAATCTCCGGGCTTGATGAGAATTTGCGAAATCAGGTGCTCCGCGCCTCGGCCCTGATGCGTCGGCACGAGATATTTGTAGCCATAGTATTTACGAACTTGTTCTTCGAGATGATAAAAATTCTCACTGCCCGCGTAGGCTTCATCGCCCAGCATCATGCCGGCCCATTGGTTATCGCTCATGGCGTTGGTGCCGCTATCGGTTAGGAGATCGATATAGACATCGCGCGAGCGGAGCAGGAACGTATTATACCCTGCTTCTTTCAGTGCCTGTTCGCGATATTCGCGAGTCGTCATGCGCAGCGGCTCGACGACCTTAATTTTAAATGGCTCGGCCCATGCTCTTTTTTCTAATTTTGGCATTGATTACATTGGTTACATTATCATCGAGCGGTATATCCGCCATCGATCACAAGTTCGGAGCCGGTCACGAATTTCGCCTCGTCCGACGCGAGATAGACAATACCCCACGCGATGTCATTTGGTTCACCAATATGGCCGAGTGGATGCAGCGCATCGAGCGCCTTGCGGGCCGCTTCTTCGCTACCGGTATCTTTAGCGAAGTTTTCAACCATCGGAGTCCAAATAAAGCCCGGATGGACGGAATTGACGCGAATCTTATCTTTTGCGAAGGAGATTGCATCGTTCTTGGACATCTCCCGAACGGCGCCCTTCGACGCATGATAGGGCGAAACGTCGCCCGCGCCGATGATTCCGTATATCGAGGAGAGATTGACGATGCTTCCGCCGCCCGCCTTGCGCAGGAATGGTATCGCATGTTTCGTGCAAAAGAAGACCCCTTTGACATTGATGGCCATAAGCGTGTCCCATTCTTGTTCGGTTACTTCATCAGTTGGCTTGTTTGCACCGGAGATGCCGGCGTTGTTGACGAGAATGTCAATCTTACCCCATTTCGCTGCTATCTCGGACATGACGCGCTTCACTTCCGCCTCTTTCGAGACATCGAGATGCCAATATGCCGCATCGCCGCCTTTTTTTATGATCTCATTTACCGTTTTAGCACCGTCAGCATCGTCCACATCGGTAATGGCGACCTTCGCGCCTTCTTCGGCAAGCCTAATTGCCGTTTGATGGCCAATGCCAAGCGATGAGCCTGTTATGACTGCTACTTTATCTTTTACTCTATTCATGACGTGTTACTCCATTTTGAAAATTATTATTTCGAGAGGCGTTCTAAAAGTGCGAGCTGTTACAATTCTATGCCATCGTGTGAGGATGCTCGGGAACGCAAAGCAATTCACGATAACGGCTCTATTAGAGCGGAAACCTCATGATGCGTGCATTTGGTACGTCCAATTATCTTACGGTGTGTTCATTTCTTTTATGCGCCCATCGTTAACCCGGAATTGTTGATTATTTAAAGAATATCAATCGAAATTATACCCTAATAATCGAAATCACCGGGAGCAAGTGGGCGTGCTGAGGTGAGGACTCATTCTCTTGGACGCCAACATACGCATGGTGTCAGTTTTTTGTTTTTACCGCTCGACCACCAACCGCCGCGTTTCCACGGCCTCATCCGTTTGTAACTGAACGAAATAAGAACCGGACGGAAGCTGTGAACAATTGAACGAATAGGCCGATGGACCGGAGGGTATATTGCGATTAAGGATGTTCAGCACCGTCTTTCCCGTTACATCGACGACGGATAAGCTGACATGCTCCGGCGCTGCAAGAGCAAACGAAACTTCCGCGTTCTGCGAAGCGGGGTTTGGAGAGATTGTGAATGCCAATTCGGGCCCATTGCCATGTACCCTTACGGCGCTTGGCGCGGCGACAACATGAGTTGTAAAAACGCCGGAGCCTTGCGTGGCGATCGCTACAAACCCATCCGATTGCCTCGCGTCGATATTTTCGACGATGGCATAACCGATGGTTTCTGTTCCTTCGGGATTCCAAATAACATTTGGGCCGGTTATATCTGTCGTTGAATACAACCCGACGCTCGTGCCGCAGAGATAAAGCTCCTGGCCGCCCTGATGCACAATGGTTACCCATCGGACGGAAGGCCCATCGCCGGAGCCATCCGGATTTTGCTCGAGATTCCCGCTCGCATCATGCCATGTCGCGCCGCCATCGTTCGAAGCAAAGATGCTGATGACGTGATAATTCGAGAAGCATACAACAATGCTGTCCGCATTTTGTGGATCGACGGCAACGCACGAGACATACGCTCCTTTTGGAAACATCGAGCCGGTAATTTCTTGCGGTGTAGGATTAGTTCCATCGGCTTCATCCATCCGATAAACGCGCCCGTCGCTCGTTCCATAATAAAGCCTATGAGCGGGAACCGTGGACATGCCGAGCGCCGTAATAAAAGAATTGGTTACCGGCGTGGAATTATCCAGTTCATTCCAATTTGCGCCCAGGGAAAGATCGTCGTTTCGCCAAAGAATATTGTTGTCGGCATAGTACATTTGGTCGGTATTCGTTGGGTCGAGAATAAACGGCGCGACAAACTGCGCCTGCGACATTTCGGGAGTCGTTAGTTGTGTCCAGTTCTGCTCATCTATGTTATACGAAACGATGTTGCCCTCTTGCGAGGACATGTAGAGATTCGATTCCCCATCGTCAATCGCGCAATAAGTGCCATCGCCGCCATAGTATTGAATCCAATAATTCGAAGAATCGTACGATAGCCACGACCCCTGATCCTGAAACCCGCCAAGTACCGTGCTATCTCCCGGCGTGGCGTGATCAAGCGCGACCACATAAATAATGCTTGCCTGATCTTCAAAATTTATATTGGTCCAGGTTACGGGATAGCTTGGGTCATCGTACCCGAGAGCGTCGTAGGTCATGAACATTCCACCATCGTTTGCGTTGTAAGCAACAGTTGGATTGGATGGGACAAACTTCAGCTCGTGATGGTCTGGATGATCGTTATTGGTCTCACTATATCCCCCGTTCGTTTGGTCATACCCGCCAATCCACTCGACCATACCCGTCGTGGCAAATCCGTCCCAGGAGCGATAAAGATTTGTGCCACCGAAGAACACAAGGTCGGTATCGGTTGGATGAACTGTGAGCGTGACGGCATATCCGCCGTAGGTATTTAACCCATACGATCCAATGGAATCGGTGGACTGGGGGACGTTTGCCGAACGGTCTTCCCACGCGCCACCACTTTCGGAACCGTTCCCGGAGAAATAATCATATTTCCAAAGCGACGCGCCATACCAAAGCGTTGGACTGACACCTCCAATGTAAAGAATGTTTTCATCGGCCGGCGCGATCGCAATTTTCATCCTTCCCGATTCCGATGACCAGCCGGTAGGTGTGATATTCGTCCATTGGAGGCCATCGGTCGAACGCCACACTCCGGCCTTCGATGGAGTGCCCATGCCCGCAGACTCACCGCTCAGATACGCATAGACGATTCCCCTCGAAGTGATCGCAATGTCGGTTTCAACAGAGATATTGACGGGATCGCCCAGAACATGAGTCCAGCTTTCGCCGCCATCGTTCGAGCGCATGATCGCGCCAAAACCTGCCGCATAGACAATATCCGAATCCGCGCGCGAGCTATCGAGCGCAATATCCCACACGCCATCGAATACGCTACCGAGAACAGTCGCGTCCGTGCTGACAGTCGAGGGCAGCACGTTCCACGTAAGGCCATCGTCCGTCGATTTATAAATTCCGTTTCCGATATTGGCGCTATGATAATCCGGCTCGGTATAGACAGCGGTTCTTCGCCAAGTGGTGCTGATGAGTTCGCCGGTGCCTGCATACCAGATCCCGGTTTTCCTTGGGCGGTGATCCTGCACAAGTGAACTCATATCTTTTAGTTCTCCTGGAGTAGTGGTTCTGCTCCAGGCTTGTCCACTGTCTGTCGAGCGCCAGACACCGCCCTGTGCCGTTGCAATAAGCACGTTCGCTTCGTTTGACACATCGATGCCAATGCCACGCGTTCTGCCGCCCGCATTGATTGGCCCGGCAGATTGCCAGCCCATCGTTTGAATCGTGGGTGTGCCTTTGAGCGCGGGCCGGTCGGAACCAATCGTGCGTACGAACGCAAGCTCGCGCATACGAATGCCGCGAGGGATTTCGCCCGTCGCCGGATCGCGCAGCCGGAGATAATCACGAAGCTGCTGAGCTTGGACGTTTTCTTCTTCGAGCGGCTCGCGCCGGAATGCCTTGTGATGCCCCGCATCATACCGCGAAGTCATCGAAAGAAGCAAACAAAGCAGCGAAGCAAAAAGCAGAACGGGAATGATCTTCAGCATGGCTCGGAGAGTGTTTTATATTACCGTCATAACGGCACTCTCGTAAACCATTTCATTCCGGCATGATTCCAGCAGGGTTAGGTCATTTTGAATGACCTATCGCTCATGGAAATCATAATAATTCATCCTGCGAATCCGCATCATCCGCGTAATCCCGGTTCTGTCTCTTAAAAATTAAACCCGTAACTTGCCGTCAGGAACAGGCCGCTCAGATTGGTAAGGGATTCCGTCGTGGTGCTTTCTAAGGAGCCGGGATAGGGAATGATGAAATACCGGAGGCTCGCGCCGAAATTCCCCTTTGGGTCGTTGCCGAAATTCGCGCCGAAGCCCACAAAGCCGCCTGGAATAACTTTCGAAACTTCATTGCCAAAGGCGGTGAAGAAATCCTCGCTGTAGGGGGTGGTCATGGCGAGGACGGGTCCGGCGCCGACGGTGACGTAGGGCCGCAAATTATCGCTGAGGCCGGTGCGGAATACGCGGTATTGAATGCTGGCCATGAGCGGAAGTACAAAAATGCGGTTTATTTTATTGACCGCGAGCAAATCTACTTCGCGCGAGCCTTCGGCCGATCCTACATCTAAGATGAGCATGGCAGTAATGTCCGGATTGAACGAGTGGCCAAGAAACATCCCGCCGCCAAAGCCATAATCGCTGAAGGCCACGGTAAAGCCCCAGGTATTCGGATTCGCGCGTGCGATCTCTTGCGCGCTCTGGATAAGCGGACGCGAAGGCTCGAAGATCATGGCGGTATCCTGCTTGGGCTTTGGCGCGGGGGGGCTGATCGGCGTCTGCGCGCGCGCCGACAGGGCAAACAAGAGCGCCCCGACCACAATAAAGCCCAGAAATATGTTAAACCGGCTCCTCATATTTTTATCTTTTTTCGGAAACTCTGATTAAGCATGCTTGTCATTCTGAGCGAAGCAAAACGGAGCGACAGCGCAGTTTTGCGTAGCGAAGAATCGCTTGGTATATCAACGCGATTCTTCGCTACGTTCGTCCTCCCTTTGGTCGGACGAACTCCGCTCAGAATGACGATTTTGACTTAATCAGAGTTTCCTTTCAGGTATAACACCTGAACTGACCAATGGTAACGTTTAACTGATTGCCCCGCATATCCGTTCAACGTCATCATGATCGAATTGTAACGAAGCCGTCCCTACTACCTCACGCCGAGTATAAAGCATTTCAAATAGCTCGTTTCCGGCATCGCCGCAAGTATGGGATGATCGATTCCCGCGCCACGTTCTTCGAGTATGGTTATAGTCCGGTCCGATTTGCGGGATGCATCTCGAATAATGTCCAGAAATTGCTCGCGGTCGATGTGATGCGAGCATGAGCAGGTAACGAGCACTCCACCCTTCCCCACGCGACGCATTGCATGAGTGTTCAGCGCGAGATAACCCTTTTGAGCGTTAGAAATATCTTTTTTGGATTTGGCCAATGCCGGAGGATCGAGAACAATGGCGTCGAACTCATCTTGCGATTCACGCAAGTAATCGAAACAATCGGCTTTGACTGTGTGGATACGGTCTTGTGCTTCGTTCAAAGCCGCATTGCGAGCGAGCCGTTCGAGCGCGGAAATGGATTCATCCACGGCGATAACCGAGGATGCGCCCGCCAGCGCGGCATTGATGGCAAAGCCGCCATCGTTGGCGAAAAGATCGAGTATGCGGGCGCCCTCACGAATAAAATCCCGAAGCCGCGTCCGGTTTTCCATTTGATCGAGATAAAATCCAGTTTTTTGTCCGGCAAGCACATCGACATGGTAGCGCGTACCCGCCGCATCATGGATTTCAGTGCTGGCGTCCGTGCCAAAGACAAGCGTATCGCCAACAGGAAGACCTTCGAGCTTTCGCAAGTGCGAATTATTTTTTTCAACAATGGCCGAGGGCTGAAAAAGTTTTTGGAGCGTTTCAAAAGCGATGTCCTTGCGCGTTTCGAAACCTGCAGAGAGAATTTGGCACGCAAAAACGTCCGCATAGCGGTCGATGATAAGCCCCGGCAGCAAATCGCTTTCGCCGTGTACGATTCGATAGGCGTTGCGCCTGAGCGCCAGAAGCTCGCGCCGCGCAGCCGCTTGCATGATGTGTCGTTCAAAAAAATCCGCGTCGATGGTTTCTTCCACGTTCCGCGTGAGGAGTCGGAACGCGATGAGCGAGTGGGGATGGTAAAAGCCATTGCCAATGGGCGCGCCGCTATGCTCGCGCACAAGCGTTACGATAGAGCCGGGTTCAATCTCTTTTGGAAGATCGAGCAGTTCGTTGCTGAACGCCCACAGATGCCCGCGCTGAAGGCGCAGCTCTTCTTTATTCCGGATTCGAAGGCGAGGATACGTCAATGATGAATGAGAAATGGAGTTTATTGACAACATCGCGGAACCGCTAATTGTTATCTTGCCGTTCTTGCATCCATGACGAGCGTAAAATACTTTTTGGGATTGCCTTTGCTGCTCGTTCTATGTGCGTGCGGCTCGGATTACCCGCCCATCGATCCCTATCTCAGCTTCAATATCGACCGCACCGTCAATTTTGCGCTCTCGAATTTCGCAGATGCGGGCAAGGACACTACGCTTATCGCCACAGGTTCCATCGACACGAATGATTACACGAAGGATAGCAGCTCTGCTTCTACCTTGCGCACTTCGGAAGTGTGGCAGCTCTCGCTCCTGTCGAGCGATCCGAATTTTACACTGGACAAATTAGGAAGCGTTCGTGTGCTTATCGGAACGGACACAGTTGCCATCGATACCATGCCGCCGCAAAGCATACTCGATACTACGCTCGTGCTGACGAAAACGGATGTTGCGAAATATATGCGGGACACCTCCTACACGGCGTCGCTCGAATGTCATCTTTTAAAGGCGCCGGTGAGTCCTGTTACCATCACCTGCAGCATGACGATGATTTACACTTCTGCGTATCAAAATTTTTGAGCATGGCACCCACCAAAGCGCGGCAAGCTAAATTAAAGGCCATGACATACGAAAATGCCGGCGTCAGCATCGAGGCCGGCGAAGAGTTGCTGCGCACGATCAAACCGATGGTTCGAAAGACCTTCAACGATCGCGTACTCACGGATATTGGCGGGTTTGGCGGCCTCTTCGACGCGCGGTTTCCGGAGATGAAATTCCCAGTTCTCGTTTCGAGCACCGATGGCGTTGGAACGAAAATAAAAATTGCAATCGAGGCGCACCGGCATGAGACGGTCGGGCAGGACTTAGTCAATCATTGTGTTAATGACATTCTCGTCTGCGGCGCAAAGCCGCTTTTTTTTCTCGACTATTTCGGCTGTGGTAAATTGGAAACCTATATTGCAGAATCGGTTATCTCCGGCGTGGCGAAGGCGTGTGAGGAAAACGGCTGCGCGCTTATTGGCGGCGAGACCGCTGAGTTGCCGGGAATTTATCTTCATGAGGATTACGATCTCGCCGGAACCATCGTCGGCATTGCGGAGCGCGAACGGATGTTTAGCCGTGAGTCGGTGCGCGAAGGCGATGTGTTGATTGGCCTTCCGAGCACGGGATTGCATACCAATGGTTACAGCCTCGCCCGAAAGGCGCTGCTCTCGCGTTTTACGCTGAATACCCTCCCAACGCTGCTTGGCGGCGAAACAATTGGGGAGGTGCTGCTCAGAGTTCATCGCTCGTATCTTCGTCCCATACAATCTCTCCTCGAACGGTTCAATCCGGGAACCGATATTCATGCTCTGAGTCATATCACGGGCGGAGGAATTGTCGGTAATACTTCGCGCGTCGTGCCCGGTGGACTTGCGCTCGAAGTGGATTGGGACGCATGGCCGCGCCCGCCGATTTTCAAGCTAATTCAGGAAACCGGAAAAATTTCCGAGATTGAAATGCGCCGGACGTTCAATCTTGGTATTGGCCTGATTCTATTGGTCCCGCCTGCTCTTGCCGATGCCGTGCAGTCCGCGCTCTCCGAATGTGGCGAAAAGCCGGTCAGCATGGGCCGCGTGATTCGAAAAACATAAAGATGGATCCCATCGAACTCGTTCTTTCGGAGCGATTTCGTTTGCCCGGTTTTCGCCCGATGCAGCGCGAGGCGATCGCAAACGCGCTTGCGGGTCGGGATACGCTGGTCGTCATGCCGACGGGCGGCGGCAAATCGCTGTGCTATCAGCTTCCCGCGCTGCTTTTGCCCGGTATCACACTTGTGATTTCTCCTCTCATCGCGCTCATGCAGGATCAGGTGAGCCGGCTTCGCGCGCTTTCCATTAGCGCCATTGCGTTAAATAGCACGCTGACTTACGCGGAGACGCGCGCGCTTGTTCGTCGGGCGCAAACGGGCGAACTCAAGCTTGTTTTTGTATCGCCCGAACGGTTGGAATCAACCGTCTTTCGAGAGGAACTTTTCGAGCTTCCCATTTCGCTTCTTGCTGTTGACGAGGCGCATTGCATTAGCCAATGGGGTCATGATTTCCGCACATCGTACCGGCGAATTCCGGATGTCTATGAGGCGCTTGGGGATGGCAAACGCCCGCCCATCATTGCACTCACGGCCACGGCCACGCCGGAAGTCCGCGCGGATATTTCCATGCTGTTGCAACTGGAACACCCGCTTGAAATTGTGACCGGCTTCGAGCGGCCCAATATCGCGTATGGCGTGCTGCGCGAGTGCGATAAAGATGCACGGCTGCGCGATATTATTTCCACCACACCCCACGGCAGCGTGATTGTGTATGCGGCCACGCGCAAATCGGTCGATAACATTGCGCTGGGTCTTCAACGGCAATCCATTGCAGCCGAAGCGTATCATGCCGGCATTCCTTCCCAAGCGCGAAGGCAAACACAGGAACGTTTCCAACGCTCGGACATTCGTGTGATCGCCGCCACGAGCGCGTTTGGCATGGGTATCGACAAGGCGGACGTGCGGGCCGTCATCCATTACGATATTCCCGGTTCGATCGAAGCCTATTATCAGGAGTCGGGCCGCGCTGGGCGCGATGGCTTCCCCGCACATGCCATTTTATTTTACAACAAAAGCGACCGGAACTTGCAGGAATCGCTCATCCGCTCCAACTCGCCCACGGAAGCGGATGTGAAATCCGCCTATACCGCGCTACATGAGATCGCAGGCACGCCCGTAGGTTCGATATTTCCCGGAATGCTCGTCGTCCAAAGCTCGCAAATTTCTGAGCGTATGGCGCGCGTTGCTGGCCCGAGCCGCGCGTCGATGGAGTCGATTGTCGAAGCATTGGTTCGCTCTGGCCATGTAGAGTGGTATCGCGGAATGGCGAGCGACGGCCGCGCGCGCATTCGCTTCACCGCGACGCGCGCGCGCATCGATGAAATCAGCTTTAAGTCCACCAACAAAAACGTGAAACGCACGATCTCCGTTCTGCTCCGAACGCTTGGCGCTACCGAAGCCTTCGAGCGGGAAGTATTTCTCGATACGGAAAAGCTGCTAGAAACTCACAATCTCGATAAAGAAGAATTCAAACTCGCGATCCGCACAATCGAAGGCTTGGGACTCGTGCGCTACACACCCGCCGTGCGATCGAAAGGCATGAATGACATATTTCATCTTTCACTCACCACGGAACGTGTGTCCCTCCGGCATCTCGATGTGGGCGGCCGCTCGCTCGAAGCGCGCTTCGAGGCCAATCTTGCAAAGCTCGATGCGATGGTCGCGTATGCCGTGGATTGGAATTGCCGTCAAAATACCATCTTAAACTATTTTGGCGAGCATCGGGCAAAAACCCGATGTGGTATCTGCGATGTCTGCACCGCGAGCGCCCGCGACACACACGAACGTTCTACCTCTTTCCAATCGAATCGTTGATTGCGGCAAAGATTACTCCCGTGCGGTCCGGGTCTTTGGAAAGCGAGACCGTTTGTGCCTGATATTCCGCGCTTGAAGTGTGATGCCTCCGGTAAACCGAATCGAGCGAAAGTTTTATGCTCATTGAATCTTCCGGGGGCAAAAAATTGGCGCGTGTTCGGAGAAGATCGAGCGTTGTGCGGATGTATTCTGTATCCGTGGAGTTCAGCGTAGGTTTTCCGTTGCAAGCAATGACGAAAAGGACGGAAAGGACGAAAATAAATTGTTTCATATCACACTAAGCCCTCGCTCAACATCTTCGAGGAGATCGCCGATATCTTCAATGCCGACACTGAGGCGTACCAGTCCCTCGGTAATGCCCAATTCCAACCTGCGTTCTTCGGGAACAGAAGCGTGCGTCATGGTGAGCGGGTGGCAGACGAGCGATTCGACGCCGCCCAAACTTTCGCCGAGTGTGAAATAACGGAGCGCGCTCGTAAATTTCTTCGCACGTTCGAGGCTCCCAAGCTCGACCGAGACCATTCCGCCAAATCCCTTCATTTGTTTAATCGCAAGCTCATGCTGCGGATGAGAAGTCAGCCCCGGATAATAGACTTTTTTCACGCGGTCATCCGACGCAAGCCGCTCGGCAATGATTTGCGCGTTCTCGCAATGCGCGCGCATTCGAAGCGCTAATGTTTTTACGCTGCGAAGCATAAGCCAGCAATCGAACGGGGAAGGAATCGCGCCATAAGCATTCTGATAAAATTTAGTTTGCTCCGCAATTTCCGAACTCGATGTCACCAGCGCGCCGCCGATGACATCCGAATGACCGCCGATATATTTCGTCGTGGAATGAACCACCGCATCGATTCCAAAGTCCAGCGGATTTTGCAAATAGGGAGACATGAACGTATTATCTACAACCGTCAGAATCCCCCGCTCTCGCGCAAGCTTGCCAAGCTCTGCAAGGTCGGTGAGGTTCATCATCGGGTTGGTGGGGGTTTCCGCGTAAATCAGACGAGTGTTTTTTTTGATTGCACTTCCCATGTGACCCATAGGACTAATGGGTCCCATTGGACTCATATTTACATAGGAGACCTCAATTCCGAAATTAGACAGAATTTTTGAAAAATACCGATACGTGCCGCCATACATATCGCTGCCGGCGATGACATGATCGCTGGATTTAATGATCGAAAGGGCCGCGGCAATGGCGGACATCCCCGAAGCAAACGCAAATCCAAATTTCCCATTTTCGAGGGCGGCGATATTGGTTTCCCACGCCTCGCGCGTCGGGTTGATGGTGCGGCCATAATCGTATTTCACATGCTCGCCGAGCGTGTGCTGCGCGTAGGTAGTCGTCTGAAAAATGGGAACCGTTACCGCGCCGGTGCGCGCTTCGGGTTCTTGTCCCGCGTGGATGGCGGTGGTGCTAAAGCCGGGCATGTGTCTGAACCTTGATGTCGTTGTTTGGAGAAACGTGTATCTCGATAAAAGCCGTATTGCCGCAACTTCGTTTCAGCTGCCGTCCTACGATAGGCATGAGCAATTACTCATGTGATGCACGATATGGTTTGGAGTTGCACCTCATAGAGGTGATGTGCCTTAAAGAGACGAACGTAACAAATGAATAAGATAACGATATAAAAGATACCATTATGGAATCCTCTCGGATTTTTTCTCTCGACTCGGCGGTGGGCCGGCGGGAATTCTTAAAACGAACCGGCATTGTGCTCGGCGCGGCGACGATGAGCGGGATGCTTGCCGAAATTCTCGCGAGTTGTTCCTCGCTTACCGGCCCCTCTGTTTCCCACGGCACGACCACCATCGACATATCCTCGCTTACCTCGAATGGGCAGTTCCACGTAGATTCGAGCGTCTTGCCGGACGGAACGCCAATACTCGTGATTCGCCAAAATGCGACAACGTACACGGCGCTCTCCATGCTCTGTACGCACGCAGGCTGTCAGGTAAATCTTCCAAGCGGCGGGACGATCTTTTGCTCGTGTCACGGCTCCCGGTTCAATCTTTACGGTCAGGTGACCGGTGGCCCCGCGCCTTCGCCACTAACGAGCTATGGAGTCACGCTCAATGCCGCAGCGAAGACGATTACGGTGACGTATTAGCGGTAAATATTGGAAATTACCGAGCGATTAATTTTGGCGGAATCTTTCCAAGCCATCCGTAGTTTCCGTCACGCGCGAAAAAGAGGGGAGCAAATTAAACAACACTTCACCTCAGAGTGCAGCAGAGGAAAAGCGAATGAGCGATCATTCGATAACGGCCAGAAAATGGCCAAAACTGCGATGGATAAGCAATTATCCATCCAAAAACCGTTTGGTTGTCTGAATTTAGACCTCCATCCCGGCCTTGTATGAGGCGTGGGAAGGCTCGTAGGAGTTCAGCGTCAAACTTAACTTTCGACTACATTGATTTCATACCAAAATTCCGGGGCCAGTTTTTCTGATCCCCTCGCGACCGTTTTGTCCTCTTGCGCGAATCGTTTGCCATTCGCTTTCCGGCCCTTGAGCCGAGGTAACCCTCCCGTCAGGCTTCTGATGCCGCCGTTGCTATAACGGCACAGCCAAAAACAACGCGCGACCCGTTTTGGCGCGCGCCGCTGGAGGGAATTCGCTATCGGTAAGCAGAAAAGCCCTCCCACTCTCGTATCAGGTTTTGTAAAATTTTAAGGATTCTCGAAAAAGTAAGTAATTATGGCACGTTCAGCAAAGACAGCAACCAAAATCCCGCTTCTTGCGGATGCTCATGTGATCGAAAATGGGCGCATTTCATTCTCTAAAATTCCACGCGATTACGACCTGCCCGATCTGTTGGACGTGCAGCTCAAGTCGTTTCAGGAGTTTCTTCAGGACGGTGTGCCGATTGCGGACCGCCGGGTGACCGGGCTGGAATCTGTTTTCCAGCTCAATTTCCCGATTATCGACAGCCGCGAGACCTTCGTGCTCGAGTATCTCGATTATCGCTTGGAAAAGCCGCGCTATACCGTGCAGGAGTGCCAGGAGCGCGGCCTGACCTTCAGCGTTCCGCTTAAGACGCGTTTACGGCTCTCGTCCAAAAATCCGGAAGAGAAGAGCGAGGATTTCGTGGAGACCGTCGAGCAGGAAGTCTTCCTCGGCAATTTGCCGATGATGACCGAGCGCGGAACGTTCATCATCAATGGCGCCGAGCGCGTCGTGGTTTCACAGCTGCATCGCTCGCCCGGTGTGTTTTTTGCTGAAAGCCTACACCCGAACGGAACGACGATTTTCTCTGGCCGCGTCATCCCCTTTCGCGGAAGCTGGGTCGAGTTCACGACCGATATTAATAATGTGCTTTGGGCGTATATCGACCGGAAAAAGAAATTCCCGGTCACGATGCTCCTGCGCGCCTTGGGATGGTCGAGCGATGAGGATATTCTCCATCTCTTCGGACTCATTCAGGATGTCGATGTCAAGACGGCGGATCTCAAAGCTTACGTGGGCAAGCTCATCGCCGCCGACGTGATCGATATGAACACCGGCGAAATTTTTCTTTCGAAAGATTCGACCTTTCTCGAAGAACACATCGAGCGGCTGCAAACGAGTGGAATCAAAAAAGTCCGTTTCATGGACTTGGAAGATACGGGCGGCGCTGTCATTCTCAACACCATCGTAAAGGATACTTCGCGCTCGACGGACGATGCGTTCGAGGCGATTTACCGCGTCATGCGTTCCTCCGAAGCGCCGGACATGGAGGCTGCGCGCGGCTTGCTCGAAAAGCTCTTTTTCAATCAGAAGCGATACGATCTCGGTCTTGTCGGGCGCATCCGTTTAAACCAATCGCTTCATGAAGGCACACCCGGTATTCCGAACGAGATTACCACGCTGACGAAAGAAGATATTATCGAGATTCTGAAATATATCATCCGTTTGCAACTCGGCAAAGCTTCGGTGGATGATATTGACCATCTTGGGAACCGGCGTGTACGAACGGTCGGCGAACAGCTGGGGCAGCAATTCAATATCGGCCTTGCGCGCATGGCCCGCACCATCCGCGAGCGTATGTCGATTCACGATGAAAAAGTCGGCCCTGCCGATTTGGTGAATGCTCGTACCGTGACAAGCGTGGTCAATACCTTCTTCGGCACGAACCAGCTTTCGCAGTTCATGGATCAGACAAATCCCTTAGCGGAAATGACACACAAGCGTCGCATGTCCGCGCTGGGACCTGGCGGCCTTACACGCGAGCGCGCCGGCTTCGAAGTCCGNNATGGCCGGCTCTGCCCGATCGAAACACCCGAAGGCCCGAATATCGGCCTCATTTCTTCGCTCGCGGTCTATGCGCGGGTCAATCAGTTCGGCTTTCTCGAAACGCCGTATCGCATTGTCAACAATGGCAAGGTAACGAGCGAAATTACGTTCCTAAGCGCGGATGATGAAGAGGACAAAGTCATCGCGCAGGCCAATCAAGCGCTNNACGCCAACCGCGCGCTCATGGGATCTAACATGCAGCGCCAGGCGGTGCCGCTGCTTCGTCCGGAAGCGCCGCTTGTCGCAACGGGCTTCGAAGAAAAGATCGCGCGCGATAGCCGCGCGCTCCTGCTCGCCGAGCGCGACGGCGTTGTCGAGTTTGTCGATGCGGATCGCATTGTCATGTCCTACGACGATGAAGGTACACGCGACGAAATTCTCGCAAGTTTCGATGACCGCCGTCATCGCGAATATAAGCTGACCAAATTCTTCCGGACAAACCAGGATACGTGCATCTCGCAGCGCCCGATTGTCCGCGAAGGACAGCGCGTGAAAAAAGGCGCGGTGCTGGCCGATTCTTCCTCCACGGAATGGGGCGAACTCGCGCTCGGACGCAACGTCGTCGTTGCATTCATGCCGTGGCGCGGGTACAATTTCGAGGACGCAATCGTCATTTCCGAGCGCGTCGTCTCGGAAGATATTTATACCTCCATTCACATCGAGGAATTCGAGCTTCACGTCCGCGATACCAAGCGCGGCGAGGAAGAACTGACACGCGAAATTCCGAATGTCTCGGAAGAAGCGACGAAAGATTTGGACGAAACCGGCGTCATCCGCACCGGCGCGGAGGTCGAAGAGGGCAACATTATCATTGGTAAGATCACGCCAAAAGGCGAGACCGATCCCACGCCGGAAGAAAAACTGTTGCGCGCCATCTTCGGCGATAAAGCCGGCGACGTGAAAGATGCATCCATGAAGGCGCCGCCCGGAATCAAAGGCGTCGTGGTCGAGACGAAGCTCTTCTCGCGCAAGGGAATCAAAAAAGAAGGCGAAGAAAAGCGCGAGGAAAAGCGCCGCATCGACGCCATCGACAAGATGTACAAAGAGCAGTTGGACGACTCGAACCGTAAGCTTGCCGAAAAGCTGCTCAAAGTGCTCGATGGCGAAGCAGGCGTTGGCGTGAAAGATTTGGACGGAGTAACGGTTATTCGATCCGGAGTTACGTTCAAGCAGGAAACATTTAATTCCCGTTTAGACGATCTCGACAAGCTTTCCACCGGCTCCGATTGGCTCGAAGACCGCCGAAAGATGAATCAGGTTCGCCGCATTTATGAAGGCTATTGGGTGAAACGCGAGGACATCGACGCGGATGTTCGCCGCGAGCGATCCAAAGTCGGCTTAGGCGATGAATTGCAGCCGGGCATTATGCAGATGGCCAAAGTGTATGTCGCAAAAAAGCGCAAGCTTTCGGTCGGCGATAAAATGGCGGGACGCCACGGTAATAAGGGCGTGGTTGCGAAGATCGTACCGATTCAGGACATGCCGTTCCTGGCAGACGGCACGCCGGTTGACATCGTGCTCAACCCGCTCGGTGTGCCGAGCCGTATGAATATCGGCCAGCTCTATGAGACCGCGCTTGGTTTCGCGGCGCAAAAATTAGGCGTTCGATTCGAAACTCCTATTTTCGATGGCGCGCATTGGAACGAAGTGCAGGACTATCTCGCGGAAGCAGGGCTTGGCGCGGATGGACGCACGGAACTATATGACGGACGCACGGGCGAGAAATTCGGACAGCGCGTTACCGTGGGCGAGATCTATATGATGAAGCTCTCGCATCTTGTCGATGATAAGATTCACGCGCGCTCGATCGGACCGTATTCGCTTATTACACAGCAACCGTTGGGTGGCAAAGCCCAGTTTGGCGGGCAGCGATTTGGCGAGATGGAAGTGTGGGCGCTCGAAGCCTATGGCGCNNGAGCCGAGCGTGCCGGAATCCTTCAGCGTGCTCGTGCGAGAATTGCAGGGGCTGGCGATAGAGATTCGCATCGACTAAGTAAATCGTTTATGTCTTTTGTATCCTTTAAGTCTTTTAGCGACCTAAAGGACAACAGAGACAAAAAGGTGGAAAAAAAGATTTTTAAAGAAATAAATTAGGAGATATTATGGCTTACATGCTGCCGCAGGAAATACCGCTTCGTAATTTTGCATCCATTTCGGTTGGGCTTTCGAGTCCGGAATCGATCTTAAACCGGAGTCACGGGGAAGTGACCAAACCGGAGACGATCAATTACCGCTCGTACCGCCCGGAAAAAGACGGCCTCTTTTGCGAAAAAATCTTCGGCCCGACGCGCGACTGGGAATGTTATTGCGGAAAATACAAACGCATCCGCTATAAAGGCATTATCTGCGACCGCTGCGGCGTCGAGGTGACCACGCGCTCCGTCCGCCGCGAGCGATTTGGGCATATCCAGCTTGGCGTGCCCGTCGTGCATATTTGGTTTTTCCGCTCGCTGCCGAATAAAATCGGGCATCTCCTCGGCTTGCCGACGAAGGACCTCGAAAAAATCATTTATTACGAGTCCTATGCCGTCGTCAACCCGGGGCCGACAGGACTTCCCTCTCGTCATCTTCTGACGGAAGAAGAATACTATCGCGTGCTCGATTCGCTGCCGTCGGGCAATCAGGATTTACCGAACGACGACCCGAATAAGTTCATCGCGCTGATCGGCGGTACCGCCGTGAAAGAGCTTCTTCGACGCATCGACGTCGAAGCGCTCTCGCTCGACCTTCGCCGCGCCGCGCGCGAAGAGACCTCGCAACTCAAGCGTCAGGACGCCCTCAAGCGCCTGCGCTCGATCGAGGCATTCCGCGAGGAAGAAGGAAAGCCCGAAAACAAGCCGTGGTGGATGGTCATGGACGTGATTCCGATCATTCCGCCGGAACTTCGGCCGCTCGTGCCGCTCGAAGGCGGTCGTTTTGCGACGAGCGATTTGAACGATCTTTACCGCCGCGTCATCATCCGCAACAACCGCCTGAAGCGCCTGATGGACATCAAGGCGCCCGAAGTTATTTTGCGTAACGAAAAGCGCATGTTGCAGGAGGCGGTCGATTCGCTGTTGGATAATTCCCGCCGCGTTTCCGCCGTGCGTTCAGATACCAGCCGCGCGCTGAAGTCACTTTCGGATACGCTCAAAGGCAAGCAGGGAAGGTTCCGCCAGAACTTGCTCGGAAAGCGTGTCGATTATTCCGGTCGTTCGGTTATCGTTGTCGGGCCGGAACTGAAATTGCACGAGTGCGGACTGCCGAAGGAAATGGCCGTCGAGCTATTCAAGCCGTTCATCATTCGCAAGCTGATCGAGCGTGGATTGACGAAGACCGTCAAGAGCGCGAAGAAAGTCGTGGAACGAAAAACCACCGAAGTGTGGGATATTCTCGAATCCATCATCGACGGGCATCC
>PLYO01000027.1 GCA_003151825.1 Ignavibacteriota bacterium
AAGCTAAGGGTAGACCCGCCCAGGACTTTTCGATCACCCCCAGGCGCCATTTGATTTCAGTGTGCAGGGGTCGACATACATGTACTTCAGCGGTCAGCATACACTCTCAACGCTCGCGGATGGGTGGGATATACAGTGAAAAGTATCCCCTCCCAATATATAGAACAAAGATTTCAGGCAGAATGTGCCCGTTCGGGCACATATTGGCCTTTTTGTACTGATTTCAACATTTTATTTTTCTCCCCTCCCGCACCAGCGGGAGGGGAGCATCGTCGGCGATGCGGGGGGAGGGGAGCTGAAACGCCAGACGAACGATGGCCGCATGACCATCCTTACCCCAACCGAACCCGCAAGTGGGAATTAACAACACCAGCGCAACAAAGCACGAAAAAATGAGATGGGTGATGCCGGTTCGTTGCATGGTATGCAAGTATTAACGCGCGCGATGCGCACGACACAATCCGCGCGACGGGAAGCAGCCCCCTACATATCCTTCGTTTTTGCCACAATCAGCAGTGCGGACTCGATAAGCGCATGTTCTACGATAGGCCATTTCTCATCCGTGTAATTGTTGGGGAGACGGATATTGGTATCAACCAGATTTTGCACTGCGATCCTGTGCGATTCCATCGCAATCTTCACATAATCGGTCTCGAGCGGCTCCGATTGCATCGTTCGTGCAAGCTTCAGAAGAGCGACGGTGTCTATATCATGCTCAAGAATGATACTTTCATCCCACACACGATGCAGCGTTTGTCTTTCCCCATGCCATTTCACATGCAAGTCGGTGGCGCCGGTGGGACCTAAACTGTGGAACGGTTGCGTAAGATCGCTGAGAAAATGGAAATAAAAAAGCATGTCCTCACGGCGCTTGGTGAAGGAGAGGCGTTTTTTCTTTAGCTCCTGTTCAAGCAATGGAAGTTCCGAAAGAATGCAGCCATCATCGCCGCAATCGCGGTTGGGAACGTATTCCGTGGCATCTGCCGGGATGTTGACATAATGCCACGGCTTGGACTCAGGATATTCTTTGCGAGCATACCAATCCGCCCAATTGCCGATGTAATAGGGATCGGTTGTGTCGAGGATGGCATAAAGCCGTTCTCGTTGTGCCGATGGCATTAGCTGAAATGCCAGACGAACGATGGCAGCATGACCATCCTTGCCCCAACCGAAGCTGCGATTGGGAATTAAAAATACAAGCGCAACGAAGCACGAAAAAATTAGATTGGAGATTCGGGTTCGTTGCATTGTATTCAGTTATTAACGCGCGATGCGGACGACACAACCCGCACGACGGGAAGCAGACGATCTAATATTGGCCTCTACGAACTGCGGCGCCTTTGAAGCTCGTCAATGAAGCGTCTAAGAGCCAAAATCGGCTTTTCCCCGGCGGCACCGAGCCCGTAGCTCACAGGCCAACTTAACTTATAATTGCTTCCGTAAAAAAGTATTTCGTCCGGCGAAAGGGGCTCAATCTGCACGAAATTCTTTGCAAACTTCAATTCGTCGAAGTCCCAGCAAACAATTAGATCTATGTCAGGCAAAAACTTAACCGCGCTGGTTAAGTCGTCCATTATGGAATCAGCGAAATATTTGAATTCTATCACAAGGTCACACTCGACCACACCACCCTTCGCCCTGTCACGGAAGTCCGAACCGACATCTTCCGGCCGCACAATGTAATGACCCCATAGGTCATAAGTTTGCTTCAATCCCGTCCTGTATGTCTCGTAGCCTTTTAGTATGCCGGCTCCGACAAGTTCGTGAAATATTGCAACGACAGCGCCCTCTTGTGCATCGGGGTGTTTAAGGTAGCCTATCTCCTTGACACCAAGATCAGGAAGCTTTTTGAAGTCGGCGAAGGTGTTGACCTTATCCTGAAACTGTAATGGTGAGCTACCTGTTGCGGGGTCCTTCGAAAGATATTTTACAAGCGGGAGAATCTGATAGAATTGCTTCTTGGCGATGTCCCTAAGCAGCCCGGATGTACGATTTGGAATGGATTTCCTTCCAACATCAAACGTAATGCTGTCGTCCTCAATCAACATGAAGAAAATGGGCCAATATGACATTTCTCCTGTTTGAGGTGGCACCAATGTTATACCAGAGGGCATGCCTTTACTCGAAACGTATATTCCTCCCTCGTAAAGATTACGTGTCTCTCCATCGGGTCCACCCGCAAGTGTCAAATGGTTTCTAGTGCAAAACTCCTTCCAAGTGTTGCGCGAGTTCACGCAATAAACAGCATACTTTATGTCTCTCCCTCCCCTTGGTTCTGAACCAATGAGTCGTATCATCCCTCCTGAAAGCATTTTTGTTTTTTGAGCGTCGCTAAGATGTGCCGCCTTCGTCGTAAAATCGTTGTAGTCGATTAGTTTAGATTTATCTGCCAGCAATTCGTCTGGAGACCAAAAGGAAGGGGCCACGTTTGACTGGGATGTTTTCCCAGCTATATTTGTAATCTTAAGGGTAACCAACACGTTAAGTGCAGGTCCACCAAATAAGATCCGCGTGTTACCAATGGCCGTCTTCGTCCGCAAGATCAAAATGATTTGGTTGATCGACTGCGCGAAGATGTCTTCTATATCGCCAGCCATTCCTTTGCCAATGTCTGATAGCTTAACAGCCGTGCCTGTCGATGCGGGAGGTTGCTTTGTGAGGCTCTCATGTTCGACCACGAATTTCGGAAGTTGCGATCCGCCCTTCGCCCTCCAATCCAAACCGTGATCAACATGGCCGGTGAAAGTTGAGTCTTGTGTAGTACTATGAAGCTCGTAAGAATTGCAAGAGAATATAGTAAACGTCAATCCGACGCCCTTTTCACCAATCTCATCCGGGAAGTTCTCCTTATCTCCTCCGTGCGGCGCAAGTAACTCGCGTAGCTTACCTGCGCCAATTCCTGTCCCAGTATCGGAGAAGATAATACTTCTTTCCCGCGCGTCCATTTCGATGTCGATGCGGTGGGGCTTTTTTTCGCCAGGGTTCTCGCGCTCGAAGCGGCGAATAGCGTCAACAGAGTTTTGTGCAAGCTCTGCCAATACGTCCCACGGGTGATTGTACGAGTCGACGATGTTTTGGATCTCTCTTCTTAAGCGCTTCGCATTAGGATCACCCAAGAAGTCTACGTCGCGTGGTATGCTTGCTTCGCTCGGCGCCTTCGCCTGTTTTAGTATATCTAATTTTCCCATTTATCCTCCTTGATAATAAAAATCCTTCAGTTTATCACTCAGGTAAATCCTCAAAAAGCTCTTCAATTTTGCCAATATGGTAGGCAACAGCATCTCCAAAGATGGCTATATCCCGAATATCGGCACCACTCCCTGCCTTTATCGCATCAATTCTCCGGGCGATGTATTCGAAAATTTCAGCCACGCTATCTATGAGGTCAGAGGCGTACGAAGAAGTAGTGAGAGGTTTCAAAGTGACTTTTAGCGCTTTGGCCAAGTTCCTTAATTCCTCAGTAGCTACTATTCCTTTCTGTCCTCCGCCTTCAAATCGCCGCATCCGTTCTATGAGGTAGCCAGCGTTGCTGGTTGCTTCCCTAAATTGCTCCACTGGTCTCGACGCGTTATCTCTCATAGTTATTTTCTTTACTCTACGTTTCCTTTTTTAGCTTGGATCAGTTATGCCTGTGTGAACGTCCAACATAATAAAGATAAATCCATGATTCTCGCTGTTGCCTTCCTCATGCCTAGCTTGGATCATCCAGAGAGGTGGCTCGTACTCGGTTTACAATAATTTCCCCTGTTCCGCCCCCATATCCTCGACCGCCGCGCGCTTAAACGTAGATCGTCCCATCGTTAAATCCGGGAAGCGGGGGCGTTCGTTCCCGTTCATCAATCCTTCGATGGTGAGGATTTGCAGCTTAGGGTATTCGGTACTGACCACACCCCGGCCCTCTCCTTGAAAAGGAGAGGGAGTCTGATAGAAACCGGCGGAGATGGCTTCCTCGCGCATCGGTCGCGTCGTCGGAGCGAGCGTGACGAAAAATCCCATCGCGGCTTTTTCGCGATCGACGACGTGTCCGAGATCGCGCACCATCGCTACCGACACATTCTCGCCGCCCTTGACCGAGACCACGATCTTCTTCGCGCCGGATTTATCGTCGTGGAAAAAGATGAGTCCGTCAATGCCGGAGTCGGCTCCTTTTTTCTTGCCCTGATACGGCGCGGCGTTCACGAGCGAACAGGCCCACCACTGGAACTGATATTTATCGCGCAAGGCCAGGTCGCGCGCGCCATCGACATCTTTCGGCGTGCCTTCGATCTCGAATGTAATTCCTGGGAACGCATCCTTCAGCCGTTTTTCGATGAGTGAAATGGCGAGGTGCGTGATGTCGATGCCGATCCACTGGCGTCCGAGCTTTTGCGCCACGTGAACGGCCGTCCCGCATCCGCAAAACGGATCGAGCACCACATCGCCTGGATTCGATGATGCTTTGATGATGCGTTCGAGAAGCGCGAGAGGTTTTTGAGTAGGATATTGAAGATATTCCTCTGCGGATGATTGAAGCGAAGCAATATCCTGCCAATCGTTTTGTAACGCGACTCCCTGCATCTCGTCGAGGTAGCGTTTGTATGCAGGAACTCCTCCGGGCTTCGTCTGAATAATTCGTCCTTCTTCGATGAGTTTCTGCATCTTTTCTTTCGTGTAACGCCAAAATCTGGTGACTCCCATCACTTCGTAGGAAGGATTCCCTTTCGCCGCACCTCCCGGGCCGGTTAAATTGTCAAGACGATACCGTCGTCCTGTTTCTTTCTCGATGTGCCGGTACGCTGTGTCGGTATATTCTTGATTATATGAAGTGTACTGTTGATTCCATGTCCATTCGGACGACTTCGTGTAGAAGAAAATAATATCTCGGATATTACCGTATTGCTTTCTTCCCTGCTTTGCATCATTGTGTGCGCCGGATCGTCTCCAGCTTATTTCCGTTTTGAAACTATCATTCCCAAATACCTGATCGAGAATAATTTTCAAATAATGACTGGCCGTCGGATCGCAGTGAAGATACATTGATCCGGTCGGTTTTAAGACGCGGTGTAATTCGACAAGCCGCACAGCCATCATGGTAAGATAGGCCATCAAACCGCTCTGTCCCTGGGAGCGGCGTAGCGCCACCATCAACTCTGCCACATCGGTATTTGTATGGTGCAACAGGTCATTGAATTCTCGTTCCGCCTCTTCACCCCAGTTCCAAGAATCGTCAAAGGCTCCCACCTGAGCATCTGATTCATGACCTTTTGGTGTTTTAAAAAATACCGAATGTAACCGCTTCGAATTGAATGGCGGATCGAGATAGATAAGGTCAACCGACTCCGATGCGATGTGTTCGCGGAGAATATCGAGATTGTCGCCGAAATAGAGTTTATTCAAAGGGAAAGCACAATAAACAGCATTGAACACCGCGAGCACCTATTATCGGTTCCATGTCACCTTCATTATTGCCTTAAAAAACACCCGAATCCGAACCGCGATGTTTTGCGTTATATACTGCTCATTCCAAATTTCTAATTTTACGAAATGACCTTCCCATCCGACCTCAAATACACCAAAGACCACGAGTGGCTTCGCATCGAAGGCACGACCGGCACCATCGGCGTCACCGATTTCGCGCAAGGCGAACTTGGCGACGTGATCTATCTCGATCTTAAAGAGGGTATCACCGCCAATGCCCACGAATCGCTCGGCAGCATAGAGGCCGTGAAGACGGTGAGCGATCTCTTCACACCCGTCAGCGGTAAAGTGCTCGAAGTGCATTCCTCGCTCAACGATGCTCCCGAAACCGTGAATAAAGACCCTTATGGCGAGGGATGGCTCGTCAAAATCGAGCTATCGAATCCAAAAGAAGCTGAAACAATGCTTTCGGCAGATGAGTATAAGAAGCTGATCGGCGAATAAGAATCAAAGATGAAACAAAAGTGCTGGGGGGTTCTCCAGCGCTTTTAGTTTTTTTTTTGAACTTATGGCACACACCGGCGATAGCGTTCTCATTCTCGATTTCGGTTCTCAATACACGCAGCTCATCGCTCGCCGCATTCGGGAGCTTGGGGTCTATGCGGAGATTTTACCTTGCAATGCCACGGTTGCTGACATTCGAGCATTCAATCCTCGCGCAATAATTCTTTCCGGCAGCCCTTACAGCGTGTATGCACCGGATGCTCCGCGCTGCGCCCCGGAAGTTTTTACGATGAGCAAGCCAATTCTTGGGCTTTGCTACGGATTGCAACTTATCGCGCAGGAGTTCGGCGGGGAAGTAGATAAGAGCGCAAAACGCGAATATGGTCGCGCAGAAATTACTGTCAAAGATAAGAGTGCAAAGCTCTTCAAGGATTTTCCGCCCCATGCAAATGTATGGATGTCGCATGGCGATTCGCTGAGTAAAATTCCGCCGGGTTTTCATGTCACCGCACGGAGCGCGAATGCTCCGTTTGCCGGTATTGCAAATGCCGATGAATCCATCGTTGGAATTCAATTTCATCCCGAAGTCGCACATACCGAAGGCGGCACACAAATCCTTTATAATTTTCTTTTTGAGATTGCCAAGATAGAAGCAAATTGGAATCCGAGTGATTTTATCGAATCGACCATAAAGGACATAAGGGAAAGAGCAGGGACAGACACAGTCATTTGTGCGCTTTCAGGCGGGGTAGATTCTGCGGTAGCTGCGGTACTCGTGCATCGCGCGGTGGGGAAGCAGCTTAAATGCATTCACGTCGATAATGGCCTCATGCGGCGCGGCGAGAGTGCAGAAGTCATGCATACCTTCCGCGATCATTTTGGGATCGACCTCGATTTCCGGGATGCTTCCGATCTTTTCTTGGATCGGCTCGATGGTGTGAGCGATCCAGAAGAAAAAAGGAAAATCATTGGCAAAGCATTTATCGATGTTTTGTCGGAAGAAGCCGAAAAGTTTCGCGGCGCGAAATTTTTAGTGCAAGGTACGATCTATCCCGATGTGATCGAATCGCTTTCATTCAAAGGCCCATCGGCGACAATTAAATCGCATCACAATGTTGGCGGTCTGCCGGAAAAGATGCATCTGAAGCTGATAGAACCGCTCCGAGAATTATTTAAGGATGAAGTCCGCAATGTCGGCCGAGCGCTTGGAATCCCCGAGCATTTTATCGACCGCCATCCGTTTCCAGGGCCGGGCCTCGCAATCCGTGTGATAGGAGCAATCACGCGAGAGAAGCTCGAAGTACTTCGCTCTGCGGATGCTATATTTATCGAAGAGCTTCGCGCGTGGAAACTATATTCGGAGACCTGGCAGGCATTTGCCGTCGTCCTGCCCGTGCAGACCGTTGGCGTAATGGGCGATGAGCGAACTTACGAAAACGTCGTTGCCCTGCGAGCCGTAACGAGCGTGGATGGCATGACGGCCGATTGGGCGCGTCTGCCGCACGATTTTCTTGCTCACGTATCGAGCCGCATCTCCAATGAAGTCCGCGGCCTCAGCCGGGTGGTGTATGACATCAGTTCGAAACCGCCGGCGACGATCGAGTGGGAGTGAATCCTATGCTTATTCCGAACAATGCAATCATTGAAGAGGGGAAGATACGTGATTATCTTCTGAAGCAGCTTAATGTGGGCGATAAATCACGTTACTTACGTTTGGCGGGTTACACGATCGAGGATTACTGGGAATTAATTCGAGACATCCGCGATCAACTTCTCCCGTGTGAGGGCGTGTTTCGCCGTCGGGATAAATTCGGGGATATTTTTCTCTCGGCAGGTGTGTTAGAGGGACCAAACGGCAAGAATCTTCCTGTCACTTCCATTTGGCAGATGGATGCTTCGGGAGTGTTTCGATTTATTACCATGAGGCCAAGGAAAAAGAAAGATGAAATTTGAACTTTATAAACCAGTAGCTTTCGCACGCGATGTGCCCGAAGACGGTATAAAAAAAGGTGACATTGCCACTACGGTCGAGTATTTCGATAAACCTGAGCCCGGGTACGCACTGGAAATTTTTAATGCTTTGGGAGAATCCATCGATGTTGTGACGGTACCAGAAAACTACCTGGAAGCTGTCAATGAAGACGAACGCCTTCAAGTTCGGCATGTGGAGACCGTGTAAGTGCTGTTCTGGCAGCATTTTTTCATCCTTTGCGGCGTTTAAGGAGAAATAATGCTCCGTACCATTCTTTTCCTCTCCGTTTGCGCGAGCGCGGTAGTGCTCTCTTCGTGCTGCGAACCCGCACATAAAAATTCGTCGCCCTATGTGGTTGATTCCTTGTTCCAGGAGACGCATGGCCGCGACATAGATCTCGTTCACTCTGATTCCGCGTACTACCCTATTTACACGTTTGGCATTCAGAATACTGGCACGGCGGACGATAATTTCACTCTTCAGCTTCGATACGGCCTAACTGCGGCAGGATGGGTGTCTGGGTTCGATATTACGAAGCACGTGCCCGCCGGCGCGGTCGTGTTCTTTCAAACGCCCACTCTGTTTCCCGATTCGCTTACTGAAAATGAAATGTTCGCCTATGTGGTCGGAGATACCAGCCCTAACCTCGATATGATTTATTACGGACTCTCCTTCCAAAGCATCGATTCCGCAGAGATTCACGCCGTGCAGCCGACGCTCTCGATTGTCTATGGCGCAATCGATAACGGCCCCGAAGGATGCAACACGCCGGCAAGCACCATGAGCGTGAATGTCAATAGTTTACCGGTGCGGTGAGGCGAGCACAAATTTTGACAATGCTTTTGATATGATTTTTCCATTAAAAGATTATCCTTTTGCCGCTCGGCCCATGATTGTCGCACACCGTGGCGATACTTCGCTCGGCGCTAAAGAAAATAGCATCGAGGCTGTTGCATCGGCGCTTGTCTCCGGCGCGGAGATGGTCGAAGTGGATGTGCAATGGTCGGAGGATGAAGAATTCGTCTGCTACCATGATGAGGTCCATCCAGCGATAGACGCGCCGGTCCATCGCACGGAGTATCGCAAGCTGAAAGAGCACGGTATTGCCTCGCTTACCGAAATACTTTCCGTTGGCATGGGCAAGATCTATTTCAATATCGAGATCAAGGAATATTCCGCGCGCGATCCGAAGCTATTCATGCACTCGCTCGTGAACGTATTGACGGAGTTTGGTCTCGAAGGAGATGTCCTGCTATCTTCGTTCCGCTCTGATTTTATTCGCGAGGCCGGATGGATCATTCCGACCTGCATCATTCATCCCGACGAAGAAATGCGAAAATTGCTGACCTTTCGGTCTTTCGGCAATCCGATTATTTTCGAGCGCCCGCTTGGGAGTTATTTGCCTTCCGAATTAATGCAGATTGCGCGCGCTACCGGCTATGCCTGCCAGATTTCCGAACTGACGCCCGAAAGCCTCGCGGACATCGAGCGGCATAATATTTTCCTCGGCGTTTATACGATTACCACGGAACTGGAATTCGATCAGGCGGTTGCTCGCGGCGCTCGCGTGCTCGTCTGCGAACATCCTCATAAATTTGCCGCTCTTAGGAATCATAGATTTCCGGCGCGGGAAACAATGCCGCCTGTCTAAACGCAATATGCCCACGAATCGCCTCGCACAAGAGAAGTCTCCGTATCTTTTTCAACACGCTCACAATCCTGTCGATTGGTATCCGTGGGGCGAGGAAGCTTTTGAAAAAGCCCGCAGTGAAAATAAGCCTATTTTTCTTTCCATAGGATATAGTACTTGTCACTGGTGCCATGTGATGGAGCGCGAAAGCTTCGAATCGGAAGCCATTGCGGAACTGCTGAACAGGAATTTTATCTCGATCAAAGTCGATCGCGAAGAACGGCCCGATGTCGATGCGGTTTATATGGCGGTCGTCCAGGCAATGGCGGGTTCCGGCGGCTGGCCGATGACGCTGTTTCTCACCCCCGATCTTAAACCAATTTTTGCCGGCACCTACTTTCCTCCCATTCCGGCGCATGGAAGGCCAAGTTTTGCGCAAATTCTTTTAAGCGTTACTGAATTTTGGGGAAGCCACCACGATCAAATAGTTGCTTCGAGCATTGAAATTACTTTTGCGCTTCAGGAGCGCATCAATGTAAGCGATGAGCAGGAACTCACAGTAGGTATTCAACCCCTGTCAGATTCGACTTTTCATCATTTTGAACAATCGTTCGATCCTATTGAAGGTGGATTCGGTGGCGCGCCGAAATTTCCGAGACCCGCACAATTTGATTTTCTTTTCCATTATTATAAATCGTTCGGGAATGCTCGCGCGCGTGATATGGCGCTTCTCACGCTTCGGAAGATGGCGATGGGGGGCATCCACGATCATCTTGGTGGGGGATTTCACCGCTATTCGGTCGATCGGTATTGGCGCGTCTCCCATTTCGAGAAAATGCTATACGATCAGGCGCAGCTTGTTCATTCCTATCTTGATGCGTGGCAGATTACACACGATCCGTTTTTCCGCGATGTCGTGCTCGACACCGTCGAATATATTCTGCGCGACATGACGCATCCGGATGGTGCATTCTTCAGCGCCGAGGACGCGGATTCCGAAGATGAAGAAGGGAAGTTTTATGTATGGACGTTCAACGAAATTGAACAAGCACTCGGAGTGGATGCCGAAAAGTTCACCAATTATTATGGCGTCACACGAGAAGGCAATTTCGAGCATGGCAAGAATGTCCTATATGTCGCAGACCCGTCCCATGCGTCCTTTACGTCTCATCGCGAAAAGCTTTTCGCTATCCGCGAAAAACGCATTCGACCGCTGCGAGACGATAAAGTTCTCACCTCATGGAACGGTCTTATGATGGGCGCTATTGCGCGGGCTGGTGATATTCTGAAGGAACCGCGATTTATTCAGGCCGCGAGAGCGGCTGGGAATTTTATATGGAAAAATCTTCGCCCGCTGGGAAATCTGCTACACCGATGGAGGGATGGGGAAGCTCGGTTCGATGCGTACTTGGATGACTACGCATTCCTCATCGAGGGCTATCTCGAGTTGTACGAAGCCACCTTCGATAAGATGTGGGTCGAACGTGCGATGGAACTTCAAGAAGAGCAAGATCGGATACTTTATGACGAAGCGAACGGAGGGTATTTCAACGCCCGCGAATCGCCTGATCTCATCTTGCGCTCCAAGAATGACTACGACGGCGCGGAGCCGAGTGGAAATTCCGTTTCCGTCCTCAATCTTTTCCGGCTTGCGAATTTTACCGAAGAAGATAAGTTCAAAATCCGTGCAGAAGAAACGCTCCGGTATTTTATCGGAAGAATTGCGAATTATCCCTATGCCATGCCGGAACTAATGTCGGCGGCATTCTGGCAATTGCGAAGTGCCGCGCAAATCGTTTTTGCTGGCGAGCATATTTCCGAGTTGAAGCGTGTAGCTAATTCTCGCTATTTGCCCACATCCATCAAAATGAAAAACGATGCTACCGCTGGCCTGTTCGCCAAATCGCTCCGTGCCTTGGATGGCAAGCCCACGGTGTATGTCTGCCAGAATTTCGTCTGTCAATTGCCCACTACGGAGCCATCCGAATTGGAACAATTACTGGGCTGAATGCGATAGAGTCGTAACGTATCGAGTCCTTCATCGATAAGCCTAATGAGGCTTACATCGTAGCTGCGGCCATCGTCATAGAAAAATCCCAGCGCGGAGTCACGCACTTCACCAATCGAAACGAGTACACGCGGCAGCAGCATGCGTCCCGGCTCGAATGCCGAGCCAACCGGACTCGAACGCAGCACCACATAGTCCATCCTGTTCGAGTGGAGTTTCTGAATCAACGCTTCCGCATTGGCCGGAGGCTGGAACATATCGAGCGTAAGAACTCCACGCGAAGTATCGGTCAGCGCGCGGTCGAGACCGGCAACATCGAAAAGAATGCGACTTTTCCGGCTGGAGTCGATCGTCGCTTCACGGAGGAATCGAGAAATCGCCGCTTGCCGATCGCGAGCAATCGCCTCACCAAGCACGGCGCTCGGAATGGCATGACTCATTCCAAGCGCGATTGCAGCAATCATCACAAGTAGCGCGCCCCATTCTCCAAACCAACGGCTCGCGAAAACTTCGTTCCACAATTCCAAAGCGATTACACATCCAATCAGAAGTAGAGGCGCGATATGAAAAAGATAATACGGCCGGCTTCCTTCCATGAGCAACCAGCTAAACGTGCAGACCACGCCGCACCATAAGAAAAAGCGCTGGCTTTGCGTGGATACAACGAGAAGGCGGGTGCCGCGCCGGCGAAGCTGCCGTTGGCGTAGTTTATAGGCGAGCCTCATAACAAGCACGGCGAACAACAGAAGAAGCATTCCCGGCATATCGGTTTGGAAGAGATGGAATCGTTCCAAAAGATTCGATGTCTGAACGTTGCGCGAGAAGGGCCGCAGGATGGGAACTTCTCGCAGCACAAAGGTGAAAATCCCAGCCGTTCCTCCTCGGCCAAAAAGCGAGAACTCGCCCGAGCCTATCACATACGCAATGGCGAGTAACACGACCGCAGTAATTACTCCCGCAAGCCAGGCGAGTAATGTCGATGGCCGCTTCCACATTCTATGAACGAAAAGAAAAACAATGGTTGCGCCGAAAGCGAGCGTCAATAAATGCGGCGAAAAACAAATTGTAAAAATGCCTGCCGCGCCGGCGATGGCCATTTGCCAAAGCGTCTGTTTTTCAATTTTAGAAAGATAATAGCAATACCATAGCAGTACAAGTCCTGTCACCAAATCATATCGCGCCGAGTGCGAGGCCCATACAAAGCCTTGCGATAGCACCATGAGCGCCACGCTTGCAGCGCTGAGAAGTGGCGACACCCCAAGCCTTCGGCAGATCAAATAAAGGCTCCCAATAAGCACGAGCGAAAGCAGCGCGGTTACTGTCCTGCCGATCGAGACATAATCGAATCTCGGAAAAAAGATAATTCCAGGCACGCCATACACCAGCGCATTGCCCCACATGCTTCCGGCAAGCACGCCATTGGTCCGCACCGGTTCGCCAAACGATTCGGGATAGATAAGGGAACCATGTTCAGCCTGATTTACGAACTCACGCGTTAGCCACGTCTCGTCGCCGCCCCAGCGCACGGAATCGAAAACGGGAACCGTGTATAGCGTGCGCAGTTGGATCCCAAAAACCGCAAACGAAATAACGAGGACGGAAAAAGCCGCAAGCGATCGTGGACTTGGGGTTCGCAAACGCATGCTCACACGAGCTTTGCGCTCACATTGATCGTCATGGCTGCAAGCGCGCGCGAGACCGGGCACGCCGATTTCGTGCCATTCGCAATTTCCTGAAATTTCGAATCCTCGATGCCGGGCGCGCGGGCTTCAACATCGAGATCGATTGTCTCGTCGGTCCATTTGCCGGAGGCGTTATCGAACCTAAGTTTGGCGCTGGAGATAACTTGCTCGGCAGGGAACCCAGCCTTTTCGAGATCGGCGCTGAGCGCCATCGAATAGCAGCCCGCGAGCGCGCCGGCCAGGAGTTCTTCCGGCGACGATCCCGCGCCGCCCTCCATACGTGAGTTGAACGAAAATGGAAAGCTGCTCGCGCCAATCGTCATTTGGCCCTTGCCGCTTTTTAGTACGCCGTTCCATTCCGCCCGTGCTGTTGATGTTCGCATTGTTTATTTTTTAAGTGATTTATTAAAGTGAATCGTTGATTTCGATGAAAACATGAAACAAAGGTAGTGATGTAAAAATTAAATGATACTGGTAGTACGTTATGAGTTGCATAATTTAACGGTGACTTTTAGAAAACAGCCGTGTTTATTCTTTTCAAATTCATGGTTATCTTCGATTCCAGCCTGTTTTCGATAGTTGTCATTCAGCAATAGGTGCTCAAAATGTGTTTTCACGTTTAATTTTCATTTGACTTTTCATGAATTTATGCAGAATGTTTCATACCGCAAACTACAATTCCTCCTTTTTCCCATTTTATCTTTCCTATTTCATCTTTGCCCGGCAGGGTGCCCATCAAAGTACATCCTAATATACGACATCCAAAACCCAAAAGCAAGCAAATCTGAAATTATTTTTATTTTTTTGAAAGCTGCGTTAGCCCGCTGCGGCGGGCCTGTTTGTAGAAAGCATCTATATCAAAAAAAATCAAGCTCCGTAGGGAGGGGCCCGAAGGTCGCTCTCACGGAGCTAAAGGCACTCATTGGAAACGATTCCTACAAACGGGCCACGCCTATGGCGTTGTCATTGCCTATCCTCATTTCATCTTTGCCCGTTGATGCGGACGACACAATCCGCGCGACGGGAAGCAGCCCCCAAGTGGCGAAGCCACGAAGTACTCGCAGCCCAGGGTGAAGCGAAGCGGAACCCTGGGTCGGGTTGCGATTGAAAAATTATTAGCCCTGAAAGGGCGATGTTAACCGCCGGGGATTTACTCCGTCCTTTCAGGGCTATGGGAACCTAAAACAAACGTTATCCCAGCATTCCGTCCGCCACGGCGGACTCCATGCTGGGCTGCGAGTACTTCGTCGCTTCGCGACTATTGGTTTGCGTGCCTTACGTTTTCGTGCAACCGCCCGAAAATAATGCGAATGTTAGTTTTTAAGTTAAGGTTTCAATAGCTATGTTTAGGTACTCTTATAAACGGTTGTGGTTAGCGCTGCTGCTCCTCTCGGTTGCAGCGGTTGGTGCGCGGGGACAATGGAGGATTGTGGCGCCGAATGGAGTGGCTGCAAATTCAATCTGGGGGGGGCACTATGCATTATCGAGATGGCATTATATGGGCTGGATTGAATGAATTAGTTTTTAGTGCAGATACAGGAAGAACATGGTCGAAAACAAATTTTGGTAAAAACGACGAAATTTTGGATGTGTCATTTTTGAATAGCGACACTGGTGTTGTTGCCGCAAGTTCAGGTGTCTATTTGACCCGTGATAGAGGTCAAACCTGGACGATATCACTGTCTGCACCTAATTTGCGCCGGATTATTTATGACCCTCATGCTTCTACCATTTTTGCATTGCAACAAAACGCATGTAGATTATTCTCTTCCACAGATGGCGGGAACTCATGGAATTCGCAAACACTGGTCCCAACTTTTGGATATTCGATGACGACTGGATCAAATGGTTCGTATTACTTGCTAGGAAGTGGTGAAGTATTAGCAAGCACCGACCGTGGAGTCACCTGGAGTCCTACTTCTACGCAGATAAAAGCGGATAGCTATTCGATTGATGTAGATTCCTGTGACGAGAATCGCTTGTATGTGGCTAATGAGGACTTTGTATATCAAAGCGATGGTCCCTCACGGATTTTTGTAAGCTCAGACCTTGGTAATACTTGGAATGTCAATTATTCTCATCCTGTGCGATATCTTTCAGGAGCGTTTGCAAGCGGACCGCATTCCCACTATGCAACCTCCTGCTGGGATGGTCTCATTCGTTCAACAGATCAGGGCACAACATGGACCAATATTGGAGGTCCTAAAGACGTGCTGTACGATGGCAGGAATATCTGCGCTGTTAACGACAATATTATTTTTGTTCTCGATTCATCAGGAAGCATTTGGGCAACGTTCAACAGTGGAGGCGATTCGATACTCGAATCAAACTTTACTTCAACTCTATCCGCCACTGCGTCCACGCTATTCGCGAGCGATACGCTATCATGCGATAGCCTTACCCATTCAGTTTTATTTACCAGGACGGGTTGTTCTCCGCCGTCGGTAGCGGGGTGGTCAATCATTGGGTTAGATTCAGCGAATTTTCAAGCGAGTAATCTTTCTTTTGATTCGATCTTGGTCACGCTCTACGCCATGAAGCAAGGCGATCAGCACGCGCAGTTAGTGCTCACTCTCGATAATGGCTCAAGCGATACGGTAACCCTTGCAGGACATGTTCGCGCGAGCCCATTCAAATATGCGGTTAGCCCACAGCAAATATTTGATGGCGATAGTGTCTATCCGTGCGAAGGGCCAAGCAATGAGACCGTCTATTTGAACACATCGGGATGTAAGTTGCCAGATATTTTATCGGAATCGATTTCAGGGAATTCTTCTATGGATTACATGGTCACGAAGTCGATTAATAATTTCACCGGCTTTGATTCAATCGAGTTTACTTTTTCTCCCTCCGACACCGGAATCAGAAATGCCGCTTATGTGATGACGCTCTCTGATGGATCAAATATCACAATCCTCCTTTCCGGTTATGGTATTCCAGCCATTCCGCTATTGCTTGCAACTTCAGATCAAACTACCGATACCCTCGGCGCTACCGTTTCAGTTCCCATCACGCTTAACGGACTCGAACGCGCGGAGAATGTCGATCTTGTGCTGCATTACGATGGGACGGTGGATTATCTCGGCTCGTTCTCGCCGCCGCCATCGGGCGTGCGGTTGGATATTCCGGGAGATAGTAGTTTGGGACGCTCGGTGCTTTCCATCACCGGTGCTACTTCTGGTGCGGTATTGGGCTACGCGAAGTTCAATGTGTTTAACGATTCGAACGAAGCCGCTCACGCCACGCTCGATTCGGTGACAGTGCTGACGCAAACTTCGCCATGCGAGTATTCCATGCCTGACTCCGCGACAAGCACTATCACCACGCTTTCTGGTTGTGCTATTTCCATACTTTCTCAACTCATTCACCTCGATAAAGAACCTGTGTTAAGCGTGGTGCCTAATCCCGCCAATGGGAACGTTTGGATTTCTTCTTCGGACGATCTCGGCGCGGTAACAATCGAGATTTACGATATGCTCGGAACTTGCCAAGTGACACTATCGACCCAAATGACCAAAGAAAATCCATTCGAATTGCTGCTTCCTGCAAAAAGCGGTGTCTATAACATCTTAGTGAGATCGGCTGCGGGAACCCGGACGCTTCGCGTGGTGCGGGAGAATTAGAAATTCTACAGCCCCGGCAGGATCGAGCTGCTATGGTGCCGCATGAGCTTGGCTTCGGCGATGAAGATGACGTTCTCGGCGATGTTGGTCGCGTGGTCGGCTAATCGCTCGATGTGACGGAGCAGCGCCATGAGATGCGCGGCGGGTTCGATCATGACGGGATCGGATTTCATCTCGTCAATGAGATTGAAAAAAATCTGGCGATTGAAATCATCGACCTTATCTTCTTTTTCAAAGACCGAACGGGCCTCGTCGCTATCGGTGTGAATGAAGGCGTTCAGTACGCTCGTGAGCATTTGCCGCGCCGTCGAAATCATTTCTAAGGCGCCCACGCGCTCGACTAAATTGTAATAGTCTTCGAGCGCCTCTACGCGCTCGGCGATATTGACGGCGATGTCACCAATGCGCTCGAAATCGCTATTCATGCGCATGGCCGCGAGCAGCAAACGGAGATCGACGGCCACGGGCTGCGTGAGCGCGAAAATGCGTTGGCACTGTCCTTCGATCGTAAGATCAAGCTCGTTGACGCGCTCCTCGCGCTGAATCACGAATTTCGCAAGTTCGAGATTCGATTCGTTGAGGGCGCGAATAGCGGTATCGATCTGCTCATCGACAAGCGAACCCATACGGATGAGCTGCGAGCGGAGGGTGTCGAGTTCGTCTTCGAAATGGCGGTGCACTAGAAGAAAGAGTTAAGAATTAAGAATTTTGGGGGAAACCCGATTTAAGTTTACATGTCATTCTGAGCGGAGCCGGACGTAGCAAAGCGGAGTCCGGCGAAGCGAAGAATCTCTCCGGATGGGAAGAGATTCTTCGCTTCGTAAATCTTCGCTCCGCGAAGATTTACTACGCTCAGAATGACATGCTTTTTTAATCAGCAGTTCTTTAGAAGGATGAAGAATAAAATTCGAGGTAATCCTAAAAATCGTCCGCGTAATCCGCTTTAATCCGCGTAATCCAAGTTCTGCATTTTTATCCAAACCTTCCCGTGATATAATCTTCGGTTTGCTTTTTCTTTGGATTGGTAAAAATATCGCGCGTGTCGCCGGCCTCGATGAGATCGCCCATGTAAAAGAAGGCGGTCACGTCGCTGACGCGCGCGGCTTGCTGCATGTTGTGCGTGACGATAACGATCGTATAGTTCTCTTTAAGCTGAAAAATCAGTTCCTCGATTTTGGCGGTCGAAATCGGATCGAGCGCGCTGGCAGGCTCATCCATGAGCAGCACCTCCGGCTCGACGGCGAGCGCGCGCGCAATGCACAGCCGCTGCTGCTGACCGCCGGAAAGTCCCATCGCGCTGTGGTGCAAACGGTCTTTCACTTCCTCCCACAAAGCGGCTTGAATCAAACTTTTTTCGACGATCTCGTTCAGCCGGTTTTTTTGCCGGATGCCCATTACTTTCGGGCCATACGCGATATTTTCCCAAATAGATTTGGGGAACGGATTCGATTTTTGAAAGACCATTCCCACGCGCTTGCGAAGATCGACCACGTCTAAACCTTTTTGATAAATATCGATTCCGTCGATATGCACATTTCCCGTGATGCGCACGCCGGCGATGAGATCGTTCATGCGGTTAAGCGTCCGCAAATACGTTGACTTGCCGCAGCCGGATGGTCCGATAAACGCCGTCACTTGCCGCTCGGCAATATCGAGTGAGATAGCGCGGAGCGCTTGCTTCGTGCCATAAAAGAGATTGAGATCGCGCGAGACAATCTTATTTGGCGTCATTCGAGCAGCTTGATTCGATACTTCCGGCATACGAACAAGATTTTTCGCTTCTTCAATGATTCGTCGTTCCGCAACTTCCGCGTCCATAGCTGATAGAAAAGGAAAATTATTCTCAAGCTAAACAAAGGGCTTGGCGAAAATGTCTGTCATGCTATGGTTATCTCTGTGTTATTAAATTGTTACGCATGTTTCCCGCGCGTAAGTAAGCCATTAAGAAATAGTAAAACCGCACAAATACAAGCACTTAGCGAGACGATCTTCTGTTAGGCCGTTTCGATGACAAAAACCATCCTCATCGCCGACGACGAGCAGGACATCCGCGACATGCTCGCCTATAACCTCACCCGCGAAGGCTTTGCCGTCGAAACCGCCGCGAACGGGAAGGAAGCAATTGAAAAAATGGAGAAAACCCCAGTCGCGCTGGTTGTTCTCGATATTATGATGCCGGAAATGGATGGCTTCGAAGCCTGCCGGGCCATTCGCGCAAATCCCAAAACGGCCAATACGCCCGTCTTGTTTCTCACGGCCCGTGCGGGGGAAGTCGATCAAATCGTCTCGCTCGAATTGGGCGCGGATGACTACGTGCAAAAGCCTGTTTCGCCGCGCGTATTGGTGGCGCGCGTGAAATCACTCTTGCGGCGTTTCGACCGCGCGGAGAAAACGCCGGCTGCCCAAAATGAGAAGATTGTTTCGCCAGGCGTGAAGATCGACCGCGGCGAGTACAAAGTCTTTGTCAATGAGAAAGAGACGTTCTTTCCTCGGAAGGAATTCGAACTGCTCTTTTTTTTAGCGGCGCATCCGGGACGGATTTATAAGCGCGAAACGTTACTCGATGAAGTCTGGGGCCGCGATACCTTTGTCGTCGAGCGGACGGTGGATGTTCACATTTTCAAAGTCCGTGAAAAACTTGGAGACTACGGCAAGCGCATCGAGACGGTGAAGGGCGTCGGCTACCGCTACATGTTGGAATAAAAAGAGTTTGGAATAAACATAGTGCCATCGCTTCGCGCCCAGGCTGCGGCCTTCCCGATTGTTCTCGTCCTGATCGTTCTTGCGCTTGCTGATTTTGCGATATGGATGGCCGCGCCATCCGTATTGCCGATCGTGGTTTGGATGTCGGTTGTCGTTCTGCTCCTTTTTTCTTTTCTCAGCCTTTGGTATTCCGGACGCCTCGTTCGGCCCATCCGGGAACTCATGCCGACCGTCGATACAAAGGGACACCTCGAATTTCGCAGCACGTCCTCGGCAGTGGCACCGCCGGAAGAATTACGCGCACTTTCAGATGTAATCGATCAAATCGCCGAGAAGCAAGGCCGCGACGAACAAGCACGGCAAAAGCTCGAACGAGTTCGCAGCGAATTTCTTGCAAATGTTTCCCACGAGCTTCGCACACCGATTTTTGCCGTACAAGGATTTATCGAGACGTTATTGGACGGCGCGGTCGATGACCCGGTCGTCAACCGCGACTTTCTCTACCGCGCTCGTTTGCAGGCCGAACGGCTGAACAATTTGCTCAACGATCTCATCGACATTTCTCGCATCGAGAGTGGCGAGATGCGCATGAGTTTTCGCATGTTCGATATCCAACCGTTCCTGCGCGATTTCACAAGTGAAATGCAGCCGCTTGCCCATGCAAAAAATATCGAATTGTATTTTACCGGCAATGTCCTGCCACACCATGAAGTGAATGTCTATGCTGATAAAGAGCGCGTTAAGCAAGTCCTGATTAATCTCGTAGATAACGCGATCAAATATTCGGAAAACAGCGGCTCGATCAAAATCGAACTGATGAATGCGGAGCCAACGCCGGATGAACTTACCATTCGAGTGGTCGATACCGGCGTCGGTATCGCGCCGGAACACTTGCCGCGCTTATTCGAGCGTTTTTACCGCGTCGATAAAGGCCGCGCGCGCTCCTCGCCGGGGGGGACGGGACTTGGCCTTGCCATCGTCAAACATATCACCGAGGCCCACCACGGCAAGATCAACGTGACGAGCGAAACCGGGAAGGGCAGTACGTTCCAATTTACGCTCCGGAAGGAGCCGTTTTGAGGTTGCGGCGGTTTTGAGGGAATGCCAACTGTTCTTCGAATCAACGGGTATAGGTTCTCGTTCTTTGCGGCGGATCGCGATGAGCCTCGGCACGTTCATGTTTCGAAAGGGGATGGGCTGGCTAAGTTCTGGCTCGAACCGATTGAGGTGCAATCCTCCGTTGGATTTACTCGGCCGCAACTTCGGTTTATAGAGCGAACGATACGAGACAATCACTCAAAATTAATTCAGGACTGGAATGACTACTTTGCAAAACGCTGAACCGCGTGCTACGGAGCTCGCATTTCGCGGCGACTCTCTTGAAGTGCATCTCGACGATGGACGGGTTCTTAGTGTGCCGCTGGACTGGTATCCTCGTCTCGAACGCGCTACCCCTCAGCAGCGAAAGAATTTTCAGTGGCTTGGCAAGGGGCTGGCGATGCACTGGCCAGATATTGATGAAGACATATCCGTTGAAGGGTTATTGCGTGGTCTGCGTGCTCCGCGCAGCAAAGCTTACTTAGAAGGATGGTCCGAAGATTCACTTCGCCGGCGCGCCGAAATCGAAGCTAAATACCGTACTAAACATGCCTCGCTTCGAACCCCGCGCAATAAAACGGCAAAAGCAAAACATTAGATTTAGATGGCGAAAAAAATATTTTATGCTCCCGACGAACCCGCCCCCGTCTTCGATGGATTTCAGAAGGAGATGTTCAAATTTCTTCATGGGCTGAAGAAGAATAACAATAAGGCCTGGTTCGAAGCGCACCGCGAGGATTACGAACATTATTTACGCGAGCCATCGAAAGCCCTTGCCGCCCGGATGGGAGCATATTTTCGCGAGCACAACATGCCGGTCACGGGCAATGCGAAGACATCGCTTTTTCGCATCAATAGGGATATTCGTTTTAGCGCGGATAAATTTCCCTACAAAACGCATATTGGATTATCGTTCCCACTCGAAAACACAAAGAAAGAAGAATGGTGCGGTTACTACATGGGCTTCGATCCCACAAAAACGGGGAAGGGCGTGAGCGTCTTTGCCGGTGGGGGAGTATGGATGCCAATCCCTCCGCATCTCAAAAAAATTCGTTCGAAAATTGCAGCGAAGCACAAAGAACTCAATAAAATCCTGAACCAGTCAAGTTTTAAGAAAATTTACCCTAAGGGATTGACGGGAGAATCATTGAAGCGCATTCCGCAAGGATACAGCGAAGACCACCCCGCTGCGAAATATCTTAAAATGAAAAGTTTCCTCTTCGGCTGCGATTTAAAAGAAAGCGATCTCTTAACGGATGATTTGCCGGAAGTCTTAGGAAAGATTTTTCTGGCCGGGCTGCCATTAGCTCAATTTTTAGGAAAAGCTTGATTTCTAAATCGGAAAAAGGGACAAAAAGGACTCAAAAGACCTAAGATTAACTACGAGACGTAGAACTTTTGGTCGTTTAAGTCGTTTTTGTCTTTTAAATTACCATTAACGATGAGCGAAAAATTTATCCCGCCCCACGGCGGCTATCAGAAGCTGCTCTCTTACCAGAAAGCGGAAATCGTTTATGATGCAAGCGTCCGGTTTTGCGAGAGATTTTTCAATAAACGAGATCGCACGGTCGATCAGATGGTTCAGGCCGCTCGATCGGGCAAACAAAACATTATCGAAGGCAGCATGGCGTCGGGTACTTCGAAGGAAACGGAAATCAAACTTACCAATGTTGCGCGTGCAAGTTTAGAAGAATTGTTAGCCGATTACCGGGATTTTCTTCGCCTTCGAGGAATCGCGGAATGGCCGAAAGACCACCCATTCGTCAAGCGCCTGCAAACACTCAACCGCCAAGTCGATGCCACCTACGAAACGTTCAAGAAGGCCGTCGAGCATCCCGACCCTGCTATTTGCGCTAATGCTATTATCGGCATGATTAAAGTGACGAACTATCTGCTCGACCGGCAGCTTCGAAAACTTGAAGAGGATTTCGTCAAAGAAGGCGGCTTGCGGGAGCGCATGACCCAAGCCCGCCTTACGGAGCGCGGGAAGCAAAATCGCGGGCGCCTAAGGGACGAAAAAGACAACAATGACCCAAAAGACTAATCTGCAAAAAGCAAATAGAAGAACTTTTGGTCGCTTTAGTCGTTTTTGTCCTTATATCAGCCCATAATACAATCTCCGGGAACATAACCCCCTCCTAAAGTTTTACTGCACTTGCATTTTTGAAGGCTGAACCTTCCAAGACCCGAAATTATCGTTTTTCATAAAGATTTTCCTATTACGTGAGAAAAAACCGCGCGAAAATTATCATTATCCTGCTCTGCATTATCGGAGCAGTGTATGCGCTTTATCCAACCTATCGCTCGCAGCAGCTTAAGGGCGATCTCGACCGCTTCGGTAAAAGCTCGCAAGACTCGGTTAAACGAGAGGCTTGGAAGACCGCGAACGGCGAAGACCTCAAAGACGCCAACGCCAAGGCGATCAAGCTCGGACTCGATCTTCGAGGCGGCATTTACGTCACAATGGAAGTCGATGTCCTGAAATTTATCGACGAGCAGGCGCTGCAAAAAGACGATCTTTTCGAGCAAGTCATGGCCGCTACGGAAAAAGACGAGGCGACGAGCGAAGACCCCGTCGTTCCGCTGTTCGTCAAGCATTTCAATGAGATTGCCAAACCCAAAGGCAAATCGCTTGCTAATTATTTCTATTTTAGCGAGGCCGGCGCCGGCGATGACCCCGCCATTCAAGCCGCTCTGCAAAAAGGCGTGGATGAAGCGGTCGATCGTGCCATCGAGATTATCCGCAACCGCGTCGATCAATTTGGGCTGACCGAGCCGACCATCCAAAAAGAAGGCTCGCGCCGCATCATCATCGAGCTTCCCGGCGTTGGCGATCCCACGCAAGTTCATCAACTTTTGCAAGGAACGGCGCAGCTCGAATTCCGCCTGCTGAAAGAGCCTGAAGTCGTCAAACGCGTGCTCGACCGCATCGATCGGCATCTAAGCGGCGATACCGCCCTTGCCAGGCTCGAAAAAGTCGATACCGCAAAAGCGGATACTGCGAAGGCCAGCGCGCCTGCGACCGATACTGCTAAGACCGCAGCCGTTGCCGATACCACAAAGAAGGATTCTACCGCTAATGCGACCACGGCTCATCTCAGCCCGGAAGATTCCGCGCATCGCGCCGATTCCATTGCGGAAATTGGAATGTCCCAGGAGCAAAAGTATGCGCATTTCGTAAAGACGCATCCGTTTACTTCCATTCTCCAGAAAGGCATGTCGCGCGAAGGCAACGATATTTATGTCACGGAATCCGACCGCGCGCTGCTCAAAAGCATTCTCAGCCGTCCGGACGTAAAGGCGATTTACTCCGACGAGATGGCCTTCATGTTCAGCCGCCCGCTGCCGACCACAAAGGCGAACGAGAATATCTATGAGGTATATTTCCTGAACAGCCAGCCGGAACTTACCGGCAAAGTCATTACGGACGCGCGCTCGGACATCGATCCCACGTCCGGCAAGCCGGAAGTCACGATGCAAATGGACGACGACGGCACCCGCGTATGGCGCCGCGTAACAAAAGCGAGCATTGGCAAGAAGGTCGCGATTGTCCTCGATAGCGTCGTCTATTCCGCGCCGGTCGTGAACGGCGAAATCCCGAACGGAAACTCGCAGATTACCGGCACGGGGGACATGAACGAAGCCAATTTGCTCAAAATTGTCCTGAAAGCCGGCGCTTTACCCGCGCCGGTTAAAATCATACAGGAATCGGTAGTAGGGCCATCGCTTGGAGCGGATTCGATTGCGAAGGGGACAGCATCCATCATCTGGAGTCTTTTAGTGGTCGTTCTTTTCATGGGATTTTATTACGTTACGGGCGGCGTCGTTGCCGATCTTGCCGTGATGATAAACTTGCTGTTCACGGCGGCGGTGCTCGCCACGTTTGGCGCGACGCTGACGCTGCCCGGCATGGCGGGATTAGTGCTGACGGTCGGCATTGCGGTCGATGCGAACGTGCTGATCTATGAGCGCATCCGAGAGGAATTATCGCTCGGAAAATCGCTCAAGCTCGCAATGGACGATGGCTACCATCGCGCCTTCGCGCCAATTTTTGACGGCCACTTGACAGCATTTTTCTCCGGAGTTATTCTCTATGCATTTGGAACGGGAACCGTGCAAGGTTTTGCGGTGACGCTGATGATCGGCGTATCGGCTTCGCTCTTTACGGCGATTATCATCACCCGCGTGATTTTCGATCTTATCATGGAGCGAAATCCGGAACTCATTAAATTTGGGTAATCGCATTGGGGAAACGCAGGCTGGAAGCACTGCGCCACGCGATACCCTTAGCATGATCGAAACTTAGCACTTTAGCACTTAGCACTTTTTGTAATGCATTTTTTTCGTAAAACATCAATCGATTTCATCGGCAAGCGCCGAACGTGGTACTTCGTTTCTTCCTTTATCACGTTGGCGGGTATCGTGTGGGCGCTCTTTCGCGGCGTGGAATATGGCATCGACTTTGCCGGTGGCACCGAGGTGCAGCTTCTATTCCAAAAGAATGTGAGCATCGAAGACGTGCGCGGCGCGCTCGATAAGGCTGCCATTCGTGGCGCGGAAGTAAAATATTATGGTACGGACGAATCCGGCGTGCTCGTACGCGTGCGTGAAGGCGCGCAAGGCGCGCAGGCCGGAAGCGAAGCGACAAAGAAGGTGCTCGATGCCATGGCAACAGGCTTTCAGGGCAACAAGGCACAACTCATGCAGGAGCAGCACATTGGGCCGAAGATCGGCGCGGAACTGCGCTCAAAAGCTTTTTTGGCCGTCTTTTTTACGTGTGTCGTCATTCTGATTTATCTCACGTTCCGGTTTCGGTTCGTGTATGGATTGGGCGCGGTCATCGCCATTGTGCATGATGTGCTCGTGGCGTTTGCGTTCGCGGTTATCTGCAATGGGTTGGTTCCGTGGCTCAATCTCGAAATGAATTCCACGCTGCTTGCCGCGTTTCTGACCATCGTTGGGTTCTCCGTCAACGACACCGTCATCATCTTCGACCGCATCCGCGAAGACCAGCGCAAATACAAAGGCCAGACCCTGAAAGAAATTATGAACCGCGCCATCAACGAAACGCTGCCGCGAACGATCATCACGTCCGGCACGGTGTTTTTGACGCTGCTCGTTTTATTTATCTGGGGTGGGGAAGTGCTGCGCGGATTTGCATTCACAATGCTCATCGGCGTTATCACGGGGACGTATTCTTCCATTTTTGTCGCATCGGCCATTGCATTCGACTGGCTCGAACGCGATAAAGCAAAGCCCGCAACCGCCACAACCCGAAGGCAGGCTGCCACGAAGCGCGTTCCGGCAACAGCATAAAAGGCATTTTTAATGTCATTCCCGCGAAAGCGGGAATCCAGTTTTCGAGTTACCGGAATCTCGCGGTCTGGATTCCCGCTTTCGCGGGAATGACAAATAAGGTTCATAGCGTTTCTAAAAAATGACCTCATCCTTCGAACCCTCCTCCGGCAAACTTCGCATCACGCTCACCGGCGATCTCATCGGCGGCGCGGACGCGATGAAATTCGCCGTCGATCTGCGCGAGACGCTGGCGGCGCAAAAATTCAATCGCATAGAAGCCAATGCCTCCGGCGTGGGCTTCGTCAATAGCTCAGGACTCGGCATGTTGATCGCCGCCCGTCAGGCTGCACAGGAGCATGGCGCCGAATTCCGCCTGAATGGCGCGGGCGAGCAACTTAAGCATCTTCTCGAAATCACCAAGCTCACGGAAATTTTGGGCGCCGCGTAGGTGTCTATGACAATGGAACCCTCGCCTTTTCAAGGCGGGGGCAGGGGGTGGTTATTTTCAGGCAACTTTTTCATCATTTACGGGTTATTAGTAATAAACGGGGAAAGACGCCTTAAACTTATCCGGCATCGCACCCCATGGTCGGTTTTTCACTTAACTTTTTGAACACAATGAAACGTATTGGTACGGCATTCCTCATCTTCTTTTCGTTCATCGCGGTCTCGGCGCAGGGACAAATCGCTCACATCACCATGCACCCATCCGTAAAATTAAATTCGGCTTTCACTATGGGTACTAATCTCCAGGGTACCTCGCCGATTTTACCATCATCCGGCAGCGAGCAGCCGCTTGCAACCAAAATCGACACCGTTCTTTATTATGGAGACACATCGGCCGGTTTGTGGGTAGACGTGCCGTTGCTCGATCGTGCAACCGGTGATTCGCTGGGCTATTATAACGTCAGTCAGGATGGATTATTCTACTATCAGAACGAAGATACCATCGGTCCTCTCGATTATATGGATCAGAATGGCGGGACACACACCGTGAACGATACGATGTACAGCCGTGTGATGGGCGTTCGCTTCACCACACCGACGGATATTTCATCGCCAAAGTTAGTGGGGGCCGATTTGACGATATTCCCCATTTCTTTCAACCCGACCGATTACATCACATTTTGGGTGCTTCCCATTATGGATTCGAAGACTGGATATCCTTTCCCGAACGTAATTGGGACGCAACTTGCCGCCGTAAAAGTTCCATCGAGCAAGATCACCGTGGGGCAGCTTAACACAGTGCATGTCACATTTAGTAAATCATTGGGCTCTGGTACAAAACTGACCTACCCGCAATTCGCCATTGTTGCCTTCGTGGATGGCCCTAACTTCTCGAACGATACGGTCGGGTATGTTTTAGACCAAAACTTGCAGGGATGGGTTGATACTCGAACTCAAACATTGACGATTGATACGGACGGTTCGGCCGGAACAACCGGTGAGCCCATGCGCTCATACCAACAGAATTTGGATGATGGCACCGTCCTGGGCAGCTATATCGGCGGCGGTGGAGCTTTTTTAGTGAATTTTGAACAACTCGATCCAACATCAGGGGTGACAGGACAGGCCTATGATGGAAATCTTCTTCTGACCGCCTACTTCAGTGGCACATCATCGGCCGTGGATCCGAATGCACAGAATGTCAATGCCTTGTCGGGAAATTATCCTGATCCCGTCAGCACCACAACTGAAATTAATTACAATCTCGCCCAAAGCGGGCCCGTGACGCTAAACGTGTATAACGCGCTCGGCCAGAACGTTGGCACGTTAGTCAATAGCGTTCAGGGCGCGGGTGAGCATACCGCAACCTTCAACTCCGGTACGCTGCCGGATGGAATGTACTACTACAAGCTTCAGTCCGGCGAGTTCACTGCTACGCAGCCGATGGTGGTTGCACGGTAATTAGTAATTCCTAAAATTTATTCAAAAAGCGCCGGTGACACACCGGCGCTTTTTTTTATTGGATAATAATTTAGAATGTCATTCCCGCGAACGCGGGAATCCAGTTTTTAAGTTAGCGGAATCTCACGTTATGGATTCCCGCTTTCGCGGGAATGACAAGCCACCGAGCCGAGTGTGTTTTTACCGTCTTTAACTCTTCTTCTTCAACTGGTCGATGAGTTCGACAATCTCTTTCTCGGTTTCTTTTTCATCGCCGGCCGTATAGCCGATGTGTTTTTTATAGACCGTGCCGTCCGGCATAAGGATCAGGCTGTAGGGGAGGGACTCCATGGAAAAAATGTCGCGGGCAATGTCGCCATCGGGATCGAGTAAGACCGGAAAATCCAGTCCCTGCGTGGCCACGAACGCGCGCACCTTCGCTACCGAGCGGACCTGATCGGTATTGACCGCGACTAAATGCACGCCTTCGGACTTGAATTTATCGGTCAGCACTTTGAAGGCTTTCATCTCCTGCTTGCACGGCTCGCACCATAAGGCCCAGAAACTGACGAGGAGCGGACCTTTGCCGAGAAAATCCTTGAAATTCACTTCATCGCCCTGGACGGTGGTGGCTGTAAATTTCAAATTAGCGGGGATGTGGAGGCTGTCAGTGCCCTTCGCCTGAGCGAAAACTACGCTTGGCAGCGCAACACACGCGGAGACGAGGAGCGATCGAAATAATTTCATAATGGTAATTCTTAACTATTAATTCTTAATTCTCTGGTCCACTTTGCGCTTTACTGTAAACACCACTTTGGTTGTAAAAAAAGCCGCCCATCCTACGATCCATAGCGCGACGAGCGAACCTCGCCGATAGAAACCGATGAGGAGCAATGTTCCAAAAAAGAACAAGATTGCCCGCAGCGGTACGCGGCGTAATTTCTCGCGAATGAATGGTGTCACACCCATCATAAAAAAAGGAAAGGGACATAGATTCCAATTATTTTGAGCGAGGCTCTATTTCGCGTTGCTCAATCGAGTGGAACTCTCGCAGCGGAAAGAACATTTTCACGCCCGAATTCGACATTTGTCATTCGTAATTTGTCATTGAAGTTTGGGCCTGTAGCTCATCTGGTAGAGCGCGTCGTTCGCAACGACGAGGTAAGGGGTTCGAGTCCCCTCAGGTCCACAGCGGATAGTGCTTAGTGCTAAAGTGCTGAGTGCTGGGCTTTCCAGTATTATCGACTTTAGCACTTAGCACTTAGCACTCAGCACTTGATATTACCGATTTACACCTTCGATCACCCCGTTTTGCGGCAGGAGACTACGCAGATCGAGCAGGATTCCGCCGAGCTGCAAAAGCTGATCAAAAATCTCATCATGACCATGCGGAATGCCGATGGTCTTGGGCTGGCCGCAAATCAGGTGGGGAAGTCCCTTGCGCTCACGGTCATTGACTTGAAACACGTCCCGGGCATGGAGGAGAGGGGGGAGCTGGTCCTCATCAACCCAGCGCTTACCGGAACCGAGGGCGAATCCGTCTTCGAGGAGGGTTGCCTGAGCCTTCCGGGGATTCGAGAAGAGATTGTTCGCCCAGAAAAGATCGGGGTGAAGTTCCTCGATCGGAACCTCAAGGAAGTTGAGATGGAAGCCGAAAAGATTTTGGGGCGTGTCATCCAGCACGAAATCGATCATTTGCATGGCAAATACTTTATCGATTATCTCTCGCAATTTAAGCTTTCGCTGCTCAAAGTAAAACTCTCGAAAATGATGCGCGGTACGGTCGAGACGGAATATCCATTGGCGCCGCCGTCTGGCACTCATCATAAGCCGAAGGGCAAAGTTCGAAAGCTGCGCGGAATGTAGATTGTAGCCGCAACCCATTGAATTCATTGATTCGAGTGGATAAGTAAAATGTCCATAAGATACATTATGTAAAGTCACATTTACATCGAATGGTGTGAATATCGCCGGCCTTCCGCCATCCTAATAATCCCCAAAAAATCTCATGAATCTCAGTCAGCGTTGGCATCACGGATAACATTCAGCGATCGCATGTTCTTCTCGGCAAACTCGAATATCCCTCCGATGTCTGCCTGACCTCGCAGCCATTCAACATACTCGCTCACGCTCTCCTGAACCGTCCCACTCGGCTCCCAGCCCATCCCTCGGAGCTTTGTGATGTCCGAGCACGAATTCCGAGTATCCCCAAAGCGGAAAACTCCCGGAATGCTCGGCTCTATATCTTCGCAACCCGAGATTTTTGCCACAATCCGATCAAACTCCTTCACCGTATATGGCTTCCCACCGCCGACGTTGAACTGCTGACCAATCATCCGCTCATCGTCCAGAGCCAACAGGTTTGCCTTCACCACATCGCGGTAATTGACGAAATCCCGCTGCATCAGGCCGTCCTCGTAGATCGTCGGTGCTTTCTTGAAATAGTAATGTAGAGCAAAAATCCGGCAGGCGCCCGAATAAGCATTGTAAAACGATTGCCGGGGGCCTTGCACGATAGAATATCTCAACGCCACGCTTGGAATCGCATATTTTCGGCCAAACGAGAGCGCCATTTTCTCCTGAGATTCTTTCGAAAGCGCGTATTGGTTTTCCGGATGCGAGAAACTTTCGGGAGTCCATTGCCATGCCGCTTCGCGTCCGCATTCCGGGCAGCGCATAGGCCAATCACCACGCTCGAGCTGCTCGACGGGACGTGAAGATGGAGCCACAAGCCCATGTATTTCACAGCGATAGAGACCCTCCCCATTCACTGACTGCGAACTTGCAACCACCACGCGTTTAATCGGCAATCTATTAGCTACGATCAACTCATAAAGCAGCGCGGTCCCGACCGCATTCACACTAAAAAAAGTGCTGAAATCGGGCAGATAATCTTGATACGCAGCGAGATGGATAACGGCATCGACGCTCTTCAATGTTTCGAGAAAAATCTTCGGATCGCGAACATCACCGATGATGAGTTTAGCCTTTGGATGAAGATACGTCGGTATCCCCTTCAAATGCACAGGCTTAGAGAGATTATCTAAGAGGATAACATCGTCCCCACGCTCGATGAGCGCATCTGCCGTATGGGAGCCAATAAATCCGGCGCCGCCGGTGATTAAGACTTTCAAGCTTTTGAACCTGGATTACGCGGATTAAGGGGGATTACGCGGACGATTTTTCGGATTGATTTGTATTCTTCGAGTACGTGCATTGAATAGGTAAAACAAGAAACTATCAAACAAGTGACAGCAAAATTACTATCGTTTTTCGTTAAATTTAGGGCGGAGTAAAATCCAATAATCGTCCGCGTAATCCGCTTTAATCTGCGCAATCCAGGTTCTTTTCCCCTGCCTCATTCACCCACCCCGCATGTCTCGCCGGGCAGCCCATGACAAGCTCGAAATTCTGCACATCTTTCGTGACCACTGAACCGGCCCCGACCATAGCGTACTTCCCTATCGTGACACCGGAAAGGATGGTTGCATTCGCGCCGATGGATGCGCCTTCCAGAATCCGAGTTCGTTCCGGTTCGGGATGATACACTTTGCTGCGCGGACGCGTGTCGTTGGTGAACGCCACGTTCGGCCCAACGAAAACGAGATTGCCAATCTCTACGCCATCCCATACGCTCACGCCATTCTTGATGGTTACATTATCGCCGATCTGAGCGCCCGACTCGATAAACGAATGATCCCCGATATTGCACTCCTTCCCAACGCGCGCACCTTTCATCACATGCGCGAACGCCCACACGCGCGTGCCCGCGCCGATCTCGTTGGATTCGACGAGAGCTTGTGGATGGATAAAAATGGGGTCGCTCATCTTATTCTATTATGCCAATATCCGGGCAATCGAGCGTGATGCGCGGCTGAAGTAATTTGAATTTCATCGCCCACGATGCGGTAATAGAGAGAGAAGGGGAATTTATCGAGGAGTTTCACTCGATGACCGCTCGATGTATCCACTTTGTATAACGTTGGATTTTGAGCAATTGCATGTGCGGCACGCTCGATCTCTTCTTCGAAATCGAAAGCCGCTTGAGGACTGGCCTGAAGATAGTAGAAGGCCGAATGAGCAATTTCCTCCTGCGCGGGTGAAAGAAATCGAACCTTCACTTCCCTATTAAATTTCGAAGATTTTTAAAGACGTCTTCGGCATCGATCGCCTCAATTTCACCTCGGTCGTATGATTCTGCTCTCCGTTTCGATTCTTCGGACCATGCGTCTCGATGCTCCGTTGTTCGTCCCAACTGACGCGCAAGGCGTTCGACAAGAATGAATTGGCTATGCCGGTCCAGCTTTTCTGCTTCGGCCGTAACGTGTTCAAGTGCGCTCATGCATTCTGTAACTCATTACAAGCGTAACAAGTGCCCGCCGACGGCTCAATGCAGCAGCACCATCGGCAGCGTTTGTAGATGCCCGTTCATGCGGACGAGGCATTCATACGTACCATCCGGCAAGCCGGTGGGGTTGCTCCACACGAAGGAATGCTCCCCCGCCGCAAGCTCGCCGGAAAAGAGATGGGAAACTTCGGAGCCGAGGAGATTTACGATGGAGACATCAGCATATCCTTGCGATTCGGATGAGAAGGAGATGGTTGTGGAGTGAGTGAAGGGATTGGGATAGGACTGAAGTGAAACATTCGAGTTCCGAGTAGGCATCGAAACAGCGGCAGGTATAGAAAGAGTGATGGGGCGAATAATGCCACCAAGTGTCATTGACAATAAACCGACTGACTTTACATGAATTTGATCGATTATCCCGCCATTAATGGCTAACACATCTCCATCATCATACGATTTAGTGAATGCCACGTGAGAAAGCGAAGAATCCGGGCAAATAATTGAGATGCTGTCATACCTTAGCCCAAACACGCTAAAAGAGTACTGATGATCAAAACCGGACATATTTCCATTGTAAGTCGTGTCAAAAGAATAAGTCAGGGAAGCAATGCTGTCAAAACCGGGCACGAATATAATTGAAAGGTGATACATCCCAAAATAAGATTCATCGAAGTAATAATTGAGAGTGTCGCCCATAAGAGAATAGGAGTTAGCATAAACATTTACACCATCCGACTCCTCCGCTACTTCCGTGGTATCCTCAAGTATGGTTTCCAATTGATGGTTTAGGTTTAAAAATTCCTGCAATGTGTTTTGTTCAAAGGATGCGGAAAAGGTTATGGAAAAAGGAAGCGACCACGGGCATTTCCCACTATCGGCTGGAGAGCCCTGTGCGTGCAATACGTCAACAAGCGCTAACGCGAGCGTGCCGAAGAGAATGAATGCGATAAATTTCTTGGAAATCATGCAACCTAACAAAGCCGTAATCTAACTCAAAGGTGCCTTCGGTTCAGGTCAATTCGGAGTGCCTATTTCTCGCTCGATCATCTCCAGCAACCGCACTACTTCAACTCCGATCTTTCCGCCATTAATTGGCTCACGACCGGTTTCGATGCAATCGACGAAATGGCGGCATTCGGCGGCGAGCGGCTCGTGGCGCGGCAGCGTGGGAATGAATATATCGCCGGGACGGTACGTTAGCTCCGCCGCTTGCGATTCGTCTGCTCCTACTCGCGTATCGACGCCCTGCGAATAGATTTTTATTTTCTCCGCCGGCTGCATGTCATCGAATACAACGGTTCCATGCTCGGCGGATATTTGCATGAGCCGCACTTTGTTCGAGGTCACCCAGCTTACGTGTACATGCGCCGTTACGCCGCACTCGAACTCGATGAAGATATGGGTGAGATCGGCAAGTTCGTCCTTCACAAAACTCCCCGCCATAACGCGCATGGAACGAACCTCTGTCGATAGTCCCGTTTGCCACATAATATAAATGAGAATCGAAAGGTCGTGCGGGGCTAAATCCCATACAACATTCACCTCGGATTGAGGAGGGCCGAGATTGATGCGCGTCGAGTCGATGTGAAACAAGCGTCCTAACCGGCCGCTTCCGATTCTCGCAGCAAGCCACTCGACTGCCGGTGAAAATTGATAGACATGCCCGACCGTCAATACCTTGCCAAGTTTATCTGCTTGAGCTTTTAGCCTGCGTGCATCTTCGTAAGAATGAGCCAGCGGCTTTTCGATCATCGCATGCTTGCCGGCTTCGAGGACACGGCGTCCTATTTCGTAATGCGTGGGAACGGACGTAGCCACGACGATGGCATCGATCTCGGGATCGCGCAGGAGGCTGTCCATATCGTCCGTCACGCGGATATGCGGATAGCGTTTCGAGACGAATTGCAAACGCCCTTGCTTTCGGTCGGCGACGGCGACGATGGCCGCGCCCTCCGTGTCGTTGAAGGTGCGGACAAGATTCGATCCCCAATAGCCCACGCCAATAATTCCGATTTTTACCATGTGAAAAGGTGCTAAGGTGCTAAGGTGCTGAAGTGCTGAACGATATATCTATTAAAGCACTGAGATCGAGAAGTCCTATCGGTTAATCGTTTGTTGCCTCCCAACCACCGATGCTCATTCGCAAACGGTTGATAAGGCCACTAACATCCAGGCAAAGTTTTTTAATGCGGTCGAATTCTTCCTGGAGTATGTATCCAGCATCGAGCGCTACATACAGGTGCGACCGTACTTCTCCGCAGGACCCTTTGGCAATCGAGAGGAACTGATGAAATTCCGCTCGGCGACCTCGATCGAATCCTTCCGCGATGTTTCCCATCACGGAAATAGCTGCCCCTTGAATTTGACCTACCAAGCGAAAATCGCGCGCAAAGGCGGTGCATTTGCTAATGCGGTAAATTTCCTGCATCAGAGTTCGAGCCTGCTGCCAAACGAACAAATCTTCAAATTTCTCGACTTTTGCCATTCGATTCGTCTCGTGATAGTGGAATCTATATACTTAGCACTTCAGCACCTTAGCACTGCAGCACTTGACTTCATCCCCCTCCCCTACCCGTCAATACAACACCGATCGTGCGGAGAACAATCGCCCAGTCGAGCCAGGGCGAGATGTTGTGGATGTAATAAAGATCGAGAATCACCATATCGTTAAAGCTGACGCTCGAACGTCCGCTCACTTGCCAGAGGCCCGTCATACCAGGACGAACAGCGAATCGTTCCTTATGCCATGTGGCATATTGCTCGAATTCGTATGGCAGACATGGCCGCGGACCGACCAACGACATGTTGCCGTTTACCACGTTCCAGAGCTGCGGCAGTTCATCGAGCGAGTGTTTGCGGAGCCACCCACCAATGGGCGTGACGCGCGGATCGTGTTCGAGCTTGCCGGTCGGACGGGTTCCCAAACGAATGTGCTCGCTCACATGATCTCGATGCGCCTCATCCTTTTTTCCCCAATACATCGTCCGGAACTTATACCACCGGAACGATTTGCCGTTTTGCCCGACCACTTCCGTGTGAAAGAATAGCGGTCCATTGCTGCCCAGCTTAATGAGCAGAGCGATTACACCCAGAAAGGGTGAAAGGATGACGATGGCCACAGACGCCGCCATGAGATCAATGACTTGCTTCAAATAATTCGCATAAAATCCATGCAGTCCATGCGAGATCGGCGAAGCTTTGACATTGAGAAACTCGGATGTGTTTTTCGTAACCCGCTCCTGCACGACTTTGAAGTGGTCGCTCAGAAGATGAATGGGAACTCCGGTCTCACGTGCTTCGGAAATGAGGCGGACGACATCCTCATACGGCAAATCGTTTTCCGCGACCACAACCTCGTGGATATTGTTCGCCGGTACAAACTCCTTCAGCAACGGCATGACATTCATCGTCACCACTCCCCCATCGTTCATTGGAAACTCGCCATGCCGATCGACAATGGCAACGATTTCGAAGGGCCGCGTCTTACCCGCGATCGACTGCGCGAGAAGTTCCCTTGCTTCCGTGCTCATTCCAACAAGGAGGATCCTCCGCACCTCTATTCCGGCGATAGCAGGCAGCAGTAATTTTCTGAACAGGACGATCCGAAAGAGCGAAAGCAGAACGAGTGAGATGAAGGTGAATAAAAGGAGATTCGCGCGGCTGTGGAGAATCCAGTCCTGACGCACGAAAAAAAGCACCGCGATGAGCAAAAGCGCGTTGATGAGCAGCGCGCGCGAAAGCTGCGCAAATTGCATCACGCCCGTGGAATAAATCTTCTGCTTATAAAGAAGGTGCTGCCGAAAAATCAGAATGAGCACCGGGAACGAAGCATATAGAATCGCAACGCGCAGGATATATTCGCCCATCGAATGCCGCGTGTCATATTCATCGATACCACTGAAATAGTGGAGCATAATAGTTGCAATCGCCGCGAGCGTCACGGCAAGCCAGTCGAGCATCACCAATGTAATTTTGGGCCATCCATGCCGCCGGATGGACGCGGCAAACAACATTTAGGACTGCCCTCCTTTCTCGGCATAAAATTCCCGTATAGATTCCGCGACAAATTGAATCTGCTTGTCCGTCAACTCAGGATACATGGGCAAGGAAAGAATGCGCTTCGCGGCTCGTTCGGCACGTGGAAATGCGCCTTCTTTGTAGCCAAGATTTTTAAAGCATGGCTGGATGTGAAGTGGAATGGGATAATGCATACCGCTCGATATTTCCCGCTCTTCCAAAAATGTTCGAAGTTCATCGCGTTTGTTTGCCTGAATGACATAGAGATGATAGACATGCCCCGCGCCTTCGCGTACGTTCGGCAATGACAGTTCGGGAATACCGGCAAGAAGTTTATCATATTGCGCGGCGTGTTTCCGACGCATTTGGGTCCATGCTTCGAGATGTTTTAATTTCACGCTCAAAATTGCCCCTTGCAGAGCTTCTAAACGATAGTTATGGCCGGCAATGACATGCGTGTATTTCTGCTCGGAACCATGATCGCGAATGCGGCGCATTTTTTCCGCAAGCTGCGCATCTTCCGTCAGTACTGCGCCGGCTTCGCCATACGCACCAAGATTTTTTCCGGGATAAAAGCTGAATCCCGTGGCCTGTCCCCACGCGCCCGCTCGTTTCCCGTTCAGCGATGCAAGATGCGCTTGCGCGGCATCCTCGATAAGCAGCAGCCCATGCTTGCGCGCGATGGAACTGATCTCCGGCATCTCGGCAATCTGCCCATAGAGATGCACCGCGATAATCGCGCGCGTCCGGCGCGTGATGCGGCGCTCTACGTCTTCGGGTTCGAGTGTGTAATATGCATCGTGATCGACGAAAATGGGAGTCGCGCCACAAAGGAGCACGGCTTCCGCGGTCGCGATAAACGTATTGACGGGGAGAATGACCTCGTCTCCACTTTTTATACCGAGTGCCCAGAGCGCAAGATGCAGCGCGGACGTGCCATTATTAGTTCCAATGCAATGAGAAGCGCCTTGCGCTTTTGCAAACGCTTCCTCGAATGCCGAAACTTCCGGGCCGAGGATGTATTGCGATGAATCGAGGACGCGCTGAACTGCCTCCGCAATTTCATCGCGGATGGAATGATATTGAAGTTTGAGATCGAGAAAGGGAACGCGCATAATTAGGTTGCGGGCATGAGGCCCATTTGTTCCTTGAGGGTTTTTATTTCTGTTTCGTCCAGCACGAGATGTTCTTTGCCCTCGCGCACGCGCGCCTCGTAACAGAGCCGCGCGCCAAATCCCATGAAGACGAACAGATACTGCGTAAAAACATAAAAATAGAAAAATGTATTGTCACTCGTGCAGCTGACGGCAAACATGACGGGCGTCATCACCAGAATGGCCCTGAGCGGAAAATATTGTTTCACTCCGCGCCCCCAAAGCAAACCACGAACGAACATATCGGCAAGTCCGAGGTAGAACAGGTAGAGCCCAATTTTCCCTCCATCGAAACGGATGCGCAGGTATTCGTCATGCGGCGCGCCGACGAGCGTCACATGCTGTACCAGCCAAGCCGCGTAGGTTTCGGTTCCGCCCGCGCCATAGCCCCAAAGCGGACCTTCATCTGCTTTATCCTCGAAATATTTTTGAAAAAACCCTCGGCCGCTGTCGCGCGTGTTGAGCGATTCGTCCGCGTTGAAAAATTTATGCCGCGTCGGGAGCAGAAAAATAAGGCCAATCAAAATTGCAATGACCACCGTACCGATAAGCGTGAAGCGCAAATTGCGCCGATAAATGATTGCGACAAGCGACCCCACGATAAAAACGATCGTAGGCGTTCGGCTGGCGGAAAGCAAGAGCAGAACCACATCGACGAGATACATCGCTCCTAACGTCCACTCGAACTTCTCCATCATTCGCATCATCAGGATCGTCGCCATCGTCACGTAGAAATATGCCGTGACCGTCCGATAGCCAATAACGCCCTCGGTCATTGCGCCGGCACCTTGAATCGCGGACCACCCCGTAAGCGCCGTATAGAGATCGAAGATGGCGACGACGATGTTAATCGCCATCATCCATTGGTAATAACGCCGAAGATGAAAGTCGTTTTGAATGACATTGAACGCGACTAAATAGAGCGCGGAGGGCAGCGCGATTTCGAGCACGGTGCGAACGCCGGTCGAGATATTATCCGACCAAGCGAGCGAGAGAAAATAATATCCGAGAAACACCCACCATAGTTTCGGCGAGTATTTCCAGGCACGGCGGCGTTCGGTGGAACTTAGTTGCGTCCAGGTAACGATGCAGACGGCCATCGGCAAAACACCGCTGAACAGCTCGACATCCGTAAAGCCCAGATTAATATAGATGCTCTTAAATCCAAATACGATATAAAAAATCGGCGTTGCAAACGACCAGAGAATCGTATAGGGGCGCTCCGTCTTGGAGATGAGCACCAAGAGCACCAGCAAAATCACAATGCCAATGAGGTCGTTCATGCGCTGGGATTTCCTTTCCAAGCACCGACGGGCTGCCCCTCTCGCAGCATCCATTCGTAAATCTTCATTTGGGCTTCGGCAATTTTTTCGTTCGTAAAATGCTCCTCTACCCTTTTCCTTCCTAACATTGCCAGGTGATTCCGTTCGTCTTCACTGAGAGAAAGCCGGTCGAGTAAAGCAGCCAACTGCGCGGAATTTCCTTCATCGAAAATAAGGCCGGCCTCGCCGATGACATTCGGGATCTCGCCGGACGACGAACCAATGACGGGCACGCCGCAGGCCATCGCTTCTAACAAAATGTGGCCAAATTGTTCCACCCACGTTGGCGTCGTCCGGCTTGGGAGCACAAGCGCATCCATTTTTGCAAGATGCTCGGGAAGTTCTTCGTTTCTCACGGCGGGATGATGAATTAGCGCAACAGAGTTTTGCGCTGCAAACTGCTTTGCTTGCTCCAGCGCATCGCCAGCGCCGACGAAATACAGCGAGACATTTTTTTTATGCTCCATTTGGCTTACTGCCGTAAGCAAATCGAGCACGCCTTTTTCTTCCGCAATGCGGCCCGCATAACCGATGGTAAATCGGCCATCGTTGCGTCGAGCAAGTTCTAGATTACCATAAGCAGCCGTATCAATTCCTAACTGCGGCAGAATAAAAACCGGGCGCGAGAAGCCATGCTCGCGCAGCACCTCCCGCGCAGCAGAGTTCCCAGCAATGGCACACGCGGAATGCGCAAAGTTGAATGATTCTGCCCACTTCTTAATACCACGCGGCATGTAAGGCAAATTCCACCAGGTGAAAAAAAGTGCGCGCGATCGCGGTGAGAATGTTTTCAACGCCCAAAGAATCTGCGCATACGAAAGCGCATACGCGCCCTGCTCCACATGGACGATGTCGGGTTTCAGTTGCCGTATGAGTGTAAAAATCAAAGGAGCAAAGATGTACGCGCTTTCCTTCCCAACAAACGTTGCTCGAAGAATGTGATGCCGAACATTTGGAGCGAGCGAAGTGTCGAACGGGTCGGTGCGGTTTGCATACAGCGGCCCTCGCCACGCAGGAGGCGTCACGAGCGTGATCTCCACGCCATCCAGCCGGGCCAGCGCGAGAACCTTCGTCTGGTTCGCGCGGACGGTATAGGTATGTCCAACGTAAAGAATTTTCATTCGCTTAAGCAAAACCGAGCAGCGAGATCATCGTTCGCGCGCGCTTGGCGTAGGTCTCTTCGCGGATGCGCTCGTGTCCGTTCTTGGCGATGGATTCCGCGTGCGCTCGATCGCTGGCAAGCAAACGGACTTTCATCGAAAATTCTTCCGGCGTGGCAAAACATTCCATATCGGTTCCTTCGGCAAACCACTCGGATTGTTCTTCCGAGCGCGTCGTGAGCATGGCGCGGGCCGTGGCGGGAATTTCGAACGTCCGCATGTTATGGCTGCCGGCGTTTTGTTCTCGCAAGATATTGATCGAGCACACGCCCATGCCAAGGACGCGCGTGGCATCCTCGCCATAGAGGGCGTCCGAACGTATCCAATCCTTCGGCACATGCGCGGAACGGTTCCAACCATTGCCCACGATGCAAATCGTACAACCCAAAAGCGTGGCAAGAAGTTTATCGCGTTCCGGCGTGTAGGTGCCAACGAAAATGGCGTCATATTCGACGTTCGAAGGACCCGTTTTCAATGGATGGTGCAGAACAGGATCGTACGCGAAGGGGAGATAAAAAACTTTTTTGGCATTTGCGTTTTGGAATCGCGGCAGGAGTTGCTTGTTCCACGTAAAATGCGCATCATACATTGGAATGCTTTCGAGCAGACGGCGAGAAGAGTTAGCCGGTTCCCACGGACTATCGGGATTGAAATTCACTAGCGGACTCTCGCGCAAAATGCGTTTGGCGTTGCTCAAGATTTCGGGCGCAATGCGGCGTCCTTTGATGACGAGGACAAGATCGGGGTTTGTTTCTTCAATTGCCGTGGTTAACCGCTTCCCTACCCGATCCGCGATTTTCATGCGAAGAAACTTATCTGCAAACATCATCGTCGCAAGCGGATGCGTGCGACCATATTGTTCCCAATCGAAACGCACAACGTTCCAGCCGATGGACTCGAACGCGCGGGCGTAACTTTCTTCGAGCGAGCCATGCCAGAACGCGCCGCATATCAGAACTTTCCTTTTCCCTTCAACCTTCATCCTTCAGCCTTCATCCTTTCCGTAGGGTTTTCGCGCCCACACAATAAGATGCGGAGCAAAAAGCGAGGGCCAAGTATTTTCGAGAAAAGCCAGCCGCAATCCGCGCGGCAGCTTGCGCCGCATGAACGAGGAAACATGCTGCGCCGTATATCCGCCAAAGGCATCTAATCCATCGAAAATAGATGCATCGCCATTCGATCTGATGGATTCGATTTGAAATCCACACACTTCGAATAATCGCGCGAAAGATTTTAAGTTGTAAAACCGGATATGCGCGCCTTTCCATTCATTCGAAAAGTCGGAAATGGAAGTGGATAATTCTGCTCTCGAGAACGCGCGGAGACGTTCGCGGAAATAGCCATTGTTGGGAACACTTGCGACAAGCAATCCACCCGGCTTCAATACGCGAAATATCTCCCTCATGGTAAACTTCGGATCGTACAGGTGTTCGAGCACTTCGATGCAGACCGCGCCATCGAACATTTCGCTCTCGAACGGAAATGTCTCGGATAAATCATGGACGCGCGCGTCGATACCCATGTTGTTCGCGCGTTGAATCCCAGTGGCACTAATGTCGATGGCTTTTAGATCGCGCACCTGCTTTACCAGCCACGCCTGGTAATTCGAAGCGTCCCCGCAGCCGACATCGAGCACGGAATCGCTCTCACGAAACGCAGGTGTGCTGCCATTCCTGAAATGGAGAGTTAGCTGCTCCTCCGTGAAAGAATGCGTTGGCGTCCAGCCTTGGGAACGGTTCCAATAGTCGTTGTAGAACGAAGATGCTTCCGATTGATCGCGATGGGACGTTTGGGACGAATGGGACTTCTGGAGGATGGCCTTGTAGGTTTGCTCGATGGCATCGCCGTAGGCATCCCAGCCAAATGACTTTGCTTTTTCGGATGCTTCCGTTCCCACTGATCTCGAGCGATCGGGATTGTCGAGCAAATCGCTGAGAGCAACGGCAAGCGCATCGGCATTCCCTGCGGGAACAATTGCACCGTTGTTGCCACTCTCGATAAATTCGCTCGCACCCGTGTGGTCAGAAGCCACGACCGGCAGGCCGCTTGCCATTGCTTCGGCAATCACCAGCGCGAGACCCTCCTGCATCGAGGGCAGCACAAACATATCTGCTTGATGAAAATGGTTAACTAATTCATGATTCGGCACAAAGGCAATATGCTCATCAATTTCAGAACGTAACGTGCTCGACTTCAGCCACGATTCAAAATCTTTTTCATAGCGGCCAATGAGTTTGAAATGAAATTTCTTTCCCTTTGCTCGCAATGTTCGTGTGGCTTCGAGCAAATACGGAACTCCTTTTTGAAATCCCACCGCGCCAACAAAGAGAATGGTTGGCGTTGAAGAGATTTCTTTTTTGTCGGCGGGATAAAATTGACCGAGATCAACTCCGTAACGAACTTTCAGCACTTTCGCGGGATCGAACCCTCGATCTAAAAAACTTTGCCGCGCAAACGCGCTCGGCGTCATGATAAAATCGGCTTCGTGGTATTCTTTGAGTTGCTTCTCTTCGAGCAGACGATCCCAGCGCGAACGCAGCTCCGCTGATACTCCAAACCGTTTACGCTCTTCGTCGATCAAGCGATATTGTTCGGTGATATGCGTCGAGCCTCGCTCGATGATTGTACGTGTACCACGCGCTTTCGCTTCGCGCATCTGGAACAGCGATTGGCTTGCCCACCCCACGAATAAATCGCTCGCCGTGATGTGGCGAATAGCCGTGCGATCGTAGAAATTATCTTTTATGAAATAGGATAGGGATTGGGAATCCGCAATCGGAAGCTGGCGTAGGGCATAGCCCAGATATTCCGGCAACGGAATTTGACGCACTCGCTTCAAAAAATCGGGATCGTTCCGAAGCGAATCCGGTAGCCTTCGGTTCGGAAGACGTTTTTCGTTCAGTGTACTCGTGATGAAGCGAAAGAGATTCCCGCGCCGCGCAAGCTGCTCGACTAAGTGAAACGCATGAAAACGACCGGCTACACTAACGGTTACGCGCATGGCATACTCCCCCGCCTCTGACAAGAGGAGGGGGCTGGGGGGTGGTGTTCAAACTAATTCTATTTCCAGCAAGGCGGCATTTTTTTCAACGGAACTTCCTTCCGCAGCCATAACCCGCGAAATACGGCCTTTCACTCCGGCGAGGATGTTGTTTTCCATTTTCATCGCTTCCAGAACAAGGACCGTCGTCGTGCGTTCAACTGCGTCACCCGCAGCGACCTTCATCGAACGTACCAGCCCCGGCATTGGCGCTCGTATGACATGCGTTCCGGTACGAACGGTTCCCGAAGGCCCGGCGGTCTGAAAACGCTCGCGGATAACTTGCTCCCGCTCCGATTCGATCTTGAGTTCCGTTCCATCCAGCGCAAGACCATCGCTTAACCGACCACCCGGCAACACGGAGACCTCGAAATTTTGATTTTGCAAGGAAACGATAAAATGGCCCGGAGCGATCTCGGTCACTTTGCACTCGGCAAGGGCAATCTCCCGCCACTGGCCGTTCCATTGAATACGAAAGTTCCTTTCCATCATTCACATTTTCTCCAACGATTGAATTACGGAAACGTCATTCGCAATGGCTCGCTTCAATTCATCCAGCGAGGAGAATTTTTCCTGCGGCCGCAAAAAGCGCAGACACTCAACAGACATTTGCTTGCCATAGAGATCGCCGCTAAATCCAATCAGAAGCACTTCGACGGTTCGCTCGCCATCATCGGACATCGTTGGTTTCGTGCCGATGCTCAGGGCAGCGGGATACGATTTGCCATCGTAAACGGCGCGGGCGGCATACACGCCATCGGCGGGAATCAGTTTTGTAGTTTCTATTTGCAAATTTGCGGTCGGAAAACCGAGGCCACGCCCAACGGCGTCGCCATGCACAACTTCGCCCGTCAAGCTGTAAGCATAACCGAGCCAGGCGTTGGCATTGGCAATATCCCTTGCTTTGAGAGCCAGCCGTATCTTACTTGAACTAATGGAGATACCGTCTTTTTCTACGGGAGCTATTTCTTCAATCAAAATTCCCATTTCGGGAGCGATCTTTTTCAAATGTGCCGCGTCGCCTTCCCGGTTTTTTCCGAAGGCATGATTGAATCCCAGCACCATTGCGCGCGTCCCTAATTGTTTGGCGATGGTCTCTCGAAAAAAGTCGAGATACGAGGTCTGGGAAAATTCCTGAGTAAATTTGATGATGAGCATCTCGTCAATCCCTTCCTTTTCGATGAGTTCGATTCGCTCCTCGATTGTGGTGAGCAGTTCGACCGGCGCGCCGTGACGCCGCAGAACTTCCTGCGGGTGCGGATGAAACGTAATAAGCAGCGAGCGATCCAGACCAAGTTCCCGCTTTCGTTCTCGGAGCCGGGCAAGGATTTGCTTATGCCCAAGATGGACGCCATCGTAGCTCCCGAGCGTGGTGACTGTCTTCGGGTTATAGACCGCGTTTTCTAATCCCCAGGTGATCTTCAAATGATGAATGATGAATTATGAATGATGAAGAGGATCGGCCGCCTCATACTCAGGTTTTTTAAGAATTTGAGTTATCTCTTCCATGGTCAATGCGTCCCTGACACGCCAATCGCCAATGGCCTCACGTTCGAGATCGATGAGCAGGCCGCCCGTCCCAAGCGTTGTCGCAATGTCGCGTACCAAACTGCGAATGTACGTTCCTTTCGAAACGCGCACGCGGAAGGAAACATACGGCAATGCAATAGAAATAATTTCGACATCATGTATAACAATAGTCCGTGCTGCCATTATGGGAATCCTTCCAGCGCGGGCCGCGCGATAGGCCGGCCTTCCCTTCTGCTTGATGGCACTGAAAATCGGCGGAATTTGCTCGTGCTCGCCCGGAAGCGCGTGGATAGCCAATTCCACCGCTTCCTTCGTAATTGTTCCCTCGCCTCCGGAAATTTCGACCGGCTGCTCCAGATCGAAACTCGCGCTCGTCACGCCGAGCCGCATTCGAACGCGATACGTCTTATCGAGTCCAATGAGATTCGCAAGCTCTTTCGTTTTGCCTCCCGTGGCGATGATGAGCAGGCCCGTGGCAAGCGGATCGAGCGTTCCCGCATGGCCGCATTTGACGCGGCGAACATCCGCCCTACGGCTGATCGCTTTTCGAATTTGGTTCACGACATAAAAAGAAGTGTCGCCATAAGGTTTTTGAATCAAAACGAGTGCCCCAGTCGAACTCGTGAGACTCTCTTGCACCTTTCCGGGATCCGAGAGGAAGGATGCCCGATCCAAGCATACAATCTCAGTATTCACGCTTCGGTAATGGACTGCTCTTCGGTAAGCGGTGGCCGCGCTTCGCCAATGCGCTTGAATATCTCTTCGACGCGCGCGACTTCCTCCTGCGTGTCGTCCAAATAAAAGAATAATTCCGGAGCAAAACGCAAACGGATGGCTTTAGCGACGGCAGCGCGAAGATGCGGCGCTTCTGCTTTGATTTTTTCGAGCGATTGTGTACCCGAACTGCTTCCGCCCAAAAGGCTCACATACACGCGCGCGCTACGCAAATCCGGAGCCATGCGGACTTTCGTGACCGTGATAAGAGAGTCCGTAAGAGACGAAAAATCGGTCTGTAAAGCCCGCGCGAGTGCTTGCTGCACTTCGCCGCCCACGCGTTCGGTTCGAATTGACATAAAGGGAAAACAGGAGGATTGCGAGGGCGTTCCTGAAAGGGGTGCAAGCGGAGGTTTTAAGAAATGAAAAATGTTTCGATTTTCCCTGCATCGAAAGCAACTTTCCGGTGTTCACTGATTAGGTTTTGGGGTTAATTTTTCTAATGTGAGGAAATTATGCTGAAACGAACCGCTTTTTTTGCAGCCATGCTGCTCTTAGCCGCCACGGGCCGTGCCGGGGCGCAAGGGGTGGATTCGTGCCTTACGAATTACCACCAGTGGGCGCATTCGACCAATTTCGGCGGCGATTCGCTCATGATCGACACATGCCCCGATTCACCAACGTATCTTCAAGGATATTCTAAAGGCCCTTTCGAAGTAGAATTTGATTATTATATGATTCAAACACCTATTTCCGATACCGATACGATTTACGTGACATGGCAAGCAATCGACACAAACTATCCGAAAACTTGCGCGAGTTTTGCGGCCCTCGACAGCGAGTTCGGGAGCTTCACAATGAAGAAAGAAGCACCGTGGCAAACGGACACGGGCTATTTCGGTAACCACATTTTTCTTCTCACATTTTCAAATTATGTTCCGGTGGATAGCAGTGGTGTAATCGCAAGATTTGATTCCATCCCTGAATGTGCTGTTTTTTTCGAAGGGGACACTGGATTTGCCGCTGGAGTTAAAGAGGAGCCGCCGCACGGTTTTAATGTCAGAGTATGGCCCCAGCCTGCGGGTGATTGGATTCGGATCAGCGGCATACCTCTTGGATCTCATTTCATATTAGAGACGTCGCTCGGAGAAGGACTCTCCTTAGATATTGCCCCCGAGGAGAACGATTATTATCTTAATGTTTCGAAACTGCGATCGGGGCTTTATTTTCTAACCGGAGGGAACCGAATTATTCGGTTTATTATAGAACATTAATTTTTCAACGGAATTATTTTATGAAAATTTGCGCCTGTTCTTTCCGCATTTTCCTTTCCGTTTTCTTCACCATTATTTTGTTGTCGGGTGCGAGAGGACAATCATGCTTGTCCTTATATCGTTCACCCACTCAGATAAACCGGGATTCCCTGATGTTTGACTCTTGCTCAATCTCGCCGACCTTTGGCGAGCGATTTTCCAAAGGCCCTTTCAAGATTGAATTCAATTATTACCTGATCGCTACTCCCGTTTCCGACACTGACACGATTTTCGAGACATGGGAAGCAATCGATACGGATTACCCGGCAATACGCACGGGTTTTGCATCGCTCGATAGCGAATTCGGGAGCTTCACCATGAAGAAGGAAGCGCCGTGGCAAACGGACACGGGCTATT